>CALRNU020000001.1:0-240839 GCA_943369595.1 Synechococcus sp. UW140
GGTAAAAGGCTGCGGCCTGGCAGTGGGTTGCTGCTTTCCCGGGCCCTGGATCCTGCTGGCTCCCTTGGCAGTCGGCACCGGCGCCTGGCCGAAATCACCGAAATGATCCATACCGCCTCGTTGGTCCACGACGACGTGGTGGATGAGGCCGACACCCGCCGGGGGGTGGCCACGGTGCACAGCCGTTTCAACAGTCGTGTGGCGGTGTTGGCCGGTGATTTTCTGTTTGCCCAAGCCAGTTGGCACCTGGCAAACCTCGACAACCTCGAGGTGGTGAAATTGCTCTCCCGCGTGATCATGGATCTGGCGGAGGGGGAAGTGCGCCAGGGTTTGTTTCGCTATGACACCGGCCAGAGCCTGGAAACTTATTTAGAAAAGAGCTACTGCAAAACAGCATCTCTGATGGCCAATAGTGCCCGGGCTGCGGGGGTGCTCTCCGGCTTGCCCGAGTCACAGCTCGACTTGCTCTATCAGTTTGGCCGCCAGCTCGGTCTGGCATTCCAGGTGGTGGATGACATTCTTGATTTCACCGGTGATGATGCCCAGCTAGGTAAGCCCGCCGCTTCCGATCTTGCCTCGGGCACCCTTACTGCCCCTGTGCTTTATGCCATGGAGCAGCAGCCGCTCCTGGCGGTACTGATTGAGCGCGAATTCAGTGAGCTTGAAGACCTACCGCAGGCCCTGGCCCTGGTGCGTCAGAGCGATGGAATTCAACGTTCTCGCCAGTTGGCGGAAGGTTTTGCCCGCAAGGCCGGTGAGTGTTTGGATTTTCTGCCCCCCTCGGAATCCCGTAAGGCGTTGTTGGCGCTTCCTGATTTCGTACTTAGTCGCCTTTATTGATGATTGATGCCTGAAGTATTGATGCCTAAAGCCTCCATTTAAGTTCGAAATCTTTCAAATAATTTATTCATTGCTGTCGATAGCGGGGCAATTCATCTCCAATAGTTAGCAATGGTTTGTTTTTCTTGAACCAGAGCCAGTCCCGCAGTGGTGGGGTTTCTGCCAGCTGCCGACGGCTCAGCCCTAGGCCCAGTTTTTGCGAGGCGGATTCAAGTAGGTCGAGCATTGTTTCGGCGTCAGCGGCCTTTGCCAGGGCTTGATTCCAGCGTTCGTGCCCTTGAATGCCCCTCACCAGGGCATTGATTTTCTGGCTTACGGAGTATCCCGAGAAGTCGTTGGCTGCCAATCGTCTAGCGCTGGGACATAAATATTATCAGCTTTGAGTGGTTTTGTGAGTCTTCTTTTAGGTAAGAGCACAAGAGCACGTATAAATATTTTTCCACCCAATACCATTGGGGTGCTCCATTAGAGTGCCCAAGTGGTATTGGGTGGGTTCTGAAATTCTTGAAGGGCGTTGGTGGTGATCTTTGCTTCTACCGAGTTTTGCTTGCGACGCCCTTTGCTTGGATTGCTCTATCCTTTTGCTAGGCTATTTGGCCAAGTATTTTCAGTTGAAGAATTTTTTGCATTCACATTAGCATTCACATTAGCATTCACTTTTATTTTCGCTTTCGCTTTTGCTTTTACCTATACCTATACCTTTGTCTATGCGTATACCTATATCTATGCCTATGCCTATGCCTATGCCTATGCCTATGCCTATGTCTATACGTATGCCTTTACCTTTGCTTTTGCTTGCATGAAGTTTTTAATGTAAGAGTTTGTGGTACGAAGTTTTTCGATTCAGGATCTCTTGGTTTTTCATTTTGAATCAGAGTTTTGGTTTAGAATTTTCGCGTCAGGGTTTTGTATAAGAGTTTTTTGGTGAAATATATATGGGCAAAATTTGTCGGTCAGCTTTTTAGGCCAAGCTTTTTTAGGTCAAGATTTCTTTTGCGAAGCTTTGCTCAAACCCCATGGCCAAGGCTCCTTAGCTGCGACTGTCTTGAATCTGACCCTAGTCATTTGACCCTAGTCATTTTCATTAGAGTAAGCGGAGCAGTGATCGCGCCTGCGAGAGGGTGAGCCAAGCAAAGCCTTCGCTGGATGTTCAATGAGTGGGAAAAACTGATTGAACACCAACGCGTCTATATTCCTGGCAAATACATTAGCCTTGGTAGACGCATTAGCTTTGGTAGATGCATTAGCTTTGGTAGATGCATTGGCTTTAGTAGATGCATTAGCTTTGATGGACATGTTAGCCCCGGCAGATACTTTCATAGCCCAGGTAAATAATTTTGAGATACCGGTTGCGATTGCTGGATCAGCAGCCCTCCACCGCCAGGATCGGCAGGCTCACTGGGGCGCTATCGCCAGGGCTAAACAGTTGCAGACTGCCGGCTCCGCCCACGGTTTGGTGGCCATCACCGGTGTTGGGAAAACTGAGGGTGGCTTGCACCCCAGCTGGGTTGGCGCTGTAGGTGATCAGGCCACCGGCCTGGCTGCGGAGGGCTGGATAACGCTGGATTTGGCCGTTGAGCTTGAGCACCAGATGGGCTTGGCTGCTGCCTTGCACAAAATCCCAGGCGGCATAGATCGGATCAGACCAGGCCTTATTGCCCGGCAGGGAGCCCACCCCGCCACAGCCCTGCACCCCCGGGGCGTCGTCGTAGCCAAAGGTGCTGGCCGTGGGGGCTGCCTGGCCCAGCTGGGCTGTTCCCAGCAAGATCGCGCAAGCACTGGTGCCAACGCAAAGCAAGCGCAGGTTGAGCAAGCGCCATAGGGATCCCAACTTCATCCAGAGACTTTCAGCTGAGCAAAAACTAGCCCTAGCTTTGGTACGTTGAGCTACCAACCTTTGAGTGCGGCCCTGCCATGGGACGTTTAGCCGCTTTGTGCGTTGGGCTTGCGGCCCCCTTGGCTGCCTTGGCCCTTGCTGGTCCTGCCGTTGCCGAGAAGCAGATCCTGGTGAGCCTGGGCCAGCGCACCTTGCATGTGGTGGACGTGGATCCGCTGAAATTCCCAGCCAGCCTGTTATCTGCCGAGTCGATCCTTGCCGCGGTGCAAGGAACCTCCGCCCATTTGGCCAGTTTTCCGGTGGCTATTGGTGCGCCTGAAAGCCCCACGCCGCCCGGTATGTATTCAGTGCTGCAGATGATCAAGGATCCCACCTATTACAGCCACTCCAAGAAGGTGGTTTTTCCCCCCGGTCCCAGCGATCCGGTGGGCACCCGTTGGATGGAATTTCTTGATGCCAATTCCAAGACCTTTGGTATTCATGGCACTGCTTGGCCCCAATGGGTGCACCGTCAGGCGGCCGTAAGCCTTGGCTGTGTGCGCATGCTTAATCCAGATGTGGAGCAGGTTTTTTCGATGGTTCAGCTGGGCACCCCGGTGCGTATCACCCCCGATTGATCCGATGACGCCTTTCCTTGCCAGCGGCTTCGCCACCCTGTTGTTGTGGGCCCAGTTATCCCCATCTGCCCCCAAGCCGCCGGAGCTCTGCCAGGAGTGGCGCCAAGCCAACGCTGCCTGGCGCCTGCGGCTTAGCCAGCTGCCCCCTAAGGGTCCCGAAGCCACCTCCCTAGACGACACCTATGGGGATAAGCAGCTGCAGGCAGTGGCCCAGCGCATATATGTCGTTAAGAAGCAGATCATCGAGACCTATCCGAAGGAATTCAAGTCCCATTCCGGCGGTGTACTGCACGATGGCAGTGATGGGGTGGTGTCCTGGGGGCAGCTGCAGGCGGTAATTAGCCGCCACTGTGCTGCCAGCGCCCTCCCCACTGCCCCAGCTACCCGTTAGCGGTGTTCGATCAGCTCGCTGATTGGATAGCGCACCTTCGCTAGGGGAGCGTATTTGTCATCGGCACTGCGGTAGCCGCAGGCGCACACCACGGAGCTGCGGTAGGGGCTGTTTTCCAGGCCCAGGATTCGGTCGTAATCAGGGGGGGAGAAACCTTCAATTGGGCAGGTATCCACCCCTAACAGGGCGGCGGCCGTCATCAGGTTGCCCAGGGCGATGTACACCTGATTAGAAGCCCAAGTGCCAATTGTTTGACTGCGGGGCCCTTCCACTAGGTCGCGCTGCATCATTCCCTTGTAGCCCTCGAGCCCGGCCGCCTCGATGCCGCGGGTGTGGGCGGTGGCCTGAATTAGGCGTTCAAGGTCGTTGCTATCGATGCTGCGTTTTGCTAACAGCACCACCAGATGGGAACAATCGGTTACCTGGCTTTGCTTCCAGGAATGGGTGCGCAGCTCTGCCTTGAGGGCAGCGTCGTTAATTACCAAAAACTTCCAGGGCTGTAGGCCGTAGGAGGAAGGAGTGAGCACTAGGGCCTGCTCAAGGGCGTCCCAGGTGTCGCTGGCGATGCTGCGGTTCCCATCAAAGGACTTGACGGCGTAGCGCCAGCGCAAACCAGCCAGCAGTTCAGTGGTGGAGATAGTCATCGGGTCTGCGACCACAGCTAGGCGCCGAGAGCATCGCACAGGGACACGCCTGGTTGCCGCGGTTGCCCGATATTTACCTGTCCCCCAGGGGCATGATTTTGGCAGGGGTATTGCAATGTGCGCCAGTTGCCATTTGGGCTGCTCACCTCCACACCGATCGCCACAGGTTCACTGGGGTTGTGGCCCATGCGCTCAGTCCAAGCCAAGGCGTCTAGCCAAGCCGCTTCAAATGATTCGTAGAGATCATCAAGCACGGGATGGGTATTACCACTCAGATCAGTGAGACGATACAAACGCCACTGGACTGGAGCTGGGAACAAGGTATTCAAGGGCAGTTCCGTAAGCGACCACTAACCTGATGGCTTTGCCGGATTTTTTCTGTCGTCTTAATAACTTCTTCCAAACTTCTTAGGCAAGCTTCTGGCTTCTTAATCTTGCTTAACACTGCAATGGCTTGTGATGGCATTGACGCTGCTTATTTGCATCAAAAAACTTAATCTATAGGGCTGTTGCTTGAGTGTAAAGCTGTCGGATTAATAGTTTTAGTGCAATTCTGTTAGGTTGTAGTTTGCTGCCCCCGGGGGAGTAAGTATCTCCCCCGGGGGCTTTTCGGGCCGGTTAGCGAATAAACAGCATCTCCTGGTAAGTGGGTAGGGGCCAGCGTTCGTCATCCACCAGCAGCTCGAGGCTGTCTGCGCTCTCACGCAGCTGCAGCATCAGTGGCAGGAGCACTTCTGAACAGTGCTTCATGTGGGCAAGGCTGCCGTGGGGGGGATTGGCTATGGCCTTCTCTAGGCTGTTGCAATGGGCGCTCAGCTGCTGGTTGAGGCTGGCGATTCGCTCAGCGAGGCTGCTATCTACGGTTAGGCCCAAGCTCTTTTGATCCATCAGTGAGGCGGTGAGATCCCCCAGGGCGCCATTTACGGCTGGATAGATCTGAGTACGCCCCATGCGCAGGGCCAACTTTGCTTCCACTTCAATGGCCAGGATGTACTGCTCGGCATACACCTCATAGCGGCTTTGTAGTTCCACCCTCGACAACACCCCATGGCGTTCAAACAGGGAGGCCACCTCAGGACGTTCCAGCACCGGTAGCGCTTCGGCACAGGTGGGCAGGTTCTCAAGACCTCGCTCCTGCACCGCCAGGCGATGCCATTCCTCCGAGTAGCCGTCGCCGCCAAACACCACGGCACCGTGCTGTTGCATGACCTGTTTCAGCACCTGGAAGGAGGCATCCTGTAAGGAGGCTCCCCCTTGGATCAACTGTTCCAGTTGATCGCTCATCCAGGCCAGGGAATCGGCCAGGATCGTGTTCATCGCCACCAGCGGCCCTGCCACCGATTGGCCGGAGCCCACGGCGCGGAATTCAAAGCGGTTGCCGGTGAAGGCGAAGGGGGAGGTGCGGTTGCGGTCCCCGGGGTCCTTTTGGAATTCGGGCAGGGTATCTACCCCCAGTTGCATTACCCCACCGCTGCTGGAACCCTTCGGTTCCCCTTCGCGGATCTGGTTGAACACATCCTCCAGCTGGCTGCCCAGGTATACCGAGATGATCGCGGGGGGGGCTTCGTTGGCCCCCAGCCGGTGATCGTTGCCGGCGGTGGCCACCACGGAACGCAATAGGGGTCCAAAGCTATGGATACCGCGGATTACCGCCCCGCAGAACAGCAGAAACTGCATGTTGTCGTGGGGGGTGGTGCCGGGGTCTAGCAGGTTCCCCTGGGTGGCATTGCCCACGGACCAATTGACGTGCTTGCCGGAACCATTGATGCCGGCAAATGGCTTCTCATGGAGCAGGCAGGCGAAGCCATGCTTTTTGGCCGTGCTGCGCAGCACGGTCATGATTAATTGTTGGTGGTCGGTGGCCACATTGGCGGCCTCAAACACCGGGGCGATTTCAAACTGACCGGGGGCCACCTCGTTGTGGCGAGTCTTGCAGGGAACGCCTAGGCGATAGAGCTGTTGCTCCACGTCTTGCATGAACACCTGCACCCGTTCGGGGATTGCCCCGAAGTAGTGGTCATCAAACTGTTGACCCTTGGCGGAGGGGGCGCCAAATAGGGCGCGCCCTGCCAGCAGTAGGTCGGGCCGCAGGCCGATGAATGCTTGGTCCACCAGGAAATATTCCTGTTCAGCCCCACAGCTGGAGCTCACCGGCGCCACATCGGTGTTGCCTAGCAGGGTTAGTAGCCGCCGGGCTTGACGGTTCATTGCCGCAATTGAACGCAGCAAAGGTGTTTTTTTGTCGAGGGCTTCGCCGGTCCAGGAAACGAAAACCGTCGGGATACAGAGGGTGACCCCGTTGGGGGTCTCCATCAGATAGGCGGGGCTGGTGATGTCCCAGGCGGTGTAGCCCCGGGCCTCAAAGGTGGAACGCAGGCCGCCATTGGGGAACGAGGAACCGTCCGGTTCCCCTTGCACCAAAAGCTTGCCGGTGAATTCGTTGATGGCGCTGCCATCGCCCTGGGGGGCAATGAAGCCATCGTGCTTTTCCGCCGTGGAGTTGGTGAGCGGATAGAAAACGTGGGCGTAATAAAGGGCGCCGCGGCTGGTGGCCCAGTCCTTCATCGCCTGGGCGACGCCATTGGCCACCGTTGGATCGAGTTTTCCCCCTTCTTTAATGGTGCGCTGCACCGACTTGAATACCTCCTTGGGCAACGCCCGCTTCATCTTTTCGAGGGTGAAGACGTTGTGGGCCCAGAGGGCATCAAGCGATTCAGCGGCTTCAGCCGGATAGGGCGGCCGCAGCTGGATCTGTTCGATGGCACTCAGGCGTTGGGGGGAAGGCATAGGGCGTACACAGCACAATTACGCACTCAAATCCTATGGGCTGCCTTGGATGGCATCGGATCACACCGTTTCCAATGCTCAAACCAGCCCGCTAATACCCTGCCAACCCAGATATCCCGCCAGGGCAAGGCTGATGCCGCCCACCAGCAGATCGCCATTGCGATAGAGCAGTTGTTTGGCCTGACCAAGGCGCGGCAGTATCCAGCTGCGGTTTAAGGCCAGGGCCCCTAGCGGCAGTAGCAGGCAGCCGCTGGCGGCCAGCGTCAACACCCCCATGCCAAGCAGTTCCTGGGGCTGGCCAAGGCCAGCGGCCAACAGATTTGAGGCACTTTTTGCCACAAGGAACAGGTCGTCGGGACTGACCACCTCCAGGCCTGAGCTGATCGCAATCAATAGCGGTAGCGGCAGGGCGCCAAAGCGATCCAGTTGTTTGGTCCAGCCTGGTGGCTCTGAACCATTGGTGGTGCGGTTAAGCAGGCCGCGCAAGCCCAGGGCCAGCAGGGCGCCTGCGGCCAGTAGATCGGTGACCATGCCATGGGTGGTCGCCTCGCTGCCGTTGCCCAAAAAGCGGTGGCCCAGGCTGAGAAAAACGATAAGCATCACCAAGATGGTGAGCATCCAAGAAAACACAAACCAACTGGCCCGCCGCAGGGGTTCCTGGCCCAGCAGCAGCAGCAGGCCAATGTGAAGCGGACTGAGGCTTACGGCGGTGCCATAGGCGATCAGATGGGCCCAGAGCTGGGGGGGGAGGCTGAGCATGGTCCGTTCCAGGAGAAATGCTGGCGCGACTGGTTATCACCCCATGGCCGCTAAAGAAAATATGGCTCAGGAATTTCTGAAGTTTTCAGCTAGTTGAAACGCAGCAGCATCTGGGTACATATTCTCAGGCGCCGATTAGACCCTGGGCCGTGCAGCTAATACCTGCTCTCTTAACCGTAAAAAAACCTGAGCTTGCCAGGCCCAGGGAAATGCCCTGGATCTGACCCGCTCAGGTAATTATCTGCTGAAAGCAGTTGTGAATTAGTAGCGGCCGCCGCCGCCGCCGCCACCGCCACCGCCGCCGCCGTAGCCGCCGCCACCGCCGCTGCGACCGCCGCCGCCACCGCCGTAGCCGCCACCACCGCCGCCGTAGCCACCGCCACCGCCGCCGCTGCGGCCGCCGCCACCGCCACCGCCGCTACCGCGGGGTTCAGCTTTGTTTACACGGATCATGCGACCCATCCACTCCACATCCTGGAGATCATCGATGGCTTTTTGTTCATCGGCTTCGTTGACGAGTTCAACAAAGGCGAAGCCGCGTTTGCGGCCAGTTTCCCGGTCTAGGGGAAGGCTGCATTGCCGCACCTCCCCGTATTGGCTGAACAGGTGGCGCAGATCCTCCTGCTCCGCATCAAAGGAGAGGTTGCCGACGTAAAGGGTCATTCAGTGGAAAAAACTTGAGGCAGGTCATCCCTGGGCTGGCACAGATGTGAACTAAGCATGACCAGGGAATCTTCTCAACCCTACAGCGTTGAGTTCGTATGCGCATTGCCTAGGTCCATCTCGCCACCAATAACCGTTGCTTCGGCCTCAAATGCTGTAGTTGTGCCCCAGGTTTTCAGGGCAGTGGCGCCAGGATTCCACTCTAGGCAGCGGCGTTCGAGGGCATGAATCAGCCGGAGAACCTGTTGCTGTTTTAGGCAGAAAGGCAGGGTTCCTTCCCAGAGCTCAAAGCTGCTGCAGTAAAGGCAGCGGCGCCAGGGGGCCTGCAGCGGCAGGGGCGGCTCATAGTTGGTAACTAATAAACCGGCCGCCACGGCGCTCGATCGACGTACGCTCCATAGTACGCTAGAACTAGTTTGCTTGCTGGGGCGTCGTCGGTGGTTTGCTTTCTGCACAGCGCTGATTGGCAGATAGGCAAGCCCTATGCCCGGGTTCCAGACCCTGAAAAGCGCGCCCGGCTAAAGCAAGTGCGCTTAGAGGCAATTGCCCGGCTGGGGGCCGTGGCCATGGCGGAACAGGTGGCCTTTGTGCTGGTGGCTGGGGACCTGTTTGATTCGATTGGTCCGACCCGGGCCGAGGTGGCCCAGGCCTGCAGCGCCATTGGGGCGATTCCATTGCCGGTGCTGGTAATTCCCGGCAACCATGACCATGGCGGTCCTGGCAGTCTCTGGCAGGAGCCCTGGTTTCTGGCGGTGCAACGGGAACTGGCCCCCAACCTGCAGGTGCTTTTGGAGCGCAAACCCTTGCAGTTGCCCCAGGCGCTGTTGCTGCCCTGCCCGCTGTTACGGCAAGCGGAACCCCTCGACCCCACCGCCTGGGTGCGCCAGCTCGACCTAGATCGCTACGGCGATCTGCCGCGACTGTTGTTAGCCCATGGCTCGGTGCACGGCTTCGGCGGCGAGGAAGCTGGCGATGGAGATGGGGAGAACCCCGCCGTGGCCGCCAATCGCATTGATCTGAATGCCCTGCCCCTGGGGGAGCTCGACTACATCGCCCTCGGCGATTGGCACGGCCTCAAGCAGGTGGGTCCGAAGGCTTGGTATGCCGGGTGCCATGAACAGGATCGATTTCCGCGGACCGAGGGCTATCGCAGTGGCCAAGCATTGCGGGTGGAGGTGCAGAGGGGCCAGCTTCCCCAGGTAACCGCCCATGGCACCGGAGCAGTTTCTTGGCAGCAACTGCACCAACGTTTTAATGACGACAGTGATTTGGCTTGCTTGGAACAGCAGCTGGCTGATTGCCTTGGCTCCCGCAGTGGCAACGATCTGTTGTTGTTGGAGCTGGAGGGCAGCCTCAGCCTTGAGGCGGCGGCAAAGTTGCAGTCTCTGCTGCAGCGCCTAGGGGACCGGCTGCTGCGCCTTAAGTTGCGCGATCGCACCAGCGTTGCCCCCAATGAGCTCGAACTGAAACAGCTGACTGAACGCCCTGGGGATCCCCTGGTGGCTCGGGTGGCCCAGCGGCTCCAAGCCCTAGCGGCCTCAGCCGGGGAGGAGGGGGAATTAGCCCGGTTGGCCCTGCGGGAATTGCATGGGGCCTGCCAGGGTCATAGCTAATCATGCGCCTGTTGTCTCTGGAACTGCGCCATTACCGCCGCCATCGGCACCTGGCTGTGGATTTTGGCGCCGGACTGACGGTGATTGAGGGGGCGAATGAATCTGGCAAGAGCACCCTGGCGGAGGCAATTCACCGCGCCCTTTTCTTACCTGCCCGCAGCGGTGGTGCCCTTCTGGAGGGGATGCGCGCCCGTCCCGCCCTGGGGGACCCGGAGCTGGAACTGAGCTTTGAAGCCGAAGGTCATACCTACACCGTGCAGAAGCGTTTTGCTGGCGCCCGGGGCAGTGTGAGCTTGCGCACCAGGGGCGGCAGCCTCTGGCAGGGGGACAGCGCCGAGGAACAGTTGGCCCAGCTGGTGGGGGCCAGGGCGGTGGCCCGGGCTCGCCATGGGGAGCAGTTGCGGGAGCGATGGGGTCATCTTTGGGTGTGGCAGGGCAGTGCCGGCTTCGATCCGTTGCAATTAAGTGCTGAGGCCATTGACCAAGAAAGGCTGCTGCAGCGGCTGCAGGCCCAGGGTTCGTTGGCGATGCAATCAAGCCTTGATCGCCAGGTGCTCGACCAGGTACGCAGCCGTTGGTTGGCCTGTTATACGGAAAAGGGCAAGCTGGGCCGCGCTGGTTCTGCCCTGGCGGCGGCCCTGGCGGCGGAGGCGGAGGCCCGGGGCCAGCTGGCCGAGGCTGAGGCGAAGCTGGCCGCCCAGCGGGGCGCCCGCCAGGAATACGACCAGGTAGTTGCTGAATTAGAGCAGTTAGGGCAGTTGCTGCCCCTGCTGGAACAGTGGCAACTCGTGCAAGCGGCGCTTGAGGCCCTTGCTGGGGAGTTGGCCCCCCGGCAGGGGGCCCTGGAGCAGTGGCAGCAGCAACAGCAGCGACTCACTGCCCTGCGGCTGGGCCTGGCCCCCCGCCAGGGGGAACAACAGCAATTGCAAGAGCAATTACCCCAACTGGAGTTGCAACGCAGCCAGGCCGCCGACCGTTTGGAACGGGCCTTGGCAGAGGCGGAGCAGTGGCAGCAGTGGATCAAGCGGCTCAGCCTGGCCCAGCAGCTGCAAACCCTGGAGGCTCTGCAGCTGCGGCTGGCGGAGCTAGAACCATTGCTCGCCGCCCTGCCTCAGCTCACTGCCCCCCAGGTGGATAGGTTGCGGGAAATTGAGCGGCAGCAGCAGGCGGCGGCCGTGGCCGTGGCCAGCCTCTCCACTGGGGTGGAGTTAATTCAGGCTCTGGGTCCCGTACAGCTCGATGGCCAGGCCCTGGCTGTGGGTGAGCAGATTCTGCTCAGTGAGCCTGGCTTGCTGGAGCTGGGGGGGGCCGCAGCCCTGCAGTTGCGGATCAGCCCCGGGGGGGGCACCAGTGTGGCCAAGGCCCGCGATCAGCTCAGCCAGGCGAACCAGCGGCTGGCGGCGGCCCTCCAACCCCTGGGTTTGGCGGATGTGGCGGCGGCGGTTAGGGCTGAACGGCAGCGCACGGAATTGCTGGCGGAACAGCAACGGCTCCAGGCGCAACGGGGTCACCAGTGCTTGGAGGAGTTGCGACAGCAATGGCAACTATTACCAGAGGTGCCAGCGGCCCAAGCGGATCTGGCCCGCCTGCGCGAACAGCTTGACAGTCTTGTGCCCCAGGGCCGTTTACTGCGCCAGGAACTGAACCAGGCCGATGCAGCTCTGGCGCAGGTGCGCCGGCAGTTGGCCGACCTCGACATTGGCTTGCAGGCGGATCAAACCTCCCAAGTTCAAGCCGAAACCCTGATCAATGACCTGCAAAATCGCCATGGCAGCCTCGAGGCCCTAGGGGCCGAGGCGGCCCAACTGAAGGCCCGTCTAACGGCCCTTGGCCAGGAGCTACAGAGTTTGAAAACCCTGTTGCAGCAATGCCCAGGCGGGGACTCAGGGGCCAGCCAAGGGGCAGCGGCGGCGGCGCTCCCCAGGCTTTCCCAGTTACGTCAGCGGCGGGAAGCCCTGCTGCAACAGCAGGCGGCCAGCGCTGCCCGCTTGCACGTGGACGGAGAGGTGGATCTCCAGGCGGTGCTCGAACAGCGGCAAGCCGCCCTGGAATCGCGCCAATGGGAACGGCAGCGGCTGGAACGGGAGGCCCGCATGCTCAATCTGCTTCAGGGATTGCTGGAGGAGGAACAGAACGCCATGGCGCTGCAGTACACCGCCCCCCTGGGCGAACGGCTGGAGGGCTACCTCAGTTGCTTGGTGGCTGGACCGTTGAGCACCAGCCTCAATTACGACAGCCAAGGGGGATTTTCTGGCTTGAGATGGCAGCGGGGTGATGGGGTGGCCTGGGATTTTCAATCCTTGAGCGGTGGCAGCCGAGAGCTACTGGCGGCGGCCGTACGGCTCTCCATGGCGGAGGTGTTGGCAGGCGCCTACGACGGCTGTTTGCCACTACTTTTCGACGATGCCTTCACAAACGTCGACCCTGGGCGCATGGCGGGGTTGGCGGCCATGTTGCAGCGGGCCATAGACAGGGGGCTACAGCTTTTATTCCTGAGTTGTGATCCCGCCTGCACCAGCGGCTTGCCCGCTGGGCAACGGCTGCTGATGCCCCCACCATCCCCCACTGGTTAGGGCTGCCAGGGGAGGTTGGGGGCAAGGGCAATGCCCCTCTCCTTGAAGGCCTTTAGCAAGGCCAGATTTACGGACTGCTGACAATCGAGGGCGACAACATAGTCAGCGCATGGCACCCGGTAGACCAGTTCCACCGTTAGGCGACCCTGGTCAAAGCTAACGAGATGGCAGCGTTCTAGGCGTGTGGGCGGCACACTTTCAACGACCGCCCTCACCAGGCTGGGGATCTCTTCCAATAGCTGTACGGGCGTGTCGATTGCTAGGCCGAATCGCTGCACCAGGCGCCGCTGCTCGAGGCTGCCAAAATTGCGCAAGGTTTTCTGCATTAAGCCGGCGTTATTAACAATTACCCGTTCACCATCAATGCTGCGTAGTTGGGTGGCACGTATCCCCACGCGTTCCACTTCCCCCCAAACATCATCAAAATGCAATAACTGACCAATCTCGAATGGTTTGTCAAACAGAATAGTTAGATAGGTGATGAAGTCTTTGGCTGGACCCTGAAGGGCAAAACCAAGACCCACCCCAGCCCCTGCCAGGGCCCCAATTAAGGCACTGAAGGGCAAGCCCTGGAACTGCAGAAAACTGAGTACCGCCAGTAACCACACCACCGTTCGAATGAACGGCTCTAGCCAGGTAAGTGCCTCTAAGGCGGCGCCGGTGCCCAGTCCCCTTAGGGAGATTTCCAGTAAACGCACCAGCAGTGCATTGGCGAGCCGCACTAGCAGCACCATCGCTAGCAACTGCAGCCCACCAGTTACCAAGCGATCGATACCACTGCCCAGGGCCAGTGCTCGCCAACCCCAGCCCAATAGGGCAAGGAGTCCTAAGCCGATGGCTGTGTTAAGCAGCCGCCTAGCGGGCCGAGGGCAGGATGTCGCCGGCCCGGCGGGCCCGGTGCTGATCCAACTCTTGCTCGCTTTGGGGTGCTGCATTGCTGCAGCCTATAGAGCTTGAGTTAACTCCTAGGCGTTCCTCTAGCCGTGTAACCACCTCAGGCCAGCTGAGCCGGCGAGGGGATTTATCGGCCTCCAGTTCCCCATGGAAGTGGGTGAGGATCTGATGGTGAAGCCGATGGGTTTCTGCTTCGCTGAGCTCATGGGGCAGTTCACACACCAGTAACTCATGGCCAAAACGGTCGGTAAGCGTGATGCTGTGATCAGGTGCTGGCATTTGCTTGCCCATAGAAAGATTGCCCTATTGCTTAATTCGTTCTAGGCCCGTTTGGACCCAGGGGTATGGCTTGAAATCAGAAATTTTCCTGGAGGCTCAACGTTCTCCCAGCAGTTCGGTCCAACTGATTGGGGTACGCCCTAGCCCTAGGGGTGGAAGCGGACGGGCAGGGGATTGGATCGGCGCCTCTTGGGGGCGTCGTAGATTTGCTTTAGCCATGGACATTCACGTATATGAGATCAACCATCGCGGCTGAATTCCTTTCGTTTAAGGAAATCGTCTGAACCCCACGAAGCCTGAGGCGGTCAAAAAGATGGCGTGTTCGGTGGTTGGTTTGCTTCAACCGAACCTTTTCACTCTATCAGGCGTTGGCCCCACCGCTCGGCAATAGGGCATAGGGGTCTAGGTCAAGCCGTTTAAGCAAGGCAAATAAGGTGCCGTTGCTGCCGTGGCATATGCGCAGTTGCTCGCTTAAAAAGGTGATATCAAGCCAGGCGGGAAAGCTCTGGTTTACCGCTGGCATTAGTTGGGCTTGGATTGGCCCCAGCCTCGGGCCCATCCAGCCGCCCTTAACAAAACGCACCCCCACCCTTTGGGGGGGTTCAAGTTGTAATTCAGCCAATACGGCAATGGTCCCTAACCCGCCACCGGGCCCCGCCAGCCGCAACAGATTCATGGCCCGGCGCTCCCTGGGCAGTAGCAACTGCAGATTTTCAAGCCAGGGTTGCACCTGGAGATAGGGAAGTTTGCTACTGCTCCAGCGCAACTCCCAAACCCCCTCCAGTTGGGCCGCCTGCTTTGTTAGATCACAGGGTTGGCTTTGTTCGAGGGCGCTTATCAAGGGGCGTAGCACTTCCCCCTGGGGCCGGGGATTCCGCAGCAGCCCCAGTAACTGGTCTATGGCTTCAGGAGTGCTCAATCTTCGTCGAGGAAATTAGCTTCAGATTCCAAGGCATTTAGCTGGGCATCCAGCAGGCGGCTGTTGGATGCACTATCGAGCCGCGCTGCCGCCAGCAGCCGTTCAATGATTGCCAATTTGCTGTCTGGGTCCCGGGCCCCTTCCTTGGCGATCTGATGATCAATCCGTTGGCGAGCGGCGCCGAGGCTCAGGTTCAACAGGCTGGCCAGCTGACCACAGCTGGTTAAAAATTGACGATCTCTGTTCATAAATTCAATTCAATAGCTCCATCATCCCTGGTTTAGTCCTGGCTGGAGCCGTAACTGGCCCCCATAGGCCCCACAGCCATCGAGGCAGGCGGCCCCACAGCGGCAGGCCAGGGCCAGGGCTTGCTCCCGGGGAAGCCCGGCGGCTACAGCGGTGGTAAGTCCAGCGGCAAAGGAATCACCCGCCCCATAGCTATCGCCCAGGGGGGCACCGCGTTTCAGGGCCTCAAAACGCCCCCCTGGCACTGTGTAACCACCGCGGGCCCCTTCAGTGGCAACAGTCATGGTTGGGGCCGGATCCAGGGCGTTGGCAGGTACCTGTTCCGATGGATCCAGGGCGCTGCCCACCAGAAGATCAAGGGGCACTGCCGCTGTTTGCAGGGTCCCTAGGCCGAGCCGGGGGGTGGCGGCCAGCACCCGGGCCCGCCGGGCCAAGCGCACGGCGGCAGCATCGGCGGCAGTAATAAAAACACCATCACACTGGGCTAGGAGCTCCCAGGGGAGCGGATCGGCGGCGGTGGGGCTGAGCCGCTCGCCGATCACGGTGATGGTGCGTTCCCCATCACTATCAATAAAAGTGACTGCCCGTCGGGTGGGGGCATCACGCCAGGCCACATGCAGCACCAATCCCAGCGCTTGGAGCTCCGCTTGGGCCCGTTCGCCGAGCTCATCCCGGCCCAGGGCCGTAAAGAACTGGGCACTCCCCACTAACTTGGCCATCTGCGCCGCTATCACTGCCCCCCCCCCGGCGGGTTGCTGCAGGCTTTTACTGGCACGGATGATTTCTCCAGGGGCCGGTAAATGGTCTACCCAAAGGAATTCCACCCATTCGACATGGCCAACAACGGCCATTTGCAGGGGCGGTAGATGGGGCTCTAGGGGCTGGCCAAGGGAGAGGTTCATGGTTAAGGGCTGCAGGTGAGCATCCAGCCGCTGCCAGGACCATCGGCCTCCCAGCGGGGCAGCCAGTTTTTCCAGCTGTAGGGAATTGCCTGGCCATCGCTGTTATTCACGTAGCCGCCATTCACCAGGTCGGCTTCCCCATTGGGATCATTCATCACAGCTTTAGTGCTGGTGAAACCAATCACCACACTCCAGTGGCCATCGCCATAGGGGGCCTGGGCCGGACCCTTGTGCAACCAACCCACGGCCACGGGCCTGCCCGCTTTGATCTCCTGTTCCAGCATTGAGCGATTGCTGTCGGTGCGGAAATAAGCGTTAAGACCCAGGGAGCGCAGGGCCGTGAGCTGGGCCTGGCTGGAGGTGGTGTCGCCGTAGCGGGCGCGGATTTCGTTGTATTCGTCGTCGTTGCGAACTTTGCCGTGGTAGCGGGCGAGCATGGCGCAACTGCTGGAAAAGCATTCGCGGTAACCCATTCCACTGAGGTTGTTGTTCTGGTTTTCCCAGGCTACGGGCAATGGATTGGGATGGGCGGGGCTAGGCATTGCCCGGTAGGCCTGCTGCCACGTGGCCTCTGCCTCAAGCAGGTTTGGGGCTAGCTCAAGCAGGTCCCGGCGAAACTGTTCCACAGCCTTTTGTTGCTGGGGGGTGTGGCGCCAATCGTTCCAGAGCTCGAGCCAGTCGAGGGGGGAGAGGGAAGTCATTGGTGGTGCCGCCATTGCCAGGGGCGCCCAAGACCCCCAGGGGAGGCCCAGATGCCAAGCCTTTTTAGCCGCGCCAGAGCTTCCAACTTTGCATAGCTCTCTCGATCACAGGCGCTGATGTAATTCCAGTACACAAATGCTTGACCACTGGCGATCATTAATTGATTGATGTTGTTTTTGTTATTTTTACTATCGATTTTTCCTTTAAGTAGTTCAGCTACCCTGCGGCCATAGCGATCTGTGGCTTTCACCCGCAAGGAAACCTGGGCCCCTAAGGGCAGCAAAGCCTGCAATGCCTGGCGGGAGGTTTGGCCGTAGGGGACCTGGGAAAGTTCTGGGGCGTCAATGCAGGCCAGCCTAACCTTGATGCGTTCCCCGGCTTCTTTAACGGTAATTGTGTCGCCATCGGCGATTGAAAGGACCGTCGCTGCCGGCAGAGTGGCCGCCAGCAGTAGGGGTGCCAGGGAGATTGCCATCGTTCACACCAGCCGTTGCTTGCTAGGGATCACCTGCATGCCGATCGGGGCGAGGGCAATCAAGGCCAATTTGATGTGCTGGATGCCAAAGGGAATGCCGATGATCGTGACAAAACAGGCCAGGGCTGAGGCCAGGTGGCCAATCGCCAACCACCAACCTGCTATGAGGAACCAGATCAGATTGCCGATAAACCCCAGGGGGCCAGTGCCAAAATCGGTATTACCGGTAAGTTCCCTGCGACTTACAGCCTCTTGGCCAAAGGGCCAAAAGGAAAAACTGCCGATCACAAAGCAGGCCCTAGCCCAAGGGATGCCAACGATCGTGATTGCTGCAATCAGCCCGGCTAGCCACCAGCCCAGGCCCATTACGAACCCCCCCAACAGGAACCAGAGCAGGTTGAGCAGAAAACTCAGCATGGACTTTGCCCGAGAGAAGCTGTCAGATCTGATTTGATTCAAACAGGTGCTGGGGTCTTGGGAGCGCTGGGGCCTCAGGGGACGGGTGGTGCGGGGGATTCAGTGGTGTTGATGAGCTTGGTGCTGTTTGGCACAGTGCTGCATGGTGAATTGCTGCATAGCGCAGTGCTGCATAGAGAAGTGCTGCTGAACTAAGTGTTGTTGAGCCCAATGGTGCGCAGCTCAGGAGTGCTGGGCAAATACTTTCACCGATGAGCCTAACGAAAATGACCAGGGTCAAATGACCAGGGTCATTTTCGTTAGAGCAAAGGCTGATGCAATTTGGCTTAGGACCAGCGACATACCAGCCAAAAACCAGCCAATGGTTACCCAAAGTCCAGCCAATGGTCAGCCAAATACCTGGTAAAGATCAGGCAAAGACCAGCTGAGGTCCAGAGGGCCCTAGGTGGGCTCCAGATGGGCTCCAGATACAGAAAAAGCTCCGGGGGCCGCCCGGAGCTTTGAGTTGGTGTGAGGAAGTGCGTCCCATTGCTGGGTGGCCCACAACCAGCATGCCACTAGTAAGGGGAAGTGTCGGTTACAAAACCTCCCAAGCAGCCACCAACCTGTTGCAGGAAGCGCATGGGTTTCAAAGTCTTATCAATTAGCAATCAGAAAAAATCTGATTAGGCAAGAATCTGCATCGGTATGCCACAGGCATCGATTTGGCCGGGCTGGCCCACGTGCAGATGGTTGCCGCTGGCAATCCGTTCCGCTGACCATAGACACGCCAAGGCATCAAGAATGTCATCGTCTGCAACTTCGCGGCGCTTGTAGCGGCCTCGGATCTCAGCGAACGCTCCGGGAAAGCGGGGTTCAACCAATTGCAGTCTCTGGTGGTGTCCCTCAGCTTTTTTCTTGGCATGGGCCATGGGGATGCCGTTGTTCCATTGCTGGAAGCTGAGCTCTGGATGAACTTCCACGAGCCTTTGGCTGAGGGAACCCTGGGCCTGCAACAGGGCATCCACCGCTCGAATTTTGGCGAGGATGTTGTAGGTCTGTTTGCTTAATTTTCGCCCCTGGGCTTGAAAGGAAAGCTCACAGGCTTCGTTGTAGCTGCGCGCCTGCAACACCGAACGCACTGGGGCAGGAAACACACTGCTGCGCCGGCTACCAAGCAGTAGCCGCGCCTCTTGGTCACAGGGGCGGGGCCCGTTGTGGTGCAGGCCAATGGGAATGTCGATGGCGGTGAGGGCCGCTGGGTCATCTAGCGCCAGCTCAGCGATGGTGGCCAGCAGGCTCGCCGCTACCCGGTGGCTTCCAGCCTCTGCCCACACCAATAACCAACCAGCCGCACAGCCATCCACCCCACGCAGCAATTTGATCCAGCGGCACACTGGGCCCAAGCTATAGCCAGCTAGCGGCTCCTATGAAACGGATTTGTGAAGCGGAGTTGATGGATGACCTGGCCCAGGCGGAGGCCTATGGGGCCGCTGATTTTTCCAGCAGTGATCGGGCCTTGGTGGAGTGGATTGCCCAGCAGTTTCCGGAGGGCCTTGGCGAGAACCTGGTGGATCTGGGCTGCGGCCCGGGCAACATCACCTTCTTGTTGGCAGAGAAATATCCCGAGGCAAGGGTGCTGGGCCTGGATGGGGCCTTGGCGATGCTCGGCTTGGCGGAGGAGCGTCGTGTAAGTGAACAGGTGCGCTTTCAGGAGGTGCTGTTGCCCTGCCCCGACCTGGAGGGGGGGCACACGGCCCTGATAAGCAACAGCCTGCTGCACCATCTCCATGATCCCCAGGGGCTCTGGCAGAGCGTGAGGCAATTGGGGGCGCCGGGGGCGGTGGTGGTGATCCATGACCTGCGCCGCCCCAGCAACGATGCAGCCCTGGATGAATTGGTGGAGCGTTATGCGGCGGAGGCACCGCCGATCCTGCGGCGTGACTACAGCCAGTCGCTGCGGGCGGCCTTCACGCTGGAAGAAGTGCGCGAACAATTGGCGCTGGCGGGCCTGAGTGAGTTGCAATTGGCTGAACGCCAGGATCGCTATCTGGTGGTGTGGGGACGCTTAACCGCCTGATGAGACGATGGTGTGGTTATGGGCTGCCCCAGCCACGCTTTGAGGAGGTGTCGGCCCATGAGTAAAACCCATTCCCACCGCGGTGGCGCCCTGCTTTCCCTGCGGCCCCCCGTACCAAAGGCCAGTGCTGAGGAGGCGGAACCCAGCAAGGGTTTTGGCGGTGGCCCTAAGACTGGCAAGCGGCAAGGAAAGGGCCATAAACGCAAGGGAACGGGCCTTGGTGCCGCCGACCGTTCCCCCTTAGGCAAAGCCCCAGACCTAGGGGCCCTACGGGCCCGCAAGCTGCTCGGCTTACCCCTGGCCGGGAGGCTCAGCCAGGGTCAGGTGAAGGTGGCCTATAAGGCCCTCGCCGCCGAACACCATCCAGACCAAGGGGGGCACATGGAAACCATGCAAACGATCAACCGCGCCAAGGATTTGTTGCTGGGTACTGATAACTGAACTGGCTGGTTGCCCCCTCGGTGGCTGGTTGCCCCCTGGGACTTAACTAACGCTTAGGGCAGTGGCATTAAGGCAATCGCAGTAGGAAACCATCCCGCAGGTGGAAATCAGGCTCGGGGCCTGGGTGGGCCAGGGACCAATAGCTGATTTGTTTGTTTTGTTGTTCAATCACTGCCGCCACGCTCAGCTGCAGCACTTGGTCAAGGCCAATGGCCTCGGGTAAGGAAAAGGCAACCTTGAGTTGCAGTTCGTTTGAACGCTGAACGATTGAAGTGGCCATCGCCGCCAGGGATGGTTCTGGCGTTAAGCCTTCGCGGTAGTTGTTGAGCTTGTAAAGGTTCCAGGGGCCGGCTGGGGAGATATTCAACTCCCAGTAATCAGGCTGATTTTCCACCGCCCAGAAGGCCTCCAGGCAGGTGTGGAGCCAGAGGCCGTCCTGGCGTTCTGGGGCGCCCTTGGCCGGGGCTGAGGGGATTAATAGCTGCGATAGGGGCCCCTGGAGGCGGTAGTGGAGCTGAAGTTGACGACCTAAACGGCAAACAGTGCCATCTATGTGTAGGCCTTCCAGACCCCCAGGGGCAGTGAAGGGGATTAGCAGGAAGGGTTGGGCTTGGCTCATGGATGGGACCCCCGCAGGCCCTCCAGGATGGCGCGGATTTCATGTTCTTGGGCTTCGATGCTTTCGGTGAGCTTGAACTGCACCAGGGCCCGTTGCAAATTGTGGCTGGGAAAATCGCTGCGGAAATAAACGCTGCCGTTTAGGTAGTCGCTAAAGAAACGCAGCCCCAGTTCAAAGGGGATTAGGCGGATGGCGTCGTAGAGATACTCGTGGTCTGCTTCGTTTAGGAAGCCCCTGGCCACAGACAGGTAGCCCTCCAGAATTGCTCCACATAGCTGCAGATCAAAGTGGACGGCGGCGAGGTTTGTGGTTTCTTCACCGAGGGGATTACAGCCGGAGCGCAGGCAATCGCCGATGTCGTAATGCACCAGCCCTGGCTTCACCGTATCCAGATCAATTAGCGCAATGGCCTGGCCGCTTTCGGCATCCAGCATCAGATTATTCACCTTGGGATCGCCATGGATCGGCCTAAGCAGCAGTTCGCCAGCAGCTTTGGCGTCCTCAAGCACACTGGCTATCCCATGTCGTTGTTGAATGAAATTAATACACCAATCAATATTAGGGCTGCTAGCGATTTGACTGCTCTTAAGCACCTGGTGATAGGCGGCTAAATAGTTGGGTGTTATATGAAAATCCCTAAGGGTATCTGTTAGCGCTGTGGTGGGTAAATCACTTATCAAGAGGTGAAAAATGCCAAGTCCAAAACCTATCTCTTGGGCTTGATTTAGATCCGAAACTACTTCCAGGCAAATGGCATTATTGACATAGCTGATTGCTCTCCAGAAATTTCCATTTTCTTCAAACCAGTGATGATTACCATGGCCCAATTTCAATGGGCGGGGTGTTTCCCAGCGGCGTTTACCAAGTTGTGGTACACCATCAGTAAGCTTTTGCTCCACGTGGGAGCTTAGTGCTAGCATATTTTGAACGACTAGCTTTGGCTGGCTGAACACAGCTATGTTCAGTCTTTGCATTACAAAATTTGCTACGTCGCTGCTATTAGTTGTTACTAGAAAAGTTTGATTGACATTACCGTTACCAATGGGCTCGATTGCCTTGATGGTGTTGCTTGGTTGAAATTGGCTGGCGACAGCAAGCAGGCTGTTCTTCGAGAAGACCTTGGCCATAGTCACTGGCTATTGGTTCTGTGTTTCCAGGCTGGCACAGGATGGCTTGACCATCTAGGCTGGGGGTGCCAGAGCTTGCACAGGCATTAGCAATAAATATATTAGTTTGATCATAAGACTGGATACATGCTAAATAAATTTACGTCGATCAACAGATTTGTAAAATGTTTTTTTTGCGCAAAGATATTCGTCTTTCGCGTCAAGTTCAGGGTGTCATGTTTTGTTGTAAAGCTGTTCAAGTCGTTCACGGCTGAGATCTACATATAGCAGCATTTCACCAGGTTTTGGTGCCTCTGGGTGGCTTGACCTAAGGGGGCGGCGGCGCAGGTTGATATTCATCAGGGCATAGGTAGTGCCTACGGCAACGGCGAAAAATAGGAGATATATAGTTGTAAATAAGATGGCCATAGGGCTGGATAAGTTTTCTATAGCTTACAGCTCCGAAACGTAGGCTGTGGTTCGGTTGGCTAGGGGGATTCCCTCCCTTTGCAGTCGTCCGAGCAGCCGACGCCTTAATTCCCGTTCGCAACTCCATTGCTTACCAGCCTTGGTAAGCAGAAGGGTGCTTATGGTGATCCCCAATGCATCGCTGGCACTCACTCCCCGCAGGAGTGGTGGGCAGAGCAGTAAGTTTCGCCACTCAGGATCATTGTTAAAGCTTTCAAGCTCATCGCTGATAATTTCTAGAATCGAATTGATGCTTCCAGCTTGGTGGGAAATTAGCATATTTAGCAGCATGCCAGATCTCAACTTGGTGTGGTTCACCACCTGTTCGCATTGGCTATTCTGAAGAACAACAGAACGTTGATCAATGCAACGCAGTTCTGTGCTAAGCACGCCAATGTCAATCACTTCCCCGGAAAATCCATTTATATCGACTGTGTCACCGATGGCATAGCGATCATCGAGAAGTACTACTAATCCAGTCACAAAATCCCTGAGTAGGCCCTGGAATACGAGGGCTAGGGCGCCAATTAGGGCACCGCTGGCCAGGATTGTGCTTGCTGAAAGTGCGCGGATTCCAGGGATATCAGCAAGGGCCCAAGTCCCTGCCAAGACCAGGGCTCCCAGGTCGATCAGACGGTTAAAAACCCTTACCAAGCTGCGATAGCGCTGTTGGCGGCGGGCCCTCGCCTCCAGAGGTACATTTACATTGGCTGCCCATTGCCCTAGCAAAGTCCCCGCCAGTAGTCGAGCTAGCAGGGCCACCAGTCCCAGCATCAAGAACTTCAACAGCACAGCCGCCGGTTGATAAAGCAGTTCCAGGGCCAGGGGTACTTGGCCGGGCACTGCAAATACCATGCCGGCAGCAATGGCAACTAGCAGGAGTAAAGAGATTGCTATTAGTAAGCGGCTGAATGCTTGTGCCCGGTGGTTATTGAGCCAGATTTTGCTAAGCCCAGCGGCTCGTTCCTGTTGCATCACTGGCCGGCACCTGCGCCATAGCACTACACACCCAGTGAGCAATAATAGTAATAATATTTCTAGTAATAGCAGATTTCGCCAGCGGCTTACTAGCATCTCTGGTTGCATTATTTGTCGTGCATATCTCAACCGCTGTTCCAGCAGTTTTCGCCAACGCTTTGCTAGTTTTTCCGTGGTAGTGCCATTTAATCTTGCATCATCATTGGTTACAGTGAGCAGGGGTAGAGCCTGTTCGCGGCCAGGTAAAATAGCCAGTATTTGTTGACTTCCATTGTTGTCTGCTTTGACTATAAGATTTAGATCCTCCGGCATTCCTAGAAAGCCAAGGCTCTTGCTGCTGCAAGATCGCTCCTGATTATGCATAAAGATTAGTTCTAAAAAATGTTCAGCAAGAGCCTCCCCTTGGGTGCATAGTGATAGTGGTTTGTATAACAATTCTAGGTTTCCTTCGATTACTCGACCGCGTTGCTCGGCCCTCGGCTGGTCTTTGCCAGCCCCCATGCTTGGCGCAGCCACAGTGATCACCGGTACGCCAAGCACCCTCACCTTGCCCAGCTCAAAGCTGCCCACATTGGCCAGCTGGACCTCCTTGCCAGGGTCTGGAACCTCAGCACTGCCATAGCCCCCCTGGGCCAGGGGACCCAGGCATACCAGCAGTGCCGCCATGGCGGAAAGCACCAGGCGGGACCAGCGATGTGGCGCCATGGGGGGGAGGCAACTGACAGCTAGCCCATCCTCTCCGGCCTAGGGCTAAATAACCAGAGTGTGGATGGGCTAATGCTGGCAATATTTTGCAGTTGGTGGGTGCTGGCCTTAGCGAAGACCAGCGACTAGGCCAAAGCTTTTCTCTTATGTGGCCACTTATGTTTTGCTGACCTGCCTTGGTTTAAGCAATGCACGTGCTTGTGGATCTATGTGTGGTGCCGATCGGCGTGGGGGTAAACCTGTCCCCATATATCGCCACCTGTGAACGGGTGCTGGCCGAGGCAGGCCTGAAGATCCAGCTGCACCCCAATGGCACAGCGATTGAGGGGGAATGGGGGCCGGTGTTTGAGGCGATTGAGGCCTGTCACCAGGCGCTGCATGGGATGGGCTGCCCGCGGATCAGCACCTTCGTGAAAGTGCACACCCGCACAGATCGTGAGCAGAGCCTGGAGGACAAGGTGGCCAGTGTGCAGGCCCTACTTTGAGAAGTCAGTACATTTCCGAGTAAATCTCTGGGTTCATCGGCCCTGGCTGGGGGATTTGGACCGCCCGGGGACGGTTGAATTGATTAACCAGACCGTTCAAAAGCGGTAGGGCCAGGGCTGCTGCACCAATGCCTGGGAGCAGATTGCTGCCGTTGTTGGCATAGCCATTGTTGTAATAGCTGCCTTAGCTGGGCCGCTGCTGCAAAGTGCGCAGGTAGGAGTAGGGCACTGTCACTGTTGGTGCGGGCACCGCCACGGTGTTCCAGTGCTCACCATCGAAAAACGAGTTCACAAAGCCGCCGGCGCCGTCGGGGCAGCTCATGGCGAAGGCGCTCACAAACTTGCAACCACCGGCCTGGGCAGGGCTGGCCAGGCTGCCGCCCAGCAACAGGGCCACTGGAATCAAAGGGAGGATTTTCATCGGCGCTTCAGGGGTAGAACCACTTAGGTCCAGATTGGCTGGTATCTAGTGTTTTTGAGACCTCGGTCATGGCTAGTCAGATTCCCGGGGCCATTGGAAAGATTGCAGTCATTTCCCTGGTTAGTGCCACTGATAACTTATTGGCAGCTTTATTTCGCCGGTTTTGCTGATCAGATATGCCGTTGCCTTGGTGGGCCTGGGCTGCTTCCAGCCGCTTACAGTCCTGGCGGCACCCTTCAGCCAAGATCCAGTTTCTTTTGCTGGCTTTGCCAACAACATGAAATGGAGTTCAGGAAACCAACCATTTTTTAAGAACCTTGGCGCCTGTGAACAGGTGGCTAATGGTGGTTATATCTGCCGGAAAGGGGAGGTTTACAAGCTTAAGGATGGTGAAACTGGCCGCAGTTTCTGTGTGCTTGAGTCTGTGTGGTACGAGCCCAATAGTAGACTGGTGCAATACAAAACAAAAAGTTGTGCCTTTAAGCCCACCGAGCAGAGGCTGCAGGAGCAAGGGGAGAAGCTTCTCCAAAAAGGGCTCAACTTGCTTGAAAATTACAGCCGCTGATTACAGCTTTGTCCCTATTTAATTTTGCCGTATTTCCTAAGCGGCTGGCTTTGGCCACCGCTGGCCTTGGCTTCCTAGGGCTAGGAGTTTTTGTAGCGCTGCGCCAGCAACCACGGCCCCCCGCTGAGTTGCAAGAGGTGCAACGGATTAGCCACCAGCTCCTGATGGCTAATCAATTACATATATCTCCCCTGCATTTCGCCCTGCGGGTAGGTTCCCAGGCCCCCTACTGGGCGGAGAAGGCGGGCCTTTGTAAATCCACTGAGAAAGAAAAGCAGGAGGGTGACCCCTGTGAATTTTGGGCAGAACGGGCCCCTGGCCCTAGCCAGGCTCCTTTGCAGCAGGAGGTGAATCGGCTCGCGTATCTCACTGGTTCCGCCTATGCCCACACCTATTCCCACGGTTTGGTGATGTTTGATCGCTCTTTTTTCCTAGTTCATGAGCGTGACCCCGATGCCCTGCGCTGTGTGGTGGCCCATGAGTTGTCTCACTTTTTGCGCAAGCACGCCTACCGCTCCAGCCTCCAGGCCCATGGGCCCCTTGCTGACTTATCAGAAGATCAGCGAAACCTAAAATTAGCGGCC
The DNA here is from genome assembly GCA_943369595.1 of Synechococcus sp. UW140. GTDB lineage: Bacteria > Cyanobacteriota > Cyanobacteriia > PCC-6307 > Cyanobiaceae > Synechococcus_D. The sequence goes on from CALRNU020000001.1 coordinate 25,990, forward strand.
CTTTCCCAGCAGCAGGAGCTGGAGGCCGACCGCGAGGCCATGCGCCTGGTGGCCATCGCTGGCTATAATCCCGCCACCTGCGTTAATTGGTTGCAGCGCTCAGCTGAGCTGGATGGTGATGCCCCCCCGGAAGACCCCAAGGGAACCCACCCGGGCCTAAAGCGTCGTCTTAGCGAGGGGCGTGCCTACTTGAAGGGACCACTGGCCCGGGAGTTGGCGGTCTGGAAAACTAAGCACCCAAAAAAGGAATTCCAGCCAAAAGGGCAGCCCCGCTGGCAATGGAATCAGGCAGATTCATTGCTCACGGTTTATACCCGCTGAGCTTTCTAGCCTCCTAGGCCACCCAGACGAATAAGTTTCAACGGAACAAGCTTTCCAGCAGATTGCCGAGGGCGCGACCCGCAGGGGTTTGTTGACCCTGTTGGTAGCCATTCCATTCCCGTTGGGTGGCCACCAGGGTGCTGTTGCCCCAGCGGAAGATGCCAGTGGGGCCCTGGTCAACAAATTGCACGGGCCAGCTGCCGCCCATGGCGTCTTCAATGCGGAAGCCATTGCCTTGATTCACGAAGCTTAAGCTCGTGCCATTGCCCAGCCTCACCCGATAACGGGTGCCTCCGGGCCCCTGCACCTGCTTTAGTTCACAGGGCCCATCAAAATTGCGATTGCCTGCCCTACTAAGGCTGCAGATGCCGGAATTCCGCACTGCATCAGAATTCCAGTTGCTATTGCTATTTCCATTGCCGTTGTCATTGGTGCCAATGCCATTCGGATAGGCGGGATTAACTGCAGGCACTACCCCAAACAGCTGCATGCTCAGGTTGTTGGCGAGCTGCCGCTTTGACCAGCCATCCTCCCAGCAGGCGCCAAGGGCCAAGCTGCAAACGCTGCCATTGCTGAGTTTGAATTCTGGGCTTGGGGTGCCGTTATTAAGGCTTGTCATCGCCTTTTGCTGGGCCCGTTGGCCGTAGGCAATACCTGTGAGGGAGACGGATAGGCCCTTTTTGTCGTAGCAGAGTTTGGCGGAACCATCGCAGATCACCCCTGGGGCTGGGTAGCTGAGGTTTTGGGCCCGAGCCGGTAGGGCAGTGGCCAAGCTGAGGCAGGAGGCCAGGCCCCCGGCTACGGCAAGGCTGATCGACTGGTGATTTATCGGGAAAGACGGCATAACGAAAGAGGGCTTAACCAATGGTTGGATCTGGCTTCAAAGTTAATCAGCATTTGGCCATAACAAGAGCTGGCGCACACTAGAACCCTGCTGCAGATTCGCGATGGCCCCCATAGCCCCCTCGAGCCTGGCCAGGGTCATTCAGTTATCGGTGGCTCCCGTGTTTCTGATAACTGGCATCTTTGCCTTCCTCGGGGTGCTGAGCCAACGGGCGGCGAGGGTCTTTGATCAGTTGATGGCCGTGGTTGGCCAGCAGGCCAGTGCCAATCGCGACCATGTGGTGCGGCTGCAGAAAAGGCGGTTATTGCTGGTGAACTGGGCCTTCAGTTGCGCCACCCTGGCGGCGATCATGGTTTGTTCAGTGGTGATGGTGCTTTTTGTTAGTGCCGTCACACCTGTGGATCTTTCCCTGTTGGTGATCCCTGCCTTCATTCTGGCGATGGCTTCATTGATCATGGCCTTACTCTGCTTTTTTAGGGAACTGCGCCTGTCGATGGCAGTGGTACGGCTGAGGCTGCCCGGTGATTTCTGAAACAACCAAGAAATTTTTTGTTTCGATTTGACCCTGGCACTAATTACATGGCACTGCCAAACTCCAGCAAGCCATCAGCCCTAAACCTTGTCCATCTGCCCAAACCACGGAGCTGATCAGAGCAATTCCCATAAGCCACGGCTGCTGGCCACAGGCATTGCCCCCCTGGGAATCATTTCGATTGGGGTGGTGCCCATGGGGGTGATCGCCATCGGCGTGGTACCCATGGGGGTGATTTCCCTTGGAGCTGTGGGCATGGGCTTGATCAGTGTGGCCGCCGTCAACATGGGCGTGATTACCGCTGGCATCACCACCATGGGAGTGGCCTGGGCTGGAGTGGTGGGCATGGGTCCGATCCGCATTCAGCTCAGCCCTCCGGCCATTGCCCAGGTGAAGAAGGACTCCACCATGTATCCCACTAAGCCAGAGGCGGAAAAGAAAGCTTTGGAGATGGGCTGCAATGGCGCCCATGCCATGGGTGGTGAGTGGATGCCCTGCGGCTCCATGGATGAATACGTGAGGGCCTATGCCAAACAGCACCTCTCCCACTGACCCCTAGGTGCCTAGGGGACGAGGTTTACCAGTTTTCCAGGCACCACGATCACCCGGCGGGGGGCTTGGCCCTCAAGCCATTTAATGGCCACATCACTGGCCAGGGCCAGCCTTTCCAGTTCTGCGGCATCGGTGCTGGCTGGCACCTCCAGCTGGCCCCTCACCTTGCCTTTCACCTGCAAGACCACTGTGACCGTATCTCGCACTAGGGCGGTGGAATCCAGCAGAGGCCAGCGTTGTTGGTGGATGCTGCCCTTGCCCCCCAGTTGTTCCCAGAGTTCATCGGCCAGGTGCGGCGCAAACGGGGCCAGCAGCACCAACAGGCTGGCCAGTGCTTCTTCAGCCACCGGCCCGGCTACTGCATCCAGGTTGCCGCCCATCGCATTGCTGAGCTTCATCAGTTCCGATATGGCGGTGTTGAACTGCACATCGCCATCGAGGTCTTCGCTGACGGCCTCAATTGCCGTATGAACGGCCCGCCGCAGTTCCTGATCGGCGGGGCTGAACTGCTCCGGCAGGGGGCTGGGTTGGGCCAGGCTTAGGCCCGCCTGCTTCGCCCCATCGCAGAGCCGCCAAATCCTTTGCAGAAAGCGAAACTGCCCTTCCACATCAGCGTCATCCCACTCCAGATCCTTTTCTGGGGGCGCCTTAAACAGAATGAACATCCTGGCTGTATCTGCGCCATAGCGCTCCACCACGGCCCCTGGATCAACGCCGTTGTATTTCGATTTAGACATCTTCTCGAAGAACACCTCCAGCGTTTCGCCGCTGTCGGGGTCTTTGGGATTGCTGGGATCAGCAACCAGCGCCGGGGCGATGTAACGGCGGCTGGTGGGGTTGCGGTAGGTAACTGCCTGCACCATCCCCTGGGTGAGTAGTTGTTTAAAGGGTTCATTGCTACTGACCAGCCCCCGTTGGGCAAGCACTTTCGTAAAGAAGCGCGAATAGAGCAGGTGCAGGATCGCGTGTTCCACGCCGCCCACGTAATGGTCTACGGGCATCCAGGCATCCACTGCTTCGCGGCTAAAGGCCTGCCCTTGATTGTTGGCGTCGGTGTAGCGCAGGTAATACCAGCTGGAACACATAAAGGTGTCCATGGTGTCGGTTTCCCGCTGGGCCGGCTGGCCGCAACGGGGACAATCAACGGCCTTCCAGGCTTCTGCCTTGGCCAGGGGGCTACCGCCCACCCCGCTCAGGTCCACCCCCTTGGGCAATTCCACCGGCAACTGATCCAGGGGTACGGGCACCGGGCCACAGCTGTCGCAATGGATAACTGGGATCGGGCATCCCCAGTAGCGCTGGCGGGAAATCAACCAATCGCGCAACCGAAAATTCACCTTGGCGGCGCCCACTTCAGCCGCTACCGCCGCCGCAATGATCGCCTGCTGGGCCGCCTCCCCCTCAAGGCCATCAAATTCACCGGAATTCACCAACCTGCCTAATTCCGTGAAGGCCTGGCCCGGAACGGCCGGCGGCCCGGATTCGGCTTGGTCGGTGGGCACTATCACCGTGGTTATTGGGAGTCCATAGCTGCGGGCAAAACTGAAATCGCGGTTGTCGTGGGCCGGCACCCCCATTACGGCGCCGGTGCCGTACTCCGGTAACACGTAGTCGGCGATCCATACCGGTACGTCTACGCCAGTGAAGGGATGGCGCACCAGGCCCCCCAGGGCGACCCCCCGCTTGGGACGATCCTCGGCCACACGATCCTGTTCACTCACCGCTGCCACCTCAGCCCTGAAGGCCAGCACCGCCCCCTGTTGGGCGCCGGTGGTGAGTTGCTCCACCAGCGGATGTTCCGGTGCCAGCACCACATAGCTAACCCCAAAAATCGTGTCGGGCCTGGTGGTGAACACCTCAATGGCTCCATCACCAGTGCTTAGGGGGAAGCGCAGGGTGGCGCCGATGGAGCGGCCGATCCAGTTGGACTGCATCGTGCGCACCCTTTCCGGCCAGCCCTGCAGTTGCTTGAGGTCATTTAGTAATTCCTCGGCCACCGCGGTGATCCGCAGAAACCACTGACGTAACTTACGTTTTTCTACTAAAGCTCCGGATCGCCAGGAGCGCCCTTCGCTGTCTACCTGCTCATTGGCGAGCACGGTTTGATCGATCGGATCCCAGTTAACGCTTGCCTCCTTGCGATAGGCCAGACCGGCCTCCAGGAATTGCAGAAACAGCCACTGGGTCCAGCGGTAGTAGTCGGGCCGGCAGGTGCTCAGCTCCCGCTCCCAATCAATCGATAGCCCCAGCCGTTTCAATTGCTGGCGCATCTGGGCGATGTTTTGTTCGGTCCAGTCGGCTGGATCCACTCCCCGTTCGATCGCAGCGTTTTCCGCCGGCAGCCCAAAGGCATCCCAGCCCATCGGATGCAGCACCCGCTTCCCCTTGAGCCTTTGCACCCGGGCAATCACATCGGTGATCACGTAATTGCGCACATGGCCCATGTGCAGATTCCCCGAGGGATAGGGGAACATCGAAAGCGCATAAAAATTCTCGCTGCGCTCGCTGCTGGGGGCTGGCGTTCGATCAAGGCCCAGTTCCAACCAACGCTGCTGCCAGCGGGGCTCCAGGTCGTTGGGGCTGTAGCGGTTCTCGGGGCTGGCCATGCGGTGGATTAAATCGGCGGCAGGGGCAGCCGCGGGGAGGAAATTGTCGCCGGTGCTGGGCTGGCTTGTTCCAGGGGCAGAATCGATTCCACCCTGGCTCGGTTGAGCAGCTGGGGGCCGTCTTTACCCGCAGTCTCCAACCCATAGAACTCTGGGTCCTGCCACAGCAGGCGGCCCACCAGCTTGCTACCGCTGGCCAGTTGCACTTGCAACTGGCGCCGCTGGCGGATCCATTGCTGGATAAGCCGCACCCCTGGCAAGGAGGTGTCCAAGCTGTTTTCTGGGACTGGGGCCATACGATCAGTTCAGGCTAGGAGCGCCCTTTGACACTGCCCTTTCGCAAGTATCAAGGTCTGGGCAACGATTTCATCCTCCTGGATGGTCGCACCGGAACCCTGGGCAACTTCGCTGGGGCGAAAGCCCAGGACCTCTGTGACCGTCATTTTGGGATTGGCGCCGATGGCCTGATCCTCGCCCTGCCGCCCCAGGCTGGCGGTGATGTGCGGATGCAGATCTTCAATGCCGATGGCAGCGAAGCGGAGATGTGCGGCAATGGCATCCGCTGTTTTGCCCGATTTCTTGCTGATCTCGATGCTGCTCCCGTAGGTAGCAGCTGGCAGGTGGAAACCGTTGCCGGCCGCATCGTGCCCCAGCTTTTGGAGGGGGACCTGGTCAGCGTTGACATGGGCCGTCCTTTTTTGGACCCCGCCGCCATTCCCACCAGCATTGCCGCCGGTAATCCCCTGGCAGAGCAGGAGCTGGAGGTGGCCGGCGAGCGGTTGTGGGTGGCAGCCGTGGGCATGGGCAACCCCCATGCGGTGGTGCAGGTTTTAGACCTAGGGCAATTGGATTTCGAGCGGCTCGGCCCAGCCCTTGAACAACATCCCGCCTTCCCAGCCCGGGCCAACGTGCATTTTGTGCAAGTAATCGCCGCCGATCAGCTGCGCCTGCGGGTGTGGGAGCGGGGGGCAGGCCCCACCCTGGCCTGTGGCACCGGCGCCTGCGCCAGCCTGGTGGCCACCCATCTGCGGGGCCACTGCGGCCGGGAGGCCACCCTTGAGTTACCAGGGGGGCCGTTGCAGATCCGTTGGGATGACAACGATCACCTGCAGATGGCAGGGCCGGCGGTGCATGTGTTTAGTGGCGTTTTAGCCGCCTCCTCAAAGGAGTTGGCCGAGGCCGGTGATGGCGGCTACCAGCAGGCCATGGCCCTGCTGGACAACCTCTCCCTAGATCAGATGGTGAACCTCGCCAACAATTCCCTGGAGGAACGCAGCCGGCGCCGAATCAGTGGTCGCTAGTCCGCTGCTTTACCTCGATGCCTGTGCCGCCACCCCCCCGGCGGCGCCCGTGTTGCAGGCCATGGCTGAGCACCAAGCTTCGGCCTGGGCGAATCCCTCCAGCCTTCATGCCGCTGGCCTGGCCGCCGCGGAATTACTCGAGCGCAGCCGCCAGGAGCTGGCGGCGCTGCTGGGCTGGGACAACGCCCAAGTGGTGTTTACCTCTGGCGGCACCGAGGCCAACAATCTCGCCCTGTTTGGGGTTTGCCGGGCCCTGGAGCCCGGCCGTCTTTTGCTTACTGCGATCGAACATCCCGCCGTCAGCGCCGCCGCCATTCAGCTGAGCCGAGAGGGCTGGCAGCTGCAAACCATTCCGGTAGATAACCAGGGCTTGGTGGATCTCGCGGCGCTGGAGCAGTGGCTGCAGCCTCCCACCCGCTTGGTATCGATCGGTTGGGCTAACTCAGAGGTGGGCACGGTGCAGCCGATGCAGGCGATTGCCAAGCTTTGCCGGGGCGCCGGGGTGTTGTTGCACAGCGATGCCGTGCAGGCGGTGGGGCAAATACCCCTAAACCTGCACCAATCTCAGCCAGATCTGCTTTCTATCTCGGCCCATAAATTCCAAGGGCCCCGGGGCATTGGTGCCCTGCTGCTAAAGCCCGGCTTGGCCCTGTTGTCGCCATCGGCCGGCGGGGGCCAGGAGGGGGGGCTGCGGGCTGGCACGGAACCCGTGGTACTGGCCGCGGGTTTGGTGGCGGCGCTGGCCCTGCGCCACCAGCAGCAACCGGCCCTGGCCGCTTCCATGGCCAGCCTGCGGGATCAGCTGCGCCATCGGCTCAGCCAGGTCCCAGGGCTGCAGTTCACTGGCGCTGACCAGCTGCGCTTGCCCCACCACCTCAGTCTTTTGCTGCAAACCCCGGAGGGCAGGCCCCTGGGCGGCCGCGCTGCGGTGCGGGCCCTGGGTCGCCGGGGTGTTGCTGTGAGTAGCGGCTCCGCTTGCAGCAGCGGCCAAGATGCTCCCAGCCCCACCCTGCTGGCCCTGGGTTACAGCCCGGCGCAAGCCCGGGCCGGTTTACGGCTGAGCCTGGGCCCCTGGATCACAGAGAAAGATCTCGAACCCCTGCCTGGCCTGCTGGAATCTGTGTTGATTGAATTGGCTGCTGAGGCCCCATGACCCTTCCCGCTGATTTATTGAGCGCCGAAACTGAGGCCGTGGTTGCTGTGCAGGCGGCCCTGGGGGCCGAGGCCAAGGGCCGTTGGAGTGTGGATCTGCGGTTTGAAGGGCTCCGCTTACAGCCGGTGGCCCTGCGCCTGCAGGCAGCGCTGCAAAGCGAAGCGCGTCCCTGCCAGCTTTTATTTGCCGATGCCGGCGCCACCGCCCTGGCTAAGCGGGATGCCCCGGTGGTGGCCGAGTACTGCCACAGCATTGGCGATTGGTGTCGCCGCCAGGGGGCGGCGGCCAGCCCCGCAGAGGATTTGTTGTTGCTGGTGGCGCTGGGCCCCCCGGATTACGCAGTGGTTGAGCAGCTCTGCGGCCAGCACGGGGGCGCAGTGGTGCTTTTAAACAGCCGGCTGGAGGATGCAGCCGTGGGGATCGGCAGCGTGGCCCGGGAGCGCCGCAAGGGTTTTATGGCGGTGTGGCAAAGCGCCTACACATTGCAACCCCTGGCCGCAGCAGCCCTGCGCCATGCCTATCCCGACCGCTGGGAGCTCTATCGATTGGATCCCGACGGCTACAGGGCCGCAGGCAGCTTTGAAAAACGGCCGGCGCCAGAGGAGCTTGATGAAGCCCTTACCGATGGCCTGGGCCAGGGGTTGCGTTCGGTGGATCGCTTTATGAAAGATCTCAGCAGTTGAATCAGTTGCTGCCGGCTGGATTGCCCCTGGGAATCCACCTAAGCTCCGCCCAGCATAGAAAAAGCGAATGCCTGAGCCCCAAACCACCCCCTCCCGCCGTTGGAATCCCGTGGACCTCGGCGCCGCCGCGGTGCTGCTGATGGCCGTTGCAGGGGTGGTTTGGACGCCGAAATTGGCGGGCACCGTGGCTAAGGCCACGGGCGCCCTCAAGCCGGTGCTAGTGACCGTGGATGTGAAGGCAATTCCAGCCTCAGATCCCAATGCTCTCCTTAAGGAAATTCGCACGGAGGGCAAAACCAGCCTGGTGATCCGCAACCAGCCCCATGGCAGCGTCACAGTGCGGTCGGTGACCCCCATTGAACGGCGGGTCACGGTGGTACTTCCCTCCGGCCAGGTGACCACTGCCCCCGATCCGAACGCCAGTGGTTTTTCCACCTTTGATGCCCGTTTTGTGCTGCAGGGTGAGGGCCAGCGCACCGCCGGCGGGGTGGTACTTGGTAATCAAGCCCTAAAGATTGGTTCGCCCATCGAATTAGAGGGTGCCCTTTATCGAATCAATGGAACGGTTAGTGATGTGCAAATTGGAGGCCATTGAGTTGAAGCTCTCCAAACTGTTGATCGCCCTGGGCACCAGCCTGCCCTTAATCAGCCTGGTGCCCCTGGCGGCAGCGGCCCAACAGATCCAACCAGCGCCATCGCCACCGCCCTTGCTGGCCCCCATGGGTCTGCCCCTCTATCAATCGCAAATCAGTTGTCCCAGCCTGCAGCGGCAGCTGCAGCTGGCGGTGGGCCATGAGGCACCGGTTTGGAGCATCAGTGTGGTTGATCAAAGTGGCCGGCTGCTGGCGGATCTCAACGGCGACCGACCCCGGATACCGGCATCCAATCAGAAATTGATCAGCACGGCCATTGCCATCGATCGCCTTGGGCCAGACCATCACCTGATAACGGAGCTGTGGCAGTTGCCTGATGGCACCTTGCGGCTCCAGGGCAGTGGAGATCCCACCATGGGCTTTCCCCAGTTGCGACGCATCGCCAAGCTCGCCTCCGGTGCCGGCGGCAGCAGCGGTGTTGCCAGCGGCACCGTGCGCCTGCAGTTGGAGGAGGAACCCCGCAGCCGCTGGTGGCCCCAGGGTTGGCCCTACGCCGACCGTGACTACGGCTATGGCGCTCCCATCACCCGCCTGGCCCTTACCGCCAACGCCGTGGACATGTCGGTGAGTGATCCGCCGGCCCGCCTAGAGCGCTTGATGAGCCAGGAGATCAGTCGCAATGGCCGTCAGGTGGCGATCAGCAGTGTGCCGGCGGGCACTCCGGAGCCGGAGGGCAGTTTGCTGTTGCTCAGCGAGCCGTCCAGTTCGATGCACCACCTGATGAGCTTGGCCAACGCTGAAAGCCACAACTTCACCGCCGAGGTTTTGTTGCGGGAGGGCACCGGCAGCTGGTCATTGCCCGTGGCGGAGCAGCGGGCGATGGATTGGTTGCGGCAACAGGGCCTGCCCATGCAGGGGGTGTCTGTGGTTGATGGCTCTGGCCTTGACCGCAGCAACCGGGTTACCACCCGCTTTTTTACCGCTTTACTGCTGCGCATGTACCAGCACCCCTATGCCCAGAACTATTTCGGCAGCATGGCTGTGGCTGGCCGGCGGGGCACCTTAGAAGGCTATTTCCGTGGCACCAGCCTGGAGGGTCGTTTCAGCGGAAAAACTGGCACGATCAGTGGTGTTAAGGCGATCACCGGCCGCTTGCTAACCCCCGATGGCCCCCTGTTTGTGAGCATGATTTCCAACGGCTCCTCAGCACCTGTGCCCGTGATGGGCCAGGTGCTGAGGGCGGCCCAACGGCTCAGTTCTTGCCAGCAGCCTCTCTGAGCCGGCTGGCCGCCCGGCGGGCGCGGCTTATGGGCACGGCATTGTTTTCAGTGGGTCCAGCGGCAACTTCCACATCGGTGCTCTGGAGCCTCACCAGTTCCCGGCGGCCAGCAATGACCACCTTGGCCATCTCCTGGAGGCGCACATCTAGCTCGCCAAGCACCTGCTCCGCATAACGGTTGGCCCCCTGTTGCACAGTGGCAGCCTCCTGGCGACTGCGCAGTAACAGGGCTTCCGCCTGCTGTTGGGTGTTTTGGCGGAAGGCCAGGGCCTCCTGGCGCAGCCGTTCGGCTTCCGTTTGGCTTTCCTGCTGTAAGCGGTTGGCCTCCTGGCGGATCTGTTCCAGTTCCTGGAGGGCTTGGATACGGTTGCGCTCGTGGGCCTCAGCCTGGGAGCGCTTCAGCTGTTGGTGCTCTTGGTCAAGTTGCTGGAAGCGGCTAGCAGCTTCTTGCTCTAGCTGCTGACGACGGCTAGCGAACTGTTGTTCCAGCTGGGCCACCCTGGTTTGTTGCTCCTGCTCGGCGCTGGCCGCCTGGCGGCGGGCCTGGAGCAATAGCTGTTCCCCCTGTTGCCGGGCCTGGTCTCGCAGTTCTGCCCCCTGGCGTTCTGCCTCCTGGCGGACGCTGGCACTATTGATAAGTTGCTCCCGTTCCCGGCGGGCTTGGGTGATGATTTCCTCGGCCTGCTGGCGGGCTTGGGCCAGAAAAGCCTCCTTCTGGCGCATTAGTTCCACCGCCCTTTCCACCTCCCCCGGCAGGGTCTGACGGACGGCATCCAGTATTTCCACAGCGTCCTGCTCGTTTACCAAGCGACCCCCTGAGAAGGGCACCCTGGTGCCCTCCAGCACAATTTCCTCCAGCTGGTCCAGCTGGTCGAGCACTTCTAATCGTGCTTGGGCCATGGGGATAAATGGGATATTCAGGCTGTCTGATTAAAGAGCCTGCGGAGATCCACCGCCACCGTCTCGGGGACCATATGGGCCACATCTCCACCAAATCGGGCTACTTCTTTCACTACGCTGCTGCTTAGGAAGCTGTGACCCACGGCAGTGGCCATGAAAAGGGTGTCTACCGCTGAGGAAAGGCTGGCGTTGGTGTGGGCGAGCTGTAGTTCAAATTCAAAGTCGCTAAGGGCCCGTAGACCCCGCAGGATCACCCGGGCTTGCTCCTGCAGGGCGAAATTCACGGTGAGCCCCTCAAAGCTGGTGACCCGCACCTGGGGCAGGTGGCCCGTGGCGGTGCGCAGTTGCTCCAGCCGTTGCTCCAGGGAAAAGCTTGGTTGTTTGTTGGGATTGCGCAGCACCGCCACGATCACCTCCTCAAACAACCGGCTGGCCCGCTCGATTAGGTCAAGGTGGCCGAAGGTGAGCGGGTCAAAGCTGCCGGGGTAAAGGGCGCGCATGGGCTGGCGGGGCTGTCTTCCTAGACTGACCCAGCACGTTCTAGGTAGAGCAATCACGGGGCTGAAGGCCGGTAAGCAGCCTCTGGTGCAGGACCCGCCGCGTTTGGAGGCGTTGCTAAAGGCCCTGCCCCCGGAGCCGGGCTGTTATTTGATGCGCGATGGCGAGGACCGAATCCTTTACATCGGCAAATCAAAAAAGTTGCGCAGCAGAGTGCGCAGTTATTTCCGTGAGGCGCAGCCGCCTAGCCCCCGCATCGCCCTCATGGTGCGCCAGGTGGTGGAGATTGAATTCATAGTTACCGACAGCGAAGCCGAGGCCCTCGCCCTTGAATCAAACCTAATTAAAAATCACCAGCCGCACTTCAATGTGCTGCTAAAAGACGATAAAAAATATCCTTATTTATGTATTACTTGGAGTGAAGCCTATCCACGCATCTTCATCACCCGCCGCCGCCGTTTCCGCAGCCCCCATGATCGTTTCTATGGCCCCTACGTTGATGTGGGCCTGCTGCGGCGCACCCTGGCGGTGGTGAAGCGGGTATTCCCATTGCGGCAGCGCCCCCAGCCCCTGTATAGAGATCGCACCTGTCTCAACTTTGATATTGGCCGTTGTCCAGGGGTGTGTCAGCAGAAGATTTCCCCTGAAGACTACAAAACAATCATGCGGAAAGTGGCCATGATCTTCCAGGGCCGCAACGATGAATTGTTGGAGTTATTGCAGCAACAGATGTTGCGGTATGCAGACCGCTTGGATTTTGAAGCGGCGGCACGAATGCGTGATCAATTTAAGGGTTTGGAATTGCTAACAGCTGATCAAAAAGTCACTCTCCCCGATGCTGATATATCCAGGGATGTGATTGCCTTGGCTGCCGATGAGCGGGTGGCGGCGGTGCAATTGTTTCAGGTGCGAGCTGGCAAGTTGGTGGGCCGCCTGGGTTACACCGCCGATGCCGAGGCCGCCGCCCCCGGGGCGATCCTGCAACGGGTGTTGGAGGAGCATTACAGCCAGGTGGATCCTGTGGAAATTCCACCGGAAATATTGATTCAGCATCCCTTGCCCGAGCAGGAGCTTTTGGCGGCTTGGTTGCGGGAGCGCCGCGGCCGCAAGGTGACCATCATTCATCCCCAGCGGCAGCAAAAGGCTGACTTGATTGAGATGGTGGTGCGCAACGCCAGCTACGAGCTGGCCCGGGCCCAGCGCACCGCCGAGCAGCAACACCTCGCCCTTGAGGATCTAGCCCAAATGCTCGATCTAGAGCAGCCCCCCCGCCGGATCGAAGGCTTTGACATCAGCCACATCCAAGGCAGTGATGCGGTGGCCTCCCAGGTGGTATTCGTAGACGGATTGCCGGCCAAGCAGCACTACCGCAAATACAAGATCCAAAGCAGCAGCATTGGCAGCGGCCACAGCGACGATTTCATGGCCATGGCTGAGATCATGCGCCGTCGTTTTCGCCGTTGGAGTCAGGCAAAAGCTGCCGGGGCTGATCTGCGTCAGTTACGGCGGCGGCCGGCCAGCAGTCTCCAAACCGATGGCCTTACCGACTGGCCAGACCTGGTGATGATTGATGGGGGCAAGGGCCAGCTTTCGGCGGTGATGGAGGCCCTGCGGGAGCTGGATCTGGCCGATGAGCTGGTGGTTTGTGGCTTGGCCAAACAACGGGAGGAGATTTTCCTACCCGGCAGCTCCGAGCCCCTAGACAGCGAAGCCGATCAATTGGGGGTTGTTTTATTGCGACGCCTAAGGGATGAGGCCCACCGCTTTGCCGTTAGTTTCCACCGCCAACAACGGGGGGAACGGATGAAGCGCTCGCGCTTGAGCGATATCCCTGGCCTAGGGCCGAAACGGGTGAAGGATCTGCTCGGCCATTTCCGCTCCATTGATGCCATTCAGCTGGCCTCTGCTGAGCAACTGGCAGCAACCCCAGGGGTGGGGCCAGCCCTGGCTCAGCAGATCCACAGCTACTTTCATCCTTCAAATGATCTGGAGACTGATCAATTGGAGAGTTATCAGTTGGATAGTGATGCCACCTGACCGGCCCCCGGGATAAAACGCCGCTCGTGCAGTCCCCCCTTAAGCATCCTGTTCCAATAGATCCAGGGCAATACTTTCACCTTCATGATCCACATGCTCCACCTTTCAACGGTGGGATCAAGGGGGAAGGAGGGCACAGGCTGCTGTTCATAGTTGAACTCAGCCATTATTGTTTTACCAAAGCCGGTAATAAGTGGGCAGCAGCTGTAACCGTCGTAGCTGGCAGTAAGGCCCTTGCCATCGATCAGAGCCAGGAGGTTGTGGGCAAGCACCGGTGCCTGGCCACGCACGGCAGCTGCTGTTTTGGAATTAGGCATCCCAGATACATCCCCTAGGGAGAACACATTCGGGAATCGCAGGTGCTGAAGGCTAAATTTATCCACTTCAACGAAACCACCGGGGCCAGAGCCAGCCAGGGGGCTTTGGGCTACCACGTCAGGGGCTGCCATTGGTGGGGTCACATGCAACAACTCAAAACTGATCACTTCCTCGCGGACGGTGTCGCCATCCTTAACGCTGAATACGGCCTCTTTTTTGTCTGCACGCACTTCAGTTAGGGTGTGGTTGTAGCGGGCATCAATGCCGCGTCGCTCCACCACCTTTCGCAACGGCGCCGCATAGGTGGGCACTCCAAAGATGCCTGGGGTGGCGGTGGCATAGATCACTTGGGATCTTGATGCCAGCTCGGGGGAACGCTTAAATACGTCATCGGCCAAGTAGGCGATCTTTTGGGGCGCTCCGGGGCATTTGATCGGCATTGGCGGGCAGGTGAACACCGCAAGGCCGCCTTTGAAATTCTTGATTGTTTCCCAGGTGTAATTAACGGTGTCTCTGCTGTAGTTGCTGCATATGCCGTTTGTACCCAGTGCTTCAGCTAAACCTTTGATAGCCTCCCAGCAAAGTTTCATGCCCGTGGCTACCACCAGGTAGTCGTAGCTGATCGTTTCGCCTTTGCCCGTGAGCACCTGGTTGTGCTCCGGATCAAAGCTGGCCAGTTCATCTTGCACCCATTTCACCCCCTCAGGAATCAGCTGGCGTTCGGAGCGGTGGGTTTCCTCCAGGCTGAATACTCCCGCCCCCACCAGGGTCCAACCAGGTTGGTAGTAGTGGTCGGCGGAGGGTTCCAGGATCGTGATGGCCAGGCTGGGCCGGCTATGGAGTAACTGGCTTGCCACAGTGAGACCAGCGGCGCCGCCCCCAACGATCAGGATCCGGGGTTGGGACATGGGGTTGGCTTGCGAGCGATCGACCACACCGTATTAGCTGGTGAACAGCTGTCTTACTTAAGTCATCGTTACGAATTCTTCGGAAATGCTGGGGTGCAGGGCCATGGTGCGGTCGAAATCAGCCTTGGTGGCGCCCATGCCTAAGGCAATGGCAGCCATCTGAATGATCTCGGCGGCGTGGCTGCCCACCATGTGACAACCCAGCACCCGGTCACTGGCTTTTTCCACCACAAGTTTCAATAAACAGCGCGGCCCCCGGGCGGGTAGGGCCTGGTTGAGGCTGCGGAAACGGGCCCGGTGCACCCGTATCGCCCCATCCCCAAACTGAGCAAGGGCCTGCTCTTCCGAGAGACCCACGGTGGCCAGTTCAGGCTGGGTAAACACTGCTGTGGCAATCAGGTTGTGGTTAACCAGCCGCGGTTTCTGGCCAAATACCGTATCGGCAAAGGCACGGCCCTCATCCACGGCCACGGGGGTGAGATTGACCCGGTCGGTTACATCACCCACCGCATAGATGTGGCCCACGTTGGTGGTTTGGTGAGCATCCACCCCTAGGCGATGGCCTTGAACTTTTACCCCAGCCTGGTCGAGGCCCAGCCCCTCGAGGAATGGCCGCCTGCCAGTGGCCAGCAGCACAGCTTCGCTGTTCCAGCGTTGCTGGCCAGCCACCAGGCTGAGTTGACCTGCGGTGCCTTCGATCGCCGTGGGCTGCTGGCCAAAGCAGAGGTTTATGCCCAGCTCCGCCATCCCGTCCTGCACCGCTGCAGCCAGTTCGCTGTCGAATTCCTTAAGTAGGCGATCGCCCCGTACCACCTGGGTAACGGCAACCCCCAGGCCACTAAGGATGCAGGCAAATTCACAGGCGATGTAACCGGCCCCCACGATCACGATCGAAGCCGGCAGTTTTTCCTGCAAAAACAGGTCATCGCTTAGCCAGGCCTTTTCAGCGCCGGGGATGGCCAGTCGATGGGGTCGACCGCCAACGGCGATCAGAATCCGTTCGGCCGTCACTTCGCGGCCGTTGATCCTTAGCCGGTGGGGATCCAGAAACTGGGCAAACCCAGGTATCAACTCCACCCCGGCTTTTTCCAACAGGGCTATATGAAGACTGTTCAGCCGATCCACCTCCCGGCGCACATTCGCCAAGAGCAGGCTGCTGTTGCATTGGGCTTCCTGCCCTGTTTGCCAGCCGTAGCTGCTGGCATTGGCAAATAATTCCTGGTACTCAGAGGCATACACCAACAATTTTTTAGGCACACAGCCGCGAATCACGCAGGTGCCCCCCACCCGGTCCCCTTCGGCAATGGCCACCCGGGCGCCGTAGCTGGCGGCCCGCTTGGCTGCCGCCAGGCCCCCGGATCCGGCACCGATCACCAGCAGGTCAAAGTCCATGGGGGCCTAAGCCAAAGCAATCCCATCTTGACCAGCCGCCCTATCCCAAGGCTTGAATGGTTTAACTGCCGCTGCCCTGCAGAGCCTGCCCTTGACGCTTCCCCCTGAGAGCTACCTCTGGTTTAAAAGCTTCCACATCATTGGGGTGGTGGTGTGGTTTGCGGGGCTCTTCTACCTGGTGCGTTTGTTTATTTATCACCAGGAGGCCGCCCAGCAGCCCGAACCCCTGCGGGCTGCATTTCAAGCCCAATACGCGCTGATGGAGAGGCGCTTGGCCAACATCATCACTACCCCTGGCCTGGCCGTAACGCTTGGGGCTGCGGCAGGTTTGCTATGGCTAAACCCCGGATGGCTACAGCAGGGGTGGTTGCACGCCAAGTTGGGATTTGTGGCTGCTCTGCTGGCCTATCACTTGGTCTGTTATCGATTGATGGGGCAGTTGCAACGGGGTGAGTGTGGCTGGAGTGGCCGCCAGCTGCGGGCCTTGAATGAATTGCCCACGCTGTTGCTAGTGATCGTGGTGTTGTTGGTTGTGTTCAAACAACAATTTCCCACCGGTGCTGCCACCTGGCTCACCGTTGCTTTGGTGGTTTTCATGGCAGGGTCCATTCAGTTTTATGCCCGTTGGCGAAGGCTGCGGGCAGAGCGTGAGGCCTCCCATGCGGCTTAAAGCCCCCACCTGCCATCCGCTCACCCCCGTGCTGGAGCAGGTCAATGAATACAGCTGTCCCACCCAGTTCAATTTCCACTGCCACAGCCTTTGCAGCGACGGCAGCCTCACCCCAGGGGAACTAGCAGACCAGGCGGTGGAGATTGGCTTAAAGCATTTCGCCGTTACTGATCACCACAGCCTTGAGGCCTTCCCCTTGGTCCAGGCCCAGCTTGATCAACGCAGGCAGGAGGGGGCCCAAGTGCCCACCCTTTGGACCGGCACCGAGATCAGTTGTTTGTTGGAAACCTGCCTTGTGCACGTGCTGGCCTTGGGTTTTGTGGCAGACCACAGCGCCATGGTGCCCTATCTCCAAGGGGACACGGTGGTAGGTGATCTGCTCCAGGCCAGGGCGGTGGTTTCTGCCATCCAAGCGGCGGGGGGACTGGCCCTGTTGGCCCATCCCGCCCGCTATCGACTCAGCTTTAAACCCCTGGTTAAGGCGGCAGCAGCCCTGGGGTTTGACGGGGCTGAGGTTTGGTATGACTACGAAATGCAAAGCCACTGGCGACCCAGCCCCCATGTGTGTGGCCAGGTGGCTGGCCTCTGCAGAGATCTCAACCTTTTGCAGAGTTGTGGCACCGACAGCCACGGAATGAGCCTTCGGGGCCGCTAAGTTCAAAGGCAGCGAATGTGGATGCCATGGGCCTATTCGATCGTTTTCGGCGCAAGCCCGCTGACCAGAACCAAGCTGATCAGGAAACTGATAAGTCGTTTTACTTAGACGCCGACAAGTCCAGCAGCCTGGGCGATGTGGATTTCATGCGCCGCCCCTACAAGATTCGCCGTACTTTTCCTGGGACGGCTGAAAACCCTGGGTTGAAGGAACGCATCGACGAAGTGGCTTCGATGCAGGCCCGGGTTGAACTGGTATCCGATGGCTTGCCTGACGCCCCCTCCACCGAAATCAAGGAATACGACCCCAATGGGGGCGTACCAAATCCGGTGAAGAAAACCTTTGCCCAGCAGATCAGCCAGCAGGAGCTGGAGAATCGCATGAAGGGTTCTGCCGTGGCGGGCACCAATGGGCCCAGCCCGATTGCTAAGCCAGAGCCAAAGCAGGTCAACAACCAGGAATCCTTTGCCCCCCGCTCGGCAGCCCCAGGTTCAATCGATCCCTTCAAGAACTTGCTCTAGCCGCCCATATCCCCTGGCCGGCCTCTATCTCAGTTTCTGTGCTGAGTACCAGCTGTTTCAGCTCCTCCAGCTGGCCGGCCTGGGGCTCAAGCCATAGGCCCCGATGGTGGGCCTCCAGCAGGCGCTCGGCCATGTCTCTCAGGGCCCAGGGGTTACTGCGCCTGAGAAAGTTCTGCACTCCCTCCGCTTGCAGCCACTGGCTACAGACTTCCCTGTAGGCCCAATCCGGCACCAGGTCTGTGCAGGCGTCGTAGGCGAATAGATAGTCAAGGCTGGCGGCTAATTCAAAGGCCCCTTTGTAGCCATGGTTTTGCATCCCCTCTAACCAGCGGGGATTTAGCAGTCGGCTGCGGATCACCTTGTCGAGTTCCTGGGCCAGGGGCCGGGGGCGAGGACGGGCAGGGCGGGAATGATCCCCAAACCAGAGGCCTGGATCGCTGCCCCGCACACGCCTTACCGCCGCCGCCAGACCCCCCTGGAATTGGTAATAGTCGTCGGAATCCAGCAGGTCGTGCTCGCGGTTGTCTTGGTTATGCAGCACCACCTGCACCTGCTGCAGCCTCTCCTCGAGACCCGGGCGATCATCTATGGCTTCGCCAATGCCGTCGTAGCGCCACCGGCTCCAGTTGAGGAAGGCCTCAGCCAAATCATCGGAATTTTCCCAGGCACCACTGTCGATTAGGCCCTGCAGGCCGGCTCCGTAGGCCCCAGGGGCGGAGCCAAAGACCTGGCAATGGCCAGCCACCAGCCGATCTGCCTCGTTCAACCAGCCCACCAACTGGGGGAAGGCATCGCGGAAAAAGCCCGAGATCCTTACGGTCACCCGCACCCGAGGCCGGCCCAGGGCTGCCTCGGGAATAAGTTCCAGGCCCACCATGCGCCTGGTGGGGCCATCCCAGCAGGGCCGCACGCCCATCAGGGCAAGCACCTGGGCGACGTCGTCGCCACCGCTGCGCATGGTGCTGGTGCCCCAGATCGAGATGGCGAGGTTGGTGAGGGGGGATCCCTCCAGTTGTAGGTGTTGCTCCAGCAGCAGTTCAGCACTGCGACGGCCCAGGTCCCAGGCGGCTTCGGTGGGTACGCCGCGCAGGTCGACGCTGTAAAAGTTGCGGCCGGTGGGCAGCACATCGGGCCTTCCCCGGGTGGGTGCTCCGGAGGGGCCGGCTTCGATTCGTTCCCCCCGCAGGGCCGCCAGTAGGTTTTGGCGCTCCTGGGGGGCGCAGGCCCGCAGCCTTGGGCGTAGGTCCTTGGCCACCACAGCCAGTTCAGCGCTTCCCTGGGCCCCGGGGGCCCGCCCTGGGTTCTCCCCTTGGCCTAAGCCCTGCAGCAAGGCCAAGGCCCAATCCTCTAAAAGAGTTACCCCATCCCCCAGGTTGCGGGGGGCTATGGGCCCCCCTAGGGGGGCTAGGGCTTGGCGGTCGGCCGCCGAAAGTAGGGCCTCCTCCTCCCCGGCCCAGGGGTCTAGCTCGAGGCCCAGGTCAGCGGCCAGGGCCCGGGTGAGGCCCTGGCGGCCAGGCCCCGGCGCCCTGGCAATGGCCAGCAGCAATTCATCGAAGGCCCCAGGGCCCGGTTGCTGGCCATAGATGTGCAAGCCAGTGCGGATCTGGGCCTCCTTTAGTTCACAGAGGTAGCCATCGGCCTGGTTGAGTCGCGTCTCCCAGTCGTTGGCGCCAGCGGCCCCCAGGGGCAGCTCCAGGCGCTCAAAGCGGTCCTGCAGCTGCTGGCGCAACAGCGTTTGCCGATCACTACCCATCTGGTTGGCCTCCCAGTACTCATCCAGCAGCCCCTCTAGGGCCGCCAAATCCCCGTGCAATCCAGCCCTACCCAGCGGTGGGGTGAGGTGGTCAAGGATGAGGGCCTGGCTGCGGCGTTTCGCCTGGGAACCCTCGCCAGGGTCATTGACGATGAACGGATAAAGATGGGGCCAGGGGCCCAGGGCCAGCTCCGGGAAGCACTGATCCGAGAGGCCAATGCCCTTACCCGGTAGCCACTCAAGATTGCCGTGTTTGCCCAGGTGCACGATGGCATGGGCGGCGAAGCTTTCCCTGATCCAGAGGTAATGGGCCAGGTACGCGTGGGTGGGGGGCAGATCTGGGCTGTGGTAATTGAGCGAGGGGTCGCGGTCGTAACCGCGGCTGGGTTGCAGCAACACCAGCACCGATCCAAACCCCAGGCCGCAGATCGGGAAGCCATCGGGGCCCAGGCCGGCATCGTGCTCAGGGGGGCCCCATTGGGCTTCGATCAGGCTGCGGGCCCCCTTCGGCAGCTGTTCATACCAGCATTGGTAATCCTGCAGGGGCAGGGCGGCCAAGGCGGGCAGGTGCCAACTTTCGGGATCCGGCGTGCGCCCTTGGGTGAGGCTGCGGATTAGCACCTCGCCATCCATGGGTAGCGCTTCGCTGCCTAGCCCGTAACCAGCTTCCTGGAGCCAGTGCAACAGCGCAGCTGCACTGGCGGGCGTATCCAGGCCCACCCCATTGGCGAGGCGACTGTTGCGGGTGGGGTAATTGGCGAGCACCAGGGCCAGGCGCTGCCCGGCGGCGGGGGTTTGGCGCAGGCTTATCCAGCGGCGACAGAGTTCTGCCACCCAAGCCAGCCGCTGCAGATCGGGGCTATAGCGCTGGATCCCACATTCGAGCAAGGGATCAGCAGTAATCAATTCCTTGAAGCTGCCCACCCGGCTGGTGATTCGCCCATCCAGCTCCGGCAGGGCCACCTGCATGCTGAGATCCAGCGGTCCGAGGCCGACGCTGCTGGCTTCCCAGCGCTGGCGACTGGCCGTGCTGCAAAGCAACTGCAGCACTGGCACCCCCAGGGCCCGCCAGAGCGGCGCCCCGGCGTCTGCCTCGTCGGCCCGCACCGAGGCAAATCCTGTGCCGCACAGCACGGCCTGCACCTGCTCACGGCCAAGCAGTTGCAACACCCCCTGCTGCACGGCCTCCTCCCGCAGGCCACTCACCAGCAAAAGCCGCGGACAAAGCCCCTCGGCCCGCAGGGCGCCGAGGCAGGCTTCAATTAAATCGGTGTCGCCACTGCTCCAGAGGGCCCGATAGAGAATCACCCCCACCCGGGGCCCAGGGTCCGCCTGCCAGCCGTAGGGCAGCGGATCAGCCAGGGGATCTAGCTGGGGTGGTGGAGGTGCTTCCCCCGCCAACAAGCTTGAGCAGCAGGCCAGCACCCGCTCCAGGTTGCTGGGCCCGCCCTCCCGCAGGCAGCGGCCGATGGCTAGGCCCAGGGCCGGATCAACGCTGCTGAGGCTGGCTAGCTCCTCTGCGCCGTCTTCGGTGCCTGAAACCACCAGTAATTGGCGACCGGGCAGGGAGCGGGCCCAATGCTGCAGCTGTTCAAGGCCATAGCTCCAATGGCCCCTCCCCCCCAGCAAGCGCACCAAAATCAGTTTTGCTGCCGAAGCAGTGCTGCGCAGGTAATGGTCCACCGCCGCTGGGTGCTGCAGGGCCGCCAAATTCAGCCCCCGCAGCTCCAATTGCCGCCAGCGGGGCTGGCGTTTCTGCTGGGCCAGCAGCGCTAAGTCGCTGTCGGCGCTGGTTAGAAACAGCAGCGGAGCGCTGCTTTGTTCCACCAGCTCCACCCCCTGGTCGGAGGGGGCCCCTGGGATCGCAGCCAGCCTGTGCATGGCCCCATCTTCCCCGCTAACTGCCAGACCATGGCCCGATTACAGGGCCTGATCACTGGGAAGTGAGAAGATCGGCCCCAGGTTGGCCCAGATCGGATGCATAACTTTCTTCCCTACGCCTGGTTTGGCGGGCGCTGCGTGCCATTCGCCGAAGCCACCATCTCCGTGGCCACCCATGCCTTGCATTACGGCACCGGGGCCTTTGGGGGCATGCGAGCCCTGCCAAACCCTGCGGATCCCAACGAAATTCTGCTGTTCCGGGCTGACCGCCATGCCCACCGGCTCAGCCAGAGCGCCAGGCTGCTGTTAACCGAACTGCCTGAGGAAACGATCCTTCATGCCGTCACCGAATTCCTAAGGGCCAACCGACCCACCTGCCCCAGCTACCTGAGGCCCTTTGTTTACACCTCAGACCTGGGCATCGCCCCCCGGCTGCACGACATCGAAACCGACTTCCTGATCTATGGCCTGGAGTTGGGGGACTACCTCTCCCCTGGGGGCGTGAGTTGTCGGATCAGCAGCTGGACCCGCCAGGAGGACCGTTCCCTGCCCCTGCGGGGCAAGATCAGCGGCGCTTACATCACCAGTTCCCTCGCCAAAACGGAAGCGGTCAAGAGCGGTTTTGATGAGGCCCTGCTGCTCAACAGCCGCGGCAAGGTGAGTGAAGCCTCGGGGATGAACCTGTTCATCGTGCGTGATGGGGTGATCTTTACCCCCGGGGTAGACCAAGACATCCTTGAGGGCATCACCAGGGCCAGCGTGATCGAGCTAGCCCGGTCCATGGGCTATCAGGTGGTGGAGAGGCCCATTGATAAAACCGAGTTGTTTGTGGCTGAGGAGGTTTTCCTCACAGGCACCGCCGCCAAGGTGACGCCGGTGCGGCGGGTAGAAACCACAGAAATGCCCAGCCAGCGGCCAGTGATGGAGGCCCTGCGGGAACGCATCACCGCCATTACCGAGGGCCGTGACCCTAACTTCGAGCACTGGGTAACGCGGGTGAGGCTCGACGGATGAAGACGTTTCTGGAGCGACTGCACGGGGCCGATCGACCCGTGTTGGTATTTGACGGTGCCACGGGCACCTCGCTTCAGCTGATGGATCTCAGCGCTGAGGATTTTGGCGGGCCGGCCCTGGAGGGCTGCAATGAGAATTTGGTCTTTACCCGCCCTGATGTGGTGCAAGCGGTGCACCGTCAGTTTTTGGAGGCTGGCTGTGATGTAATCGAAACTAATACCTTTGGCTCCACCTCATTGGTGTTGGCTGAATATGATCTTCAAGAGCATTGTTTTGAACTAAATCGCCAGGCTGCAGTGCTGGCAAAACAAGTGGCAGCCGCCTACAGCACCGAGGAGAAACCGCGGTTTGTGGCTGGTTCCATGGGTCCTACCACGAAGTTACCCAGCCTTGGCCATGTGAGCTACGACGAGATGAAGGCCGCCTTTGCCGAGCAGGCCCAAGGTCTCTTGGCGGGTGATGTAGATCTTTTCATTGTTGAAACCTGCCAGGATGTGCTCCAAATCAAGGCGGCGCTAGCAGGTATTGAGGAGGCTTTTTCCAGCACTGGCCAGCGGCGGCCCCTGATGGTTTCCGTGACAATGGAAACCACAGGCACAATGTTGGTGGGCTCAGATATAGCTGCAGTGGTGGCGATCCTTGAACCTTTTGCCATCGATGTGCTTGGGCTCAACTGCGCCACTGGACCAGAACAGATGAAGGAGCACATTCGTTATTTGTCTGAACATGCCCCCTGCGTAGTTAGTTGTATACCGAATGCGGGTTTACCAGAAAATGTGGGGGGTGTTGCCCATTATCGGCTCACCCCCACTGAAATGCAGATGGCCCTGCATCACTTCATTGAAGATCTGGGGGTACAGGTAATTGGCGGCTGTTGTGGCACCACGCCAGCCCACATTGCGGCCCTGGTGACATTGGCTGGCACAATGAAACCTGCCCCCCGACAGGTGCGCGGCATTGATGAGCATAAAACTCGCCCCCTTTGGAGAGGGGAGCCAGCGGCGGCCTCCCTGTATGGCATTACTCCCTATCACCAAGATAACTCCTTCTTGATTATTGGCGAGCGACTAAATGCCAGTGGATCTAAAAAAGTTCGTGAGTTACTTAATGCTGAGGACTGGGATGGTCTAGTGGCTGTTGCCCGAGGTCAAGTTAAGGAAAATGCCCATATCCTTGATGTGAATGTTGACTATGTGGGCCGTGATGGTGAGCGTGATATGCATGCTTTAGTCAGCCGCCTTGTCACCAATGTGAATCTGCCATTGATGCTTGATTCCACTGAATGGCAGAAGATGGAGGCTGGTCTTAAAGTTGCCGGCGGCAAGTGTTTGTTGAACTCAACAAATTTTGAAGACGGCGACGAACGCTTTTTCAAGGTACTTGACCTGGCTCGCCGCTATGGGGCTGGGGTGGTGGTGGGCACCATCGACGAGGAGGGCATGGCCCGCACCGCCGAGCGCAAATTTGCCATTGCCCAAAGGGCCTATCGAGCTGCCGTTGAATATGGCATTCCTGCCCACGAAATTTTTTACGATCCCTTGGCATTGCCAATTTCCACAGGCATTGAAGAGGATCGCCGTAATGGCTGCGAAACCGTTGAGGCAATCGGGCGTATTCGCCAACACTTGCCGGGGGTGCATGTGGTGCTGGGGGTTAGCAATATCAGTTTTGGGTTATCGCCAGCTGCTCGGATCGTGCTCAATTCAGTATTTCTACATGAATGCTGCGAAGCCGGTATGGATGCGGCGATTGTAAGTCCAGCAAAAATTCTTCCCCTGGCAAAAATCAGTGCTGAGCATCAGCAAGTTTGCCGGGATCTAATTAATGATTCCCGTCGCTTTAGTGATGGTGTTTGTAGCTATGATCCGCTCACTGAGCTAACCAAACTATTTGAGGGTGTGAGCGCAAGGGAAGCACGGGCCTCTGGCCCTGCCTTGGCTGATCTTGTGGTAGAAGAGCGCCTCAAGCAACACATTATTGATGGGGAGCGTATTGGGCTAGAGGCTGCCCTGGCTGAGGCCCTGCAGAGCCATAGTCCCTTGGAAATTGTAAATACTTATTTGCTTGATGGCATGAAGGTTGTTGGTGAGTTATTTGGTTCTGGCCAGATGCAGCTTCCATTTGTTTTGCAAAGCGCTGAAACAATGAAGAGTGCGGTTGCTTTTTTAGAGCCTTACATGGAGAAGAAAGAGGGCGAGAGTCAGGCAAAGGCCAAGTTTTTAATTGCCACTGTCAAGGGTGATGTTCACGACATTGGCAAGAACTTGGTTGACATAATTCTCACTAATAATGGTTATGAAGTTGTAAATCTTGGTATCAAGCAGTCGGTGGAAGCGATTATTGAAGCCCAGCGCAAGCATGAAGCTGATTGCATTGCCATGAGTGGCTTACTGGTTAAATCAACAGCCTTTATGAAAGATAATCTTCAGGCTTTTAATGAGGCTGGTATTTCCGTGCCGGTAATCCTTGGGGGAGCAGCCCTTACCCCTCGGTTTGTTCACAAGGATTGCAGTGAGGTGTATCAAGGCCAGGTGATCTATGGCCGAGATGCCTTTGCTGATTTGCGCTTTATGGATGCCCTGGTGGATGCCAAGCAGGCCCAGCAATGGGACGACCGGCAGGGCTTCCTAGCCGGTCCGCCAGCGGGGCTGGGCTTGGAGTTAGCCAGCGGTAATGGCCAGGGCAGTGGCTCAGATTCAGCCGTTGCCCAGCCAGTTAGCTCTGGCCCCCCTATTCCCCTAAGCACAGAACGTTCGGA
This sequence comes from Synechococcus sp. UW140, assembly GCA_943369595.1. Classification (GTDB taxonomy): domain Bacteria; phylum Cyanobacteriota; class Cyanobacteriia; order PCC-6307; family Cyanobiaceae; genus Synechococcus_D. The sequence goes on from CALRNU020000001.1 coordinate 51,159, forward strand.
GGCTGTGCCCGAGGAGCAGGCGCTGGAGCCCCCATTCTGGGGAACCCAGGTGTTGCTGGAAGACAGTATTCCCTTGGCAGAATTGTTTGGTTATATCGATCGCAATGCTCTTTTCGCCGGCCAATGGCAGATGCGAAAAAGCCAACAACAGAGCCGCGAGCAGTACGAGCAACAGCTAAGAGAGCAGGCGGAACCAGTGCTCAACCATTGGCTTGAGCGCATCCAGAACGAACAGTTACTTACTCCTCGGTCGGTCTACGGCTATTTCCCCTGTGGGCGCCAGGGTAATTCTGTGGTTTTGTTTGATCCCGCCAACCCGAGCCGAAAACTTGGGGCCTTTGAATTGCCCCGCCAACGTTCAGGAAATCGTTACTGCATTGCGGATTTTTATCGTGACTTGGTAGATGGTTTGCCTGGCGATGTGCTGCCCATGCAAGCAGTAACCATGGGTGCTAAGGCCAGTGCCTTTGCCAAGGGGTTATTCGAGGCCGATCGCTACAGCGATTATCTCTATTTCCATGGCCTTGCTGTTCAGCTGGCAGAGGCGCTGGCTGAATGGGTCCATAGCCGCATTCGCCGGGAGTTGGGTTTTGCTGCCCAGGAGCCAAGCGCCCTGCGGGATGTGCTGGCCCAGCGCTACCGCGGCAGTCGTTATTCCTTCGGCTATCCCGCCTGCCCGAATGTGGCTGATTCCAGGCCCCAGCTGGAGTGGCTGGGGGCCAGCCGCATCGGACTCAGCATGGATGAAAGTGATCAGCTGGAACCAGAGCAAAGCACCACTGCCTTGGTGGCCCTGCATAGCCAGGCCCGCTACTTCAGCGCCTAGGCTCTGGCAAGCTAAGGGTGTCAGGCTTAGGGCTGCTCTGATCTGTTCCCATGGCCATTGCCGGTCCTAACGGTGTTGATGAGGCGATTGCCGCTGGTATTGATCTCGATGGTTCCCCCATCCCTGGGGAGATGCTCAGCCTTTACAACGAGGTGATGGATCTAGAAAGCAAACGGGCCCGTAGCGGCGTTAAAAAGTCGATGCGTAACCGCATCGTTAAAACTGGTGCTAAGCATTTCGATCAGGCCAACCTGAACGAGCGCCTAGTGGCCGCCGGCTGGGAAGGGCTAAAGCCAAAGGAAATAGCCTTCTTTTACAACTAATTCACGGTTGCTCCTGCAAACGAGCCGAAATCAATCTCGGCTCGTTATTCGCTGCGACGGCCTTCCATGCTGTCGATTACCTCCTGCTGGAAGGCTTCCAAGTTCTCGGAATCGGACAGATCTAGGCCTTCTCCAGCCGCTGTTTGGGTGAGGTCTTGAAAATGGAAGGCACCCTCGCCATTGGCGAGGAACTCGATGGCAGAACTTTCGCCACTCTCTTGGAAGGCATCCACAAGAGCCTGGAATGCCGCATCTTCGGTGAAATCCCAGCTCATCGGGCCTGTCTCGTCGGTTCAGTGGGGGGGTGGTTGCGAATCCAGAAGCTGGCCGCCCCATGACCCATAGCGCCTCCCCCCCCGATTCCGTCAAGCCATCTGGGCGATTCTTCTGAGTTGTGACTGAGACTGGAGTGCCTCTTCCCCCTGTCCATGACTGCCATTGGTGGCCCCGCAGAGAATGTGCTGGGTACAGCACTTGAAATCTGCGGTTGTGATCCCATGACCGGTTGGCACCGTGACGGCAGCTGCCGCACCGATGCCAATGACATCGGCAGCCACACCGTTTGTGTGGTGCTTACGGATTCTTTCCTGCGCTACAGCAAAGCCCAGGGCAATGACCTCAGTACGCCAAAACCCACGATGCTGTTTCCAGGCCTAAAGCCCGGTGACCGTTGGTGTCTCTGTGCGGCCCGTTGGTTGGAGGCCTACTGGGATGGGGTGGCCCCAGGCGTAATTCTCGAAGCCTGTGAACGCAGCAGCCTTGAAATCATTGAGTTGGGCCTGCTGCAGGAAAAGGCGGTTAGCAAGGAATAATTGGCAACGCACCGGCCTGGCTGATTGACCCTGGCGATTGGATTGTTGGGCGGTGGAGCCTGGGGTGCCACCTTGGCCCAGTTGTTTGGCCAGGCTGGCCATGGGGTCAAGATCTGGCGCCGCAGGGACGGCCTGGGGGCCCTGGGGGCCCTGCAGGGCTGTGAATTGATCGTGAGCGCCGTGGCCCTGGTGGGGGTTGAACCGTTGGCCCTTGAGCTGGCCCCCTGGGTACAGCCCCTTCCCCTGGTGAGCTGTTCCAAGGGGCTCGATCCCACCACTGGCTTCACCGCTAGCCAGCTTTGGCAGCGCCACTGCCCCACTTGGCCGTTGTTGGTGCTCAGCGGCCCGAATTTGGCCCAGGAACTGGCCCAAGGCCTGCCCGCGGCCAGTGTGCTGGCGGGCAACGATGAACAGCTGTTGAGCTGCTATCAGCAAGCCCTTAGTACCGATCGCTTCCGGCTCTATCGCAACACTGATCCCCTCGGCACGGAATTGGCCGGCGGTCTCAAAAATGTGATGGCTATCGCTGCTGGGGTGTGCGACGGGCTGAATCTGGGCGCCAATGCCAGGGCCTCGCTGCTCACCCGTGCCTTAGCCGAGATTGGTTTGGTGATTCAGGCCCTCGGGGGCCGCCAGGAAACTCTGTTTGGCCTGGCGGGCCTAGGGGACTTGCTGGCCACAGCCACCAGTGCCCTGAGCCGTAACTATCGATTCGGCCATGCTTTGGCTGAGGGTTTATCCACCGCAGAGGCCCTGCAGCGCATTGGCGCCACCGTGGAGGGAGTTCCCACCTGCGCTGGCCTCTGCCGGTTGGCAGACGAGCATGGTTGGAGTCTGCCGATTGCCCGCCAGGTGCAAGCCCTGGTGGAGGGCCGCATGGAGCCCAGCAGGGCCCTGCAGGAATTGATGGAAAGGCGCTTGAGAAGCGAATGAACAGCTCTGTGGGCCCGATGGCGAATTTGCCGATGGCTGAATTGCAATCGATGGGGGTGCGGTTGGCGGCGGTTGATGCCTTCACCACCACGCCCATGGGGGGCAATGGAGCCACGGTGGCCCTATTACCTGGCCCCGCTGCCGCCGGCTGGATGCTGGCCCTGGCCGCCGAATTACAGCAATCAGAAACGGCTTTTCTCTGGAAGGATGGCGGCGATTGGCGCCTGCGCTGGTTTACCCCCAGCTGTGAGGTGAAACTCTGCGGCCACGCCACCTTGGGGGCAGCCCTGGCCTTACACCATTGGGGGGAGTTACCCATTGGCCAGCCCCTTGCGCTGCACAGCCGCAGTGGCCCCCTACGGGTGGAGTTAACCACTGGCACCCAGGCCAGCCTTGATCTGCCCTCCCCTGGCCTGCGGGCCCGCCCAGGGGAGCCCTGGATGGATGCGCTGTTGGGTTGCCCGCCCCTGGGGCAATGGCATTCGGAGTTGGGTTATGGCGTGCTGCTGCTGCCGGATGACTATCCGCTTGCTTCCTTGGATCCTGGGGCCAGCGCCTGGGCTACGGGGCCAGACCGGGCCTGGGTACTGATGCAGGCTGCAACAGCCCCCTACGACTATCAACTTCGTTTTTTTGGCCCAGGTCTGGGGATCCGCGAAGATCCAGTTACCGGCTCGGCCCATGCCTTGGTGGCCCCTTTCTGGTGCCAGCGCCTGGGCAAGGCGGTTGTGGCGGGATGGCAACCGTCCCATCGGCCTGGGGGCATGAGCTCCCAACCGCTGGACTCAGGCATGATCCGCATCATTGGAGCTGGAATACACCTATGGGCTGGCCTCATGCCCTGGCCACCCGAGCTCGCCTCGGCAGAAGAGTGGAGGTTTACAAACGCCTGAAGCAGCAGCTGCAATTGCAACTGCGGGACCATGGACCTGGCTGGTTGCTCTGCCTGGCACCGCTGGCCGCAGGCGGATTTCTTGTGGCCTTGGTGGCCCCCACCCTGGCGCCCCCAAAGTCGCAGCTGGATCCCCAGTTACTCCAGGCCATGCTCCAGGATCCGCCAGCGGCCCCCCAAGCCCAGCCTGCGCCCCAGTTACCCGGGCCGGACCCAGGGCCATCAAAGCCAACGGGGCCAGGACCGGCCCTGGAAATTCGCGTAATGCTGCAACAGGGTCAGGCCCAGGCCCAGGTGGGCGCTGAGGGCCCCTGGCAGTTGCGCCTGCGGGATGGGGGGATCTGGCGGAATGCCAATGGTGTTGCGCCCATGGCTTGTGGGCCCCAGGGACTCACTTTTGGCGGTGAATCCGGTCCGTTGGAGCTTTGGTTACAAGCCGCTGCCGGTTCGGTGCAGCTAAACGGCAGTTCCTATCGCGGCCAGTTGCGCCTTTTCTGCGAGGGGAAGGGCTTAACAGTGGTCAATCACCTGCCTATGGAGGACTACATCGCCTCAGTGGTTGGTGCGGAAATGCCCAGTTACTGGCCAGATGAGGCCCTGCGAGCCCAAGCGGTGGCTGCCCGCTCCTATGCCCTGGTTCATATGGCTAGACCTGCAGACCCCCATTGGAACTTGGGCGCCACCACCCGTTGGCAGGCCTACCAGGGGTTGGCCAGTGAGAGTGGCCCGTCCAGAGCGGCGGTGGAGGCCACCAGCGGTCTAATCCTGAGCTATCAGGGGGGGATCGTAGAAAGCCTCTATGCGTCCGACCGGGAGCTGGCCTTTGAGGCCCATGGCCACCTGGGGGCAAGCATGAGTCAACAGGGGGCCCGAATGTTGGCCCAGAAGGGCTTTCGCTATGGGCAGATCCTCTCCACCTACTACCGCGGCGCCCGGCTTGCCCGGCTGAGGTCCTCCCCATGAACTCCCTGGCCCAGCGTTCCCTGGCTTGCCAAGAAAGGGCCCTGGCGCAGGGGGCCCTGGTACCCCTTGCCACTGAGTTACTGGCACCTGCCCAGTGGCAACCATTTCAAGTGCGGCGGCTGCTTTCAGCCACCCCCAAGCATTTGTATGCCCCAGGGCCTAAGCCCAATCCCTTTTTGCCTTGGGACCGGCGCCTGGAGGTGGCATGTTTCGATGAACACGTGGTTCTGCTGAATAAATACCCGGTGGAACCGGGTCATTTGCTTTTAATCAGTAGGGAGTGGCAACACCAGGGTGGGTGGTTAACTCCCCAGGATTGGGGGGCGCTAGCAACCATTTGGGGTCAACAGCTAGGGCTTTGGTTTTTCAATAGCGCCCCCGAGGCTGGAGCCAGCCAACCCCACCGCCACTTGCAGTTATTGCCACGGCAGCCGGCCCAACAGCCCTGTCCCCTAGATGGTGAGTATCTCCGGGCCCTAGGGAGTGGCAGCGTCCCATGGCCCTGGCAGGTGGGTTTAAGAGCCCTTGATCCTGGTAAAACCCCCACTGCTGAGACGCTTGCCAGGATCTATGGGGACCTGGCCTTAGCCCAGGGGATTGGTTCACCCGCCTTAGATGCTGCCCCGTTACAGCCTTACAACCTGCTGATCACTCCCCGTTGGTTTGCCTTGGTGCCAAGACGCTTAGAGGGCCATGGGGGCTTCAGTCTTAATGCCCTTGCCTATGGCGGCTATTTGCTGGCCACTGAAGAGTCAAACCTGGAGTGGTTGGCCCAGCAGGGGCCCCTGGCCCTGTTGGCCGAAGCGGCCCTGCCCAGGCCCTAGTCAAGGTTTTTTCCCAAGTTCCGTAGGCCTACGGATGCGCTGTAAGCCCAGGGCTTGCTCTGCTGAAAAGGTCCGGTGGTTTCAACCCTTGAACACGCTTTTTTCTTCGAACTCATCCACCCCTTCCGCTGCCACCCCTGGCTCCAGCACTACTTCTTGTAGTAATGCTTCCAACCGCAAAACCAGTGCCACCACCAACACTCTCAGCGATGAATTGGTAACGCGCTACCGCGGGCTGGTCCATCATCTGGCGATCCGTTACCGCGGCTGTAACGGCGCTGAGCTGGAGGATCTCCGCCAGGTGGGCTACCTCGGCCTATTGCTGGCCCTCAAGAATTTCGAGCCTGGCCTAGGCAAACCGATTGAACCTTTTCTCGCTGCCCACGTGCGCGGGGCAATGCTCCACTACCTCAGGGACCAGGCAGCCCCGGTGCGCTTACCCCAACGCTTGGGCTCCCGATCCCGACCCAGCTCCGTGGCTGCCCAGGTTCGTCACAGCTGGTGGCAATGGCAGTTCCAGCTCAAGCCCCTGGAAACCATCAATGCTGACCAGGTACCCATGGACCCTGACACCGATGCCTATGGACCACTGGTGTGCATTGAACGGCGGCGGGCCCTGGGGCGCGCCTTAGGCCGATTGGATGCCCCCCAACGACGGTCTGTGGAGGCGGTAATGCTGGCGGGCCAGAGCTTGCGCCAGGTGGCCCTTAGGGAAAGAACAAGCGCCATGACCATCCACCGCAGGTTGCGTTCAGCCCTGGTGTTGCTGCGTCAGGAATTGAGCCCGTTGGCCAGCTGATCCCTCACTGGGCAGAGGTTCCGTCCCTTTGCATTTGTTGTTCCAGGGTGGAGATGGCGGCATTGACTGCGGCCAGTTGCCGTTCCACGGCGTCTCGCCAACCCTTCAACATCGACAGTTTCCGCCGCTGGTGCCTGGCATGGGCTTCTAGCGGCGGAAGCTCAGAGCCGCAACAGGGGAAGGCTGGAAACATGGGAAAATGTTGAGAGATGAGCCAGTTCTAGCGAACGGCCTGTCGCATTTGTTGTCCCTTGCCCCTTCCCCGTGAATCCACCGGAAAGCAAGCTGACGGCAGCGATTGATATGTCTCACTCCCTAATAAAACCTGCAGCTTTGAGGCCTGAATCCAGCATGAGACCCAGGCTGAGAGAAGTAAGGCTTAGTGGACCCATGCGTCCTGCTTTTCTTCTCGCCGCCGCATCGATCCTTGGGCTTAGTCCTCCGGCCTTGGCCAATGTGGTGCTCATGGCCGGACAGCAGGCCCAGCCCCTGGCTGGCAGCTTTAACAGCGTGCCTGTGCTCCATTCAAATCAACCGGAGGAAGTGGCGGGCCCAGGAATTCTGGTGAGTACCACCGCCGGTGAAGCCCTGGCGGAGAATGGTCAAAGCCTTGCCCACGCCACATACACTTTTAATGGTGAATTTGGCCTGCACGCCCACCACAAGTATTTCCCCAGTGATGCCAGTCGTCGGGGCTATGGCGGTCAACGGGGTCAGCTCACCCTAGCAGCCATAGCCATTAATCCAGGCGACCGAGATGTGATTTTGCGCTTTGAGCGTGGATCAGTTAAGAACAGTTTTGAAGCCCCATATCTTTCTAACAATTTGATGGGAGTGATACCCCAAGGCACTCGCCCTTGGAACACTGGCCCTGGGGCCGCCACCGCCGTCCAAATGTTGCGGGGCGGCCTAGATCGCAAGCTCACAGAACAGTTGCGCTTGCCGGCCCGCAGTCGCATTGTCTTATTTAGCACCGAATTACCTGCCCAGGGCATTGCCAATGCCCTGGTGAAGGGGCGCAGCGATGGGCCCTTCCAGTTGGCGGTGGTTGCAGCCCAAGATCCCCGCAGTGATGAAGACATCTTGCGGGTGCTTGATGGGGGGCGCTTTGCCCCCGGCCGCACCTATTTGGGGCGCCTTGAACAGATCAACAACCGCACCGTTTTCTCTCGGGTGGGGGGCGTTGCCATCGGCGATTCCTATCAGGCCACGGTGCAGCACAACCTGCAAACCAGCCCCTTGCATGTGCCTCTAACTACTACCAATCGCCACAATTTCGGCACCGGTGAATCCCAGGTAAATCCCTTGGCCGCTCGCATGGTGGATTCCTCTTTAGACAACATCGGCACTTACGGGGTCCGTTACGACGTTGATCTCAACCTCACTGGCAGTGGCCCATACCAATTAGTGCTTAGCCATCCAACCCTTGTGGGTCGCCAGTTCACCGCCTTCCGCGGCACGATTGGAATAACCACGGAAAAGGGTTATGAGGAACTGCATGTGGGCATGCGTTCCGGCCAGAGTTTGGCCCTGAAGAGTCTTCAGCTCAGCCCAGAGCGCCCCACCCGGGTGAGGGTCAGTTTGGTTTACCCGGCCGATGCCACCCCTGGCCATTTACTTAGTGTTGTGCCTGACCAACAGTTAGCCCGTCTCCGGGACCAGGAGAATCGCCTTGAAACTGCGCGCCAGGCAGCCGCCGCCTCGCCCATGGTGGTGCTAAATCCACCGTTGCCTGAGGGGCTAGCCCAAGCCCAACGGCCCCAAGCCAAACCCAACGCCTCAGCTATCAACCGTAAATCTGTTCCCCCTGATCGCAAGCTCACCAACGACAGGATCACCAGCCGTAGCACTAAGTTGACGCCGCCGTTAATAGCTCCACCTCCTGTGTTGCCTTCCAGTGGCTGGCCCCCCTCCAGTCCAGCAATGATGGATCCCACCCGTCCGTATCAGTTGATGCGCAACTGGTTCTCTAGATAGTCTCCCAGCACCCCCTGGTTTTATCCCTTGGCTGATCTCACCGATCAAAGGAAGATCTCGGTGATTCTCAGCAAGGATCTCCTTGAGCAGGTTGATGAGCTGCGCAAGCAATGGGGCATGCGTTCCCGGGGCCCTGCCCTGGAGCGTTTGCTCTCCATGGTGCTCAACACCCCTGATTCTCTTTTGGATGAAGAACCAGAACCAGAGGTTCTGGCAGAGCATCTTCAGGGGGCTTTGGTGTTGGTGCGGGAGCCAGGCACCCAAGGGGATCCTGGCTCTGAGCCCTGGCCTGAGGAAGAATTGGTTGGGGAGCAGCGCCCCACTGGCATTGATTTACCGGGCTTTGTGCAGAAACGTTCCAGCCAATTGCGGCAGAGCCTTAAGGCCCCAGTGGTGGAGCTTGCGGCTAGTGAACACTTCCAGGTGATGGATAGCTTGCAGCTGCAAGCTGCTCTGCTGGCGGTGCAACAGCACTGGAGCCACCTGTATGGCACTGCCCCAGGCCAGGCGGTGCTGGAGGCGGCGATGCATTGGTTGGGCCACGACATCTGGCCCAGTTCCGATGCTGCCGATGGCAAAACCTTCACCTGGAATGCCCTCCAGCAGGTGCTGCTGGGCTATGTGCCCAGCTGGGATTTAAGAGATCCTTCGGTGGATCGAGTGGTGGTGGCAGCGGGGGTTCTAGAGGACCCATTTGGTGCGGCTGGTCTTCCCCAGCGGATACCTTCGCTTGTGGGTCGCATGGTGCAGCGCCTGAGACGACGGAGACGCGGCACGCCTTTCTTAGATCTGCAGGCAACGATGACCACCACCGGGGCCCTCAAATTGTTGAAATTGCCCACTGCCCCTGGCCACAGCCTCACGCTCAATCAAGTTAGGGAGGCCTATCGGCTTCAGGCCCTCAACCATCACCCCGATGCCGGCGGTGACCCTGAAGAAATGCGCAGGCTGAATGAGGCCTATCAACTACTAAAGCAACGCTACCGAAAGCCCAACTAAAATGTCTCACTATTCTTGTCTGGGACTCATTTATAGTCTTATATTAATTATTAGATGAGATTAGTGGTTCTAAAAAAACCTTAAATAGGTTTTTTTTGGCGATTTCAGCTGGGCAGTCCAGCTGCTCCATTCCCACCAATGCATTTTTGAAGTGTGGTTAAGGGGAACTAAAAAAATCAAAGCCTTAAACAATGCTCAGGCCCCCAGTCGTTTTCGCAAAAAAACTAGGCCAGCGACTGTCCAGCCAAGGTTGGACGAAGTTTCTGACGCACTGTAAAGCCTGTCTGGAGAGTAATTTAGCTAGATCTGATTTTGCTGAGTACCTGTGTTTGACACAGGTACTCAGAGCTGAAGCTTGTGTTGGTTGCTCCGATTTTGCCTGAGTTCCGGGTGATAAAGCCATGAACAGCTGCCCATGGAGCCGCGGCTTTTGCCTGGCTTGGCCTGGGGCAAAAGAAAAATAATCAGATTTCCCTGTCTCTTGAGTCCCTTATGGGAATTATCCTTGGTCTTGCTTATGGAATTATCCGAGACTTCCTGGAGTAGATTAGTGTCTCATGGCATAGAAATGGGACTCATTATTAGTCCTGAAATGAGTCTATTATGGGACTAGTGGACAACCAACGCCAAGCGTCGGCCGCCGGCTCCCGGTTTCTATTCGTTGAAACAGCACAAAAAAATTGCCCAGGGCTAGTGGGCAATTTTCATTTGAATTTTGGCCAACCTCTAATCCTTAACAACCACCTTTGAGCCCACCTCTACTAGGTCAAAGAGCTTGCGTACGTGGTCATTAAGCATCCGTACGCAGCCATGGGTGATTTCCCCGCGCCATTCCACCCACCAGGGCCAAGGGGTGCCATGAATGCCGAATTGATCAGCACCCTTTTGGAGAAAGCCAATCCATCGATCTCCCAAGGGTCCGCCCCCACCAACGACCCCGTTAACTGCCCCAGTTTTTGGGCTTTGATAAACGGGATTTAGCAATTTGTTTTGAACTTGGAAAACCCCCTTAGGCGTGGGGGTGGCGGGGGCGCCAATGGCCACCGGCCAGGGGCCATAGACCTGGCCGTCGCGGCGCACCCGAATTGACCTTTCCTTAAGCGACAATTCCACCTCAGCCACTGCCCTCGCTGGGGTCAGCTCTGCGGCGGGTTTCTCTAAGGATGAATTATTAACAGCTGCTGGAGTTTCAACTACGGCAATGGGCAGATTCGGCGCCAGCAGGGGCAGTACAAGGGCAAACAACATGCCGTCAAAATTCCCGTAACGAGGAAGACGTAATATGCTAAACCATAAATCTCAGATTGACCTCGGCTTGGGACCTGTATCGTGTCCAGAGTAAGACAGGTGAGCAGATAATGGGACTATGGGTCTTGGAAAGCCGAGATCAGCAGCTGGTTTGCATTCCTTGGATCATGAAATCGAAGTAGGGACCCAGCAAAGCACTGTCCTCAGGGGAAACCAGGCTGATGGAGGCTTGCTTGAGGCAACGAATCGACTCGACCATGCCAGGCAAGGGCACTCCGAGGCTGTTGTACATCTCCCTTGCCCCAGCCAAACCAATGGATTCAATCGAACTTGTGCTGCCCGCTAGAACTCCGTAGGTGACCAGTCTCAAATACCAACTGAAATCTCTCAGGCACTGGGCCCTTTGCTTCTGGCCGTAGGCGTTGCCGCCCGGGGCCACATAGTCAGGCTTGCGACTAAAAAGTTGCTTGGCTGATTCAGCAACGATTTTTCGCTCATTTTCGGTTAGTACCTGGACAATCCTCAGCCGCTGGCTGCCGCCCTTCAGAAATTCCACCATCGAGCTCAATTCGCCCCCGGTGGGATACCGAAGCTCATCATCAGCTTGAAGGATCAGATCGCGAACAACGCTCATCGCAGCCCCTGTGCCTATGAGATTCTATCCAACCCTTGGGCCAGAACCGCCAGATGAGTGCTGTTTCGCCTTCAGCTGTAACGCCCCGCTTTATGGTCAGGGGGTGACCCATTCCCCAGACCATCCCAATCTCCTCGATGTGGAGATCCGCGACCTCAGTAACGAGGGCGATGGCATTGGCCAGTCGGAGGGCCGCATCGTTTTTGTTGAAGGTGCTTTGCCCGGTGAACGGGTGGAGACTCGCCTTGTGGGCGGCAGCCGTGGGATGTTGCGCGGTGAACTGCGCACCCTGCACCAAGCTTCACCGGAACGGCGCCAGCCCCCCTGCATTCTGGCGGCGGATTGCGGCGGTTGCAGCCTTCAGCATTGGAGCGATCGGGCCCAAGCCCAGTGGAAGGAACAGAAGGTTCAGCAATCGCTCACCCGCCTGGGGGGCCTGACCATCACGGTCGAGCCAATCCTGGCGGCAGAGGCGGTGTTGGGCTATCGAAACCGCGCAATTATTCCGATCCAGTCGGGTCCCCACGGCTTCAAGGCGGGTTTTTATCGCCGCCATAGCCATGACGTGGTGAATATGAACCACTGTCCAGTGCTGGATCCCCGCCTCGACGACCTAATAGCACCGCTAAAGCAGGATCTCGAAGCCACGGGCTGGGCCCCCTACAACGAAGAAACCCGAAGCGGGGTGCTCCGCCACCTGGTGATGCGCATTGGCGCCCACAGCGGCGAAATTCTGTTGGGCCTGGTGGTGCGTGACGCCTCCCTTGATGAGGCCAAGGTGCTCGCTGAGGAATGGATGGAACGCTGGCCCCAAGTGGTGGGGGTGGTGCTAAATCTGCAGCCCAAGCCCACCAACACCCTGCTGGGGCCCCATAACCAGCTGTTGGCAGGGCGCCCCTGGCTGCTAGAACGCTTCGCCGACCGCACTTTTCAGATCGGCCTGGACACCTTTTTCCAGGTGCACACTGCCCAGGCGGAAAAGTTGATCCCCCTGCTGCGCGCCGGTTTGCAGCTCAAATCAGGCCAGGTGCTCCTCGATGGCTTCTGTGGGATCGGCACCCTCAGCCTGCCGTTGCTTAGCCCCGGGGTTCGCCTGATCGGCATCGAGCACCAGGCCAGCAGCGTTGAGCGGGCCAGAGATAATGCCCGCCTCAATGGCCTGGAGAATGCCGAATTCGTGGCCGCAGGCGTTGATGAACGGCTAGGTGAATGGCTGCCCATGGCTGATGCCCTGCTCCTGGATCCGCCCCGCAAGGGCTTGAGTGAATCCCTCTGCGCAGCCATTGCCAAGGAGGCCCCTAACCGGGTCGCCTACGTGAGCTGTAACCCAGCCACCTTGGCCAGGGACCTGCAGCGCCTCACAGCCTCGGGCCAACTGAAACTGGAATCAGTGCAGCCCCTTGATTTCTTTCCCCAAACCAGCCACTGCGAAGCCCTGGCGCTGCTGGTTAGTAGTGCTGGCTAGCAGCGCAGGTCAGCCTTGAAGCTTTTTTCAAGGTTGGCGCGCACCTTCTCCACCAGGGGTTCCACCTGTTCATCGCGAAGGGTGTTGTTGGGATCGCGGAAACGCAGTCTCACCGCCAGGCTGCAGAAACCGGCCGCAATCGGTTGTCCCTGGTAGCGATCTAGCAATTCCACCTGTTCCAGCAGGGGGCCAGCAGTTTTACGGATGCTTTGTAAAACGCTATGCAACTCAGTGGTTTCCGCCACCACAAAGGCCAGGTCCCTTTCGCTGGCAGGCACCGTTGCATAGCTGCTGAAGCTGGGGCAGGAGCGGTGGCTGCGGCTGGCGGCGCTCAGCAGTGCTGGGAGCGCTAGGTCGAATAGGTAGCTGGCGTCTGGCAGGTTTTGGTCAGAGGCCAAGGCCGGGTGCAGCTGGCCAAATTTGCCAATCACCTTTCCTTCTAGTACCAGTTGGGCGGCCCGGCCAGGGTGCAGCTCGGGATCGTCCTGGCAGCGGCGGTCTTGGAGCTCCAGCCCAAGCTCCCGTAGACCCTGGGCCAGCAGGCCCCGGGCTTGGAAATAGTTCAAGGGTTGGGGCTGGCCACTGCTGCTCCAGCGTTCCGAGCGCCGCTCCCCACAAATCAAACCGCTGACCCGCTGATCTTCCTCGTATTGGCCTTCGCGTACCCGAAATACTTTGCCGATTTCAAAACCCCAGAAGCCTGGCTGGGAGGCCTGCAAATTTCTGGCGGCCGCCTGGATAAGCCCTTGGTGCAGGTTGGTGCGCAGGTGGCCGTAATCGGCCAGGAGGGGGTTGCCCAAGGCCACCTGGTGCTCGGCGTTGGGGTCGTGGGCCCCAAGCGATAGATGGCTGATTTCCTGAAGGCCTGCCCCCCTCAGGGCGGCCCGTAGGCGCCGCAGCAGTTGCCCCTCCAGCTCGAGGCCGCCTGCTTCTACCGGATCGGGCAGGTGACTGCAGAAGCGGTCGTAGCCAATTAACCGTGCCAACTCCTCAATTAAATCCACCTCCCTCAACAAATCCAGTTGCCGGGAGGGGGGCACGGTTACCAACCAGTTCTCCCCATCCAGCTGCAGGCTGCAGCCCAGCCGCGTCAGGATCCCCTCCACGGTGGCGTCATCAATCTCCTCGTAACCGTCTTCACCGGCCAGGGGTCCTAGCAACCGTTCCAAGGCTGAACGCCGCAGAAGCACCGGGCCGGGTTCTGGTTGCTCCACCTGGGCCAGCCAGCGGTCGCCGAGATTGGCACTGGCCAGGGCTTGGAGCAGGTTCACAGCTCTGTCGGCGGCCGCAACGGTGGCAGCCCTGGCCACCCCCCGTTCAAAGCGAGAGGAAGCCTCCGTACGCAGGCCGGCACTGCGACTGCTGCGGCGCACATCGGTGGGGTTAAACACCGCTGCCTCTAACCAGATCTGGCGAGTGCCCGGCCCAACGGCACTGCCATTGCCACCGATTAAGCCAGCGAGGGCCACTGGGGTATCTGCATGGGTAACAAGCAGGTGCTGGGGATCTAATTGGCGTTCTTGGCCATCGAGGCTCACCAAGGTTTCGCCGGCTTTGGCCAGGCGCAGCCCAAAAGCTTCGGCACCAGCATTCCCCAACTGTTCGCTGTCGTAGGCATGCAGGGGCTGGCCGGTTTCGAGCATCACCAGGTTGGTGATATCCACCACGTTGTTCACCGGCCTCAGGCCAGCGGCCTCCAGCCGTTGTTGTAACCAGGCGGGGGAGGGAGCAACGGTTACCCCGCTTAGAGCTGTGATTGAAAAGAGGCTGCTGTGGGCGCTGAAGGGGCCAGGGTCAAGGCCTTTGGCATTTGGGCCTGCAACCACCCCAGGGGCCTGCATGGGCACCTGCTCAATGGCGGCCACCTCCCTGGCGATGCCCAGCATCGAGAGCCCGTCTGGACGGTTAGCGGTTATTGCCAACTCAAGAATTCGATCATCCAGCCCGAGCAGTGGGGCCACCGCTTCGCCTAGTTCGGGCAGGGGTCGGCCACTGGTTTTTGCCAGTTCCTCCAAGTCCACCAGGCCTTCGGCACTGGTCTGGAGGCCCAGTTCTGCCAAGGAGCAGAGCATGCCGCAGCTATCTACCCCCCGCAGTACCGCTGGTTTGATCGTGAGATTCACCGCAGGCAAAAAACTGCCAAGGGTGGCCACGGCCACGGCCATACCCTCTCGCACATTCGGGGCGCCGCAAACAATCTGCAGCGCCTCGCTGCCGCCGATGGACACCGCGCAAATGTTCAGCTTTGTGGCATCGGGGTGAGCAGTTTTACTGAGAACCCGGCCTAAAACCACCCCCTGGGCCTGGGCCGCCAGATCCTCATCGGTTTCCACCTCAAACCCAGCCAGGGAGAGGCGTTCCGCCAGTTCCCCTGGGTCGCTGCTAAAGGGAACTAGCTCCCTGAGCCACTGCAGCGACACCCTCATGGGCTGGTTTCCAAGGCCCGCGGATCCTACAGAGCGCTGACAGTCGATCCGTTAAGCTGCTGGATTGTCACACCGCCAAGCACAAGCGGCGCAACGTCCTTATGGCCAAAAACAAGGGCGTCCGGATCGTGATCACTCTCGAGTGCACCGAATGCCGGTCCAATCCCGCCAAGCGGACTCCTGGGGTGTCCCGTTACACCACCGAGAAGAACCGCCGGAACACCACCGAAAGGCTGGAGATCAAAAAGTTCTGCCCCCACTGCAATAAGTCGACGCCTCATAAGGAAATCAAGTGATTTCCCTTGGCATTGCCTTCGGCAGCAATAGCTGAACCTTTCCAGAATTTCCCTCCACCCATTCCATGTCTAGTTCCTTCTTTAAAAAGCGTCTTTCGCCGATTAAGCCCGGCGATCCCATTGACTACAAAGACACTGACCTGCTCAAGAAATTCATCACCGAGCGTGGCAAGTTGCTGCCCCGTCGGATGACCGGTCTCACCGCCAAGCAGCAGCGGGACCTCACCAATTCTGTGAAGCGGGCGCGGATCATGGCCCTGCTCCCCTTCGTCAACCCCGAAGGTTGAGGGGCGGGGCTGAGCCCAGACTGTGAAGCCCGGAGATCTGGTTGGGATTTACAGCGCTGAGCGTCAGCCAGCGCTGGCTTTAATCGTTGAAGTTCGTTCTGGCAAAGCCCTATTGCGGTTTGCCATCGACCGGAGCACCAGCTCCCGTGGGGTTCCCCTGCGGGAGCTTTCTTCTGTGGCGCCAGCGGCCGATTGGCCCCCTTCGGCCCTGGAGGAAGCCCTTCAGGCAGCTCCGCTCAGCGGCAATCTTCTGGCCACCGCCTGGACTGAACAGGCCCGGCGGCCTGAGCCGCAGCAGCCCCTAGACCTGCCGCAGTTCACGCGGCTTCTCCATGGTCAACCCCAGGCGTTTCACCTGGCCGCCGCCTGGTTGGCCTTGGCCGGGGCCCAGGATTTGTTTCGGCTTCGTAAGGGGGAGATCCTTTGGCGCCATGCCCAGGATCTCCGCTTGCTACGGCGTGATCGGCGGCGCCAGGCCCTGGTTCAGCAGGCCCAAACCCATTTTCTCCAGCTGATCCGCCAGCGTCAGCGCTTACCCCAACCGCTGCCGGGGTCCCCCCAGGCCCAGCAGCTTGAATTGCTTGATTCCTTGGCGGCGGCTGGCGCCTCGGGGGATCCCGCCGCCCAGCTGCCGGTGGATCTGGCCCAGGCCCTGCGCCAGGCCGGCTGGGATGGCAGCCACCACGCCCTGCGACCGCTGTTGGTGGACCTGGGTCGCCTGCCGGAGGGCCAACCGCTTGGTTTGCTGGGATCTGCTTGGGCTGCCAGTTTTCCCAACGATTGCCTCGCCGCCGCTGAAGAACTACTGCTGATAAGTGACCAACCCCAACCCGGCGACGCTGGCCGGCGCGAGCTCAGCCAATTGCGGGCCTTCAGCATTGACGATGCCGACACCCAGGAGGTGGACGATGCCCTTTCCCTGGAGCAACTGGAGGATGGCCGCCAACGGCTTTGGGTCCATGTGGCTGATCCCCACCGCCTGATTCAGCCGGACAGCATCCTTGACCTGGAGGCCCGCCGCCGTTCCACCACCCTTTACCTCAGCGCTGGCCTGCGGCCAATGGTTCCCTTGGCTTTAGGGGCTGGCCCCTTAAGCCTCACGGCCGGCCAGCGGCGGGCGGCGGTGAGTGTGGCGCTGGAACTGTCAGCTGAGGGGGAAGTGCTGCAATGCGAGATCCTGCGCAGTTGGATCCGGGTCACCTACGCCCTCACCTACGCCGACGCCGATGAATTAATCGAGCTCGCCCCCCCGGAAGACCCAGACTTAGCCCAGCTGGAGGCACTGTTGAAGCGGCGGCGCCACTGGCGGGAGCAGCGGGGGGCCCTGGCCATGGAGCAGGCGGAGGGGCGGCTTTTCCGTGAAGCTGGCGCGTTGGCACTGGAGATCAGTGAGCCCGGCCCGGCCCGGCAGCTGGTGGCCGAAGCCATGATCCTGGCTGGAGCCGCCGTGGCCGCCTGGGCTGAGGGGCAGGGGTTGGCAATGCCCTTTCGCTGCCAGGAGGGCAATAGCAGCCTGGCCCCCGAAGCACTTCAGGCTTTGCCGATCGGACCGGTTCGTTGGGCCCACCAGCGCCTGGGGCTGGGGCGCAGCAGGATCCATGCCCAGGCTGGCCCCCACAGCGCCCTGGGGCTGCCGGCCTACCTGCAGTGGACTTCACCGATTCGCCGCTACGGCGATTTACTTGCCCATCGCCAATGGCTCCATCACAGCGGCGCCATCCCCGGCGAGCCCCTGGCTGCCCCAGCCCTGGGGCCCTGGTTGGAGGCCTTAGACCGGTTAGGTCGGGAGGCCAATCAAATTGCCCGGGAAGACCAGCGTTTGGCCCTACTCCAGTGGCTGGAGGCTACCCCTGGGGGGGTGGCCCCCCAGGAGGGGCTGTTATTGCGTTGGCTTCGGGCCGATGAGGGTTTGGCCTTAGTGCGTTTAGACGCCTGGGCAATGGAATTGCCCGTGCGGCTTCAGGGGCAGCTGCAGCCAGGGGATCGCCTCTTGGTGCAGCTGGAGGCAGTGGCCGTTGACCAGGATCTGCTGAGGCTCACGGGCATAGCCGGTTAATCCGCCACCAGGGCCCCCAGGGGTTGGGCCGCCCCCTTAGGCGCAAGTTTTTGCCATTGAAGGAGGCGATTCGCTCCTGAACGGCGGGTTCGAGGCTGATCAGGGGCCAGCGCTGGCCAGCACTGCAACCCCACCAGCGGTCAGCAGCCTCGATGCTGAGCTCCATCACAACCTCCTCCTCCCCAGGTTCTGGTGGAGCCTCGGCGGGGCTACCGCCGGCTAAGGAATCCGCCTCTGTGGGCCCGTCCTCCAGCCAGCGCTGCTGGGCCTGACGCCATCGGGGGTCATGCCAAGGCAGATCAATTAATGGGGCTGGGCCAGAGGGGGCGAGGGGATCTGCCAGCAAGGCAGCCTGTAACTCTGGCACTGGTAACTGGCCAGGGAGCAGGGATTTTTGTTGGCAAAGGGCGGCGGCCAACCCTGCTGCCTGGCCCACATTCAGCACCAAGGGCCCCAGGCGGGTGGCCCCGCTGGCCATATGGCTAACGCTGATCCCCTTGTCGGCCATCAGCAGGTTGAGGGCCTGGGGCCCATGCAAAGCCCCGAAGGGAATACAGAAAGGCGTGCCACTCCATCGGCCACCCCAGGGCTGGCTTTTGGGGGCTAAGGGCCAGTCGCTGCCTGGGTAGTGGTGGTCGTTGGGGTAATTTCCCACGGCGATGCTCTCGCGGCGCTGGTCTCGGTTGGGGGAGCCCGGCAGTAGGTCCTGTTCCAGCACCGTGCTGCAGCCGATTAGGCGTCGGCTTTCGCGCCAGTAAGCCTGGAGGGCCAGGCAGCGGTCGCCGGGGAAGGCCAGGGCCGGGCCCAGGCGGCCGCCGCTTTCCTGGCTGAGTCTCTCGAGATAGTTGAGGCTGTGGGCCTGCATCCCCTGCTGCTGACGCAGGCGCCGCGAGGGGTCTGGGCTGAAGGCGGCGCCGGGATCGTTATGCCAGTCGTTGCCATTTAGGGGCCAATTGAGCATCACCAGGTCGCCGGGCAGCCGGCCGTAGCTGAGGCAGCGCGCCAAGCTCGCTGGGGCCAGCTGGTGATCCCAGGGTCCTTGCCACTGGCCCAGCACCACCCAGGTGGGGGACTGCACCGGCTGCTCCAGGAAAAAGGCTTCGCTGCTTAGGCGCGCCTGGCTAGGGGCACTGGGCTCCTGCCAGAGCTCCTGGGCCTCCCAGCCCAGGCGATAGGGCAGATCAGCCAGGGGGAGGCTCTCGCCTAATTCAGTGCCATCCACCAGCAGTTCAAAATTCACCTCCAGCGAATGATCGCCATCGTTGAACAGGGCAGATTCGAGTCGATCGCCGCGGCGGCGCAGTTCCTTCAGTGCCAGGTTGGGCAGCCATTGCAGCTGACTGGCCTGGCTCACCCAGGCCTGCAGCACTGCCTCCGCCTGGGCTGGCTGAAACCCAAAGCAGCTCACCCAGTTGTGGTCAAGCCCCTCAGGAATGCGATGCCGCAGTTCCCTCAGCAGCGCCCCCCAGAGGCCCGTTTGCCAGGCACTAAGTTCGTTGCCGTCGGGGGCTGAAACGCCACTGCTGCTAAGCATCCCCCCCAGCCAGGGCCCTGGCGTTACCAGGAGGCAGTCAGTGCCAGAGCGGGCACATTGCAGTGCTGCCGCTAGGCCGCCAGTGCCGCCGCCAAGCACGAGCACCGGAACTTTCAGCTGGTTAGTTGCCATGGCAATGACCCAAGATGGGCAAAAAGGCGGTGCTGGCTCGTTTCATAGGGCTTGGCTGAGCTTGGCTGGCTAAGATCCGCCCGATGACTTACACCCTCACAACACCCCTTTATTACGTCAACGACCGGCCGCATATCGGCAGTGTCTATACGACGTTGGCGGTTGATACCCTCGCGCGCTTCAAGCGCTTGCGGGGGGAGAAGGTGATGTTTATCACTGGCTGTGACGAGCACGGTCAAAAAATTCAACGCACCGCCGAACTTGCTGGCCTTAATCCCCAGCAGCACTGTGACAACGTCAGTGCTGCCTATGCGGCCACTTGGGCTGCTTGGGGCATTAGTAATGACCGCTTTATCCGCACCACCGACCCCCGCCATCGGCAGCTGGTGGCCCAGTTTTTTGAGCGGGTTAAGGCCAATGGTGACATCGTTGAGGGCCGTCAACAGGGCTGGTATTGCGTTGCCTGCGAGGAGTACAAAGATGATCCCGCCGGCGCCACTGCCCCCGATTGCCCAATCCACCAAAAGCCGCTTGAGTGGCGCGATGAAAGCAATCTCTTCTTTCGGCTTTCCCGTTATCAGTCTAGAATTGAAACTCTGATAAGCAAAACTGATTTTATCAGGCCTGCCACTCGCCGCAACGAAGTTGAGAGCTTCGTAAAAGGTGGCTTAAAAGATTTCTCGATTTCTCGTTTAAATTTGCCCTGGGGCATTCCAGTGCCTGGCCATGGGGACCACACATTTTATGTGTGGTTCGATGCACTGCTTGGTTATATAACAGCTTTGCTAGGTCCCGATGAACCAGCTGATCTAGATAAGGCCCTGGCTGGAGGTTGGCCGGCTCAACTGCACGTGATTGGCAAGGACATCCTGCGTTTCCATGCGGTTTACTGGCCTGCCATGTGTATGTCGGCGGGTATTGAACCACCGCAGGCGGTATTTGGCCATGGCTTTTTAACCCGAGAGGGGCAGAAAATGGGTAAGTCTTTAGGTAATACCCTTGATCCCCAGCGCCTGCTGGACAGCTGTGGCGCCGATGCATTGCGCTGGTACCTATTGCGCGATATTCAATTCGGTGATGACGGTGATATCCAGCAGCAGCGTTTACTTGATCTAGTTAATAATGATTTAGCAAATACCATAGGCAATTTGCTGAACAGAACTATTGCCATGGCCCGCAAGTGGTTTGACGGAGTGCCTAAACCCCTGCAAATCCCTGATGACCAGCATCCCTTGGCCCTTGGGGCGGCCCTGGTTATTTCCCAACTCGACGATCACTATGGGCAACTGGCCTTTCATAAAGCTGCCCAGGATGTTTTGCAATTGGCAATTTCAGCCAATGGATATCTAAGTGAGCAAGCTCCCTGGTCAGCCATTAAGAAACCTGACCAACAAGAGCAGGTGGCGCAAGATATTTATGCTGTGCTTGAAACCACCCGCTTGGTGGGAGTTTTGCTGGCAGCTTTGTTGCCAGACCTGAGTGCTCGCCTACTGGCCCAGCTTGGCCTTGCCCCCTGTGGCGCCTGGGAGGGGCAGTTGCAGTGGGGGCAATTGAATCCTGGCCAGCCCCTGGCTGAACCGAGCCCAATTCTGCAGCGTTTAGAACTGGAGGATCCCCTTTGAACACCCCCAAGGGTGCATGGGGGCGACTTTTGTCGCCTCTATTGCTTGTGGCTTTCCTAGGCGGATGTGTATCGCCTGTGGAACAGCAGGAGAAGCCAGAGCCATTTCAGTTTCGTTCGCTGCGCCTGCGCCAAAATGATCCGAAAGGTCAACCTCTATGGGAATTGCAGAGTCCTAAAGCGCGTTACAAACTCAACGATCGCCAGGCATTAGTTCAGAAACCGGTCGGCCTGCTTTTTCGTAAAGGTAAACCCCACTACCGGATCACCGCCCCCCGGGGCGTGGTTTACAACGACGGAGAGCAGGTGGAACTGCTAGGGGGAGCTCGGCTTGTCAGCCTTGATGGCCGTCAACTGGTGATTACCGGCCGGCAGGCCATCTGGCGTCCCAGTAAAGACACGATCGACTTACTTGGGGCACCGATGGCGGAGGACCCCAGCCAACGGCTAACCGCAGGTAAGGCGCGCTTTCACCTCAAGCAGGAGCTGCTGGAATTGCGCCAACAACCGCTGCTGCGCCAGTGGCGGCGTCAGCAATCCCACCGCAGTCTCCCCAGCCTTGAATTGCTAACAAGTCGCGCCGATTGGTATACACAAACCGGCCTGCTCAAAGCTGCAGGTCCGATTCGAAGTGTTCAAAGGCAAAAGCAACAGCAACGCTCACTCACTGCCTCTGGCCTTGAGGGCAACACCCGGGAGCAGTGGCTTGACTTTCTCGCCCCAGTTTTCTTAGAAGACCCAGCGGCTAAAATCCAAATCCAGGCGGGCCGTAGCCGCTGGTGGATTGAGGCTGAGCGGGTTACCAGTGCTGAGCCAGCCCAAGGGCAGATCCGCAAACTGCATGTGTCTGGAAGCAACTTGGAATTACTGGATCGCCAGCAGATTGTTTCGGTGGGAAGCGATTGTTTTTTGCGCCAGCCTGGGGAATGGTTAAAAGCTGATCGCTGCCGCTGGAATTGGCGTAGCGGCGCCCTTTTGGCCGAAGGTTCTGTGCAATTACACCGAGACAAACTTCAACAGCTCACCCGAGCCGAACGGTTGGAGGGCAGTAGTGGCCCCGATGGCACCGTGTTGTTCACAGCGCCGGGCCAGCGGGTGGAAACTCAACTGCGTTTCGCCCCTGGGGCGGGCTCCCCTAAGCCCCAAGGGCCTCCAGTGCAGTTTTAACCCTTGCCCCCCAGCCCTCAATCCAGCGTTCGTCACTTTGGCTGAAGCAACGCACTGACCAGCCACCGAGGACTAGCCAACCCCGCTGGCCAAGCGGGTAAAGCAGTACCGCTGGTATTCCCTCTGGCAGGTAGCTGAATTCGCCGGCCCCTGGATACAAATTGAGGTTCACCAAAGAAATCAGCTTTTGCTGACTGCGGGCCCTGGCACTGATCGGTCCCTCTTGAAAGGGTTCTTCTGCCAAGAAACCCCTTCTCAGCAAAACCCGTTCATCCCAAACCAGTACCAAGGCGGCGGCGGGGGTGGCCGTGAGCAGCATCGTGCTGCCCCAGGCCAATTCTTGGCGCAGGTGCTCTGGCAGCTCATTTGCGAGTTCCAGGCCCTCCCGGCCGCCAAGGGAAACCCGCTCCCTAGGGGGTGGCTGGGCCTGGGTCCATAGCAGCCCCACCAACATCAGTCCTACGGCCATAACCCCTGCCAACACTCCCGAGCGACTGAAGGCGGGGTTGAGAGCTTCGCTAAGCCCCTGGGCACTGAATTGATTCAGCACCGTGAGGAATAGGCCCAGCAGGCCACAGCTGAAGGCAAGGCGGGCTGAGGGGGGCATAGGCATGATCTTTCTACAAAAAGGCTGGCATCCCGCCCCAATGGGCTTCAAATAGGGGTTCCAAACCTTCTAGCCATGAACACCGCCGAGTCTTTTGCTGCCATTTGTTTGGCTGCCGTAGCTAGCGACGGGGTCCTAGGCCGGGATGAGGCCCGCAGTTTGAGGGTTGAACTGGATTTTCGTACCCCTTACAGCTCGATGGATGAGGACGTTCTCGTTGACTTGTTTGATCGGCTCTTGTTGCTCTGGCGCCAGGAGGGCACCGAGGGTTTGGTAAGGCAAGCATTGCCCCAACTGAACCTTGAGCAACGGGAAACCGCCCTTGCGGTGGCCACTCAACTAGTGCGGGTAGACCGGGTGCTGGAGGCGGAAGAGCTGGCTTTCCTTGATCAGCTAGCCACGGGGTTGGAACTGCCTGAGGGCCGTGCCCAGCAAATCCTCGAGGTGATGGATGTACTCCACCGGGACGCCCTGGCCTGAGATCAGGCCCATTAGGCGTCAGAATTTATCCCTAATCCATATGTCGTTGCCCTCGCTTCCGATGCCGCTCCTACCTCGGATTCTTTCGCTGCTGCTTCTGTTGTTTGGCTTGCTCTTGCCCAGCGGCCCCGCCTGGGCTGTGGCTGCAGCGGATTTCCCGGCCAGTGCCCCCACCAGCAATGTGCTGGATGGGGCGGAGGTGCTTAGTAGGGCCACTGTGACTGACTTAGAAAACAAGCTACTCAGTTTTGAGCAGGCCCATGTGCAGGCCAGGCTTGTTACCTTGCGGCGCCTCGACTATGGGCTCAGCTTGGCTGACCTAGGCGATCAGCTGCTCCAGCGCTGGCAAAGCCCAGATGATGCACAGATCGTTGTTTTGATTGAAACCAAATCAAATAGTGCTGCCATCAGAGGCGACAGAGAGGCAGAGCCCCTTTTGCCCCAATCACTGCTTACAAGTACAGCTGAAACCACCATGGCCCAACCCCTGCGGGACGGCGGTCTCTACCGCCAGGCCCTGGTGGATGGTTTGAATCGGTTAAGTACCGTCCTTGCCGGTGCTGAGGACCCGGGTCCTCCCCCCCAAGCCGAGGAAATTGCTGTGGTGAGCAATGTTCCTAGCGCTGAGGAAACCGCCTCTAGCAATGCCCGCACCTGGTTGATTGTCCTTTTGACGGTGGGCACGGTTGTGCCGATGGCCACTTGGTGGGTGTTCTCCCGTTGATCGGGCGCCATCATGGGGCCGGCATCACCGGCCAGCTATGGGCTTGAACGATTGGTTAGGAACTTTTGGCAAGGCAGAGGCCCTAGGCCTGAGCAGCGACCTGGAACACGCCTATGAATCTGCCCTAATGATTCAGGGCTTGGAACTGGAGTATTTCCACGATCGCCCAGTGCGGGTGGATGTGGACCTGGGCCTGCCGAAACCCACCCAGGCCCAGATTTTTAGGCGATTTCGCGTAGCCATTTCAGTCTGTCGCCAGCTTCTTGCTGGCATTGAGCGCCACAGGGCTGAATTAGACAGCCAGGAATTGCGTCAGCTGCAGTTGATCGAAGCGGTGGTTCGCCGTTACGGCAGCGCCGATGTACCTGGTTTTACGCGGCGGCCTGACCCCGTGCCCCGCAGTTTGCTGAGTGTTTTCGACAAGGTGCGAAATCAGCTGGATCCGGAGGCAGAGGCCAGCGTGGTAGCTGGCTTTCGCCGGCGCAGGGATTCCACCCTTGTTTCCCTGCGAATTCTTTTGTTGCTAGTGCTAGTGCCGTTGCTGGTGCAGCAGGTTTCGCGTAGCTACCTGATTTCCCCCCTGGTGGATCGGGTGGCACCGGAGGTGGCTTTTTTGAGCTACACAAAGCCGCGTCTGGAGGAATTCGCAGTTGATCAGCTAAGGATCTACAAGGAAAAAATTGAATTTGCAGCTTTGCTGGAGGGCAGGGAAGCGCCCTCCATTGAGCTGCTGCGCGAAAAATTGGCTGAAAAAGCCACCAAGCTCAAGGAGGAGGCTGATTCGGAAAGTACAAATGCCATAAAAAATGTTTTGGCAGATGGCCTCGCCCTACTGGGATTTGTCTTTGTCTGCCTGCTAGGCAGGGAGGAGCTGAGGGTACTGCGCGGTTTCCTAGACGAGACGGTTTATGGCCTCAGTGATAGCGCCAAGGCTTTTGTGATCATTCTATTTACAGATATTTTTGTGGGCTTTCACAGTCCTGAGGGTTGGACCGTTTTGCTAGAAGGTATATCCGAGCATCTTGGTCTGCCTGCCCAGCAAAAATTTATTGATCTATTTATAGCTACTTTTCCAGTTATTCTGGCAACAATCTTTAAGTATTGGATCTTCCGTTACCTCAATCGTGTATCTCCTTCTTCCGTGGCCACCCTGCGCAATATGAATGGTGGCGGCTAACTGCATTCTCGTTAGCGGCCCTAGCCGGGGCGGCAAGAGTGAATGGGCGGAACACCTGGTTAGCCAGATGGATGACGCTTACCCAGTGGTCTATGTGGCCACCGGTGGCAGCCATGGCAGTGATGCTGCCTGGCAGGAAAGGTTGGCCCTCCATCGCCAGCGGCGTCCCAGCTCCTGGCAACTGAGGGAGGTGGGGGCAGATCTAGTTGAAGCCTTTCATCCCTCTTCAGAGCTTGCAGACCATTTGGTGCTGCTGGATTCCCTCGGCAGCTGGGTGGCCCACCACCTAGCGCTTTCAGAGCCTGACTGGCTGGGGTGCCAGGCAAATTTCCTTAGATTTTTGGCCCACAGATTGCCGCCAACGGTGTTGGTGGCAGAGGAAGTTGGTTGGGGAGTGGTGCCCCCCACTGCTGTGGGGGGCTTGTTCAGGGACCGTTGTGGACGTTTAACCCGAGACACCGCATCCCTTTGCGGCCAGCGCTGGCTTGTGCTCGATGGCCAGGCTCTGCCCCTACATCAACTGGCCACCCCCCTGCCCCCACGCCCCTAAGACCCATGCCCCAGGTGGTACTGCTAGCCCCGGAAATTCCGCCTAACACAGGCAACGTGGCTCGCACCTGTGCGGCCACCTGCACAGCCCTGCATTTAATCGATCCCCTTGGTTTTGAGATTAATGACCGCCAGTTAAAACGGGCCGGCCTCGACTATTGGCCCCATGTGCAACTCCACCGCCATGGGGACTGGTCAGCCTTTCAAGCCTTCCGTCGTCCCCAGAGGGGACGCCTGGTGGGCCTAAGTCGCCACGCTTCAGTCTCATATTTAGACCATATGTTCCAGCCCGATGACTGGCTGCTTTTTGGCTCTGAATCCAGTGGCCTGCCCGGCCATGCCCTTGGGGAGTGTGACACTGTTCTATCTGTGCCACTGTCCTGTGCCGCCGTGCGCAGTCTCAATCTTTCTAATGCCGTTGCTGTTGTTTTATTCGAAGCGTTGCGAAAGATACAGAAACCTGTTCAGGACTGAGATTTTTGCTTTTTCGGCGCATTTTGTCTTCTTAGGCACTTGAACTCCCTTGCCCAGTGGTGTAATCTCTGGCCGTCCCCGAGATGTTGGCTTCTCCCGGGGGCCTGTTGTTTGAATTTGATGCATGAAGCCTTCAGTGCTGTTTTTGCTTGGTTCATTGATATCACCTGCATCTTTGCTGGTGGTTGCAGGGATTCCAGGCCACACCGAAGCTGATCGCATCGCCCCCCCTCCCCCGGTGGTGCTGCTGGCCAGCGCCGAAGGAGCCCAAATCTGGGTGCGGGTCCGTTTTGATGTCACCCTGGACCAGCTAGCCCAGCAGCTGGAGCTATCCAGCGAGCGACTGGCTCAGCTCAACGACACAGAGCCAACCCATCGCTTTACTTCCAACGACTGGATAGCCCTGCCCCAGCGGGCCCAAGAAAACCTGCGTTTGGTGGCTGCCCTCGACGAGTCTGAGCTGCGTCGTTCTCCCCCCAGCCGCGCTGCCCTGGCCCGGGAAGCCGTGGTGGCACGGTTCGGGGACAACCTTTCCAAGATTGCCTCCCGCTACGAATTACCCCTCGCCGAACTGGTGCGCTTAAACCCAGGCATGAATCCCTTGGCAAGGCTGGCCGTAGACACACCCGTGCGGCTGTTGCAGCCGGCTCGGGCGCGCATGTCGCTGGCCATACTCCCTGGGGGCAGCGGCGGCCTCAGCTGGCCCCAGCTCCCCGACTTTGGCTCCCCACAGCCTTCCCAACGCAATTACGGCAGCTACCAATGGCCTGCCGCTGGCACCATGACCTCTGGTTATGGCTGGCGGTGGGGGCGGATGCATAAAGGTATCGACATTGCCAATAGCGTGGGTACGCCCGTTGTTGCCGTTGCCGACGGAGTGGTGCTCAGCTCTGGTTGGAATGATGGTGGCTATGGCTACCTAGTGGAGCTATCCCACCGGGATGGAACTGTGACTCGCTACGCCCACAACAGTCGTTTACTGGTTTCAAAGGGCATGACCGTGGCCCAGGGCACTACCCTGGCCTTGATGGGTAGCACCGGCCATAGCACAGGTCCCCACTTGCATTTCGAGATCCATCCCCCTGGAACAGGAGCTGTTAACCCTTTGGCTTTCCTTTCAGCCAGGGGTTGATCATCCCCTATGCTCATGGG
This sequence comes from Synechococcus sp. UW140, assembly GCA_943369595.1. Lineage (GTDB taxonomy): Bacteria > Cyanobacteriota > Cyanobacteriia > PCC-6307 > Cyanobiaceae > Synechococcus_D. The sequence goes on from CALRNU020000001.1 coordinate 78,536, forward strand.
CTGCCGAGGCTCGGTAGCTCAGCTGGTTAGAGCACGGGATTCATAACCCCGGGGTCGGGAGTTCAAGTCTCCCCCGAGCCATTCCACCCATCAAAAATCCTTTTTCAACTGCTTTTTTCACAATTGCCTTTTCTGCAATTGTGTTTCAGGTAAGTAATGGCTGCGACTTGCGTCAGCGCATGTCTATGGCGTTGAGCCGATCACGAAAACTTGAGCTGTTGTTGGCTTCACTGGGTCGGGAATAAGAGTCTGAGGCAGAAACTTGCAACGGTCGTCGGCTGCGGCCCCCCTGGAAGCCCTGGGGACGCACCTCCACCGTGCGAATTGGCGACCCCTGGCGACCGGTGGGCTCAGCCTGGCGCTCTTGTCTAATGATCGGTTGGCTTTTCAACTCGGAGCGCAATTGATTGAGCAGGCGAAAATGACCGGTGGCGTTGTATTTACGCATCAGTGCGGGATCCCAACTCAAGCCTGTACTCCCAAAGCAATGAACTGAGTTTAGGCCCCGTTGGCCGCGGGCCTGTGATAATTTGTCATTGCCCCTTAGGCGAAGTGACTCCGCATATGCGGGTGCTTTGTCTCACCCTTCAGGACCCCTCCCATGACCAGCAACGGAAGCTTGCGGGTTGGCCAGCAGGCCCCCGAATTCACCGCCACCGCAGTGGTGGATCAGGAGTTCAAGGAGATCAGCCTCTCCCAGTACCGCGGCAAGTACGTGGTCCTGTTCTTTTATCCCCTCGATTTCACCTTCGTTTGCCCCACGGAGATCATTGCCTTTAGCGATCGCTACAGCGAATTCAGCAGCAAGAACACCGAAGTGCTTGGCGTCTCCGTTGACAGCCAGTTCAGCCACCTGGCCTGGATTCAAACCGACCGTAAGGAGGGGGGCCTCGGCGACCTGAACTATCCGTTGCTGGCAGACCTCAAGAAGGAAATCGCCCGGGCTTACAACGTTCTTGATGAGGACGCCGGTGTGGCGATCCGCGGCCTGTTCATCATTGATCCCCAGGGCGTGGTGCAACACGCCACCATCAACAACCTGCCCGTGGGCCGCAACGTAGAAGAAACCCTGCGGGTGCTCCAGGCCTTCCAGCACGTTCAAGCCCACCCCGATGAGGTGTGCCCAGCCAACTGGACCCCAGGCGACCGCACCATGAACCCCGACCCCGTGGGTAGCAAGGACTTCTTTGCTGCGGTGAACTGAAGCGCTGATCAGAAAATCAGGACTTAACCATGGCTGGCCCACCCCTTTGGGGGTGGGCTTTAGCTCCCTAAGTTCTGCAGCAGTTGGCGGCCATCGATGCCCCCCAGTAACGGGTCACAGGCCCTTTCTGGATGGGGCATCAAACCGAGCACGTTGCCCTTTGCATTGCTCAGGCCAGCCACATCTCCCAGGGAACCATTCGGATTTTTTGCATAGCGCAGCACAATTTGCCCCCCCTGTTCCAAGGCTGAAAAGGTGTCTGGATCGCACTGATAGCAGCCTTCCCCATGGGCAATCGGCAACTGCAGGAGTTGCTCTGGCCCATAACCCCTCAGAAAATGGCTGTTGCCTGGTTGTACCCGCAATTCACAGGGTTCACAGCGAAAATGCAGCTCCCGGTTGCGGGTGAGGGCCCCGGGCAAAAGCCCCATTTCGGTAAGTATTTGGAAGCCGTTGCAAATGCCGAGCACCGGACCGCCTTTTTTTGCGAACTGCGCCACCTCATTGAGCAGTGGAGCGAAGCGAGCAAGGGCGCCACAACGTAAATAATCGCCATAGCTAAAGCCACCGGGCAACACCACTGCATCCACCCCGCCCAGGTCGCTGTCCCCATGCCAGAGGAATCGGGTGGCTAGCCCCAGGCAGCCCTCCAGGGCCCAGGCCATGTCCCGATCGCAATTAGATCCTGGAAATACCACTATGCCGACCGTCATGGGGTCAGCTCCTCTAGCTCCAGGCTCCAGTTTTCAGTGACTGGATTAGCCAAAAGACGATCACAGAGCAAGCTCAGTTGCTCCCGGGCATCGCTGGCACTGCCGGCTTCCAATTCCATTTCCACAGCCTTGCCGATCCGTAGTTTCTGAAGACCAGTTACCCCCAGCCGGCTGGCAGCCGCCCGGGTGGCCTCTCCGGCAGGATCCAATACGGAGGGGCGCAGTTGCACCTGCACCCGGGCAATGAAGCGTGGCAATCGGCCAAGGCAATTATTGAGATCCTCGCAGCCAGGGCTGCCATCTGCGCCATTGCTGTGCATGGTGTTGATGAGACCCATGCTGAGCTTTGGCTTCCTTGCTTTCCCTGCTAGTGGCTGCGGCCCTGGTCCAATCCCCTGACCTGGGCCAGGAGCCGTGGCTGAAAACTGAATGCAGGGTGGGGCCTAGGGCCTGGAGTGCCTGTGAGCTGGAAGTGCAGGAACCCGGTAGTCGCTGGCAGGTGCTTGTGGGGAACCAACGCTGGTCCTTTGTGCACGACGGCAGTGGCAAAGTCAAAATGAGGCTTAACCAGGGCCCTTGGCAGCGCGCAGAACCCCGCTGGGACGGCCCACCGCCAGAAGCCCTCTGCTGGGGGCAGCTCTGCGCCCGAGGCCCTCTACCCCTGGATTAGAGCCGCCCGCAGCTCCGCCTCGAGGGAGGCACGGTCAGGGGCTACGCCGATCATCACCAACTGCAAGCTGGATTGGGGAAGTTCATCCTGCTCAAACCAGCATTCCAGCCGCCTGCCCACGGCCTGAATTTGGAGGGGCAAGGTTTTATCACGCACTGGAATTCGACCCTTGAGCCGCAATAGTCCCATCCGTTCAATGGCGTTTTGCAGGATTGGCTCCAGCAACTCCCGTTGCCATTGCCCCTCCACCGCCAGGGAGGCTGCCTGCAGTTCTGGATGGCTGTGGTCGTGGGGTTGTTCTTCTTCGAGCTCTCCATCCTGGCGCTCCAGACCCAACACCAAGCTGGGATCAATGGCTCCGCGGCCCATGGCCAAGCAGGGCACTGGCAGCGCCTGCACCTGCAGTTGCTGTTGCCGCAGCCAGTCTTTGGCGTGATCTAGTTCAGGGGCGCTCAGCAGGTCTGCCCGGCTGATCAACACCAGATCAGCCACCTCAAGTTGTTCGCGGAACAGCTCATCTATGGCGGTCTGGTGGTCAAGGCTTGGGTCCTCTTGCCGTTGACGCTCTAGGGCGTCGGCATCGGCCACGACCCGTCCTTGGGCTAAGGCCTGGCCATCAACAACGGTTACCACTCCATTGACCCTGGTGCGATGGCGAATCTGGGGCCACTGGAATGCTTTCAATAGTGGTTCTGGCAAGGCCAGACCGCTGGTCTCGATCACGATTCCGTCTAGGCGCTCCTGGTGTTGCAGTACCAACTCCATCGTTGGCAGAAAGTCGTCCTGCACCGTGCAGCAAAGGCAGCCATTGGCCAGTTCCACCACAGGGGCTGGCTGGCCTTCTTCATCACAGGCTCCGCAGGACCTCAACAGCGAGCCGTCGATTCCCACCTCACCAAATTCATTCACCAACACCGCTAAGCGCAGGCCGCTTTGGCGCAGTAATTGGCGCAATAGGGTGGTTTTACCTGCCCCAAGAAAGCCTGTCACAACTGTGACAGGCAGGCGATTTGATTTAAAAGCTGAGTTGCCGTTAAGCATGGTTAGGGCACCAAGCTTGTCCAGGCGAAACTGGCCCCTACGCCAATCAGGATTCCTGCCAGTAGCCTCAGCTTGGCAGGGCCACAGGTCTGGGCCCAGGGACCCACCAGCCGAACGGCGCAGAGCAGCAGCAGACCCTGGCCCAAGGCCAAACCAATGAAATAAAACAGCAGGGGTGTTGGCTCCCAGCCGATTACCGAGGCACTCAGTACGTAGCCATGCAGGGCAATGGCAGGGAAAAGCACCCAGCGGGGCAGCCGATCCAACAGCACCAGGCCCACTGCCGCCAAGGAAAGGGCGACAAGGGGCTCAGCGGCTGGAAAGCCTGGCAACCAAATGCCGAGGCCGGCAGCGGCCAACCCGGTTAGTAGTAGGCCCAGTAGCCAGCGGCTCGACTGCTGCAGGCCCACAAGCCCAAGGGCTAGCAGAAACAACAGGTGGTCTGGTCCTAGCAGGGGGTGCATCACTCCACTGAGCAGCCCAGTTAATGGGCTGGGCCCCAGCTTGAAAAGACCCATCAGGTGATGGGCGGAAGCGGGCTCCCCTAGGGAAAGCGCTAAAACTGAAGCAAGGCCTGCTCCGCCAATGGCGGTCGAAGCAGAAAAATGTTTGGTCATCCGATGGGCCGGTCCGCGCCGGGGATGGTGGGGTTAAAGCCGGCGGGCGTTCTGACTGGGCCCCAAGGGACCTTCACAGCTGCGGGACAGTGCCGGAGTTTCACCGGTCTTTCCCCGTTTTCTTCCTGGGTGTACACCCAAAAAGCCGGATCCAGACCGTAACACCAGCCCCTGGTAAGCACTGCTCAGCGGCAGCGCAGGCTCTCGCCAGTGCTGATCCCACTAGCGGCATTTATCCCCTCTGCCCTGGCACAGAGGGCCTTTTGCTCCGGTTGGTCCAGTACAGCATCACTGAAATCTGCCCCGCTGATCAGGGCATCCCGAAAATGGCTCTGTAACAACATGCCGTTGTCGAGCCTGGCCTGGCGCAGGTCTGCGCCGTCAAAGCGGCTGGCAAAGGCGATCACATCCCTTAGATCTGCCCCCTCCAGGTTTGCCCCTTGGAGCTGGCTGCCATTGAAAACAGCACCCCGCAGATCTGCAGCACTGAAATTGAACCCCTGTAAATCCGCCTTAAGGAATTCCTGCTGTTGCAAATTCATGCCATGCATGTCTGCTTTCAGGTTTTGCAGCGACTTTGCCCCCCGAAGTTCCGGTGCCGTAATCGCCCAGCTGGGGGCAGGGTGCAGTAATCCTGCCCCCAGCGCTAAGGCCAGCAGCAAGCCGATCAGTCCAATGCGAGATAGGAAAACTGACTTTCCCCTTGGCTGCCTGGTTGGTTGGTTTGTCATGGCTGCCCCTAGGCTTTTTGCCCAAGGTATGGCAGGGGCTGGGCCGCTGCGGGCCCATGAGCATGTCTTTGCGCGTAATTGTTCCGCCCCATCCCCTGGTGGCCCACTGGTTAACGGTGTTGCGCGATCGGGATACCCCCTCACCGCTGTTTTGCTCTGCCATGAAGGAGCTGGGCCGCTGGCTCACCTATGAGGCGGCCCGGGATTGGTTGCCCCACCAGGCCGTGCAAATCCATACCCCCCTAGCGGCCTGCGCCGGCCAGGTGATGGATTCCAGCGTGCCGCTGTTGGTGGTGCCTGTGCTGCGGGCAGGCCTAGGGCTCTGGGCCGGGGGCCAAGAGGTGCTGCCCCATGCCCGGGTGGCCCATGTGGGAGTGGTGCGCGATGAAAAAACGGCGCTGCCATCCACCTACCTAAACCGTTTGCCGCAGCAGATCGGTGAACGGGTGGGGGTAATGATTTTTGATCCAATGCTCGCCACCGGCGGCAGCCTTGCCTTGGTACTGGAAGCCCTGGCTGAGTTGGGCGTCACCGGTCAAAGGGTGCGGGTGATTTGCGCCTTGGCTGCGGCCCCGGGCCTTAAGCGCCTAGCTGAGCAATTCCCTGAGCTCACGATTTATACGGCTTGTATTGACCCCGACCTGGACAAGCATCAATTCATTCTGCCTGGCTTGGGTGATGCCGGCGATCGGCTTTACGGTACCCATGCCGAAGACTTCCTAACCTGAAGCAATCTTCAGGTCCTGCCATGGCCGATCAGGACAGCTCCAGCTCGATTCTTCTTAGCGCCCTCACCGGAGCTGCCATTGGCGCGGCGGGCCTCACCTGGTGGCTGCTCTCCCGGGCGGAGCGACGCCAGGCCCTAGGCCAGCAGGTGAGGCGCCTGCGGGCCCTACCGCCCACGGGGCCCCACAGCTCCCTGCCCCACAGCCAGGAAAGCCTGGAGGAAAGGGTGCAGCGGCTCAATCTGGCCATTGATGATGTGCGGCGTCAGCTGGAGAACCTTTCTCCAGACTCCCCCCAGTCAATGTAAGGATCGGTGCCAGTGGTTCAGTTCCCATGGCCCCCCTCCGTTCCAGCGCCATCACCCAGGGCATTCAACGCAGTCCCAACCGGGCGATGCTGCGGGCAGTTGGTTTTGGGGATGGTGATTTTAATAAGCCAATTATCGGCATAGCCAACGGCTTCAGCACCATCACCCCATGCAACATGGGGCTTAATGACCTGGCCCAACGGGCGGAACAGGCAGCCCGTGGGGCCGGGGCGATGCCCCAGCTATTTGGCACTATCACGGTTAGTGATGGCATCTCCATGGGTACCGAAGGGATGAAATATTCCCTTGTTTCTAGGGAGGTAATTGCTGACTCCATTGAGACTGCCTGCAATGGTGAAAGCATGGATGCCATGCTGGCAGTGGGGGGCTGCGATAAAAACATGCCAGGCGCCATGATCGCCATGGCAAGAATGAATATTCCGGCTATATTTGTTTATGGTGGCACAATAAAACCTGGAAAATTAAGGGGAAAAGATTTAACTGTTGTAAGTGCTTTTGAAGCGGTGGGTCAGTTTACAGCTGGCAAAATTGATGAGCAAGAGCTGATTGATGTTGAGAAAAATGCCTGTCCTGGGGCGGGAAGTTGTGGGGGCATGTTTACCGCTAATACCATGAGCTCAGCCATCGAGGCCATGGGCTTGAGTTTGCCCTATAGCTCAACCATGGCTGCGGAAGATGCTGAGAAAGCAGATAGTGCTGCCCGCTCTGCGGAGGTATTAGTGGAGGCAATCAAAGCAAATATCAGGCCTAGGGATCTGCTTACCCGCGAGGCCTTTGAAAATGCCATCAGCGTAATTATGGCTGTGGGCGGCTCCACCAATGCAGTCTTACATCTTTTGGCCATCGCCCGCAGTGCTGATGTTCCCCTAAGCATTGACGATTTTGAAGTGATTCGTCAGCGGGTGCCAGTGATCTGCGATCTCAAGCCCAGCGGTCGCTATGTGGCCACAGACCTGCACCAGGCAGGTGGGATACCCCAGGTGATGAAATTACTGCTTGATGCAGGCCTTCTACATGGTGATTGCAAGACCATTGAAGGCAAGACCCTCCGTGAGATTTTGGCGCCTGTGCCCTCAGTACCAAATCCGAATCAAGATGTAATTAGACCTCTTTCAAATCCGCTCTATGCAAAGGGCCACCTGGCGGTGCTTAAAGGAAATCTGGCCCCTGGGGGAAGTGTTGCCAAGATCAGTGGCGTTAAAAATCCAATTATTACGGGCCCAGCGCGGGTGTTCGAAAGTGAGGAAGACTGCCTAGCGGCAATTTTGTCTAACAAGATCAAAGAAGGAGATGTGGTTGTTGTGCGCTACGAAGGTCCGGTTGGTGGCCCTGGCATGCGTGAAATGTTGTCGCCCACCTCTGCGATTATTGGCCAGGGCCTAGGTGACAAAGTGGCGTTGATAACAGACGGTCGTTTCTCTGGGGGCACCTACGGCATGGTGGTGGGCCACGTGGCCCCTGAGGCGGCGGTGGGCGGACCCATCGGCCTGGTGCTGGAGGGCGACAGTATCAGCATTGATGCCCACAAGTTACTTATTCAATTAAATGTGGATGCCGAAGAACTAGAGCGGCGGCGGGCGGCCTGGGTTCCACCTTTGCCTCGATACACCCGGGGGGTGCTGGGAAAGTACGCTCGCTTGGTGGGCTGCAGCAGCCAAGGGGCCGTAACTGACCTTTAAGCCCCTACCAATTGGGCCCGCAGGCGCCTGGCCAGGGTTTCCAATGCGATACCCCCCTCTGGCCGTTCGCAGCGATTCCCACTGCTCGCGTCCATCCATACCGGATGGCGACCCTGCCAGAGAAGTGGTTGTTCTGGTTGATGGAGCCAGCCCAATTGCAAAGATGGATCCAGGGCTGAGCCGTAGAGCTCCAGCTCCAGATCCTCCCTCTGGATCCGCTGACCTTGGCTATCGCGCACCTCAAGCCTCAGGTTCCAACTGCGAGCTTCCTGCTCGGTAGCTACGGCTGCATGGTTAAGGCCGGGACGACTGAGATCCGCTGCCCTACAAATCTGCTGAAGAAGCTCTGCCTGGGCCAGAAACTGATCAGCCGTTGGTAACCAATCTGCTGTCATCTATGCCGAGTTTCTTAGTGCACCTAGGGAACAGCCTCAATCCGGCGCACTAGCAGGCGCAAGGGCCCGGCTCGAAACCCAGGGTTTTCGCTGCCGGCATCGCTGAAGCGTGAATGCAAGATCTGGATCTGGCTAACTCGGGCGGGATTGAAGTTGAGCGATAGGGATAAAGGCATTGTCACGGGGTTAGCCCGCACGGTGGGACGCAGCTGGTCAAAAGGAATCCTTACACGGGTAATACCCTCGGGTTCAGTGTCGAAGTCCACCACCCAGCGCAGCCCCCCAGGGATTAGATCACCCAGGCGACCGGCCAGGTCCCCGGGGGCCACGGCCAGCTTGTAGCGGCGGCCATCTCCCTCCAGTTCAAGGGCCAGGGCCTTAGCGCCCGAGAGATCAAGGGGGGGCTGCCAACGGGGGGAACGGCAGCTCACAAAGCCCCCACCTTCGGCCACCACCAGGGATTCCATCAGTAAACCTGCGCTGGTAACCCCACAGGAGCCCTGGCTGCGACCCCCCATAACGGTGTCATTCAGGCTGGTCCAGCCGCTGAAACCATCGCCGCTGGCGATCAACAAAGTCATCAGTTCAGCCCAAAGCCGCACAGGCCTCTGCATCCGCCAACACCAGGATGGCAGTGCTCGGTTGCACCAACTTGGCCGGGGTGCGCTCTGGAGTTTCGTTTGGATCCAAGAGCCGGCTGAGGGCCTGCTGCTTAGCGGATCCGGCCACCAGAAAAATCACCTGGCGGGCGGCAGACAGCAGCGGTGCCGTGAAGCTCACCCTTGGAATTCCCTTCCCTTCCCCATGGGTCACCCAGCGGTCGGTAACTCTGGTGGCTGCGGTACCAGGAAATAGCGAGGCCGTGTGGCCATCATCCCCAAGCCCCAACAACACCAGGTCGAGGATTGGGGGAGAGCTGCCACAGAGCTGTTCCACAGTTTGGTTATAGCTAGCTGTGCCCTCTTCAACGCTTGCCATCTGGGTGGGGACCTGATGGAAACAGGCTTTACTGCCAGGGCCGGCCGCCAGCAGGCTGGCTCGCACCATCCGGGCATTGCTGAGGGGATCCGCGGCATCCACCCAGCGTTCATCACCCAACAGCAGATCCACCCGGTCCCAGGCAAGATGCTGCCTAGCCAAGAGGTGATAGGCCTGCTCTGGGGTGCTGCCCCCAGCCAGGGCCACCTGGCAGCGGTCCCGTTGGACCAGGGCCAGGTCAATGGCCTGGGCTGTTAACTCGCAGGCCCGCTGGGCTAGGGCCTGGCGATCTGGCAGCTGAATCAGTTGGTAACTGGTCAAGGCAACCACTCGGTGTGGAAATCACCCGCCCTGTCTATGCGCTTGTAGGTATGGGAACCAAAGCAGTCGCGCATGGCCTGCACCAGGTTCTGGGGCAGGCGGCCAGTGCGGTAGCTGTCGATGTAATTGAGGGAAGCGGAGAAGCAAGGGACAGGGATACCTGCCCGGGTCGCCTCAGTTACCGTTTGGCGTAGGCCTGGGAGCCGCCGCTGGATTTGTTCCGCAAACCAGGGATCCAGCATCAGATTTGCCAGCTCGCTGTTGTGGTTGTAGGCCTCTTGGATGCGCTTCAGCAGCCGGGCCCGGATGATGCAGCCGCCTTTCCAGATTTGGGCGATGGCGGCGATGTTGAGCTGGTAGTTGTGTACCCGTGAGGCCTCCTCCAGCAGGGCAATGCCCTGGGCGTAGCTGGCGATGCAGCTCAGCACGCAGGCGTCTTGCAGGGGGGCCATGCCATCGCTGGTGCTGCCAACGTTGAGGGCCATGGGCCCTGGGCCATGCAGGAGCTTTTCAGCCTCTTGACGCTCAGCATGCAGGGAACTCATCACCCGCGCATTTACAGATTCATAAATGGTGGGCACTGCCACTCCGAGCTCGAGGGCGCTGATCACGGTCCAAAGGCCTGTGCCCTTTTGTCCAGCGATATCGAGGATCTTCTCGACCAGGTCGCCGCCGTCTTCAGGATTTTTAGTGCGGAGACAAATCTCAGTGATTTCCACCAGGTAAGAGGAGAGTTCCTCTGAGCTATTCCACTGACCGAGTACATCGGCCATTTCGCTACCTGTGAGCCCTGCCCCCCGCTTCATTAGGTCGTAGGCCTCGGCAAGGATCTGCTCCACGCCGTATTCAATGCCGTTGTGCACGGTCTTAACAAAATGGCCTGAGCCGCCCGGGCCGATGTAAGTGACGCAGGGACCGTCCTCCACCTGGGCCGCCATCTTGCTAACCAAACTTTCGATGGCGTCGTAGGCCTGGCGGGTGCCGCCCGGCATCATGCTTGGCCCCTCCAGGGCCCCCTTGGCACCTCCGGATACACCCATGCCGATATAGCCAAAACTCTTGCTTTCCAGCTCAGCCACCCGCCGTTCGGTATCGGTGAAGAGCGAGTTGCCCCCATCGATCAACAGGTCCCCCTCCTCCAGGTAAGGGGCAATGCTGGCAATGGTGTCGTCGATCGGTTGCCCCGCCTTGATCATCATCAGGATCCGGCGCGGCTTCTCCAGCTTGTCTACAAATTCTTGAAGGGTGTAGGCGGCGCTGATTTGCTTGCCAGCCCCGCGACCGGCCAGAAAGTCGTCGGTTTTTTGGGCTGTGCGGTTGTAAACAACGCTGGAAAAGCCATTGCGCTCAGCGTTGAGCACAAGGTTTTCACCCATCACACCCAGGCCAATCAATCCAAAATGCCCTTTACCCATGGCTTGAAGCTTCAACTGGCTTAGGCCCCAGTTTGGCGCGGGGAGCTTAAGGCGCCGGTTAAGGCGCCGCTTCTGTCTGGGATCCCAAGCGTTACGGCTGGGTCAGATGACCATCCCATCGGCGATCGAGGCGTTTTTAACCACCACCACCAGGCCATTGCGAATGTAAAAGCCGTGTTCGGGGCGGTCGGCCTCCTCCACATGGTCTTTGTTCACAATGGTCACGTTCGAACCAATGCGAACATTTTTATCGAGGATTGCCCGCTTCACCGTGGTGCCCTGGCCAACCCCCATCGGGATGCCCCCCCGCTCCCGCAGCAGGGCCCGTTCCTCTCCGGATTCGAAATAGTCGGAGCCCATCACCAGGGTGTCTTGCAGCACCACTTCGTTTTCAATCCGACTTCTAACGCCGAGTACGCAGCGGTGGATGCTGCAAGCCTTGAGCAGGGAACCTTCACCGATGATCGATTCAGTCACCTGGGCGTCCTGGAGTTTGGAGGGCGGCAGGAAGCGGTGGCGGGTATAGATCGGAAATTTCTTGTCGTAGAAGGAAAAGGCTGGCCGGGGTTGGGCCGTGAGCGCCAGGTTTGCCTCGTAGAAAGCTCGGATCGTACCGATGTCCTCCCAGTAGTCGTCAAATAAATAGGAGCGGAGTTGCAGACCGTTCTGCAGGGCCGTGGGAATGATCTCCTTGCCGAAGTCAATGGCGCCAGGGTTTTCCTTAAGCAGGTTGAACAGCACATCGCGCTTAAACACATAGATACCCATCGAGGCCAGATAGGGCCTGCGGGCTGCTTCCGTGGCACTGAGTCCCATGCTGGCGGTATCCACCTGCATTTCCTGCAGCTCTGCGCCCTTCGGTTTTTCCTTGAACTGGCGAATCCAGCCAGACTCATCGGTGCGCATCAAGCCAAAGCCCTCAGCCTGTTCGGCATCCACCGGCAGCGCCGAAACGCTTACATCGGCGCCACTGCGGCGGTGCTCCTCTACGAATAAGCGATAGTCCATGCGGTAGAGCTGATCCCCCGAGAGGATCAACACCTCATCCACATCCCATTCCTGGAATAACCATTCGTATTTGCGGACCGCATCGGCGGTGCCTTCAAACCAGCTAGGACTATCCGGGGTTTGCTGGGCGGCCAGCACCTCTACAAAGCCTTGGCCAAAACCTGAGGAGAGGTTGTAGGTCTGGCTGATGTGGCGGTTGAGGGAGGCACTGTTGAATTGGGTCAGCACATAGATCTTGTTGATCCCGCTGTTAATGCAGTTGCTGACAGGGATATCGATCAGCCGATACTTGCCGGCCAGGGGCACAGCTGGCTTGGCCCGCATCTTCGTGAGCGGAAATAGACGGGTGCCAGCCCCGCCCCCCAGCACGATGCCCAGAACCCTTTTCATGCAATCCGATCATCCGAATGCACTCTGAATGAGCCTCCCCCTAACCGGCAAGGACCTGTAGCAAGTCAGCTGGATTTAGCCCCGTCCCTGGGCCCGTCGCTGGCTTCCCCCTGGCTCTTTAGCTCGAATAGCCGTTCGAGGGAATCCATGGTCTGGAGCCGTTGGAGCCTGGGTTGCGGGGCCCTAAGGGCAGTGGTGGGACCATGCAGCACCTTGTTGATGATCCCCTTGCTGAGGGCTTCAACCACCTTGCGTTCGCGCTCGGAAAAATCTGGTCCCATGCGGCTTAGGGCCTTAAGCAGCTCTTGCTCACGGATATCTTCCAGTTGACGGCGGAGCCGGTTGATTGTTGGTACGGCCTCAAGGCCATCCCACCACTCCAGAAAAGCCCGCTGGTCCTCTTCCAGCAAGACCTCGGCCTGCAGGGCCAATTCCCGCCGGGCCGCCTGGTTGCGCTCCACAACCTCCTGGAGATCATCAACATCAAAACACTGCACATTTGACGCCTGGCCGGCATCGGAACTGATGTTGCGGGGCACGCCGATATCCACCAACATCAGCCGTTGGCGACGCCTAAGCCCGTTGAGCCGTTGGCAATTAATCAGGGGTTCATCAGCCCCGGTACTCGTGAAGAGCAGGGAACAGTCCTGGAGCTGGGCGTCCAGTTGATCGAGGCCCAGGCAGCGGATCGGCAGGTCTGGGAAGTCGGCGGAGAGGGCTTCGGCCTTGGCAACGGTGCGATTGATTAGCACCAGTCGCCTGGCCCCTTTGGCCTGGAGGTGCTGAATCAGCAGTCGAGCCATGCGGCCTGCGCCCACCACAGCTATTTGTTCATCACAGAGGGATACGAGCTCATCAAGCCCTTGGCCCTGGCCCACCTTCAGCTGGGCCAATTCCACTGCAGCGGAACTAATAGAAACAGCCCCGGAACCAAGGTTGGTTTCGCTGCGAACCCGCTTGCCAGTGCTAACAGCTTGATTTAGGAGGCGGTTGAGGATTGGGCCAATCGACTGGTGGTCTTGCCCCAGTCGATACATTTTTTTTACCTGGCTGAGAATCTGTCCTTCCCCCAGCACCAGGCTGTCTAGGCCGGCACTCACCCGAAGCAGGTGCTGAATGGCCTCCTCATGGTGGAGGGCAAAAAGGTGGGGATTTAATTCCTGCCCAGGTAGGCCACTGTGAATTGAAAGAAAGTTTTGAATGGCGGCAACCCCCTCTTGGGGTTGCCGGAGAAGGCTGTAAATCTCGAGGCGATTGCAGGTGCTAAGGATCGATGCCTCCAGCACCTGCTCGTCGGATCGCAGGGTTTGTAAGGAGCTCTGTAGGGAGTGCTCAGGAATGCTCAGCCTTTCGCGGATCTCAACAGGAGCCGTGTGGTGGCTGAGCCCTACGACGGCTAGGTGCATGCGTCAGGTGGGGGAGGGCCGATGACCGGGGTCGAGCCGATGCCCAACCCCGACTATGGCAGAACTCAGCGAAGGGCGATGCTCTTCGCCCCTTCCTTGATGTGCACGGTGTCGGTGAAACGGGCTGTGTTGTCGAGGGTGCTGATGATCAGGCTGCTGGTGCGAGTGCAGTCTTTCTCAAACTTCACCCCATGGAAAAGCAGACCGTCAGTGATGCCACTGCCGGCAAAAACTACGTTTTCACCGGAGGCCAATTCTTCAGCCTCATAAACCTTATCTACATCAGTGATACCCATCTCATTGAGACGGGCAATGTTGCCTTCCTTGGTGTAGTCGGCCCATTCAGTGGTTTGGGCAACGGCGGGGTCATACACCAGTTGCCCTTGGAAATGGGCACCGAGGGCCCGCAGGGCCGCGGCGGAGATCACCCCCTCGGGGGCAGCACCAATGCCCATCAAGGCATGGGTACCGGTGCCGGCAAAACCACAGGCAATGGCAGCTTGCACATCACCATCGGAGATCGGTTTCACCCGGGCGCCAGTGGCACGGATTTCAGCAATGAGCCCCTTGTGGCGAGCCCGATCCATCACCACGATCACTAGGTCGCTGGCGGGCATACCAAGCACTTCGCTCAGGATGGCGATGTTTTCAGTGGCCGACTTGCGGATGTCCACCTTGCCCTTGGCGGCCGGGGGGGCAGCCAGTTTGTTCATGTAGAAGTCGGGGGCATTGAAGAGGCCGCCGCGGTCGCTGGCGGCCAGCACGGCCATGGAGCCATCCTGGTTATTGGCGCAGAGGTTGGTGCCTTCGCAGGGGTCCACCGCAAAATCCACTCCGGGACCAGTGCCGCTGCCAACCTCTTCGCCGATGTAAAGCATCGGTGCTTCGTCGCGTTCGCCTTCGCCGATCACGATCCGACCCTGCATCTGGATTTGGCCCATGCGCAGACGCATGGCCTCCACCGCTGCGGCATCAGCTTCATCCTTCTTTCCCAGCCCCGTGAGCTTTGCCGAGGCGATGGCCGCCTGCTCGACAACTTCAAGGAGTTCCTGGATGAGAGTGCGGTCCAAGGTGTTTGGGGGCGAAAAGGACTGGGGCCTAAGGCCTTTGGGCCTATAGCGGCGGCAACTGTATCAGTGCTAGCCGCCAGAGCTGCGCCCCACTGCCTTGGTCAGCTGCGTCGCGCCGCTTCCAAGGGGAACTTCGCTTAACTACGTAGAATTTGCTCCCCCCCTCTGCCCCAGCGATGACCCAGAAATCCCTTGTGATCGCTCCATCGATCCTTTCAGCTGACTTTTCCAGGCTTGGGGATGACGTAAGGGCGGTGGATCAAGCCGGTGCCGACTGGATCCATGTGGATGTGATGGATGGTCGTTTTGTGCCAAACATCACGATTGGACCGCTGGTGGTGGAGGCGCTGCGCCCCGTGACCACAAAGCCATTGGACGTGCATTTGATGATCGTGGAGCCGGAGCGTTACGTGGCCGACTTTGCCAAGGCCGGCGCCGATCACATCTACGTGCAGGTGGAGGCCTGTCCGCATTTGCACCGTAATCTCAGCCAGATCAAAGATCTGGGCTGCAAGGCGGGCGCCGTACTTAACCCCAGCACCCCCTTATCGACCCTTGAGTACTGCCTTGAGCTCTGTGATCTGGTGTTGATCATGAGCGTGAATCCTGGTTTCGGTGGCCAGAGCTTTATCCCCTCCGCCGTTGACAAGGTCCGCAGCCTGCGGCGCCTGTGCGATGAGCGCGGCCTTGACCCCTGGATTGAGGTGGATGGCGGTGTTAAGGCCAGCAATGCTTGGCAGGTGATTGAAGCTGGCGCCAACGCCCTGGTGGCAGGCTCAGCAGTATTCAACTCGCCCGATTACGCCGAGGCAATCAAAGGAATTCGCCAAAGCCGGCGCCCGGAGATGGTGGCCGCCTGAAGCAGTCTTCATTAGTCACTGAAGACTTTTAGTCGATGGCCCCGGCGCAGCTGGGGCCATCAACTATCAAAAAACCAGCCGTAGCTATGCAGGCCGATCCCCAGCAGGTTTACGCCGATATAACAAACGCTGATTACTACCAGCCCCCCCACCGCCACCCAGGCGGGCCGACGGCCCTGCCAGCCCCTGGTTAGGCGGGTGTGAAGGTAGGCGGCATACACCAACCAGCAAATTAAGGCCCAGGTTTCCTTTGGATCCCAGCTCCACCAGCTGCCCCAGGCTTCATTGGCCCACACAGCACCGCTAATGATGCCAATGGTGAGCATCAGAAAGCCAACGGTGATAGTGCGATAGCTGAGATTGTCTAGGCGTTCACTAAGGCCAATATTTACGGATTGGAGTTCTATGGGCCCGCCATTGGCCAGGTGGGCCCGCTGATAGGCCCCAGTGCCAATAGAACTGCTTCGTAATTCCACCGCATCGCCCCGCTGGGTCCAGAGGACCGCCAACGACAGCAGCGAACCCACCAGCAGGGCTGCGTAACTCATCATGATTACGCTCACGTGCATTACCAACCAGCTGGAGCGCAGGGCAGGCACCAGGGGGGCCGAATTCTGCAGGCTGTCGGGCAGGGCAAAGCTGGCAAAGGCCACACAAACGAGCGCCATGGGGGTGGTAGCCGCTGGCACCAGGGGGGAGGGCCAGCTGCGTTCCACCAGCAACTGGGTGAGCGTGCAACCCCAGGCAAGAAAGCAAAGGGATTCGTAGAGGTTGCTGATGGGGAAGTGGCCGGAATCCAGCCAGCGCCAGAGCAATTGGCTCGTGAGCAAAAGATTTGCCGCTACCACCAGGACCCGTACGAGTTGCCCAGCAGGGGCCGCCTTGCCCCCGTCCTTTGCATCGCTGCCACTCAGGGACCAGAAGGCCAAGGGCAGGGCCAGCAGCAATGCCGCAAAGGCCAGCAATCCAAGCAATAGAACCGGATCCTTAAACACCGCTTCAAGCAAAACAAAGTGACCTAGGTCTAAGTCAGCCCGGGGCTGGACGGGGTTATCGGCTGGCGTCCCTGAGGAGCCATAGACCCCCCATTAGCCCAATGCCCACTGGGGCCCAGGCCGATACAAACGGCATCAGGGTGCCTTTTACCCCAAGTGAACTGAAAACAAATGCCAATAGGTAATACAGAAATATCAGCAAAACGCTGATGCCAAAGCCCTGGCTTCGGCTGGTGCGGCCGTTGGGTCGAGCGCCGAGGCTCGCACCAATTAGGCCAAATACCAAACAGATGGCAGGGAAGGAAAACTTCTCCTCGATACGTACCCTTAGTTTTCTAGCTTCCTTGCGGTCCCCAGCCTGCTCGAGGATTCGCAGACCCTCACGGGCTTGGGCCACGGTCATGTTATTGGCATCCTTAGGCAGATCGGCAAGATCTATGGGCGCCCCATTTAGGGGATAGAAATAGTTTTTAAAATCAGCAGTAGTATTGGTTCCGCCATTCTCAGCTATGGTTATTATGCTTCCATCTAGGAATTCCCAGCTGCCACGTTTTTGATCATAACGAGCTTGCTTGGCCTTAAGCATTTGCCGATAGTTTGGCCTGCTGAAGTCAAGGAGTGTCACATCTATCATCGCCCCTTCGAAATAATAACGGGCGTAAAATAGTTGGACTAATCTTTCCTTCTCACTTTGCTCGGCCCCTGCGACCTTGCCATAGCGGGGATAAATAATATTCTCTCCTTTCTCTGAGTCTATGCTGCGGCCAAGCGCTTTTTGCAGCGTTACATAGCCGGCCCGGTTACTGGGGGGAACAATTGCATCATTAAAAATAAAGGTAAGGCCACTCATTAGTCCAGCCAGTACTAGGGCCGGCAGTACAAAGCGAGCAGTGGATACGCCGATGCTGCGTAGGGCGGTGAGTTCACTGCCGCCAGAAAGGCGGCTGTAGGCCAAAAGAGTGGCCATCAGGGTGGCCATGGGAAACGACAGCACCAAAAAGCCCGGCAACTTGAGCAGCAGAACTTTCATGGCCACATCTAGGGGCAGGCCAGCTTCCGCCACCTTGCGGACCAGTTCAAATACAACCCCTACGGAAAGGGTTACGGCGGTGAAGGCGGCAACCCCAAAGAGCAGAGGGGCAATTAATTCCGCCCATAGCCAACGATCCATCAGGGGAATTCTTTGCCAAAGACGCTGGCTTAGCCCTTGGATCCTTTGCAAAGCACGGCTTAAAAATGGTTGGTTATTAGAGGTGTTTGTCATTACAGCTTGAAGGATTCTCCGAGGTAATGGCGTTTCACCTGGGCATTGGCGGCCACCTCTAGGGCCGTTCCGGCCGCCAGGATCTGTCCCTCTGTGAGGATGTAGGCGCGATCTGTGATTGTAAGGGTTTCCCTCACATTGTGATCAGTAATCAACATACCAACGCCCTTCAACTTAAGACTGGTGATTAGTTGCTGAAGATCATGAACCGCCAGGGGATCTACGCCGGCAAAGGGTTCATCTAGCAATAGAAAGCGGGGGCCTTGCTTACCCACTGCCAGGGCCCTGGCCACCTCAGTGCGGCGCCGTTCCCCCCCCGAGAGTTGGAAGCCGCGCCGGTGGCAGAAGCGGGCCAGTTGAAATTCTTCGATGAGTTCATCGAGGCGAGCCCGGCGCAGGGGGGCTGGAAAGCCACTTTCCTGCAGGGCCAGCAGCAAATTGTCTCTAACACTAAGGCTGCGAAAGACACTGGCTTCCTGGGGCAAATAGCCGATGCCTTGGCGGGCCCGCTGGGGCATGGCCAGGGCCCTGATCGAACGACCATCAAGCAGCACATCACCGCTGTCCGGCCGCAGAAGGCCAGTGACCAAGTTGAAAGTGGTGGTTTTGCCAGCCCCATTGGGGCCCAGCAGGCCCACTACTTCGCCAGGTTGCAATTGCAGACTCACCCCCTTAACAACCGGGCGGCCCCCAAGAGTTAGTTCAACGGACTGGAGCTCCAGGCTCATGGGGCAGGCACCACCGCGGACTGCCGCTTGATCCGAAACCAACTTTTTACCTGATCACCCTGGGCCGGATCAGCTACTAGACGATCGGCTGCCACCAAATAGGTGACCCGTTGGGCTTTCAGCCGGTTTCCCCCCTCTTGAACCACATCCACATCACCAATCAACACTATGCGTCCCTCCTTGGTGAAGTACTGGGCCTGCCGAGCCGTAGCCACCAGCTTCTTTTCTGGGTAAAGGACTCTGACATTGCCTGTGGCGGTTACAACCCCAGTGGTGTTATCAGCCTGTTGCAGATCTGACTGCACAGTGATCAACGGACCGGCCCCAGGGGATGTTGAACCTGGGGATGAGGTCGCTGGGGCTGGGGTAGCTGGGCTGGCGGGGTAAAGCTGTTCAGACTGGGGTAAAGGCTGAACTAGGGGCTGGGGTTGTGACTGGGGTTGAGCAGAGGCAGCAACAGGTATCCACACCCAAGTCAGCAGTAGCGCAGCTAGCCGCTGGGGGACCAGAGCCGACGCAGGGATCGGCATGGGGCCGTTGCTTTTGGTGGAGGCCATACTACCCGTCCTCAGGCCTGGAAAAGATCAGTTGGGGCAAGGGCTCTACAAGGGGAACCTCCCCCTGCTGCAGGGCCCATAGCCGTTGTTGGCAGGGCTTTATCAGTGGATCCTCCAGCCAATGGGCTGGGGATGCCTGGGCAGAGCGCAACCTCCCTAGGCCCTCGCCCAGTAAAACCATGGCGCCATGGCTATTACCCCTTTCCCCGTGGAGTAAGGCAACGGCAATTTGAACGATGCCTTGGAGCCAACGGCGCTCCGGTTCAGCGGTTTCCTGCCAAAGTTCTTCAAAGAGGTCATGGCTGGCATACCAATCACCACCATTAAAAAAAATGACCCCCGCTACAAAACGGGGGTCATTGAACGAATCCGTCAAGTTCAGCGCTTGGCAGCCTTTTTGGCGGGCAATTTACGGAGGCGGATCGACTCTGGGGTTACCTCGAGCATCTCATCGGGACCGATATATTCCAGGGCCCGTTCCAGATTCATCTGAATTGGCGCCTGGAGGGTATCTAAAACTTCAGCGCCAGCGGACCTGATGTTGGTGACCTGCTTAGCCTTACAGACATTTAGTTCAATGTCCTGGGCGCGATTGTTTTCACCAACAATCATCCCCTTGTAAACCTTGGTGCCTGGGGTAATGAAGAACTGACCTCGATCTTCTGCCCCCTTAAGAGCATAGAAGGTGGCCACACCCTCTTCGAAGGAAATAAGCACCCCGTTGCGACGGGTGTCTAGGTCCCCTTGCATCTTGCGATATTCCAGGAAGGAGTGGCTCATGATTCCTTCGCCGCGGGTGGCGCGGATGAAGTCCCCACGGAAACCGATCAAGCCCCTGGCGGGCACCACAAACTCCAGCTGGGTGCGGTTGTCCATCCCCGTTTCCATATTTTGCATCTCGCCCTTGCGGATGCCAAGCCGTTCGATGCAGTTGCCCACTGCCTCTTCAGGCACATCCAAAACCAAGGTTTCAAAGGGCTCGCAGGGGGAGCCATCGATGGTTCGGAAAATAACCTGGGGCTGGGAAACCTGGAATTCGTAACCCTCACGGCGCATGGTTTCGATCAGGATGCCGAGGTGCAATTCGCCACGGCCACTAACCGAGAAGCGATCGGGGGAGTCTGTGTCTTCCACCCGGAGGGCCACATTGGTGAGCAATTCCTTCTGGAGGCGCTCCCTCAGCTGACGGCTAGTAACAAACTTGCCTTCTTTGCCAGCAAAGGGTGAATCGTTTACGCAGAAAGTCATCTGCAAGGTGGGTTCATCCACCTTGATCAGAGGCAATGCCAAGGGATTATCAGGGCAGGCAACGGTCTCGCCGATATTTACATCATCAAAACCAGAAATTGCCACCAGATCACCGGCGCTGGCCTCTTGGATCTCAATGCGTTGCAAACCCTGGAAGCCCAGCAACTTGGTGATCCGACCGCGTTTAACACTGCCGTCATCCTTGAGTAATGCAGCTGTTTGGCCAGCTTTCACCACACCGTTGTGGATCTTGCCAATCACAATCCGACCAAGGAAATCTGAATAATCAAGGGTGGTTATTTGCAACTGAAAGGGCTTCTCTGGGTCGCCCACCGGCGGTGGTACGTGGCGAAGAATCGCTTGGAACAACGGCAACATCGTGTCGCTTTCCGTAGCCATGTCTGGCTTGGCAAAACCACCAAGGCCACTGCCGAATAAATAGGTGAAATCACACTGGTCATCATCGGCGCCCAGCTCGATGAAGAGATCGAGCACCTTGCTCACTGCCACCTCAGGGTCTGCCCTGGGTCGATCGATTTTGTTTACAAAAACGATCGGACGGAGGCCCTTTTCCAGGGCCTTTTTCAGCACAAAGCGGGTTTGGGGCATCGGCCCCTCGTTGGCGTCAACGATTAGCAAACAGCCATCAACCATGCCCAGCACCCGCTCCACTTCGCCACCGAAGTCGGCGTGACCGGGGGTATCAACAATGTTGATCCGGGTGCCTTCGAAATCAACAGCGGTGTTCTTCGAGAGAATTGTGATTCCCCGTTCCCGTTCCAAATCGTTGGAATCCATGACGCAAGTCGGTACGGCTTCGCCGTCCCGGAAGATGCCTGATTGCTTCAGGAGGGCATCCACAAGGGTGGTCTTGCCATGGTCAACGTGGGCGATGATCGCAATGTTGCGGATCGCGGCGCACTTAGCGGTGGCGCTCATTTGGAGATGGTGTTTAGCGGAAGCTCTACCGCACCCTGAGGGAGGTGCTGAACATGCCTAGTCTATCCCCTCGCCTGTCAGAAGGGTCCGCGAGACTGATTGAAGTGGTGGGCTGCCTCAAACTGCTGCAAGGCCTGAGCTGAGCCTTCGAAGCGCCAATGCCAGGGCTCGTAGCTAACCCCTTGGCGATTGCCCTTGGCAAATGAGAGTTGGTAGTGGAAGCGATGGGCGTTGTTCTGGAGCCAAAAAAAGGCTGGGGTGCCCTCAAAGCTTTCTGAAAGGTTGGTTTGGGGCATGGTCTCGTCCCCCAAGTCCAGGGCCAAGCCTGTGCTGTGCTCGGAATAGCCCGGGGGAGCACTCACCCTGGCCCTTTCTTCAGCACTCTGGTTGCGCTCTGACTTGACCCCAAAGAAAATTTGCTTCTGCATGGCTATGGGCCGGAAGGCACTGATAACCGTGAGCTGCACCCCATCTGTCGCTGCTGCGCTGCGCATTTGCTCGTAGGCCGTTGCCGCATCCCTCGACAGTGCTAGGCCTGGGGCCAACTCCACCAGCTGGCTGGCCTCAGCCTCGCCATAGGGGAAATGGCCCAAAAGCCGCCCTTGAAAATCTGGCCTTGCACTGATGCCAGCCACTGGCGGCGGTCCCCAGAACCTTTGTTGCAACTGCTCTTGGAGCAGAAATAACACCGCCAAGCCACCGCCCAAGGCCAGGGCAGTGGAAAGCACCACAGGAGCTATCGGCAATTCCCGGCGCTTGGGGGTACGGCTCAGGCGCCGGGCCACCGGCAGCTCCTCTCGGGTGCTACGCATCCATACCGGTGACGAACAAATCTGTCAGATCCTAGTGCCAGGCTTACTTCTTACCAACAGCTAACGGTTCAGCAGTGTTAGCTTCAGCCCACGTCATTCCCCGTCAAAAAGGTCCCAGGCATGTTGCGTGTCGCTGTTGTTGGTGGTGGTCCTAGCGGTTCCTGCGCTGCAGAGGTGCTTGCGAAGGCGGGGATTCAAACCTGGATCTTTGAACGAAAGCTTGACAATGCAAAGCCCTGCGGTGGGGCGATACCCCTGTGCATGGTTTCGGAATTCGACCTTCCCACTTCGATCATTGATCGCAAGGTGCGGCACATGAAAATGATTTCACCTTCCAATCGGGAGGTGGATATCCATCTGGAAAACAGCGATGAATACATCGGGATGTGCCGGCGGGAGGTGATGGATGCCTTCCTGCGGGAGCGGGCAGCAGGCTTGGGCGCCACCTTGATCAATGGGCTGGTGCAGTCGGTGGACACCGGCAAGCAACGCCAGGGGCCTTACACCCTCAGCTATGCCGATTTCAGCAGCGGTGGCCCCACCGGCGAACTCAAGACCCTGGAGGTGGATCTGATCATTGGCGCCGATGGTGCCAACAGTCGCATCGCCAAGGCCATGGATGCCGGGGATTACAACGTGGCCATTGCCTTCCAGGAAAGAATTCGTCTACCCGAGGAGGAAATGGCCTACTACGAAGACCTGGCCGAAATGTATGTGGGTACTGACGTATCCCCAGATTTCTATGCCTGGGTATTCCCTAAATACGACCACGTGGCGGTGGGAACCGGCACGATGCAGGAAAACCAATCCTTGATCAAGGGTTTACAGGCTGGTATTCGCGAACGGGCAAGTAAGCGCCTATTGAAAGGAGAAGTTATCAAGGTGGAAGCCCATCCAATCCCAGAGCATCCGCGCCCCCGCAGGGTTGTTGGTCGCATGGCCCTAGTGGGTGATGCCGCCGGATATGTAACTAAGAGCTCTGGCGAAGGAATCTATTTTGCAGCCAAGAGCGGCCGCATGTGTGCCGAAGAAATTGTCGCCACTAGCGGCAATGGCAAGCGGATACCCACAGAGAAGGATCTCAAAGGTTACCTCAAGAAATGGGATCGAAAATACGGAACTACTTATAAGGTGTTGGAAATCCTTCAAAATATTTTTTACCGTAATGATGCCGCCAGGGAAGCCTTTGTGGAAATGTGTGACGACAAAGATGTTCAAAGATTAACCTTTGACAGCTACCTATATAAACGCGTTGTAATTATGAATCCCTGGCAGCAGCTAAAACTTACTTTCCTTACCCTTGGTTCTATTTTACGGGGCAATGCCCTTGCCCCGCAGGCCTACAAACCAGTGGATAGTGCCGTACGCACTGAGGAAGAACTGCAGGCGGAACTGGAGGCTGAGCTCAGCCGTTGATCCGGCTGAAATCAGCCAGCACTGAGGCCTGATTGCGAAGTACTGCCAAGAGATTTAGCCGATTGCGGCGCACCTCCGGGTCCTCAGCCATCACCATCACACTTTGGTCCCCATCAAAAAAGGCAGCCAATGTATCTGCCCCAGCGCTCAAACCTTCAGCTAATTCGGCATAGCGACTGGGGCCGCTACCAGTGGCAATGGGCTCCAATTGATTAAGCACCTGGAGCATGGCGCTTTCGCTGCTCTTTTCAAACAAAGATGACTTAACTACGCCTTGGGCAGTAAGCACATTCACTGCCAATCCGCCTTTTTCGGCGAGGCGGGAGGCCCGTTGCACCACGGCCTGCACTGCCGCCAACGTCCCCTGGCGGCGCAGGTTTACTAAGAGTTTCGCCCGTTCCCTGGCATCGGCTGGATCACTGATTACCCGGGCCAAGGGCACGGTTTCCCCTGCCACCGCCTGGACTAGGTCTGAAGGAACCCCCTCTTCCTCCAACAGGCTCAGCACTCGCTGGCGCAGGAATTCCCCCAGCTCCCCCGCCAGGGCTGCGGCATCCACTGTGAAATTGGGCAGCAGTTCAGCCCAATGGGCGCTAGCCCGCTGCAACAGCGCCTGGAGGTCTAGGCCCCAGCCCTGGGACCAAAGGATCTGCAGGAGGCCGTTACCGGCGCGACGCAGGGCGTAGGGGTCAGAGGAGCCACTGGGTCGCTCCCCCTTGGCATAGATGCTCAGCAGGAGTTCCAGCCGTTCGGCCAAGGCAAGCACCGCACCGGCCCCGGAGCTAGGCAACCGATCGCCGGCGCCGCGGGGCAGGTAATGCTCAAGCACCGCCAGGGCTACCTCGCGGTGCTCCCCCTCCGCCAATAGATACTTGGCACCAATTACCCCCTGGAGCTCAGGGAATTCAGCCACCATCTGGCTCACCAGATCATGTTTGCAAAGGTGGGCGGCCCGCCGGGCATGGGCTGTGTTGATGCCGCTTGTCGGCAACAGCTCCAGCAACACATCCGTAAACCACTCCAGCCGTTCACAACGGTCGCGGAGGCTGCCTAGCCCTTCGGCAAAGGTGACCCGAGCCAGTTGCTCGCGACGGTCAATGCTGGCTATGGCACGGTCGGCCTGAACAAAGAACTCGGCATCGGCCAGGCGCGCCTTAAGCACCCTTTCATTGCCCCGGCGCACGGTGGCGGTGGCGGCGGCTAAGCCATTGCCTACGCAGAGGAAGCGGGGCAGCAGCGAGTCCCTGGCATCTAGGGCGAGGGGATCAATTTCCGCAGTAAGGCGGTAGAGGGGCACATAGCGCTGGTGGGAGCGCATCACCGTGGCCAACAGCTCTGCAGGTAGGGAGAGGTAGTGCTCGGCCACTGAGCCTTCAAACAATTGCGGCGCCTCCACCAGGTCGGTAAGTTCGTCCAACAATTCATCGGGTAGATCAGGCCTAGCGCCAAGCTGGGCGGCGGCTTCATCCACAGCCCCCTTGATTGCGGCCCTACGGCTGGCGCGATTTACCTCGACCCCAACGGAGGCCAGCGTTTCTCCATAGGAATCAGCCGAGGCGATCGTCACTGCTTCAGCCCAGAGCCGATGGCCACGGCTCTGCTGGCCAGCGGTCACCTTCGGGTCACTGCCCCTAAGGGTGAGGGGAATCACGGTGGCATCCACCATGGCCACCAGCCAGCGCACGGGCCTAGAAAAACGGTTTTCGCCCTCCCCCCAACGCATGAAGCGGCGACCCTGCAGGGCTTGGATCCAAAGGGGGATTTGCTGGGCCAGCACCTCAGAGCTGGGGCGACCCGCCTCCCGCACCCTGGCAAACACAAAGGGACCTTTCGGTGTTTCACGCACCTCTAGGGCGGTGGCATCAATGCCACAACGCTTGGCAAACCCAAGGGCTGCAGGGCTCGGCTGCCCATTTTTAAAGGCCTGCTCCGCTGGGGGCCCCTTGCGGTCCTCCTCTAGATCTAGCTGGCCAGGGGCTAGCCCTTGAATCAGCACGCTCAAGCGCCTGGGGGTACTGGTGCAGGTGACTAACCCGTGGGCTAGCCGTTGCTCAGCCAAATCGCTTTGCACCAGTTGCTCCAGCTGGGGGAGCGCCAAGCGGGCAAAATCCGCCGGCAACTCCTCAGTGCCGATCTCCAGTAGGAACGTGGCCAAGGGATGCGTTCAGCAGTAGCTGATTTTATGAATTGATCCGCGTCGTTGCTTAGGGTCAGGGGGATATTCCCTACCCAGTAGCTCATTCCGGCCTGTGACCGTTGTTCCCAACAGCCCCACGAAGTTCGAGCAGCTAAAGGCCAGCAGCCAGCACCTGCGGGAGCCCCTGCTGAGCGAACTCGCCAATGACCTGCCCTACTTCAGTGAAGGGGCTGTTCAAATATTGAAGTTTCACGGCTCCTACCAGCAGGACAACCGTGATAACCGTCAAAAGGGCCAGGAAAAGGACTGGGGAATGATGCTGCGTTTGCGAAGCCCAGGGGGCCGCATACCCGCCCAGCTCTACCTAGCGCTAGACAGCCTGGCGGACAACTTCGGCACCGGGAGCATGCGGGTCACCACCCGCCAAGCCTTCCAGTTGCACGGCGTCGCAAAACACGACTTGCGGACGGTGCTGGGCACCATCGTGCGCAACCTGGGCTCCACCCTGGCGGCCTGCGGCGATATCAACCGCAACGTGATGGCGCCAGCGGCACCATTCCAAGACCAGGGCTATCCGGTGGCCCGTCGCTTAGCCGATGACATCGCCGATCTGTTGGCGCCCAAGGCCGCAGCCGGCGCCTACCTAGAGCTCTGGGTGGATGGCGAAAAGCGTTACAAAATCAGGCCATCGGTGGCCAGCAGCAAGGTGCGCAAACGCCAGCAGGAAGGATTGCTGGCCAGTGGTGATCCAGAGGAACCGCTTTACGGCTCCACCTATCTGCCCCGGAAGTTCAAGGTGGCTGTCACCGTGCCCGGTGACAACTCGGTTGATTTGCTTACCCAAGATTTGGGGCTGGTGGCCTTCACGGATTTGGCGGGGCGCCTACGGGGCTGCAACGTGTATGTGGGCGGTGGCATGGGCCGGACCCACAACAAGGACGAAACCTTTGCCCGCACCGCCGATTGTTTGGGCTATGTGAAGGGCACCAAGATCCTTGATCTGGTGCAGGCCGTGGTTGCTTTGCAAAGGGACCATGGGGACCGCCAACAACGGCGCCATGCGCGCCTCAAATATTTGATCCAAGACCGGGGCATCAGCTGGTTCCGCACTGAACTCGGTCGCTATTTCGAGGCTCCGATAGCCCCTGCCCAAAAGGAATCAAGCCCCCAGCTAAAGGATTACCTCGGTTGGCATGCCCAGGGGGATGGCCATTGGTTTGTGGGTCTTTCCCTGCTCTGTGGCCGCCTGGAGGGGGAGCGCAAACGCGGCCTGCGGGAGCTGGTGGAGCGTTATCAACTGGAGGTGCGACTCACCCCCAACCAAGACCTGTTGCTTTGTCAGATCGCCAAAAACCAAAAGGAGACCATTGCCGCTGCCTTGGCTGAGTTGGGTTGGCAGAACCCGCTGGAAACAAGTTTGCTCAGCCGCCATGCCATTGCTTGCCCTGCCCTGCCCACCTGTGGCTTGGCAATCACAGAATCTGAAAGGGTGCTGCCCCAGATTCTCTATCGCTTGGAACAGCTATTCGCCCGGGAGTCAATTACGAAACCAATTTTATTCAGAATGACCGGCTGCCCCAACGGCTGTGCCCGCCCCTACATGGCCGAATTGGCCCTGGTGGGCAGTGGCGTTGACCAATACCAGCTCTGGCTGGGTGGTAGTCCTGGGCTCACTCGCCTAGCCCAGCCCCACCTGGAGAAACTGCCCCTTGATCAACTGGAAGCCACCATTACCCCCCTGCTGCGCCATTGGCGCGATCAAGGGGGGGGCAGCAGTTTTGGGGACCATTGCCATGGGCTAGGTGCGGAAAACCTCAAGCAAATGCTTCAGGTGGCCTCAACCCTTCCGTAGCGGGCCCAGCGCTGGCCACAGCGCCAGGCCCAGAGTTGATCACCAAAGCTGAAATGCCACCATTCGCCGGGATGCTGGGCAAAACCAGCCTGGCCCATGGCCGCCGCCAGCCAGCGCCTGTGTTGATGCCATTGGCCCTCCGCTGAATCCGGGCTGGCTTGGTAAAAATGATTTGGTTCGGCAATGGGCCCGAGCTCGTCTATTTCCCCCCCCATGGCCAGGGGTTCCCCACCTATCCAGGCAAGGGTGAGATCCACCGCCGCCCCAGTGCTGTGGGGGGGCGGTGTTAAGGGGTCACTGCTAGGGGGGGCCCAGAGGGCAGCCACTAATTCATCGGTGGCCCCAGGCAAGGCCAAGCTGTAGTCGACCATGAATTGTTGCACGGCTAGCGGTCGCCAGCTATCGAAAATCAACAGTTCCCACTGGGGATGCAGGGCCTGCAACCGCCGCTGGGCCTGCAGCAGCCTGAGGGCCACCCCTTGGCGTAATTGGTATGGATCCACCCCTGCGGGGTAGGGGGCCCCCAGCTGGCCATAGGGGTGGAGCTGCCAGTGGCGCAGCTCCCTGGGGAGCGGCACCAGCGGTTCACAGCATTCGTGGATGGGCAGGGGACTCCAGGGGCGGGGCATGGGATTAATTCAGGCGGGCGGCGGCGGCAAGGCTGCGGCGCTGGGCCGCAAGGCACTCCGCCAGGGCTGGATGGTGCTCAAGCTTGGGATCCTCCTCCAGAATCGCCTGGGCCAAGCTGCGGGCTTCCTCCAGAACAGCACCATCGTCACTGAGGCTGGCCAGGGCTAAATCGGGGAGCCCCGATTGACGGGTGCCCAGCACCTGGCCAGGACCCCGAAGCTTTAGGTCTACCTCGGCGATCTCAAAGCCATCGCTGCAACTGGCCAGCACCTCGAGCCGTTGTTTGGCCAGCGCTGAGGAGCTGTCGTTAATCAGCAGGCAATGGGAGGCACAGCTGCCACGGCCCACCCGGCCCCGCAATTGATGCAATTGGGCTAGGCCAAAACGTTCGGCATGGTCGATCAGCATCACCGTGGCATTGGGCACATCCACCCCCACCTCCACCACGGTGGTGGATACCAGCAGTTGCGTGTGGCCAGCGGCAAAGGCCTCAATCGCAGCGGTTTTATGGGCGCTGGAAAGCCGACCGTGCAATAGGCCCAGCTCCAGGTCGGGGAATACCTCGCTGGCGAGGCGTTGATGTTCGTCGATGGCCGAGCGCAGATCTAGTTTTTCCGATTCCTCCACCAGGGGCAGCACCAGGTAGGCCTGGCGACCGGCGGCGATCTGTTCACGGATCAAGGCCTCGGCCTTGGGCCGTTGGGCACTGCTCAACACCTCGGTTTTGATCGGTTGACGCCCCGGGGGCAAGCTATCGATCTGGCTCACATCTAAATCTCCGTGCACGCTCAGGGCCAGGGTGCGGGGAATGGGGGTGGCGGTCATGCTGAGTAAGTGGGGTTGCAGGCCCTTGCTCAGCAAACGGTTGCGTTGGTGCACCCCAAAGCGATGCTGTTCATCCACCACCACCAGCCCAAGGCTGGCAAATTCCACCGGGTCTTCGATTAGGGCATGGGTGCCCACCAGCAGTTGCAACTGGCCATTGGCCAGGTTCTGCAGCAGTTGCCGCCGCCGGGGAGCCGGGGTGGAACCGCTGAGAAAATCAACAGTTACATGCAACTGGGGCAACCATTGGCACAGCTTCTCGTAATGCTGCTGGGCGAGCACCTCGGTGGGGGCCATCAGCGCCCCCTGGTGGCCGGCATCAATGGCTGAGAGCAGGGCTGCCACGGCTACCACTGTTTTGCCACTGCCCACATCCCCTTGCACCAGCCGGGCCATGGGCTGGGGTTGCGCCATATCCAGGCAAATCTCCTTGAGTACCCGTTCCTGGGCATCGGTGAAGCTAAAGGGCAGCAACTTCAGAAAGCCCTGGAGGAGCCTCCCCTGGCTTCCCAAGGCCAACACCGGTGCCGGCCGCAGGCGCAACTGTCGCCGCCTTTGGCCCAGGGCCAATTGCAGCAGTAGAAATTCATCAAACACCAACCGGCGGCGGCTGGCCTCCAGGGCCTCCCGGGAACTGGGCCCATGGATTTGGACGAGGGCCTCGGCCAGGGGCATAAGTTGCCATTGTTCGCGCCAGCGCAGTTCCAAAGGGTCTTGGAGCCTGGTCAGCGCCGGCAGCACCGCCTGGACGGCCTGGCGCAGCTTTTCGGCGATTAGCCCCTCGGTGAGCCCATAAACCGGCAGCACCCGACCGATTTCGCCCGAGCGCAAACCTGCCTCTGGGTTGGCAAGCACTTCGATCAGGGGATCTTGAAGGCTGAGGCCGAAACGGCTTTCCTTCACTAGGCCACTGGCTGCCACCTGGGCCCCCACGGGGTAGAGCCTTTGCTGTTGCTGCAACCAACCCTGGGAAGTGAATCGGCGGCCGGCCATGAATTTGCTGATTCGTAGGCGGCCGGTGGGATCCTGCAGCTGTAGCTCGAGGATCGCCAGATTTGGATTTTTAGGGCTGGCAAAGGCATGGCAGCGCCGCACGCTGGCCACCACCGTGGCGGTAACCCCAGATTGCAGGGCATTAATCCGCACCAGCCGCGAGTAGTCCACATAGTCGCGGGGGTAGTAGCGCAATAAATCACCCACTAGCAGCAACCCCAAGGGCACCAGCCGAGTGGCCAGGCGCGGGCCAATGGCCTTCACCTGGCCAAGGGGGGTGTCGAGCTGCAGGATTTGCTCTGGGGCCCCCTGCCCTGGGGGCAGCCCATTGAGGCGAAGCCGGGGCGGACCGATTGGCAGCTCAGGATCAAGGGCTTTGCGCAGGCCGTGCAGGTGCTGGCGCAGTTGGATTACTAGGCGCCGGCGCTGGGCTTGATCCTTGCTGGGATAAAGCTCAAAGGGTTTTACAAAGAGCTGCAGGCCAGGGCGGTGCTGGGCAAACAACTGCTGGGGCGGTTGGCTACAGCTGGTGGCAATGAACTCGTTGAAGAGACAGCGTTGACCCTGGAGGTTTTGAAAGCCATGGTCCACCTCGAGGCTGAGGCTGCGCTGCAACCTCTTGAGCCATAGGTCCAACTCAGGGGCCAGGGGTACCCCTGTCAGGGGTCCGGGGTTAGGGGTTGCTCGTTGTCCTCCAACCACTGTTGTTCGGCCTGGCGAATGGCTAGCCGCTGCTGCCAATGATGCTGTCTGCGCGCCATTCTGAGCAGGTTTTTGTCTAGTTGGCGAATCTGGGCCCGGCGCCGGCGCAGGGGCGGGCGTAGGTATTCAAAGTCGCTGCTGCGTAACAACACCGCATGCATGTTGAAATCTTGCTCCAGGCCCCTGGGGCCTAGGGGCAGGCTCAGGCTCAGCAGATTGGCTGGGGCCGACTGGGCATCGGCCTGGCCCTCCAGCACTGCATCGAGCAGGGCCATCGGCATCAGGCTCCGGGTAAGCCCAAAGCGCAGCAGCTCCACATTTACGGCGTGGCTGAGATTACGCAAACGCCGGGTGAGGGCCTTGTCCCAGCCCTGGAGCCAGCGGTGCAATCCCAAGGGATGCCGTGGCATGGGAAAGGCCACTGTGAAAGCATCAGGCCCAAGGCTTGGGTTACTTTGGAGCCCTCCACCCCCCATTAAGTCTTGGAGCAAGGCAAATGCTTCAGTTGATCTGATATCAAACTCCTGCCTTTGGATCTCTTCAGCTTCAACTTGCTCATCAACTTGCCCATCATTCGAATCAAGATTGCCTTCGTCTTGATCGTCATCGCTTGCATCGTCAGCTTCTTCCGGGGGTTGACCACTAAACAACCACGGGTCGAAGCTACCCAGCAATGGGGGAGTTTGAAGATCTAGGGCAATGGAACCAGGGGGGAGTGGGGGCGCTTCTGCGGCCGCCACTGCTTCGTCTTCGCTGGTCTGCTCCAGCGGACGGGGGCTGGGGTCATGGTGCTCAAGCCGCAGGGCTAGCTGCAAAAGCTGTTCGATGGTGAGCAGACTGCCGCAGCGTTGACAAAGGCGATGGAGCCTCTGGCGTAGGGCTTGGCGCTCGCCATGGGAGAGGGCCGTGAACTCTTTGGGATAAATCTGGGTGGCTAATTGAAACACCGCCTGGAGCAAATGGGTCTCCAGGTGCTTTCTAAGGTCATCCAGGTAGCTGGCCAGAAGGGGGTAAAGCCGTTGAACTATGGCCTCCCCCTGCTCCCCCAGGCGCTTGAGTTCCTCCTGGGCAGCCTCTGCCCCCCGGGGTTGCCCCTGGATCAAGCAGTCATAGCGGCCACTTCCGCCGCAAAATCAGTCTTCTGCACTTCGATGCCTTCGCCCAGGGTGTACCGGGTGAATCGGCGGACCTGGATGTTTTCACCGATGGTGCCTGCCACCTGTTTGACCATTTCGGCCACGGTGAGGGAGCTGTCCTTGATGAAGGGTTGATCGAGCAACGCCAATTCCTTCAAACGTTTGGCCACCCGGCCTTCCACAATCTTGGCCTTCATTGCTTCAGGCTTATTGCCTAGGTCATCACGACCCATCTCAATGGCAGATTCCCGTTCAGCCACGGCCGCGGGAATATCGTTTATGGATACAAATTCAACGTTGGGGCAGGCGGCAATTTGCATTGCCACATTTCTCACCAACTCTTGGAATACTTCACCCCGGGCAA
Source organism: Synechococcus sp. UW140 (assembly GCA_943369595.1). Classification (GTDB taxonomy): domain Bacteria; phylum Cyanobacteriota; class Cyanobacteriia; order PCC-6307; family Cyanobiaceae; genus Synechococcus_D. The sequence continues at coordinate 110,686 of CALRNU020000001.1, forward strand.
CGAAGTCGGTTTCACAATTAATTTCCACTAGCACCCCCACCCGGGCCCCGGTGTGGATGTAGCTGCCAACGGAGCCCTCGGCAGCGGTGCGCCCTGCCTTTTTCTCGGCAGAGGCGATCCCTTTTTGGCGCAACCATTCGGTGGCCTTGCCGAGATCGCCACCGGCCTCGGTGAGCGCCTTCTTGCAATCCATCATCCCGGCGCCGGTCTGGTCGCGCAGTTCTTTAACGAGCTTTGCGGAAATCTCAGCCATGGCAGGGGAATGGGGGGCAGCGGGGCGGATTGTAAACAGGGGGAGGGCCTCAGCCCTCATCCTCGGGATCATTGCCGTGGTCTTGGGCCCCATGGCGACCTTCGTTAATCGCATCGGCCAGGCGGCTCACCACCAGCTGCACTGAACGAACGGCGTCGTCGTTGCAGGGGATGGGCACGTCGCAGAGGTCGGGGTCACAATTGGTATCGAGCATCGACACCAGGGGGATGTCAAGCTTCCGACATTCAAGAACTGCGTTGTATTCCCGTTTCTGGTCCACCAGAAGAACCACATCTGGCAGGCGACGCATGTTTTTTAAACCGCCCAAATACTTTTGAAGGCGATCCAGTTCGCGGCGCAGCACTGCTGCCTCCTTCTTGGGACGCATGGCAATGCCCCCAGAGCTTTCCATGCGCTCCAGGTCCTTGAGGCGGTCAATCCGGGCCCGCATGGTGGTCCAGTTGGTGAGCATGCCGCCCAACCAACGTTGGTTCACATAGCTGGCGCCGCAACGGCCTGCCTCCTGGGCGATCACTTCAGCTGCTTGTTTTTTTGTGCCCACGAACAGAAAGCGCTTGCCGGAACGGGCGGCACTGCGGGTCCATTTGTAGGCGTTGTTCATGCAGACGGCGGTCTGCACCAGGTCGATGATATGGACTCCATTGCGGGCGCAATAGATGTACCGCTGCATCTTGGGATTCCAGCGGCGGGTCTGGTGCCCAAAGTGGGCACCAGCCTCCATCATTTCGGAGAGGGTTACTACAGCCATTGACTCAGGGGGGTTTCGGGTTGGCCACCACCCGCCAGGGAAGAACAATCACTAAAAGGATTGACTTCACCCGAAACGTGCGGGTGTGCGGTGTTGAAGGAACCTTGCCAACTTACCAGTCGGTGAAACGGCTCAGCCCAGCCCTGCCAGGTGGGCCTGGTGGTGCAGGGCCCGTACGCCGAGGCGATTGAGCGGCAGCCGCAGCAGTTCCATGGCAAGCCCCGGATAGCCCTTTCGGATCAACCAGCCCAGTAGGGGCCGCAAACTGCGCTCATTAAGCAGACCTCCCAGGGTGAGAAATTCCCACAGGAGGCGGTGCCAAATCGTGTATTGGATGATGAAACGCACCCGGCGGGTGGGGTGTTTTTTATAGAACACCAAACCCATACGAGCCCGTTCCTGTTCCTTCTGCACCAGTTCTGGCAGCTGATCGAGGGACAGGGGCGGATGCCAGTGGTAACCCTTGGCCCCTGGGCAAGGCACCAGCTGGACACCCAGCCGCCGCAGCCGCTCCCCCAGCTCCAGATCCTCCCAGCCATAGAGGCGGAAGCCACTGTCAAATAAGCCTGATTGTTCGAGCAGTTGCTTATCAATAGCCACATTCCCCGTGGCAAAATATGCCCAGGAATAGTCGCTGAGTTTGTGGGGTTCAGCGGTGGGATTATCAAAGTTATGGGTGTTTATAACTGCCCCATAGGTGAAACAGAGACGGTTGCCCTGACGCTGCCAGGCCTGGCGCAAGCTTTGGCTGTGCTGACTAAGAAAATCAGGCAGCACCACCAAGTCACTGTCAATAAAAACAATCACTTCCCCCCGGGCGCAACTAACCCCCAGGTTGCGACCCAGGGCGGGGCCGCCGTGCTCCTGGCACACCAGGCGCACGTGGGGAAACGCAGCCGCCTCCTGCTGGAGCCATTCGACGGTGCCGTCGGTGGAACCGTCATCCACCAGCACCACCTCAAAATCATCAGCCCCCAGGCCGCGCTGGGCCTCCAGGCCGCTGAGGCATTTCCTCAGGATTGGCAGCCGGTTATAGGTGGGAATGACAACACTAAAAAGCACGGGGGCCACACCGGTGCCCCCATGATCGCTGATCGACTCAGTTGGCGGGACTGCGCCAAAGGGTGGCGGTATCTCCATTGACGCGAATCAGCAGACTGCCCCCCGGCAGGGCTAGTTGCATGCCGTCCTTCACCGCACCGAGGGCGGAGACCAGGCTCGCCAAGGGGAGCTGGCGCCCCTGGGAAGAATCGGCTATCTCCTCTGGCGGTACTGCATCGATGGGTTTTGCTTCGGCCCAGAGCTTTTCGAGCAGGGTCAAGGGGAGATCATGCTTAGGCCCTTGTGCCTGCCGATGCAGGGGAGCATTTTTGCTGGGGCCCAAGCTGCCGCTAGTCGGTGCCCCCCCAGGGCTCAATTTTTTTGAATCCGCCGGGGGCAGGGGCAGGGTGTCTATGGGTAATTGCAGAGGTTGAGAATTCAAGCTACTGGCTTGGTTTTCACTGAGTAATTGCTGGCTGATATCAAGCAACTCGGCTTGGTCATTGGCCTGCTGAGCCTGGCGGTGGGGCCGTTGGGCTGGTAGCTGGGGTGTGAAGAGCAGAAGCCCATGGGCGCCCAGGGCAATCAACAGGGGCACAGCCCAGAGGGGCCGTTGCCGCCAATGGGCCCCCAGCCACTGGCTCAGGGGAAGGCGCTGGGGAGCCTTCATGGGCTGATGCTGCCTGCGGGGAGCTCTAGGTCCACTGGGGTGGGCGAATCTTTGAGCAGCATGAGCACCGGCCTTAGGGCCCCCCAGGGGGCCTCTGGATCGGGCAATAGCCGCAGCCGGCCAGTGGGCTTCAGTGCTGAGTAGGCCCTTACCAGCGCCGGCAGGCGGCGCAGCGGTAGGGGCCGCCCCTGCAGGGATGCTTCGCCCGCGGCATTGATCCGAATGGGCAGATAGTTCCCAACGGCCCCTGACAGGCCTAGGCGGTGGGGGATCAACAAGGCACTAAAGGCAATTAGCACTAGCAGCACATCGGCTAAGGGCAGCCAATAGTTATTTGCGATTTCAGGGGCTAGGGACGATTCCCCAGGATCTAAACCACTTTCCCCAGCCCTCGGCCAGCGCTGAAGACTTTTCATGGCTGATCTCCAGGGGTGGGCAGCCGCAGGCGTACGCGCTCTCCCCCCCTTGCCTTGAGTTGCTGGAAGCTGGCGCCCACGGTTTCAGCGGGCAGGTTTTCTGAAGCGAGAAAAACTATCCTGGGGGCTTGGGGGCTGCTGCTTTCGCTCGCTAATTGACTTAGCAATGTATTTTTTCTAATCACTTGGCCATTGAGAAACCACTGGCCACTGGAGGAGAGGGCTACCACCTGCAGGGGGCGATTCCGGTCTGCGGTGAGCGACTGGCTCCTGGCCAGGGGATGGCGGCCTGAACTAGTAGGGGCCAAAGCAATCCAAACAAGGAAGCACAGCACCACCAACAAAACATCAATCAGCGGAATCAAACCACTGATGGCACTGGAGCGACCCCAGCCCTCTGGGCAGGGCAACTCAGCCATGGGGACCAACTTGGCGGCTCTGGTTGAGTTCGTAGGCCAAGGCAACCCGCTCTAGGAGAGCCAGCTGGGAGGTGCGATAGGCGCCGTTAACCCGCAAAACGACCATTGCCAACAGAGCCAAAAGAATGCCCATGGCAGTGGCCACCAACACCTCGGCAATGCCTGCGGCAGCGAGGCTGGCGGCATTGGCAGTGTCGCCCTGGTGGCCCAAGGAGGTGAAAGTTCGCATCAAACCGGTAACTGTGCCCAGCAAGCCCAACAGGGGGCCTAGGGCGGCGGAGGCCTCTAGGACCCGTTCGCCGCGGGCCATGCGCTGGCGTTCCTGCTGCAGTGTTAGCTGTAAAACCAGTTGACGGTTTGCTTCCCCATCGGCGTTGCCAAGCCGCTGTAAAAGGCTGGCCACGGGGCTGCCAAGGGATACAGGGGAAAGTGGCTTACCCCCTGCAAGCTCCTCTTCAAGGCGCCTCCAGCGGGGGGCAGAGGCGGTGCCAATCTTCCGCCAAAAACTAAAACGATCCACCCCAATGGTAACCACTGAGATGGAAAGGATCAGCATTGGCAGCATTACCGGTCCCCCAAGGGACAACTGCTGGAGGAGCATTGAGCTCAAAAAATCGTGCTCACCTTAACCAGCAAATATCCCTAAAGAATGTCGGCCAGAAGCCATGGTTCCAACCGAAAAGCCCAGGAATCAATCAGCGGCACCACCGTTGTTAGCTGTGCCTGTCACCCCGTTACCAGCGCCTTCCCCACGGCCGTCGTTGCGCAGCTTGCGCTTTTTGAACTTACGGGCATAGGCACGGTTACGTTCTTGCTTTTCCCGTTTCAGGTTCCTGCGCTTCGCCATGGGGGGCAATCAACTCCTTTTGATAATTGCAGTTTAGCGCCCCGCCTGCGGCAGCACCCTTCTTTCCTGGAGTTGGCCATCCTCCATCTCCAGGAGCCGATCAGCCACGTCAAGAATGCGGGGATCGTGGGTCACCATCAAAACGCCACAGCCCTGGTCCCGGGCCAACGACTTCAGCAGGTCCACCACTTCGCGGCCGGTGCGGCTGTCGAGGGCGGCCGTGGGTTCATCAGCCAGCAACAGGCGCGGTTCCGCCGCCAGCGCCCTGGCAATGGCCACCCTCTGTTTCTGGCCCCCAGACAAATCGTGGGGGAGCTTGCCCAATTCAGGCTCCAGGCCCACGGCCCGCAGCCATTGGCGGGCAAGGGCCCGGCGGGTGGCATAGCTGCGCTGCGGCAAAAGGTCTGCACCCATTTGCACGTTTTGTTCAGCCGTGAGGCAGCGCAGCAGGTTGTGCCCCTGGAAAATCATGCCGATTTTCTGGCGCACGGAGCGGCGTTGATCCCGGCTAGCCCCCTGCATTGGTAGGCCGAGCACCTCCAGTTCCCCTTGCTGCACCGTGCGCAACGCACCGATCAATGTGAGCAGGGTGGTTTTGCCACAGCCGGAGGGGCCGGTTAGTAGAACCACCTCGCCAGCGCTAATGGTGAGGTCGATCGACTGGAGCACCTGACGGCGCAGATCACCCTGGCCATAGGAATGGCAAAGCTTATGGGCTCTGATGATCGTGCTTTGGCTGGAGCTATCCATCTCAGAAAATCTCCGCTGGGTCTGCATCGGCCAGCTTGCGCATGGCCAGTAGCGCAGATCCCATGCACATCACCAAAATCATGCTGAAAACCAATAGGGCCCGTTGGGGTTCCATGCCCACCGGTAATTTGGTGGAATTACGAATTAGGGCGTAAAGAGCCTCACCGGCGGCATAGGCAGGCAGGTACCCAATTAGGGCAAGCATTAATCCTTCCCTGGCAACCACTCCCAACAGGTCGGTTAGCTTGTAACCCATTGCCATCAATGTGGCATATTCCGGCAGATGGTCACTAACATCGCCATAAAGAATCTGATAAACGATTACACAACCCACCACAAATCCCATGGCAGCCCCGAGGGTAAAGATAAAGCCAATGGCTGTGCTGCTTCGCCAATAGTTCTTCTCAAATTCAATGAATTGTTCTTTTGTAAATATGCTTACGTCCTGGGGGAGCTGTTTTTTTAGGCGAGCTGCCACTTGGAGCGGATCAACGTCAGGCCTAAGCCGAATCAAGCCCAGTTCAATGCTGCCGTGGGGGCTTGCTGGCAACAGACTGACAAAAGTTTCGCGGCTGGTAATCATATTTCCGTCGGCCCCAAATGATGGTCCCAGTTGCACTAGGCCAGCCACCCTCAGCCGCTGGCCAGCCACCTCAGACTCCACCAATTTCCCCTCACGAAACCACTGGGCCACTGGGCCAAATTCTGCCCGGGAACGCTCATCAAAGAGCACCCGCCCCCGCTGCCGCAGCTCTGGGGCTTGGGTGCCCAGCATCGAATTAATAAACAATTTGTCGCTAGGTTCAAAGCCGAGGGCAAGGATCGAGCGGGTTTGACGGGTTTCGGGATTACGCCACAGCACAAAATTCCAATGAACTGGGGTGACATCTTCCACCGCCGAATCAGCCAAGGTTTGAATAAGCCTCCGTTCCGGGAATCCAGCCATGCTGATCGAACTCATCGATCGGGGACTCATCAAAACCAGATCGGCATCGAACAGGCGATGGATCGTGACACTGGCATCAAAGAGACCGTCCCGGAATCCCAACTGCATAAACATCAGGATTCCGGCGAAGCTGATGCCCGCCAGGGCAATGGCCAGCCGAGCCGGTTGACGGCTAAGTAAGAGCCAAGCCAACGGAATCCGCCGCCCGCGCCACCATTGCGCTGGCCAAAGGCTCATGGCTGCAACTTAGCGATCAATTTTAGGCCCGAAAGGTTTTTTACCCGGCTGGCATCTGTGGGTAAAAGCTTCACTCGCACTTCCACAATGCGGGCATCAGTATCAGCACTGGGGTCTGTCGATAGCACCTGGCGCTGACGCACGCTGGGTTCAATGCGAATTACCTGGCCGTGAAGGCTGCCGTCAAAGCCACCGTTCTCGCTGCGCATGGTGACGGATTGGCCCAGGCGCACCCGATTAATGTCACTTTCATAAACCTCTACCACCGCCTCCATCTGGTCGCTGCGGCCCAATTCCAGCACCCCCTTTTCCGTGGGTCTTTCACCACTACGGGCATGGATCTGCAGCACGGTGCCGGCAAAGGGGGCGCGCAATTCTGTAAAGGGCAGTTTTACCGCCTGGCGCTGGCGTTCGGCCCGGGCCTTAGTTAGCTCCTGCTGCACCTCCAATAAGCGTAATTGCCGTTGTTCAACCCCTTCAGTGGTTACTGCGCCAGCCAATTGCAGGCGGCGATACCTAGCTAAATCTATTTCCAGGATCCGACGCCGTTGCCCCAGGCTGGTGATTGTGGCCTCTGCCACAGCCAGATCGGCCAGGGCATCAACACGACTATCAAAACTTGCCAACAGTTGGCCAACCTGAACACGGTCGCCCTCCTCTACCTCCAGGGCTGCCACCCGGGGCATGGAACCCATGGAGCCACTGGGGGCCGCCAGGCGCCGCACATTCCCCGCTGGCACCAGGCGGCCAAGGGCAGTTACCCCTAGCGCTGGAGCTTGGCGAGTAACTGGGGCAGAACCTTGGGCCCTGGGCCGAAGGGGCTGCCACTGTTTGCGGAAGCCATGGGCCACCACCAGCGCAAACGCCAGGCCCCCAACCGGTAGCCAAACCCAGGCAGAGTTCTTCTTTTTGGCGGGAGGCTGGGGAACAGGGGCAGTGGCTGGGGGGCTAGAAGGCTCCATGACGGGATTAGGAGCCATGGGAACTGCCAGGGGGTAAAGGATCGTCAAACAACAAGTTATTTATGTAGTTATCAGCCCATTGCTTGTCGAAGGCCACTTCAAGCACCCGTCTGGTTTTGTCGTTACGCCGCTGTTGTTGGCAGTAATGCAGTTGGCCCTCGTAGCGTTTTTGGCTGGCAGGATGATCTGGGGGGTCAGCTTGGCAGTTGACCACAGCCGCAATAAACAGTTTCTGATAGCTAATTACATCCTTGAGAAACCAATCTTCCTCTTCCCCAGGGGAAGGTCGTACAAATAAAACCTGGGGAGAAAAGATTTCCCCCCAAGCAGGCACCTCCCGTGGTTGGCCATAGGGGTGCCTGGGCAGGGCGGCGAGGGCCTGGGCTAAGGCTTCTGGCAAGCTTTCGCCGCTGGGGGAGAGGTCAACGATGGCCGCTGATACCACCCCACGGCTAGCAACGATGTCGGCACCAAATAGGGGTAAGTCAAAACAGGGATCGGGAAACATCACACAGTGGAGAATGTCCAGATTCCTGCCCACATGGGCTGTTTCCAGATGGATTTTGCGCAGCCCGCGGCAGCGCAGTAACTCGTTGCGGATTTCCATCGCATCTCCCTCCAAGTCCCCTCTGACCTCCTGGAGTTCCGCCGATAGGGGCAGCTTGGTCAGTTCAGGCAGATCAGACCATTGGGGCCGCAGGGCCGCGGCGATCTTTTCCACAAGCGAATTGACTTGGCAGTCCACTCCGGCTCCGGTGCTGACCATCACCCTAGGGGTGACTCCAGGGGGGTCCGATTACTGGCGATGATGGCTGCCAATGAATGAGCCGCCCCCTGGCTGTCCTAAGACCCGCCCTGGGCTTCCCTGCCCCGATTCAGGCCAGCCTCAGCAACGGCTGCCCCATCACCCTCCTACCCCTGGCGGATGCCTCGGTGGTGTGCATGGAGTTTTGGTGCCGGGCCGGCAGCCTCGAGGAGCTGCCAGGGGAAAGCGGGCTAGCCCATTTCCTTGAACACATGGTTTTCAAGGGCAGCGAGGGGCTTGGACCGGGGGCATTTGACTTAAAAATTGAATCCCTGGGCGGCTACAGCAATGCCGCCACTGGTTTTGATGAGGTGCACTATCACCTCTTGCTGCCGCCGGAGGGCTTGGGGCTGGCCTGTGAATTGTTGCCCCGCTTGGTGTTACAGCCGAGCCTGGAACCAGCTGCCTTTCAATTGGAACGCCAGGTGGTGCTGGAGGAGCTGGCCCAGAGTGAAGATCAACCCGAGGAGTTGGCCTTCCAGCATTTGCTGAGCCAGGCCTGTGGCAGCCATGGCTACGGCAGGCCAATTCTTGGGCTCAAGCCGGATCTGCTCGCCCATACACCCCACTCGATGGCGGCATTCCAGCAGCGCAACTACCGCAGCGACCGCTGTGCCGTGGCCGTGGGGGGCAACTTCGATCCAGCCCTGCTCTTGGCCCAGCTAGAGGCCGGACCGATCGCTCGCCTGGGCCTCGCCGAGCGAGATAGCCACCGCGGCACTTTTAACTTCCAGGCCGGTCATCAGCAGCTGGTTTTGCCAAGGCTGGAATCGGCTCGATTGTTGATGGCTTGGCCCTGCCCTGCGGCAGGGGCATTGGACGCCCTCATGGGCCATGAGCTCTGGGCCACCCTGCTGGCGGAGGGTCGCCGCAGCCGTTTGGTGGAGGAGTTGCGCGAAAATCTCCAGTTGGTGGAAACGATCGACCTAGATATTCACCCCCTGGAGGAGGGCAGCCTCGCAATTTTGGAAGCGACAACCGAACCTGAAAACTTACCCAGAGTTATTAAGGCTGTGCAGCAGGTGCTTCAGGGCGTTCAAGGGGGCATCAGTGCCCAGGAACTTGACCGGGCCAAGCGGCTGCTAGGCCATGGCCACAGCTTTGGCTTAGAAGCCACCAGTCAGGTGACCCATCAATTGGCCCAGGCCACCCTGCAGGGGCGCCTGCTGGATCTCGATGCGCCACTGCATCGGCTGGAAAATTGGGATCTGCAGCGCTTGCAGGCCCTGGCCCCCGCATGGGATCCCGCCCACGCCTGCATTCTTGAGGTGCTGCCCGCATGAATCAGCTGGTTTGTTTACCGCAACCCGGGGCGCAAATTTTGGCGGCAAGGCTGGTGGTGCCCCTGGGCAGTCACCTGGATCCTCCGGGGAGGGCCGGCCAACAGCAACTATTGGCAGGGGTGCTAACCCGAGGTTGTGGCTCCCTAGATGCAGAGGCGTTTGCTGATTTGGTGGAGGGCCTTGGGGCAAACCTGCGTTGTGAAGCTGGGGATGACCTGCTGGTGGTGGCGCTCAAATGTGCTCGGGCTGATGCCAGCACGTTGTTGCCGCTGCTGTTGGAAATGCTGGAGCAACCCCAATGCGCCTCCTCCCAGGTGGGGCTGGAGCGGGATTTAAACCTGCAAGCCCTGCAGCGGCTCCAGGAGGACCCCTTCCACCTGTGCCACGAACAATTGCGCCAGCAGCTCTTTGGCAAAGGCCCCTACGGCCATGACCCCCTGGGCCTGGCCCCCCAACTGGCCAGCATCAAACCCGATCAGCTGAAACAAGCTGCTCTGCACTTGCCCCAAGCCTGCGCCCAGCTGGTGGTGGCAGGGGATCCGGAAGCCAGCCTGCTGGAACGCTGCCAGGCCCACTTCGGCCAATGGTCCGCCGCCGCCATGCCTGAACAAAGCGTGGCCCCTAACCCCGCCCGCTCCCTAGCCCTGCTGGCTGCCGACACCGAGCAGGCGGTGCTGATGCTCGGCTTCCGCACGGTGGGCCTAGCCCATGGCGATGCCCTGCCGCTGCGGCTATTGCAAGTGCACCTGGGGGTGGGCATGAGCAGTCGCCTGTTTCAGGTGATGCGCGAGGAGCTGGGGCTGGCTTACGACGTGGGCACTGATCTACCGGCCCGGCGCCGTGATTCCCCCTTTGTTTGGCATCTATCCACGGGGGCCGAGCGCCTGCCGGAGGCGATGGATGCCCTCTACGGCGAATGGCAGGCCCTGCATCAGGCCCCCCTGGCTGAAGCCGCCCTGGCCCTGGCCAAGGCGAAATTGAGGGGCCAGGAGGCCCTCGGCCGCGAAACAGGCAGCCAACGGGCCGATCGCCTGGCCCTGCTGCTCAGCCATGGGCTCCCCGCTGACCACAACGAACGGGCCCTGGAACGGCTAGCAAGCATTGGCCCCGAGCAAGTGCAGGCGGTGGCCCAGCGCTGGCTCATAGAGCCCAGCCTCAGTGTTTGTGGTCCGGCTTCAGCCCTTGTTAAGGCCCAGAAGCGTTGGGATCAGTGTTGGGTTCAGGCCCCCGCACCAGTGCTGTGATTGGCAACAGAAACTGACCCCTGCGAAATTGCACTGCCCGGTGGTCCAGGGGCCGGAGGGCCATCACTTCCCCCTGTTCCCCTGCTTCCACCAGATCAGCGGGCCGCAGCATTGGCATCGTTGCGGCGGTTTTGAGATAGGGCTGGGCTTCCTTGAGCTGCACCAGGGCGCCAACGGGGAACTGGGGTGCCAGGGGCGAGGCCAGTTTTTGCTGCTCCTCTTGCTCTGGATCTTGCTCGGAAATTACTTCTGGGTTGTGGTTCACCGTTGTTGCCCTTGGGGAGTTGGTGCAGGATGGCGGCAACCGAAGGGGCCGGAAGCTTGCGCGCCTTGTTGAACTGGTGGGGGGCCCTGGTGGGCCTGCTGCTCATCCTCACCGGTGGCCTGTTGCAACCGGCGGTGCCCTGGTGGGATGCCCAGCGGGGCCTTGATTTCAAGGAATTACCGATTACTGCCCAGGTGCCGGCGCTGCTGCTCACAGCCCTGGTCTGCGGGCCCCGTTCAGGGATGCTAGCGGCGGTGGCCTACCTCAGCCTTGGCATGGCGGTGCTGCCCGTATTCCAGGACGGAGGGGGGCTGGCGTATCTGCAGCAACCCTCCTTTGGCTATCTGGCTGGCTTCATCCCGGCGGCCTGGCTCTGCGGTCGCCTAAGCCAGCAGGAGGGCATGGGTCGCCTCGATCGCCTGGCTGGCTCAGCGGTGTTGGGCCTAGTCACAATTCAGCTCTGTGGGTTGATCAACCTGGCCTTGGGCAGCCTCGCCCACCGCTGGGGGGAAAGCCTGCCGCAATTGGCAATCACCTACAGCCTTTTGCCCCTGCCAGGCCAACTACTGCTCTGCTGTGTGGTTGCAGTTTTGGCCCGCTTGCTGCGGCCGTTGCTGCTGATCAACCGTTGACAGCCCTTACCCACCCCCGCCGCCTCAGCCTGGGTCTCGCCCTTGGGGTGCTGCTGCTCGATCAATTATCAAAACAATATGTACTACAGGGATTAGTCCCTGGGGTTAGTAAGCCGCTGCTGCCAGGACTGTTGAACCTGCGGCTGGTGTGGAATAACGGTGCCGCCTTCAGCCTTTTCCCCCAGGGGGCCAGCTGGTTGGGTTTGATCAGCCTGGGGGTGGCGGTGGCGCTGCTGGCCTGGCTGTGGCGCGCCGGCCGCCACTGGCGTTTGAGCTGGCTGCTGGCGGCCGGCTGGTTGCTGGGGGGCACCCTCGGCAATGGGCTAGACCGCTGGCGCTTGGGGGCAGTAGTTGATTTTCTTGAACTGGTGCCGATTTCTTTTCCGGTGTTCAACCTGGCCGATGTAGCGATCAACTTGGCGGTGTTCAGCCTGGTTTTAGACAGCCTGAGGCGCCGCTGATGGAGGCCGCAGAACTCTGGGTGCATCAACAGGGGCTCGAATCCCTGCGCATTCCCCTCTATGGCGAGGTGTACAGGATCGGCCGTGATCCCGATGGGGAGGTGGTAATTAACCACGGCGCCGTAAGCAAACGCCATGCGCTGCTGGAAAAACGAGGGCGCCACTGGTTGCTCACTGATAACAGCTCCACCAACGGTCTCTCCTGGCAGGGACACAAGCTCCATTCCCTTGAATTAAGACCTGGCGATCGGGTGCGGCTTGGGCCCAGCAAGGAAGCAGAGCTGCCGGAGCTGGAGTTCCGCCAAACCAAGCGCCATCCCTGGCTACAGCTTGTGGGCCGCCAGGCCAGTGCCGCCGGCCTCGGCCTGGCGGGTTTTGGCATGCTGCTTTTGGCCTGGGGCAGCCTGCAGGTGCCGGTGCGGGGCAGTTTGGCCACCGTGCGGGGCCCCCTGGCCCTCTATGACCGCAGTAATAAGCCGCTATCCAGTGTGACCAGTGATGGCCATAGGGAAAACCAAGGGTTGGCGGATTTCTCGCCAGCCTTGGTCAAGGCACTGCTATCCAGTGAAGACACCCGTTTCTGGTGGCACCCTGGCATTGATCCGATCGGCACCAGCCGCGCCTTGGTTACCAACCTCTTGGGAGGCAAGGTATTGGAAGGCGGCAGCACCCTTACCCAACAGCTGGCCCGCAGCCTTTATCCCGAGCAAGTGGGCCAGGGGGAAACCCTTGGCCGCAAATGGCGAGAGCTACTGGTGGCCCTGCAACTGGAGGCGCGCTTCAGTAAACGCGATCTGCTGCTTAGTTATCTAAACAGGGTGTACCTGGGGGTGGGCTGGGGCTTTGAGGATGCCGCCCAGCATTTCTTCCGAAGGTCGGCCCGAGATTTAAGCCTCGAACAGGCGGCCCTGCTGGTGGGCCTGCTGCCCTCCCCCAACGGCCATGACCCCTGTGCCTTCCCCCGGGAGGCCCTCAGCGCCCGCAATGGGGTGCTCACAAAAATGGCAGACGAGGGAAGGCTTTCTTCCGACGATGCCCGCCGCGCTAGGCGCACCCCAGTGCTCCTAGACGCCAAGGCCTGTGGCGGCAAAGAACGGCGACCTGCCCCTTTTTATACCGACCAGGTGCAGCGGGATTTGGAGAATCTGCTGGGTCCAGAGGTCGCGGCGGAAGGGAATTTTCTTGTGGAAACCCATCTGGATCCGGTACTCCAAGAGGTGGTTGAAACCAAGCTGCGGGAATACCTGCGCCAGGAGAACGGTTGGGGGGTGCAGCAGGGGGCCGTGGTGGTGCTCGACAGCCGCACGGGGGGGGTGCTTAGCCTGGTGGGGGGCAAGGACTACAACACCAGCCAGTTCAACCGAGCCACCCAGGCCCTGCGTCAACCGGGCAGCACCTTCAAGCTGATGACTTATCTGGTGGCCCTGGAAAGGGGCCTGAAGCCTTGGGATCCAGTGAGCTGTGACCCGGTGGATTGGGGCGGCCAGAGTTTCAGCAGCGGCTGTGGCGGCTCGCTCAGCCTCAGCCAGGCCCTGGCGATTAGTAGCAACACCGCCGCCCTGCGCCTGGGACGCCGCTATGGCCTGGAGGCGGTAGTTAAGAAGGCCCGTGATCTCGGCATTACCACCCCCCTGGCGGCGGTGCCAGGGCTGGTGTTGGGGCAGAGCGAAACGCGGCTTATGGAAATGACCGCCGCCTATGGGGCCATCGCCAACGATGGGCTTTGGATGGCCCCCACCACGATCCGGCGGCTAACCGATGCTGAACCCTGTGCCAATCCGGCCAAAAATTGCCGCCAACCAAGCCGCACCGCCACCAGTGGCCGGCGGGTGATTCCCCCAGGCCAAGCCCGGCTGATGCAGGGCCTGTTGCGGGGGGTGGTGCAGGGGGGCACCGGCACGGCCGCTTCCCTAGGGGGCCAAGAATGGGGCAAAACCGGCACCACCAACGAGGGCCGCGATCTGCTGTTTATTGGCTATGAACCCAGTCGCCATTGGATAATGGGGATCTGGCTGGGCAACGACGACAGCAGCCCCAGCGGCGGCACCAGTGGCCTGGCCGCCCAGCTTTGGGGCGACATCATTCGCAGTGCTGGCCGCGGCAGCACCAGCGCTGAAGCGAAACGATGAAGATTCCTCGGCTTTGGCTGCTGATCGCAGGCCTATTGCTGGGAATCATCGTTTTTTCAATGGTGCTGCAGGCGATCAGCAGCGTGCTTTGGCAGCTGAGTTATTGGCTGCCCTCCTGGCTAGTGGCACCAACGCTGTTGTTGCTGGTGGGCGCCCTGGGGCTGGCCCTTTATCCCCTGCTGTTGCCTTGGCTAAAAGGCCGGGGCCAAGGCCGTGGACCCAAACTCAGCCCCCAGGCCCCCGGCAACCGCCAGGAGGCCGCCCGCCAAAACCTGGCGGCCATAGACCAACAGCTCAGCGGCATTCGTGATGCCGTGGCCCGCCAGGCCCTAGAGGAACAGCGGCGCCAGGTGGAGGAATCCCTCCAGAGGGGCGATTTAATCGTGGTGGTATTTGGCAGTGGCTCCAGCGGTAAAACCTCTTTAATCAGGGCCCTGCTCAACGATCAAGTGGGAACCGTGGGCGCCGCCATGGGTTCCACCAGCCGCAGCCACAGCTATCGCCTGCGGCTCCAGGGCCTGCAGCGGTCAATCCAACTGCGGGACACCCCAGGCATCCTCGAGGCCGGCGAGGGGGGGCTGGAGCGGGAACAGGAGGCGCGCCAGGAGGCGGTGCAGGGGGATCTGCTGCTGTTTGTGGTAGATGGCGACCTGCGGGCCAGTGAGTTTGGTGTGTTGAAGGCCCTGGCCCAGCTGGGAAAACGCCTGGTGCTAGTGCTCAACAAATGTGATCTGCGCGGCGAAACAGAAGAACTGCGCCTCGTACAGCAGTTGCGGCGCCGCTGTGAGGGCTTAGTGCAGCCAATTGATGTGGTTACCGCCAGCGCCCAGCCCCAGTCAATTCCTAGGCCTGGCCAAAGACCCCTGCAGCCCCAAGCGGAAATCGAACGGCTACTGCGGCGGCTGGCGGCCGTGCTGCGGGAGGAGGGGGAAGAGCTGCTAGCCGACAACATTCTTCTGCAGAGCAGCCGTTTGGCGGAGGCCTCCCAACAACTGCTTACTCAACAGCGGGAACGGGAGGCCCAGGCCATCGTTGAGCGGTACAGCTGGATAGGCGCTGGCGTAATCGCCGTCACCCCCCTGCCGGGGCTCGATCTCCTGGGCACCGCAGCAGTGAATGCCCAGATGGTGGTGGAAATTGGCCAGGTTTATGGGGTGGCGATGAGCCGCGACCAGGGGCAACAGCTAGCCCTATCCCTGGGGCGCACCCTGGCCAGCCTCGGGGTGGTGAAGGGCGGGGCTGGACTGATCGCCAGCGCCCTCAGCCTGAATTTGCCGGCTTTGCTGGCCTCAAAAGCGGTGCAAGCTGTAACTGCCGCTTGGCTCACCCGCCTGGCCGGCCGCAGTTTCATTACCTATTTCAGCCAACAACAGGATTGGGGCGATGGCGGCATGGGGGAAGTGGTGCGGAAACACTTCGACCTGCAAAGGCGCGACCTAGACCTCAGGCGCTTCCTGGAGGCAGCCCTGGCCCGGGTGGTGGAGCCATTGACAGGGAAGGAGCGGCAATTACCGCCCCGCCAAGGGCCTCGGCGGGGGGCGGCAGCAGCGGACCCTGACGGTCCAGCAGCAGCACCATCAGCAGGTAAGCCAGGGCAATGGCCACCGACAGGGCCCCTGTAACGATTGCCACCCAACGGCCCCGGGGCTTGGCATTGCTCACTTTGTTTTACCCATGCAGCTCTGCTGCACCAATGCTGCCAGCTGGTCTAGGTGCTGATCTGTGGTGAAGGGATTACCTAACACCGCCTTAA
Source organism: Synechococcus sp. UW140 (assembly GCA_943369595.1). GTDB lineage: Bacteria > Cyanobacteriota > Cyanobacteriia > PCC-6307 > Cyanobiaceae > Synechococcus_D. The sequence goes on from CALRNU020000001.1 coordinate 126,568, forward strand.
GCAACGGTTGGCCAGCCAAATCAGGTTTTGATAACCAGAAGCCCCCCTGCAGCAATCGGCGGTGACAACCATCGCGCCAGCCCTGGTCAGGCCCCTGGTTGGCAAAGCTCACCAAATGCAAATCGCCGGGCAACAGCGCCACCGGTAGGGGGGCAAGCCTTTGGCGCAGCCCCTCAGCCCGCTGGAAGGCCCCCTCCAGCAGCGTGGCAATGCCTTCAAGGCCCAGGTGCTGCAGGCTGAGCCAAAGCTTCAACACCTCGGCCCCGCGGGTGCCCTGCAGGCCGAGTTCGCCCCCATGGGCCCCGGCGTAGGCGGGCTCCATGTAAGGCAAACCGGTGCCAAAGCTGTCTTGCAGATGCTGGGGATTGCGCAACAACAGCAGCGAGGAGGGCTTACTCACGCCTAAGAGTTTTTGGGGATTGAGGGTTACCGAATCGGCAGCACCAATGCCCCGCACCCGCCAGCGCTGGGAGTCCACCAGGCCACATACCGCCCCGATCGCCCCATCCACATGCAGCCATACCCCCTCAGTGCCACAGACGGCAGCCAGCTCCTGGAGGGGATCCACCAACCCCTGCACGGTGCTGCCGGCGGTGGCCACCACGGCAATCACCGGCACTCCCCGCTGACGACAGCGCCCCAGGGCAGCGGCTACCGCTTCCGCCTGCAGACGACCCTGGGGATCTAAGGGCAAACGCCAGAGGGATTCCGGAGGGAGCCCCATCACCCCTAGGGCTTTTTCTAAGGACACATGGGAGGCAGCTCCAGTGATCACCACCGCATCACTGCGGCCCTGGAGACCTGCGGCCCGCCGGGCACAAACCAACGCCATCAGATTGCTGAGGCTGCCCCCACTGGCGGGCACCCCTGAGGCCTCGGCCCCTAGGCCCAAGGTTTGGGCCAGCCAAGCACACAAGCCCCGTTCCAACCGGCTTAGGGAGGGGGATAACTCCTCCGCCAGCAGGTTGTTATTCATGCCGGCAGCAATCAAATCAGCGGCAATCGAAACACTCAGGGGCGGTGGATCCAGGTGGGCCAGGGCGCCGGGATGGTTGGGTCTAAAGCCACCGGCCATGAGCTGTTGCAGGTCTACCAGCAATGCCGCCGCTTCCTTACCGTCCTGGCCTGGTTCCGCACTGGGTTGCAAACTCAAGCCCGGTCTGGGACCGTGCAGGTGGCTATCGCCCAGCCATTGGCAGAGCAGCTGGCTGGCCCCATCTAAAAAATCCTGCAAGCCAGGATCAATGCCCTGGGGGCAGGGGAACAGGGGCAATTCCCCTGGGCCGATGGCAGTAACGGGAGCAACCAAGCCAGGCAACCGTTGATCGGCCATTCTCACCATTGATGGATAACTCCTACGACTTCTGGATGGAACGGCTGGTGCGGCTGGCGGCCCAGGCGGGTAATCGGGGGGAGGTGCCGGTGGCGGCGGTGGTGCTTGATCCCCAGGGCCTGGCGATCGGATGGGGCAGCAACCGCCGCGAGGCCAGCCAAGATCCCCTGGGCCATGGGGAACTGCAGGCCCTGGCCCAGGCAGCCCGCCTGCGCCAGGACTGGCGCTTCAACCAGCACACCCTGCTGGTGACCCTGGAGCCCTGCCCCATGTGCGCTGGGGCCCTGGTGCAGGCCCGCATGGGCAGGGTGGTTTACGGCGCCAGGGACCCGAAGCGGGGTGCCCTGGGCAGCTGCCTTGACCTGAGCCGTTCGCCCACGGCCCACCATCGGATGGAAGTGGTGGCTGGGGTGCAGGAGGAGGCCTGCCGCCTGCAGTTGCAGCGGTGGTTTCAGCAAAAACGTTTTAAGCAGCAGCAGCGGTGTTCCGGAAGGCAGGTAGTTCCAGCTCCAGCAGATTGAGCAGCCGATCCACGTTGGCGGGGGTGCTGTTGGTGCCCATCAGGCCCACCCGCCACACCTGACCAGCCAAAACGCCAAGGCCCCCGCCGATTTCCACCCCGTGCTTATTAAGCAGGTGCAGGGCAAAGGCACGGCCATCAACCCCCTGGGGAATGCGGACGGTGGTGAGGGTGGGGAGGCGCAGCTCCAACGGCACATGTAATTCCAGCCCCTGGGCCTCCAGGCCCGCCCAGAGCTTTTCGCTGTTGCGACGGTGGCGGGCCCAGGCGTTTTCGATGCCCTCCTCACAGAGCAGGCGCAGCGCCTCCCGGAGGCCGAAATTCATATTCACTGGGGCCGTGTGATGGTATGTGCGGTCGTTACCCCAGTAAGACTTCAACCCAGACATATCTAAGTACCAGTTCGGCACCTTGCTCTGGCGCCGATCTAATTTTTCCTCAGCCCTAGGCCCCATGGTGAAGGGACCAAGGCCTGGGGGGCAACTGAGGCCCTTCTGGCTGCAGCTATAGGCCAGATCCACTTGCCATTCATCCAGCTTGAGCGGCACTGCCCCGAGGGAAGTGACCGTGTCAAGCAGCAGCAAGCAATTGTGTTGGCGGCAGAGTTCGCCAATGCCCTCCAGGGGCTGGCACACGCCGGTAGAGGTTTCGGCATGGACGAGGGCCAAAACCGCTGGTTTGTGTTGCTCCAAGGCCTGGGCAATGGCCTCGAGGTTGAGGGCCTCCCCCCAGGGGGCCTCAATTACATGTAAATCTGCGCCATAACGGCCGGCCATGTCCACCAGGCGTTGGCCGAAATAACCAATCACCCCAACAACAACACTCTCGCCAGCTTCGATGCTGTTAGCAATCGTGGCTTCCATGGCAGCACTGCCGGTGCCACTCACTGGAATCGTGATCCGATTATCGGTTTGCCAGGCGTAGCGCAGCATTTCCTGCACCTCGTTCATCAATTCGAGGTAGAGGGGATCCAGATGGCCCAAGGGGGGCCGGGCAAGGGCCTGAAGCACCGTGGGATGGGCGTTAGAAGGCCCTGGGCCGAGCAGCAGCCGCTCAGGGGTGTAGATCGGCTCAAGCCGCAGGCGGTGGGCCTCGCTCACGGTCTCAAGGACAGGGGAGAGCGAAGAAAGGGTCACGCGCCGCAGGAAAGTAACGAAGAAGATTATGCAGGGAGGTGTTTGGCCTCCGTGGGCCCCACTAAAGAGGCTGCAAAAATGCTTGAGCCTGGCCTGAGGCTCAGCTCAACCGCCAGTGATGCTGATTTCGGCTAGGCCCCTGGCCAAATGTTCGAAAGGCTCGCGCACAATTGAAAGGTTGCCCACCCCTTGGGCGGCCAACTGCTCGGTGAGCACATCCGCCATCAGCAGAATGCCGCGGGCGGTGGCACCGGTGGGGACCCCCAGGGATTTGTAGGTGTCATCAAGGCCATTGAGAACCCTTTCATCAAGCATTCGCCAATCCCCTGCCACTAGGGCATAGGAGATGTAACGAAGGAAATAATCCATGTCCCGCAGGCAAGCTGCCAAACGCCTCGTGGTGTAGGCATTGCCCCCTGGCAACAACAATTCAGGATCAGCTAGCCAAAGGCGCTGGCTGCCTTCCCGCACGATTTCAGCGGCCTCCCGGTTGATGGTGGTCACGGCCGCCAAGCGGGTTTCAGCTTCGCCGAAGTAAGCCTCTAGGCGGTCCATGGCGGAGCGGTCGAGGTAACGGCCCTTTTGGTCGTAACTGCCGATTAGACCTGTGATCGCGTCCTGCATGACACCGATATCAGTGGCCGGAAACTAGCACCAGAAACGCTGTCAATCCCTTGAAACGGCTGGGATTCCACGGATCTGACAGAAACGGTTACCTGAGCAGGCAGACCGCTGCCCCCGCCCACAAAAAGTAGCAATTGCTACAAGTTGGCGACCCACGGCTCCGTACCTTCCGCAAACCAACCAATTGTCCGAGTCAGTGCCATGGCCGTTGCCCCCCAAGACATCCTGCGGCGCATAAAGGATGAGGGCATTGAACTCATTGACCTGAAATTCACTGATCTGCACGGCAAATGGCAGCATCTCACCGTATGTGCAGACCTGGTGGAGGAGCAATCCTTCACGGAGGGGTTGGCCTTTGACGGCTCCTCTATTCGGGGCTGGAAGGCAATAAATGAATCAGATATGGCGATGGTTCCCGATGCAAATACCGCCTGGATTGATCCTTTTTATCGCCATAAAACGCTTAGCTTGATTTGTTCTATTCAGGAGCCCCGCAGTGGCCAGCCCTACGGTCGCTGCCCCCGGGCCCTGGCCCAAAAGGCACTTAATCACCTCGCCTCCACGGGGCTAGCAGATACGGCCTTCTTTGGCCCGGAACCGGAATTCTTTGTTTTTGACGATGTGCGCTACAGCTCCGGCTCCGGGAGCAGTTTCTATAGCGTGGATTCAGTGGAGGCCCCTTGGAACACGGCCCGCCTGGAGGAGGGGGGCAACCTGGCCTACAAAGTTCAATTAAAGGAGGGCTATTTCCCGGTTGCCCCTAACGACACCCTGCAGGACATGCGCAGCGAAATGTTGCTCACCATGGGCTCCCTGGGGGTACCTATCGAAAAGCAGCACCATGAGGTGGCCACGGCCCAACATGAGCTAGGCATGAAGTTTGCGGAACTGATTACTGCCGCCGACAACGTAATGATTTACAAATACGTTGTTCGTAATGTGGCTAAAAAATATGGGCGCACTGCCACCTTCATGCCCAAGCCTGTCTTTGCCGACAACGGCAGCGGCATGCATGTGCACCAGAGCCTTTGGAAGGGGGGGCAACCCCTCTTTTTTGGTGAAGGCACCTACGCAAACCTCTCCCAAACGGCCCGTTGGTACATCGGTGGGCTGCTGAAGCACGCCCCCTCGTTCCTTGCCTTTACCAACCCCACCACCAACAGTTACAAACGGCTGGTGCCAGGCTTTGAAGCACCGGTGAATCTGGTTTATTCCCAGGGCAACCGTTCGGCGGCCGTGCGCATTCCTTTAACTGGCCCTAATCCCAAGGCAAAGCGCCTGGAATTCCGCTCCGGCGATGCCCTGGCAAACCCCTATCTGGCCTTTAGCGCCATGATGATGGCTGGCCTAGATGGCATCTGTAATCAAATCGATCCCGGCGATGGCACCGATGTCGATCTGTTTGAACTTTCAGCCGAAGAGCTGGGCCGAATTTCCACAGTGCCTTCTTCGCTAAATGGCGCCCTGCAGGCCCTTGATGGGGACAAGGACTATCTGCTAGCCGGTGGAGTTTTCACTGAGGACTTCATCAGCAACTGGATTTCCCTGAAATATGAGGAGGTACAGCAACTTCGTCAGCGACCCCATCCCCACGAATTCACCATGTACTACGACGCCTAGAGCCCTCTAATCGATATCACTAATTACAGCGCAAGCTTGAGGCCATAGGGCTCAGCCTCCACTGAATTATGCAGGCCCAGATGTTGACGCCATTGGCTCAAGGGCCAATCCCAATGATCTTCCCAGCGCTGTACACATAGGGGGGCGGCTTCAAGGCCAATACTCACCCCGCGACTGATGGCAGCGCTGAACTGCTCAAAATTCTGGATATCCAGCCTAAAACTTGCCATTAAAGCAGCATTATTGAGCAGCACATAAGCGGGAAAACCCACCTGGGTGGCCGTGATCGCCAGCACACCACTCTCACCGAAACGGGCCGTGCCAAAACCGGAAACCACATGGTGAATGTCGTGGGTGGTGGCAATGCGCTGGGTGAGCCACTCGGCCTCGCTCTCAATTGGCCGGGGCCGAAAGAAATCGGCGTCGTAATTGAGGCTACGGATCATCGTTGCGTAGCTGTGGCCGAGGCTGCCGGCGGGCAACTCTTCCAAGCTCTCCAGCTGGGGGTTAAGTGGTGGATAGCGACTATCCATTAGTTCAGCTCCCCCAGGCAGGGCCCGGAACCTGGCCAGGCATTGGTCCATCTGGGGAGAATCAATGAAATTGTCAATAAGATCAGCAATCGAACTAAGTTCGCCGCCGCTGCGGGCAATTTCACCCAGCAACTTCAGATTGCCAATACTGCGGAATATTTCCTTGAATCGCTCCATTGCCCATGGCTTGAGGAACTGGCGACTTTAGTCACGTTGGCCGCCAGGATCCGTTGAAATGGTGGGATCCCCTGGGCCCCCATGAGCGATCCCCTTGGCCAGCTGGCATATCAAACCCTGCAACAGGGCAGGAGCTTGGCGGGGCTCGCCCACAAGGAAATAAGCAGTCGCCTGATGGCCTGGCTGGCTCCCGAGGCCAAGGCCAACGTGGTTCCCTTGGCACCAGGTGTAATTGCAGAGTTGCGCAAGAGCATGGAGAGCCTGCTGGAGCTCGACTGGCACGAAGCCCAGCAGGGCCTTTACCCAAGCCAGCTGCTCTTTGATGGTCCGTGGCTGGATTGGTTTTTGCGTTACCCCTTGGTGTGGCTGGATCAACCGGCCATCTGGAGTCGCCGCAGTCGCCGGGATGTGCGAGACCTGCCAAGGGACGTGAATCCTGGGCAGTTTCCCGACTACTACCTCCAAAACTTTCACCATCAAACCGATGGCTACCTGAGTGATCGCTCCGCAGAGCTTTACGACCTGCAGGTGGAGATCCTCTTCAATGGCACCGCCGATGCCATGCGGCGGCGGCTGCTGCAGCCCCTGCTCACTGCCCTGCCCCACCGGGGCCCAGCCCAGCCCCCCCGCATCCTCGACCTGGCTACCGGCACTGGCCGCACCCTGAGGCAGTTGCGGGGGGCCTTACCCGATGCCCAATTACTAGGCATCGATCTATCCAGTGCCTACCTGCGCCAGGCAAGCCGCTGGTTAGCCCAGCTGCCTGGTGAACTTCCGCAATTGATCCAGGCCAATGCCGAGGCCCTGCCCTTTGCCGCTGGCTGCATGCAAGCAGTGACCTGCGTGTTTTTGCTCCATGAACTGCCAGGGGACGCCCGCCAGGCCTGCCTGAACGAAGCCTTCCGGGTGCTGGAGCCGGGGGGAGTGCTGGTGCTGGCCGACTCGGTGCAACTGGCTGATTCACCGCAATTCAGCGGCGCCATGGAAAACTTCCGTCGGCTCTTCCATGAGCCCTATTACCGCGATTACATCTCAGACAACATTCCCGCAAGGCTTGGTGAGGCGGGATTCGTATCCATCCACGGCCAGTCGCACTTCATGACCAGGGTTTGGAGCGCCCGCAAGCCCATGGCCGAGGCCAGCTAGGCAAATTTGGTTTTCAAAGGTAAACAGAAAAGGGAAAAAACTTGTAAAAACATGGGGTCTCCGCTCAAATGGCTTATCGCCATTGGCATCTGATGATCAACCCCTTTCGGGTGCGCTGGCTTGAGGGCTGGACCTTCCAAACGGTTTTGTTGGGTGGTCGGCCGATCATCGAGGCCTATGGCTTTGGTGTTTGCCTTAAAGCTGAGATATTGACTGGGGAGAGCCCTAGGGATGCGGCTGATCGTTTGGTGCTAGCGGAGGATCGCTTGCGCCATTCTTTGCATAACGCCTGGAAGCGTGGTCCCCAGCAATTGCTCCAAACCGTGATTGACGGCGAGCAAGGGGAGGAGTTGGAACTTCAGGCCGATCTGCTACGTCGTTCCCAGCAACTGCTCCCCTCCCTAACCCCGAGGCAGGAAGTGATGCAGGGCTTGGGCCACTAGGAATCCGCCACCACCCCAACGCATCGCCCGCCAAAACCTGCCATCCCCACCCACTGACCACCAGTCCTGGGCCTCCAGCAGCTGGTGGGCCAGCTGCTGGCGCTGAAGACTCCGCCGCTGGGCTAGCGATCTGGCCTTGCTTCCCTTGGCTTTATTCACCTCTCCCCGGCAGATAACCAACACCGTTGAGAGGTGATGCAGCCAATGCAGGGGCTTTTGCTTACTTGCCATCGGCCCCCGGCTGCCATCTGAAGGACACAATGAAGCAGCTGTGCCCGAGCTGCCATGGATCCGCTACCAACCGCTGCATTGGCCAAGGCCCGGGAGCTGCACGGGCTGCTCAGCATTCCCGAACGCCAATGGCATGAGCTCAAAAACCAAAGGGAAAGGCGGGCTGCTGAACAGCTAGCTGCCGCCATGGTGCAGCTACTGAATGATCCCGGCAGTGGTGAAGCCGAGGCCTTGTTGGCCAGTGCCCTGCGCTGGTTGCAGCGCCAACAGCATGATCCGGGCTGCCCCAGTCGCCAAAAGCGCTAACGGCGCTTTGCCAGCTGCAGCCGATTGCCCCGGCGGCTCCAACGCACATCGTCAAAACATTGGTGGATCAAAAACAATCCCCGGCCGCTGGGCGCCTCCAGGTCCCCAGGCAGTTTTCCGCGCCGGTGCCGTTGCGGCACACCTAAACCCTGGTCTTGCACCTGCCACACAAACCAACGGGGGCAAAGGATGCGGCGAATGCGCAGCGGTTTTTGGGGATCACCGCCGTTGCCATGGCAAACGGCGTTTACCAAGGCTTCCTGGAGGCCCAGGTGCAACAGGTCCCGTTCGGGGCTAGGGACAGGCTCCATCAGCAACTCGATCAGCGGTTGCAGCTGCAGGGTGGAGGGACTGATGAAATCACACCAACACCACCTGGTTGAAAGCCCCAGCCCTTGACCCATGGGTAAGTTGCCGGATGACTTTTTGATCCTATCGATCCGCCGTCGGCCGGTCGATGGCGGGATGCTTAAGCAATGCATCCAGCAAGCGCACCCCCCTCAATTGATTCACCAAGGGCAGATGCCCCTCAGGGGCCTCCAGGCTCCAGTTGAACGAGCGGGGATAGCGGGTCCAGATGCCTGCTGCCTTCCAGCCCAATCGGCCCCAGAGTTCCTCCCAGCGGCCACCGCACTGCTCCAGCAGACGCCGTTGCACCCGAAAACCGTAGCGACCGCCGGAATAAAACCACCACAGATCATCCAGGTGGCTGAGGTCGAGGCGGGGAATTGCCGCCACTTCGCTGTAGTACACATAGCCCCGCTGCTCGGCGGCGGTTCCAGCCAGCTGACGCAAGAAAGCACTGGTGAGTCGATCTGCTTCCTCAAACTGGCCTAAGAGGAGGGCCTTCTGCAGCTCCCCATAGGCTGGAATCCCAGGGCCAGGGTTAGGCAACCAACCGCCGGGCCAACGGCTTTCTAGTAATTGCAATTGCTGCGGATCCTGGGCAAGCCATTGCAAAAGCAAACCTATGGCCCCATTGCTGGCTTGACGTTCCTGGCTTGATAAGAGCTGCCAGAGCGGGTCGAATAGCTTTGGACCAAGCTGTTGAAGCTGGGGCCATTCCCGTTGCCGCTGCCGATTTGAACCGGCAAGGAAGCGATCCAGCAGTTCCTTTGGTTCCAAAGCCCCCCCTAAGGGGGCACCGGCGGCGGTGGATGGACTTGGACCAGACAACGTAACTAGACAGGCCAGTGGCCAGTATCGCAGCGGGCGACCGCCAGCTGCTAGTTGCCGGGGCCCAGCCCTGCCTAAGATTTCCGCTTTAAGGGGCACCCGTGGGAGCAGCCATCCAGTTTTTCCGTGGCGTTGATGAAACAGTTGTTCCCGATATCCGCCTAACCAGATCCAGGGACGGCATCACCGGCCAGGCCCTGTTTGTTTTTGAGGAACCCGTGGCCTTGGCCCCAGAAACCCTTGGGGACATCACTGGCATGTTTTTGCTGGACGAAGAGGGCGAGTTGGTAACCCGCTCAGTTAATGCCCGTTTTGTGAACGGCAAAGCCAGCGCCCTGGAAGCCACCTATACCTGGAAAAGTTTGGACGAATTCGAACGCTTCATGCGTTTTGCCGAGCGCTATGCCGCCAGCCACGAACTTGGTTTCAGCCAAAGCTGATCAGCCCATGAAATTTGCCCAGTGGTGCGCCTTCGCCGCATTACTAGCCGCAGCAGCCCTGCTCTGGAACCTAAGGGAAGTGTTGATTGAGCTGTTTGGCTCAATCGTGCTGGCCGTGGCCCTCTGCAGTTTGGTGGGGGCTTTGCAGAAACGCCTCGGCTGGAAACGCTGGCAGGCCTTGTTCTTGGGCCTGGGCCTAGTGCTTGGGTTGGCCCTTGTGCTGGTGGCTGTACTCGTTCCTCCGTTTGTGCAGCAGTTCGCAGAATTAATTCGCCAATTGCCCCAGGCGGCAGCCACCTTGGGGCAATTGGCCAATGGCAGCTTGCACCGCATCAGCCAGATGATCTATGGCCAAAACGATTTGCCGGAGGGCTGGCTGCAATCAGTTACCCAGCCATCCGACTGGGGCGTGGGCCGGGGCCTAGGTCAATTGCTGGGCTTGGCCGGCAACCTCAGCGGCGGTTTTCTGCATTTGTTATTTGTGCTGGCCGTGGCGGTGATGGTTAGCGCCCAGCCCCACAGCTATAGAGAAGTGGCAATTTCGCTGCTGCCCTCCTTTTCCAGGCGCCGCTGCCGCCAGGTCCTTGACCTTTGTGGGCAATCCCTCAGTAGCTGGATGGTGGGCGTGTTGATCAGTTCGGTATGTGTGTCGCTACTGGCCTTCATTGGCCTCAGCCTGCTGGGGGTGAAGCTAACCATGGCCAATGCCCTGTTAGCAGGGCTCTTAAACGTAATTCCCAACGTGGGCCCCACCCTTGGCACGGTTTTTCCGATGGCCGTGGCCCTGCTGGAAAACCCATGGAAACCATTGGCAGTATTGCTGCTTTATGTGGTGATTCAGAACCTTGAAAGCTATGTAATCACCCCTTCCGTGATGCATCACCAACTGAAGCTTTTGCCGGGTTTAACCCTGGCAGCCCAGGTGATTTTTACGGTGATTTTTGGTCCGGTGGGGCTGCTGCTGGCCCTGCCCCTGGCCGTTTGCCTACAGGTGATTTTCAGAGAACTGCTGATCCATGATCTGCTGGATGGCTGGAAACGTCCCCGTTGGCCATGAGAGTGAGCAACTCCGCCATTAGTTGGCCGGCTTTGCTGGGCAGCCTCGCCCTACTGGTGCTGGCGGTGTTGGCCTGGGAATTGCGCTGGGTGCTGTTGGTGCTATTTGGGGCGGTGGTGCTCGCTGTCGCCCTGGATGTGCCGGTGCAACTGCTTAAGCAACGGCTGGGGCTGCGGCGGCCCCTGGCCCTAGCCCTCGTGGTACTGGCCTTTGGCGGGATGGCCACGGTGCTGGGTTATTTGCTTCTACCAGAACTGGTGGAACAGGCCCAAACGCTTACCCAGCTGGTGCCTGTGCTATTGCAAAGGCTGGTACAACTGAGCGGTCAAGTAAAAGGCCTAAGTGATTTTCAACATTCCCTAAGTAACCTCTCCAGCCTAGAAACACTGCAACCCCTGGGTAGCCAGTTGTTAGGGATGGCTGGTGGTGCTGCAAATATTTCCGCCCTAATCTTACTAATGGCCTTGCTGGCAATGCTGCTTTGCCTCGATCCCGATAGTCATACAAGGCTACTGATTGCTGCCACCCCACGCTTCTATCGGCAACATAGCCGTCGCCTTTTGGCCGAATGCCGGGAGGCCCTCGGCGGTTGGCTGGCGGGGATGACGATATCTTCAGTAATTGTTTTTTTGCTTACCTGGGCGGGTCTTGCCTGGCTAAAGGTGCCCCTTGCGCTACTTAGCGGCCTAATTTGCGGGCTACTTACTTTTGTGCCCACCATTGGACCGAGTGTGGCCACACTGGTGCCTGCGGCGGTAGCTCTTTTAATATCGCCTTTGCTTAGCTTGCAAGTGATAATCCTGCGTATAATATTACAAAATAGCGAAGCCTTTTTACTAACACCACTGCTGTTAAAACGCACTGTAAATCTTTTACCCACCGTGGCCCTGATGGCCCAATTGAGCCTTGGGGCATTACTAGGCCTACCTGGGGTATTACTAGCCCTACCATTTGTGGTGGTGCTTCAAGTATTACTTGAGGAGATATTTGTGAAAGAGATTATGGACCGCTGGACTTTGAGGGCCTCGATGGGCCAACGAAAGCCCAGGGACTAAGAAACAAAATCAAGGCTGCCAACCTATGGCTGCCAATGGCGAAGAAAACGCCTGTCCAGGTGAAGTTTTGGATTAGCAAAGTGATTTCCGTTCGCAGCTCCAGAAGAGCTAATACCATTAACAAAAGTATTAATGCTCGGGATACCTTCACGGGTTTACTGCAACTGAAGAAGTAATTTTTTGAGGCAACCTACCTCCAAATAATGGCAATAAAGGCGGGATAACGCCAATACTTGACCAACCGCCTATGGCCACCCCCACAAACAGAGCAACCGCAAACCAGTGAAGACTTTCGCCGCCAAAGAGGAGCAGGGCCAAAATCGGTAACTCCGTGCAGATGGTTGTATAAACAGAGCGGGTAAGAGTACCGGCCACCGCCCGATCCACCTGATCTTCTACGGAGAGATTTGGCAACACCTGCTGTTGCTCCCGGATCCGGTCAAAAACCACCACGGTGTCGTTTACCGAATAACCGGCAAGGGTAAGCAGGGCCACGGCAAACAAACTATCCACCTCTACCCCAGCCAAAAGCCCTAACCAGGCAAATAGCCCCGAGGTCAACAGCACGTCATGGGCCAAGCAAACCAGCGCCATGGCGGCATAGAGCCTGGCGTAGCGGGCTGAAATGTAAAGGGCAACCCCCACAAAGCTCACCACGAGCGCCAATAGGCTGCTGCGCAGCAACTGCTCACCCAAAAGCGGCCCAATCGTATTGATTTGGGTGCCCTCCTGTTTAAGGGGGCCAGCAATTTTATTTAGTGCTTCCACAACTTCGCCACTTTTGGCTGGGCTGAGGGCAGCGGTTCGCAAGCTAATTGCCCTGCCCTCATCGAGCAGTTGCACCACCGCTGGTTCGGCTAGGGCCTTGCGGATGCTATCAACATTGAGATCAGCACATTTATCATCACAGAGGCGTTCCACCTGAATTGAGGTGCCACCAGTGAAATCAAGCCCTGGCTTAAGGGGCGAATGCAGTGGAGATAACCAGGAAAGAAACAAGCCCAAGAGGCTTAGAAACACCAGAATTCCTGTGATACTTAGACAAATTCGGCGGTAGCGGGTAATGCGAAAGCTGGGCTCCCGCAGCAGGGCGCCGGTGGAGGAAGTCATGGTTCGTTGGGGGCAGCCAGGAAGAGCCCGGGTCGACGCAGGGCGGGATAGCTCAGCAGTAGGCGCAGCAGGGTGCGCGTGCAGGTAAGGGCGGTGAAGAGGCTTAGCAGCACCCCCACGGCGAGGGTTATGGCGAAGCCCCTGACCAAGCCACTGCCCAGCCAACCGAGGGCAGCGCAGCTGATAAGTGTGGTGACGTGGCCATCAAAAATTGATGAGAAGGCACGGGTAAAGCCCACATCCACCGAGCGAAAGAGAGTATTTCCGTCTAACAACTCCTCTTTGGTACGTTCAAAGATCAAGATGTTGGCATCCACTGCCATGCCCACGGACAGGATGAAGCCAGCAATACCCGGCAGGGTAAGAGTTACCGGAATCAGGGCATACATCGCCAGGTTGAATAGGGCATAGAGGCCCAAGGCCAAAACGGCCACAAAACCAGGCAAGCGATAGAGCACTACCATAAATACCCCCACCAGGCCAATGCCCACCAGGGCCGCCAGCAGGCTATTGCGCACATTCTCAGCCCCCAAGGTGGGACCGACGCTGCGGTTCTCAATGATTTCCACCGGCAGGGGTAAGGCCCCACCGCGCAGCTGCACCTCCAGGTCGCGGGCCTGATCAGCACTAAAGCCGCCGGTGATACTTGCGGCTCCGCCAGTTATCCCTGCGGTGGCGAATTGGGGTCCAACGCTGGCTTCACTGATGGAGCGGCCATCAAGCATGATCCCCAACAATCTGTTGCTGCCGGCGATTGACTTGGTGAGCGAAGCAAACTGGTCACCTCCCTCCCGGTCGAAACGCAGGGTTACCTCCCAATTAGGACTATTTGGTTGCTGCACCCGACCAGCATCAATGAGATGGCTGCCGGTGAGCAGGGGGGGATCAAATAGGCCAGCAATGCGACGATTGGTGTCTTGCAGGATTAGATCCAACTGTTGCTGTTCGTTTGCCCCTTGGGGGGCCTCTAAACCCAGCGATTTGAGGGTTTCTGCCAGGGGACCGCTCACATCTGGGGCCGGCTTGCCATCGGCTGCTTTGGCTTTGCCCTGGAGTTGATTCAGCTTGGCTTCGATCAGGCGCTTGAGGCGGAGCAGGCCGGTCATTTCCTGGTCGGTGCCAGCCTTCTGGGCCCGGAATTCGAGCATGGCAGTGGTGCCAAGAACCCCGGCGGCCCGGCGGGGATCCTGCACCCCTGGGAGTTGCACCACAATCCGGTCATTGCCGGAGGTGGTAACGGTGGCCTCTGATACGCCAAGCCCGTTAACCCGCCGTTCCAAAACCTCCTTCACAGCTTCGAGCTGCTTGCTGTCCACCTGGGTAATGCGGCCAGCCGGTTTAATCAATAGGGTCAACTGACTGCCGCCGCGCAGGTCAAGGCCCAGTGATAGGGGCAGGGTGCGCAACACCAACAAACTTCCGATCGCCAAGGCCAGGATCAAAGCCAGCCAACCTTGGGGGCGCGTCATAGTTGCACCAAGGCTTGAACGGCTTCAACAATCTGGTGCGGTTGAATAATCGTTAGATTTTCCAACTTACCGTTGTAGGGGGTAGGGATGTCTTGGCTGGAAAGGCGAACTGGGGCGGCGTCAAGTTCGTCGAAGCATTGCTCAGTGATCAGGGCAATTAATTCAGCGGCGATTCCACCGGTTTTCATGCACTCCTCCACGATCACCACCCGATGGGTTTTAGCAATCGAGCGGCTAATGGTTTCCATGTCAAAGGGCTTAAGGCTGATTAGATCAATCAGCTCAGGGTCATAGCCCTGGTCTACCAGCTGCTTAACCGCCGCCTGGCAATGGTGACGCATCCTTGAATAAGTAATCAGAGTTATGTCTTTGCCTTCGCGCACCAATTCAGCCCTGTCAAGGGCACAGGTGTATTCACCAGTCGGAATCTCCTCGCTTAGGTTATAAAGCAACACATGCTCAAAAAATAAAACTGGGTTGTTGTCTCTAATTGCTGCCTTCATCAGGCCTTTTGCATTGGTGGGTGTACTGCAAGCAACAATCTTGATGCCAGGGACGGCGTGAAAATAGGCCTCCAAGCGCTGGCTGTGTTCGGCGCCCAACTGACGGCCCACCCCACCAGGACCACGCACCACCGTGGGAATTGTGAAATTGCCACCACTGGTGTATCTCAGCATCCCCATGTTGTTGGAGATCTGGTTAAAAGCCAGCAGTAGAAAGCCCATGTTCATACCTTCCACAATTGGCCGAAGGCCCGTCATCGCAGCCCCCACGGCCATGCCGGTGAAACTGTTCTCAGCAATCGGCGTATCCAGCACCCTCAGTTCGCCATATTTTTCATACAAATCCTTGGTGACCTTGTAAGAACCGCCGTATTGGCCCACGTCCTCCCCCATCACACAAACAAGGGGGTCTAGGGCCATCTCCTCATCGATGGCTTCCCGCAAGGCATTAAACAAAAGAGTTTCGGCCACGAAATCAGGCGCAGGGCGGCTGGCCGGCTGGATCCGGCAAGGGGCCAACTTATCAGTCTCTGGCAGCTAAGCCCAGGCTTCAACCCTGGGGTGCCCTACGGCCTGGCAGCAGGTCGCGCAGGCAAAGCAGCAACAAACCCAACGTCGTGAGGCCAAAACTGAAGCAAGCCAGGCTGGCACTGCCCACCAACAGGGTTTTGAAGGCAGTGGCAATCGACTGGGCCACCGGTTGGCTGTAGTGGGGGGGATGGTTTGCGTAGTACTCAAGTAGCCGCAGGGTCGTAAACACCGCCAGGGCACAAAACAGGCCACTGGTGAGGCCCCCCCCCAGATAGCTGAGCGGCCGGGGGGCGGATTCCGGGCGGGGAGAGGTCTCAACCATGGGGGGGGCGGGGAGGCAGGAATGAACAGACCCAGCTCTCGAAGCCATTCTCCTCGAGGCTGGACTGCAACTGCTGCTGGGCGGCGGCGGCGGCAGTGCGATCGGCAAACAGGGCAAACAGGCTGGGGCCTGAACCACTCATGGCCCAGGCCAGGGCTCCAGCGGCCCCCTGGAGCAGCTGGAGCCCCGCCTGCACCGATTCTTTTTCCGCCGCCACCAGGGCCTGGAGGTCATTGCGCAGCCGCGGCAAACCCCACTGGTCGCCGTTGGCTTTGCTTTGCTGCAGAGCCTGCACAAGGGGCCCCTGGCGCAGGCTTTGGCGCCGGATTTCGAAGTCAACTTCAGCCGTTAGGTAAAAGTCGCTGCGCAACTCCCGGCAGCGGCCATAGGCCCAGGGGGTAGACACACTCACGGCCGGGTGTTTCAGCAGCAGCACCCCCAGGGCTGGGGCCCCCACCAGGGGCTCCAAGCATTCGCCCCTGCCGAAGCAGAGCTGACTGCCACCGGCCAGGCAAAAGGCCACATCAGAGCCCAGGGCTGCCGCCAAGCCATGGAGCTCAGAGGCGGTGAGCTTTAAGCCCCAAAATTCGCTCAAGCCCAGTAGGGCCGCTGCCCCATCGCTGGAGCCACCGGCCAACCCCGCCCCAATGGGGATCCGTTTTTCCAGTCGAATCCTGGCCCCCAGCTCCGGCCTTGCAACGAACTGGCGCAACAGCTCGGCTGCCTTGATGATCAGGTTGCTGGCATCGAGCGGCAAGCTCGGATCTGAGCATTCCAGCTGCAATTGGCCCGGGGCCGCAACGTCTAAATGCAGTTGATCGCAGAGGTCGATGCTCTGCATCAACATCGCCAATTCGTGGAAACCATCGGCCCGCTCGCCCAGCACCTCCAGGTGCAGGTTGAGCTTGGCGGGGGCTTGGAGCGTCAGCGGGCTCAAGGGTATGGGGGCAATCCAGCCGCCAAAGCTAGCCAGCGTTCCGGCGCCAATTCCTGGGGCCGCTGGTCAAGGCGCACCCCGGCGCCATGGGCCCAAGGTTCGAGCGCCCCTAGGGGCATCAAGCCGGCCAAGGTGTTGCGCAACATCTTGCGGCGGGCACCAAAGCAACGCTTAAGCAGGCTTTCCAACTTCTTGGCTAATTCAGGCTCAAGGCTCTCCGCCCGGGGCTTCAAACAAATCACCTCAGACATCACCTTCGGGGGCGGCTGAAAACAGCGGGGGGGCACGCTACAGATCGATTCACATTCGGCCTGGAGCTGCATTCGCACACTGAGGCCACTGAAACAGCTATGGCCCGCAGGGGCGCTAATGCGGTCGGCCACCTCCTTTTGTACAAGCAAAACCAACCGCTCGTAGCGATGGCTACTGGGTCGATCTAGGCGCCCCAATAACCGTTCCAGCAAAGGACCTGTGATGTTGTACGGGATATTTGCCACCACCTTGGCGGCCGGCGGCAGAGCAAGAGCTAAGGCGTCACCCTCCAACAGCACAAAGCGCTCGTCCCTGGCGAACTGCTGCCGCAAACCCACCACCAGGTCGCGGTCTAATTCCACGGCATGGAGCTTTTCAATCGGGCTGTTTAGTAAGCGCTCGGTAAGCGCCCCCCGCCCCGGCCCGATTTCCAGCAATGTGTCCCCAGGCTGGAGATCCGCGGCCGCTGCAATCTGATCCAGCACCCTGGCGTCCTTCAGCCAGTGCTGTCCAAAACGCTTGCGGGCGGTGTGGCCTGAGAAACCCATCTACCAACTGTGCCTTAGCCGATAACCCCGCAGCCACGACAAGATCAACTTCACCCCCTCAGAGCGTTAAGCCCCTTGTTGCTTGCCCTCGGCATCTTTGTGCTGGTGCTCCTGGCCACAGCCCTGGAATGGACCCACTTGAGCATTGCTGCCCTGTTGGGGGCCACGGCAATGCTGTTGCTGGGCATCCTTAGCCCCCCCCAGGCGGTGGCCAGCCTCACTAGCGGCGGCGGCACCATTGCCCTGCTTTTCGGAATGATGTTGGTGGTGAGGGCCCTGGAGTCATCCGGCGCATTCAATGGCCTCGCCCACCAGCTAGTGCAATGGTCTGGGGGCCAGGGCCATCGCTTGCTATTGGGGTTAGTGATTTTGACCGTGCCGGTGGCGGCGGTATTGCCCAATCCCTCGGCGGTGTTGTTGATTGCCCCCCTATTGCCCCCGTTGGCCAGGGAATTAAATCTTGACTTCAGGCCCCTGCTAATTCTGATGGTGTTGGCAGCAAACAGCGCCAGCCTGCTCACATTGGTAGGAGATCCAGCTATTTACATCATCGGCACGGGGATGGGTTGGAATTTTCTGCACTATTTACAGCAGATTACTCCGGTGGCCCTTTTGGTAATCGGCGCTCTACTCTTAACTTTACCTCTGCTATATCGCAAGATCTGGCACACAAAATTACCAATCACCACAATTAAGCCAAGGCCTGCCCACCACAAGGAAGCCCTGCCTTGGCTGTTGGCGGTGGCGGCTTTGATGTTGGTGCTGTTTGTCACCGGAGATAGTTTGCCAATCCCGCTTGATCCCTCAGCCGTGGCGCTCGGGGGGGCAGTGGCAACACTATTTATTAGTCATCACAGTGGGCTGCGCTCGGTTGATCAATTATTGGCTGATATTGATTGGGCAACCTTAATATATTTTGCGGCGGTTTTTGTGCTGGTGGGGGGCCTAGATCGCAGCGGTGCCCTCAACAGCTTGGCGAGCCAAATGGCCCAAAGGGTCACTGGGAATCTCTGGGCCAGCAGCATGTGGCTATTGCTGGTTAGTGCAGCCCTCTCGGCTCTCATCCCCAATATTCCCCTGGTGGCCGCCCTCACGCCGCTGCTGTTGGCCGCCTGTCGCCAGGGGGGACTTTGGACGGCAGGCATGCCGGCAGAAGCTGCCTTCCCACTCTTTGAAGCGCTGATGCTTGGCGTGGTGATTGGGGGCAGTGCAACGGTTATCGGTTCCTCCTCAAACCTGGTGGCGGCCGGGGTGGCCCGCCAGCACCAATCCAGGATTGGCTTTCGCACCTGGTTGGGATTTGGGCTGCCCACGGTGGCTTTGCAACTGGTGGTGGGCTGGTTGTATTGCTGGTGGAGTGCCAGCGACTCAACCCTCCAGCGTTAGCCAGCGCACCCTGGTCCGCAGGGGCGGCAATGGCACCAGGGCCAGCACCATCTGCACCGAGGCTGCTTGCCACTGGGGGTTCTCCAGCAACCAGCAGCCAAAGCCCCGGCGAATCCGCAGGCGCTTGCGGCCATCGCAGGCGGCCACCCCCCAACCATCGGGGCCACAACGGCTGCGGCCTTTTACCTCCACCAACAGCAGCCGATCTGGTTTCGCCAGCAGCAGGTCAATTTCGCCCCAGCGACAGCGCCATTGCTGGGCCAGTAACCGCCAGCCATGGCGCTCCAGGGCAATTAGGGCGCGCCGCTCGGCCCAAAGGCCTTTGGTGCTGCTGCTGGGCTGGGAAGCCATGGCCAGGGCCTGGGGATCCCCCTAGGGTTCCCCCATTGGCGCAATGGCGATGGCAAGGTGGCTGGCAATAATTTTGATGGCCCTAGGGCTTTTGGGCGGCACTGGGAACTTGGGACCGGCCATGGACCTCGCTAGTCCCGCCGAGGCAGCCATGGACTACGCCAAACAGGTGTTGATTGGCGCAGACTTCCATGGGGCAGATCTGCGGGCCACCACGTTCAATCTCACCAACCTGCGCGACGCCGATTTCCATGGGGCCAACCTTGAGGGGGCCAGTCTGTTTGGAGCGAAATTGCAGGACGCCGACTTCAGTGACACCAACCTGAGGGGTGCCACCCTGGATTCAGCTGTATTGGATGGCACCAACCTCAGCAATGCCGTACTGGAAGATGCCTTCGCCTTCAATACCCACTTCAGCAACGTGACCATCAGCGGCGCTGATTTCACAAACGTGCCTTTCCGCGCCGATGTACTTAGGGATCTCTGTGCCAGGGCCAGTGGCAGCAATCCGGTAACCGGGCGGTCCACCCTCGAAAGTCTCAACTGCGCTTAATTCCATGGCCTTTGATTCCCGCAGCCTTGAGCGACTCCAAGCCCTGGGTCGCCAGTTACCCCAGCCCCTCCCCACCCCCAAGTCCCAGCCGGCAAAACCCCCTGCTGCGCTGCATCCAGTGGAAACGGAGGAAGACCCCCAAGAGTTATTTAGGCAGCTAATCAAGGTGAGCCCCGATGGCAAGGTGCCCGACCACCTGTTAGCCCGCCTGCGGGAAATGGAAGCAAAAGCAAAGCCAACGACGGCTCAACAGTCCGGAAGCACCGCGACCGAACCGGCAAAGGCAAAATTGCAACAGCTGCGAAAAAAACAACAAAAGCACCCATCTGAAAGGCTTAATCCTGACAGTGAGCTCTATACCGCTTTTCAGCAATTATTACTTGAGGAAGACGACTAAGCCCACGGCTAGCCGTCAACTAAAATGCCTATCAATCTCTTTTAGTTTGAACTAAACAACCGCCACTTGATGGCAACGGCGTTCATCTAAAGACTGTAGATATTTACGTTCAAGGTAATACAACTCCTGAAAACGCAGGGCATCGGCATTGAGCTCCTGGAACAGGGCACCAATGCGGCTCTCGCCATCGCCGCTATCCCCAGGGCCAGAGCGATCCGCCTCCAACAGGCGAGCAATGCAATTCTCCAGGGTTTGCAGCCGCTGGGTGCCCCAGGCCTCCAGCAGGTGCTTACAGCGCCGCAATACCCGCTGGCGTTCGAGGCTGGCGGTGGTACCCCGCAGCTGCTGGGAGGGATTGCCCAGGGCCAACTGCTGCAACTCATTGGGCTCCAGCAGGGGGGTGAGCCGGTGCAGCAGGGCCGAGTCCTCCTCTAGCAGGCGATCACTCAACAGCCGAGGCAAGTCAAGCCCCGCCAGTTCATCGCCCGGGGCCAGCCCGCGGCTGATCGGTTCCAGTTGACCCACCCCCAGCTTTTCCTCCTCCAGCTGAGACAACTGGGCCCAGAGCTTGCGGTGGTGGGGCAAGCCGAATTCCTCCAATTCCCGTTGGCGCAGCTCCAAGCGGATCTCCCCCCGCAGCTGGGGACAGTGGAGATAAAGGCGCAGCAATTGGGCTTCGGCCCGTTCGCGCACCCCCGCCTCACCGGGTTGACCATGGCGGCTAGAGCGCCCATGCCAGCGCTGCCCCTTCACCTGCTGGCGCAGGTCCTCCTCCAGCTGCAGGGCGAGGCGGGCCTGGCCGCCGGATAGCCGTTCGGCCACCTGCTGCAGGTAGTGGCTGCGCAGGGCCGACTGGGGCAATTTGCCCAGGAGCTCCACGAGCCCCTGCACAGCCTGTTGAAACTGGTCGGCCTTGGTTAGGTCCCGGCCCTCGAGCAGTTGCTCGATCTGCCAGTCAAGCCAAAGGGGCGCCTTGTCGAGCAGGGCCAGGTAGTCGGCAGGGCCCTGCAGGCGCAGGAATTCATCGGGGTCCTTGCCGGCGGGCAGATGTAACACCCGCAGCTCCAGCTGCCCCTGCAGGGCCTGGTGTTCCACCTCGCCAATCGTGCGCTGGGCGGCCCGCACCCCGGCGCCATCCGCATCGAAATTAAGCACAATGCGACGGCTTTCGGAGCAGCGGCAGAGCTGGGTGATCTGGGCACTGCCCATGGCCGTGCCAAGGGCAGCCACCGCCTGGCGCACCCCGGCAGCATGCAGGGCAATTACATCGAAATATCCCTCCACCACCACAGCACAGTCGGCCCGACGAATCGGATCAGCGGCCTTATCGAGGCCAAACAGATTTTTTCCCTTTTCAAACACCTCCGTTTCCGGGGAATTCAGATATTTGGGTTCGCTGCCATCCAGGCTGCGACCACCAAATCCAATGATCCGCCCCTGGCGATCGTGGATCGGCACCATCAAGCGATGGCGGAAACGGTCATAGAACCCCTGGCCCCCCTTCCTGGCCACCACCAATCCCGCCGCCTCCAATTGCTCAATCGGCAGCTGCTCCACCTTCTGCAAATAGTTGATCAAGCCATCCCAGCCCTCAGGGGCATAGCCCAGCTCAAAGCCCTCAATGCTGCTCTCATTAAGACCGCGCTGCTCCTTGAGGTAGGCCAGGGCAGCGGCCCCCTCCAGCTGGCGCAGGTTGCTCCGGAACCAGCCGCTGGCCAGGGCCAGCACGCGATAGAGCTGCTCCCGGCGGGAGAGCTGTTGCCGCAGTCTTTCCTGTTGGGGGGCATCAAGGGTTTCCACCGGCAGCGAATAACGCCGGGCTAGCTCCAACACCACATCGCTGAAGCTCTCACGCTTCAGCTCCATCAGAAACTTGATGCTGTTGCCGCCGGCACCGCAGGAAAAGCAGTAATAAAACTGCTTAGCCGGTGACACCGTCATCGATGGTGACTTGTCGTCGTGGAACGGACAGATACCGACGAATTCACGGCCCTTCTTTTTGAGCACCACGTGCTCACCCACCACATCAACGATGTCGGCGCGTTCCTTTACCGCCTCAATGGTGCGCGGGTGCAGCCGGGGAACGCTCACGCTGCGGGGGGAAGGTTTTCCATTCTCCCCGCTTCAGGCCCCATTCACCAGGGGGTAGCTACGCCATTGGGGCGCGGCGGCCGAGGGGGGCCTCACCAAGCGCCAGGTCTGCCCCTGCTCGCCCCGCAGCAACAGCACTTCGAAACCACTGTCCACCTTGAGGGGATCCCCGGGCAATTGCCAATCAAATCGCCCTTGCAACCGCCAGGCTTTTTGACCCTCCACCTCGGTGCTGCCCTGCTGCTCAAGGCGCACCCGATTGAGGCTTGGTTTGCCCTCGGGGGCGGGCAGGGCCAGGGCCGAGGCCAGTTCCGCCTGGGTGAGTTGCACCTGCAGGTCCAGGGCCTGGAGCAGCACCTTGCGGGGCGGTTGGCCCAGATTGGAGCAAGCCCCCAGGCTCACTAGCAGGATCAGGCCCAGGATCCAGGCGCCCAGGCGACGCAGACTTGGCAGCACCGGCAACATGAGAGGCAACCAGAGTTCAGCATGATCGGATGGCTGGAGGGGCAGCTGGGCTGCTGCTGGTGTGAGGGTCCTAGGGCGGGATTGCTGGTGATCTGCGCCGGCGTCGGCTACGAGGTGCAGGTGCCCCTCAGCCTCCACGGCCGCTGGCAGGGCCACCCGGCGCCAGCCCCCATCAGCTTGCATATCCACCACCTCCAGCGGGAGGACAGTGCCCAGCTCTATGGCTTTGAGGAGCGGCGCGAACGGGATCTGTTTCGGCTCCTGATCAGTGTGAACGGAGTGGGGCCCCAGGTGGCCCTCGCCCTGCTTTCAGCCCTGGACTTCGAAGGCCTCGTGGAGTCGATTCTCACGGGCGACCTGACCCGCTTGAGCAGCGCCCAGGGGGTGGGCAAACGCACCGCCGAACGCCTAACGGTGGAACTGCGCAGCAAATTGGCCGACCGCTTCGATGGCGGTAGCCCATCGGCCCCATGGCTGGTGCTGAACGGCGGTGCCCCTGCCCCCTTAGCGCTTAAGCAGGAACTGGAGTTAACCCTCACCGCCTTGGGCTACGGGCCCGTGGAAATAGGCGAAGCCCAACGGGCCGCTGCCCAGGCGGGATGCCAGCCAGAAGCCGGCATCGACGACTGGCTACGGGAATGTTTGAGCTGGTTGGGAAGACAAATTGCCTAGGCCGGCCCCCGGGGCGCTAAGGTGGGAGATTGCACCGATTCGGGCCGAACCCCCGCATGCCGCTTAATACAGAAAAGAAGCAGGAACTGATCAACAGCCATCAGACCCATGCCACCGATACCGGTTCGGTGGAGGTGCAAGTGGCGATGTTGAGCGAGCGCATCTCTCAACTATCGGGCCACCTGCAGGCCAACAAGCACGACTACTCGTCCCGCCAGGGATTGCTCAAGATGCTTGGGCGACGTAAGAGCCTGCTCAGCTACCTCAAAAGCCAGAGCGTCGAGCGCTACCAAACCCTGATCGCCAAGCTCGGCATCCGCGGCTGAGGCCCTATGGCAGCCAAAGCCAAGCCAAGGCCCAGTGCTGCCCCAGGGGGTATTCCCCCTGAGGTCTCAAATCGCATGGCCCGCCGGGTGGCAATCGCCACTGGCATACCTACGTTTATGGGCATGGGGGTATTTATCACCAGTTACTGGTTGGTATCCCAACAAATTGTTGACATTGCACCGGCGCTAACCCTGATTAGTTCCGGTGCTTGTTTTTTATTAGGTTTAGTGGGCTTGAGCTACGGCCTATTTTCCTCCAGTTGGGAAAAAAAACCCGGAAGCCTGCTGGGCTTTGAACAGATCGGCTTAAATATCAAACGGCTGCGCAGCGGCGCAACTGCACCTCAAAACGGGCAGCGCTAAGACTGGCCGCAGCGGCCTCGCCATTATTTACACAGAACTGGTGACCCAAGCGCACGTAACAAAGCTGGTCATCGGATTTCACTTGGGCTATCACCGGCACCCTTAGACCGAGCAATTCAGGATCAACCCTGTGTTGCTGTAGGCATTCCCTTAATTGATGTTGTATGGAAATATCACCTGCCTGCTGGGGATTGAGCATAACGAGCAATAGGGAAAGCTCATCAATCAATGAAACATCCTCAACGATCAGCTGCACCCGTTCATCACGCCGGTCCACCGAGGCCCACATCAATAAACGGGCATCGGTCATCAAGTGGTCGCTGAGACGCGCATAGGTTTTTGGAAATACCACCGCCTCGGCACTGCCGGTAAGGTCTTCCACTTGGAGAACGGCCATGCGATCTCCCTTTCGGGTGGTCACCAGGCGCATCTCAGGCACCATCACCAGTAAGGAAATGCGGCTCTTATCAGCCTGCTCCTCCAAACTGGCCAAACCAATGGGCGAAAGCAACCTGCTGGTACCCCCCAGCTGCTTAAGGGGATGGTCTGATAGGTAGAAACCAACCAGTTCCTTTTCCAGCTTCAGTTTTTCCGTTGGGTGATAGTCGTTTACGGCCTTTGCCCTTGGCGCCGTGCTCAGGGGATCTGCCCCTTCGCTTTCGGCCGCCGAACCCAATAGATCCAGCAGGCTGCCCTGGCCGCTAGCCCGGTCCCGGGCCCTGGAGCTGGCCCAGTCGAGCAACAAATCCAGGTCTGCAATTAATTGGGCACGGTTACCGCCGGGTTCCATTGCGTCAAGGGCGCCACAATGAATAAGCGACTCAAGGGCGCGGCGATTAAGCAAACCACTGGCCCCGAGGCGATCACAAAGGTCAGCCAGGGACCGATAGGGACCATCAGTTTCACGGGAACTTATTAAGCCCCGAATCGCGCCCTCGCCAAGATTACGTACGGCGGAGAGTCCGAACAAAATTCGCTTGCCTTTGGGGGTAAAATCAATGCCGGATTTATTTACATCGGGAGGCATTACCTCAATCCCCATTGCATTACAATTGGCTATATAACGTTGCACCTTATCGGTAATACCGGCATTAACCGTGAGCAAAGCAGCCATATAGGCCACTGGATAGTGAGCCTTCAAATATGCCGTTTGATATGTAACAGCTCCATAGGCCGTTGAATGGCTCTTATTGAAACAATATTCAGCAAACAAAACCATTTGATCAAATAGACTATCGGCAACATTTGCATCAACCCCACGGCCCTGGGAGCCAGTTACAAAAAGAGTGCGATGTTTTTGCATCTCTGAAACTTTTTTCTTACCCATGGCGCGACGCAGCAAATCCGCCTCCCCTAGGGAGTAACCAGCCAGATCCTGGGCAATGCGCATAATTTGCTCTTGATAAACCATGATGCCATAGGTTTCCTTGAGAATTGGCTTCAACAATTCATGGGCAAAATCGATCACTTCACGCCCATGCTTACGGTTGATGAATTTAGGAATCAAACCAGCATCAAGGGGTCCCGGGCGGTAGAGGGCGAGGATCGAAGATATATCTTCTAAGGATGAAGGTTTTAGATCACGGACGATCTGACGCATGCCACTGGATTCCAGTTGGAAAATACCCTCAAGGTCGCCCCTGGCCAGCAGGGCATAGGTATCCGGATCATTGGCTGGCAGTCGATCAGGATCAATTTTTTCTCCGTTTTCCTGGGCAACCAGATCAAGGGTTTTATCGATCATGGTGAGATTCTTTAGGCCCAGGAAATCCATCTTCAACAGCCCCATGGCCTCCACATCTTCCATGAAGTATTGGGTGATCACTTGGCCATCGTTGTTGCGCTGCAAAGGCACCAGCTCATCAAGGGGCCGGGCACTGATCACCACCCCCGCCGCATGGACACCAAAGGTTTTATTAGTGCCTTCAATTCTTCGGGCCATGTCCACCCAGCGGCGAACGCTGGGATCCTTTTCATATTTATCTCTAAATTCAGGGGCCGGTGAATTTTCGCCAATCATTTCGGCCAACTTGGCTGGCTTACCCCTCACCACAGGAATTAACTTGGCAAGCCGATCGGCATCGCCATAGGGAATATCCAGCACCCGGGCCACATCCTTTAGTACTGCCTTCGAAGTCATCCGGTTAAAGGTAATAATCTGCGCCACACGCTCTTCCCCATAGCGACGGGTTACATAGTCAATTACTTCCCCCCGTCTTTCGATACAAAAATCAGTATCAATATCAGGCATAGACATCCGTTCAGGATTTAGAAAACGCTCAAATAGCAGACCATTCTGAACTGGATCAATGTTTGTAATACCAAGGGCATAGGCCACTAGGGAACCGGCAGCGGAGCCCCGACCCGGACCCACGGGTATGCCCTGCTCGCGGGCAAAGCGGATGTAGTCCCACACCACCAGGAAGTAGGTGGGAAAGCCCATCTGCTCCATTACCTTAAGTTCAAACTGGAGTCGCTCACCGTAGAGAGACTCAATAGGATCTTGAGGATCTAACTCCAGCCGCCAGCGCAAACCAGCTTCACTTACCTCCTGCAAATAACTGCTAGCTGTGTGACCATCGGGAATCGGAAATTCAGGTAGCTGAGAGCGACCTAATATGTCATAATTTTCCACCTTATCTGCTATTTTAATTGTGTTATCTAAGGCCTGCTTTACCACCTCGGGATCAAGATGATCCACGAACAGTCGTTCCATTTCCTGGCGACTCTTAATATATTCTGTGCCGGTATAACGCAATCTTTTTTCGTCAGTTATTAGCTTGCCAGTAAGAACGCATAGCAGGGCATCGTGGGCTTCCACATCAGCACTACTTAGGTAGTGGGCATCATTGGTTGCTATCAGCGAAATGCCTAATTCAGTGGCTAAAGCCACCAGGCCAGTATTAACAATTCGATCTTCTGGGGAGCCATGGTCTTGGATCTCCAGGTAGAAATCATCACCAAAAAGTTCTTGGTACCAAAGGGCAATGGTTCGGGCCACCTCAGGTCGGCCCTGGAGGATGGCTTGGGGGATCTCACCACCAAGGCAGGCGGTGGCCACAATCAAACCTTCGCTATAGGTTGTAAGTAACTGCTTATCAATGCATGCCCTTGAAAAAATGCCGCGACCCCGCATCCCCTGCAGGTGGCTGATGCTGGTGAGTTTTACGAGGTTGCGATAACCAATTTCATTTTTTGCCAACACCACCAAGTGATATCGACGTTCTTTCTTTTGCTGGGGGTCGTTGATGCTGCCGTTTACCACATACATCTCATTGCCGATAATCGGCTTAATGCCAGCTTTGGCGCAAAGCTTTAGCAGTTCAATGGCCCCATACATCACACCGTGGTCTGTAAGGGCAACCGCTGGCATGCCCAGCTCTACGGCCCGCTCCACCATCTGGGGCAACTGGGTAGCCCCATCCAGCAGGCTGTAGTCACTGTGGTTATGGAGCGGGACGAAGGTCAAGGGGTCGGCCCAACCATGGTGATCCAATCTAGCCACACTAGATCTGGTGTGGCTAGGCCGAAATTGCTAGATCAAACCGCCAGGGGTGCCACCGGTCGTTGCTCCATTACCTGGGCCGCCCGTTCGTATTGGTGGGCCACCCTCAAAAGGCGCTCTTCCTCCAGCACTGGGGCCATCAACTGCAAACCAATTGGTAAGCCTTTGCTGTCAAAGCCGCAGGGAACGCTGATCGCTGGCAGCCCCGCCAGGTTGGCAGGAATCGTGAGCAAATCAGCCAGGTACATGGCGAGGGGATCGTTGGCATGCTCCCCGGGCTGGAAAGCCGTGGTGGGGGCGGTGGGGGTGAGCAGCACATCCACCTGTTCAAAAGCACGATCAAATTCCCGCCTGATCAAGGTGCGCACCTGCTGGGCCTTTTTATAAAAAGCCTCCACATAGCCGGCCGAAAGGGCATAGGTGCCGATCAGAATCCGACGTTGCACCTCAGGGCCAAAACCCTCGGCCCGGCTTAGGGCAGTCATGGTGCTGAGGCTCTCGGCCTCGCCGCTGCGGTGGCCATACTTAACACCGTCATAGCGGGCCAGGTTTGCGGAGGCCTCCGATGGGGCGATCACGTAATAGGTGGCGATGCCAGCCTTGAACTGGGGGCAGCTCACCTCCACCAGCTCACAGCCGAGCCCCTCCAACAGCTGGGCCGCCGCCTCCACCGACGCCTTCACCTCGGGATTAAGGCCCTCAGCAAATGCTTCCTTGAGGATTCCCACCCGCAGGCCTTTAATCGGTTTTTCTAGGCCGGCCAGGTAGTTGGGCACCGGCACATCCAGGCTGGTGGCATCGCGGGGGTCGTGGCCGGCAATCACCTGCAGCACCGCCGCCCCATCGGCCACCGTGCGGCTGAAGGGGCCCACTTGGTCGAGGGAACTGGCAAAGGCCACTAGGCCCCAGCGACTAACGCGGCCATAGGTGGGTTTTAAACCCACCACACCACAGAAACTGGCGGGCTGCCTTATCGAGCCACCGGTATCTGAACCAAGGGCCACCAGGCACTGGCCTGCGGCCACGGCAGCGGCACTGCCACCGGAACTACCGCCTGGCACGCGACCCACATCCCAGGGATTACTGGTGGCACCAAAGGCTGAGGTTTCCGTGGAGCTACCCATGGCGAACTCATCAAGGTTCGTTTTGCCCACAAGTACCGCCCCGGCGTCCCAGAGCCTCTGGGTGACAGTGGACTCGTAGGGAGGCACGAAGTGTTCGAGCATGCGGCTCGAACAGGTGGTAGTGATGCCCTTTGTGCAGAGGTTGTCTTTAATGGCCACCGGCACCCCGGCCAGGGGGCCCAGGGGTTTTCCGGCCGACAGATCGGCCTCCAGCCTGAATATGTCTGCCTGGGCCCGCTCGGGGGTTACCCGCACAAAGGCATGCAGTTCAGGTTCGGTGGCGGCAATGCGAGCAAGGCTGGCCTCCGTTTGCGACTGAACGGAAGCATCCCCCTTTTGAAGGGCCGTTAACCAAGCGCTGATCGCCATCAGGCTCCCATGATCTTGGGGCGACGCTATCAGCGCGGCGCCCCAGGCTCAGGCGCTGTGCTCAATGGTGAACGGCTCGCTGCGGCGGGTGCGCAGCAATTCATGCTCGAGCACCCCTGGCGCTTCGCTGCGTAGGTCGGCAAGAAAGCCAGGCAGATCGGCCTCCAGGGTTTGGCGGCGCACAAAGGGGCCAAACCAATAGGTCACATCGGGCTGACGGGTATCCACCCGGGCCCACCAGGCCAGGCCCATGGCATTGGCAGTTGCGCGAAATGGCGCAGAAAAGACACCCATGGACGAGAAAGAAGCAAATGCATTCTGCCCACCGGTATCCCCTTTAGGCACCTAAAGCCGGATGTCCGGACCAAAATCATCCGTTTCCAGCTCCCCATCGGCTTCAACCTCTTGCTCACTGCTCATTTCTGCCGTGGGCCCAGCGTTAGGAGCGTTTCCAAGCTTCACCCGCTGGATCCGAGGCGCTGGCTCCTGGCCTTTGATCGTGGCCATCCAACCGCGGCGCGCCACCTCATAAAGCAGCATCGCCGTGGCCACAGAGGCATTGAGGCTGGGGGTAACCCCCCGCAGGGGAATACGGATTAGTTGGTCGCAGTGCCGGCGGGTGAGCATCGAAAGGCCACTGCCTTCAGAACCGGTCACCACCACCAGCGGTCCTTCCAGATCTGCCTCTAGCAAGGAAACATTGCCCTCTTCGGCCAACCCCACCACGCGATAGCCCTCCTCCTTGAGGGATTCCAAGGCCCGGTTGAGGTTCACCACCTTCGCCACGGGCAAATGCTCGAGGGCCCCAGCGGCCACCTTTGCCACAGAGCCAGTGAGTCCGGCATTGCGGCGTTGGGGCAGCACGAGGCCATGGGCGCCAAGGGCTTCGGCACTACGCACAATTGCGCCGAGGTTGTGGGGGTCAGTGATGCCATCCACGGCCATCAGGATTGGGGCTTCCCCAAGCTGTTTGCAGCCCTCCACCAAGGTGCCGAGATCGAGGGTTTCCGCCGCAGCGGTTTGCAGCACGATTCCCTGGTGCACAGCTCCGCCACTGAGCTGGGCAAGCCGGGCCCAGGTGACCTCCTCCACCAGCACCCCGGATCCCTTGGCCTCCCGCAGCAGCTGCAAAAAACGGCTGCTGAAGCGCATTTCTGGGGTGCACCAGATGCGATGGATCGGCCTACCGCTATCCAGCACTGCTAGGGCGGAGTGGCGCCCCCAGATCAGGTCATCCACCTCAGGGGTGCCCTGGGCTTCGGCACTGGGGGTGAGTTCGTCGGGGTTGCGCTCGGGGCGGCTGAAACGGGGGCCCCCATCGGGACGGGATGAACGGTCGGGGCGACCATCGAACCGACGTTGGGGTCGACCGCCCTGGCTCCGCGGCTCGAAGCGGTTTTCCTGGCGGCGTTCCTGCCGCCCCTCATAGCGGTTGCTGCCATAGCGACCCTCAGTACGACCCTCCGGGCGCCGCTCCGGGCGAGTGTCAGGACGCCCCTCTGGGCGACTGCCAAATCGGCTGAAGCGGGGACTGCCTTCAGGGCGCTCAAAGCGGGGCCCCCGCTCAAAGCGGTCAGACCGATCACTGCCCTCAGCCCTTGGGCCCCGCTCAGGGCGGTCACTGCGGTCTGGGCGATCGGGCCGGTAGGAACGATCTTTGCGCTCAAAACGATCAACGCCAGCGCGGCGGGCCGGGGCCCGGGAGGGACCATCCGGTCGGCTGAATGGGCGACGGGAGCGGTCGCCACGGGCACCAGGATCTCGGGGTTGATCAAATCGGGAAGCCATGGTGCAGCCAACAGAGGGAACCAGGCTCAAACACATTCACACCGGGCCGTCGGCGGGATCACCGTCCAGACAGCTGAGCAACTCTTGGAGTCGCTCCGGATTGCACAGATAGAGCCAGCCAACCATTGTCTCAAATCCCGTGGCCCTTCCGTAAGTGGCGGGATCCCCCCGTCTCGGCCCCCGGCCAGCCGCATTACGGCCCCGGCGCACCCATTGCTGTTCCTCCTCGGTGAGCTCTGCTTCTAGGCGCGCCAGGGCTTCGCTCTGGGCTTCGGCGCGCACCAGGGCCACCCCAGCCTTGTGTAACCACTGGGGGGTGGCGGCCACTTGGACCAGCCTGAGCCGTTGGTGCAGTTCCCAAACCGCATCCCCCAACCAGGCCAGCTGGGCCGGACCAGGCAGGGCTGCGAGCGCATGCTCAGGCCTGTGACCTTGCTTAGGCAGTGGCAAGGGAACCGAGGGCCGTGGCCAAATCAGGCTGGAGGTTCAAGAAACTTTCTAGGCGCACCAATTTGATTGTTTGAACCACGCGGCTATTGCCAACCACCAGGAAGCGCTGCTTGGTGTCGTTGCATTGCTTGGCGACCTGCACCAGGGCGCCAAGGCCGGAGGAATCAAGAAAGTCGATGTGGGTTAGATCCAACACCAGGGGCAACTTGGCCTGTTTCGAGCTGCTCTGGTGCTGGGCGATGAAATCGCGGAACTGGCGCTCCGAATAGGCATCCAGCTGACCGGTGAAATGGAACAGCAGACACTGATCCTGAGGCTCGAAACCGCCACGGAGGGAGACGGTAAGTCGCTGCAGTTCGGTGATGGCCCCAGTCCTCAAGCGCAGTGGGCCCCCTCGGGGGCGCCCAATCTTATCCGTGGGTTGCCGGACTGCCAGCCCTGGGGCGCCTGGAGGCCATCAATGCCACAAATCTGCCGAAGTGATGGTCTGCGTCGTGGGGACCAGGGCTGGCCTCCGGGTGGTACTGCACCCCAAACACGGGCTGATCCAGCAACTCCAAGGCCGCCACGGTGCCGTCGTTGAGGTTGTGGTGAGTTACCCGCACCCGGGCCCCATCAAGACTGCTGGCCTCCAGGGCAAAGCCATGGTTCTGACTGGTGATTTCCACCAGGCCAGCCCCGCCACAGGGGTGGTTTAAGCCCCGGTGGCCGTAGCCCAGTTTGAAAGTGGTCCCACCGAGGGCCAAGCCAAGAATCTGATGGCCCAGGCAGATGCCAAACAGGGGTAAATCGTGCTCCTGCAACAGCCCCTTGGCCAAACGGATGCCAGCGGAAACCGCCGCCGGATCCCCGGGGCCATTGGAAAGGAACACCCCCTCCGGCTCCAGGGCCAATACCTCCTCGAGGCTGCTGCTAGCCGGCAAAACGGTGAGGGCACAGCCATGGGCACTGAGGCGCTCAAGAATTGCCCGCTTGATGCCGAAATCAATGGCCACCACCCGGTAGGGCTGCGGGGGAATGGGCTGGAGCCGTTGGTCAAAAGCGGCGCTGCTGGCCTGGTGCCAGGGGTAGGCGACCTTGGTGGACACCTGCTCCGCCAGGTTGAGCCCCTCCATGGAGGGGGCTGAGCGCACCTGACGGAGCAGCTCAGCGGCGGGAGTGCCATCACTACTCACTGCCCCGTTGATCGCCCCCCCCTCCCGCAGGTGGCGCACCAGGGCCCGGGTATCCACCCCCGTCAGGCCCACCACCCCGTGGTGGCCTAGCCAATCCTCAAAACGGCCCTGGGAGCGCCAGTTGCTGGCTAACGGTGAAAGTTCTCGGCTAATTACAGCTTTGGCAGCGGGCTCTTCTGCCTCCAGGTCTTGGTCATTGGCCCCCGTGTTGCCCAGTTCGGGGTAGGTGAAAGTGACCAGTTGCCCCGTGTAGCTGGGGTCAGTGATTACCTCCTGATAACCGGTCATGCCGGTGTTGAAAACCACTTCCCCCAACACCGTGCCCCGGGCCCCAAAACCACGGCCCCGCAGCACGGTGCCATCAGCCAGCACGAGCAAGGCGTCCATAGGCTCAGCGATCGTGATCAGATCATCCCTCAGCAGGGGCAAGGGCCTTGCTGAGCGCCTGCAAACGGCGCCACGGCTCGCCCGCAGCCAAGGCCGCCAGCGCAGCCTCTACCCCCTCCGCCCAGTGTGAAACCTTGCCGGCACTCCACAGCACTAGGGCGCTGTTGAGGGCCACCACCTGGCGCTGGGCCTCGGTGCCCCCCCCCGCCAACACCGCCGCCAAAATCTCTTGGTTGCATTGCAGGTCGCCGCCGGCCAGGGATTCCAGGGGGGCACGGCCCAGGCCGAGATCGCTGGGGTCTAACCGCTCGGCCCGCAGGGCGCCGTGCTCTAGCAATAGCAATTGATTGGGGCCGGCCAGGCTGGCCTCATCGAGGCCGCCGTGGCCATACACCACCACAGCCCGTTCCAAGCCAAGCCGCTGCAGGGCGCCAGCCATGGGGCTGAGCAGATTTTCCCGAGCCACCCCGAGCACCTGGCTTTCGGGGCTGAGCGGATTCACCAGGGGCCCCAGCAGATTGAACACGGTGCGAATGCCGAGGCTGCGGCGCAGCGGCGCCAAACCAGCCAGGGCCGGATGCCAGCCGGGGGCAAACAGAAAGGTGACCCCCACCGTTTCCAAGGCAGCCACCACCTGGCTAAGCGGCGCCTGCAGCCGTAAGCCCAGACCCTCCAACACATCAGCTGAACCCACCCGACCGCTGGCACTGCGGTTGCCGTGCTTTGCCACCACCGCCCCACAGGCCGCCGCCGTAAAAGCCACCGCCGTGGAGATATTGAAACTGTTGGCCCCATCGCCGCCGGTGCCACAGCTATCCACCAGCGGCAGCCCCGGCCGAGGGCAGGGCAAGGGGGCCGCCTGGCGCAAAACCAGGGCCATGGCCGCCAGCTCCTGGGGATTGGGTTCGCGGCTGCGCAGGGCGGCTAAAAAGGCACCGGTTTGCACCGCTGATAGCTGTTCACTCAACCAGGCCTCCATCAGGGCGCTGGCTTCCGACTCCGCCAGCAGGCCCCCCTCGAGGATGCGCTCCAATAGCTCGGGCCAGGGGTTGGGGGGGGCTGAGCTCATGGGGATGGGGCTGGGGACGGAGCTAAAGCTGGGCTTTTAATTTTCACTGTCAGCGCTGTCAAAACCACTGCCCACCTGGGCAGTGGCCTGGCCGGTCCCCTGGCCTGGCCGGAAACCGCCCGCCCACAATTGCCGACAACGGTCGTTTAGTTGTTCCCGGCTTAAGCCCCAAAGCCGCAAAAGTTTTTCGAGGTCCCTTTGCAAATCAAGGGCACCGGGAAAACCGTCGTAGCGAATCCACAGGCGACCTGCCTCCACCAACTGGTCGTTACTGGGCACAGTGGCGGCCAGCAAGCCATCCACAATTGAACGGTCTCGCCCATAGAGCGGGTGGGTTTGCTCGCCGCTGGGTTCGGCTGGGGGGGCCATCTGTTCGCATTGGGGTGGATGGCTCCGTAGTTTGGGCGGCAACGACCCCGGGGCGATGGCCGCACCACTCAAGTTGCGCCTGATCGCTCGCCACCTGCGCCCCCAGCGGCGGCAGTTGCTGAAGGGCGCCGCCGCCCTGCTGGTGGTGAACCTGCTTGGCACCAGCTTGCCTCTGCTGGTGCAGCACACGATCAATAGCCTGCATCCGGGCTTTTCCCTACCCCAATTGCTGCAACAGGCCCTTTGGCTGGCGCTCCTGGCCACGCTGATGGCTGGCATGCGGCTCTGGTCGCGGGTGCTCGTATTCGGGGCGGGTCGCCAGGTGGAGGTGCTGCTACGCCAGCGGATCTTTGACCACCTGCTGCGCCAGGAACCGGGCTGGGTGCAAACCGCCGGCAGTGGCGAGGTGATTAGCCGTTCCACCAGTGATGTGGAAAACGTGAGGCGCTTGCTGGGCTTTGCGGTGCTCAGCCTCACGAATACGGCCCTGGCCTATGCCCTTACCCTGCCGGCGATGCTGGCGATTGATCCGCTGCTGAGCCTGGCGGCGATCGTGCTCTATCCGCTGATGTTGCTGGTGGTGGGCGCCTCCGGCGGCCGGATGATGGCCCAGCAGCGGCAGCAGCAAAAAGATCTGGCCTCCCTCAGCGACCTGATCCAGGAGGACCTCTCTGGCATCAGTGCCATCAAGATCTACGGCCAGGAGCCCACGGAAGAGAACGCCTTCGCGGCCTTGAGCCGTCGCTATCGCGATGCGGCCCTCGGCCTAGCCCGCACCCGCAGCACCTTGTTTCCGCTGCTGGAGGGGATTAGCTCCCTTTCCCTTTTAGTGCTATTGGCCCTGGGCAGCGGCCAGCTGGAACGGGGCAGCCTCACCCTTGGCGGCTTAATCGCCCTGATCCTCTACGTGGAACGGCTGGTGTTCCCCACGGCCCTGCTGGGATTCACCCTCAGCAGCTTCCAAACGGGTCAGGTGAGCCTCGAACGGGTGGAGGAACTGCTGGCCCGCCGCCCTGGCATTGAAGATCCGCTGCAGCCGGAGCCCCTGCAAACCAGCAACCAACCCTCCGGGGCCCTGGAGGCCAGGGGCCTGTGCGTGCGATACGAGGGCAGCGAGCGCCTGGCCCTAGACGGGGTGAGTTTTGTAATCAAGCCCGGCGAACTGGTGGCGGTGGTGGGGCCGGTGGGCTGCGGCAAAACCAGCCTGGCCCGCGCCATCGGCCGCATGGTGGAGGTGCCTGAAGGGCAGCTCTGGGTAGATGGCCAAGACATCACCCACCTGCGCCTGGAGGACCTGCGCAGCCAGCTGGCCCTGGTGCCCCAGGAGGGCTATCTGTTTACCGCCACCCTGGCTGAAAACCTGCGCTTTGGTGACCCCGATGCCCCCCAACAGCAGATCGAAAGGGTGACCCGCCAAGCCCAGCTTGAGGCCGATGTGCTCACCTTCCCCGAAGGTTTCAACACCCTGGTGGGGGAAAGGGGCATCACCCTCAGCGGTGGCCAGCGCCAACGCACCGCCCTGGCGCGGGCCCTGTTGGTGAAGGCGCCGATCCTGGTGCTGGATGACGCCCTTGCCAGCGTGGATAACCGCACCGCCGCTGCGATTCTCCAGTCACTAACCCTGGATCAGCAGCGCACAGTTCTATTCATCAGCCACCAGCTCTCGGCTGCGGCCGCCTGTGATCGGGTATTGGTACTGGAAAACGGTCGGCTTGTGCAGCAGGGGAAGCACCGCCAACTGCTGGAGCAGGAGGGGGCCTACCGCCGGCTCTGGGATCGCGAACAAGCGACCAGCAAGTTGGAAACCGCCTGAAATAAGAAACCGGCTGGGCTACCAACTGGGCTGCCATTGCCCTAGAACCCGTAGCTGAGTAAGCAGGAGCTTTTTTCCTGATGTTTGATTGGCTAAAACCCTCTGGTAACCACGCCGTGCTTGGCACGGCCATAGCAGCGGCACCCTTGGTTGGGCAGGGGGAGGTGCTGTTTGGCTGCGGCTGCTTCTGGGGAGCAGAAAAGGGATTTTGGCGGCTGCCGGGGGTGGAAACCACCGCCGTGGGCTATGCCGGTGGCAGCGACCCGTCCCCGAGCTACGACGCCGTTTGCACTGGCCGCACGGGCCATGCAGAGGTGGTGAGGGTGGTGTGGAACAACGACCGCATCAACTTCAGTGACCTGCTCAAGCTCTTTTGGGAATGCCACGACCCCACCCAGGGCAACCGCCAGGGGAACGACCGCGGCAGCCAGTACCGCTCAGCCATTTACCTAAATGACAGGGCCCTGTTCCAGCTGGCCCTTGCCAGTCGAGATGCCTATCAGCAACTACTTAGCGCCGGCGGTTTTGGCCAAATCACCACGGAAATCGCCCTGGATCAACCCTTCTATCCGGCGGAGGCCTATCACCAGCAGTACCTGGCCAAGCCCGGCAGCCGCCCTTACTGCTCAGCCCAACCCAGCGGCATAGGCCTCGGCCAGTTTCCTGGTGGCCACTTTCAACTTCCCAACAGCGTTTGGACGCACTACGACTGGTCTGTAAGCCACTGTGTGTTGCGCGGGGACAATGAGCCGATCAGCCCCTAATCCAGGCCTACGCCCTTTGCCCTGGTTACTGGGGTGCCTCGGCCCAATACTCGTAAGCATGGGGACGCCAATGCCCTGCCTGGCAGGACCCTCCCCCTGGTGGGAGAACTACGAGCTGGAGGAGCAATATCGCTGCACAGACGACAGTGGCCTTTTACTGGAACGCAACGCCAGCCAGGCATCCCTCTATCGCAATGGCTACAAAACCAATTTGTTCCGAGACCAACGCAACTCATTGGTAACCCGATACAGCAACGATCGGCTCACGCTCACTGTTAACGGTGATGAGATCACCATCGAAGATTTGCTCACCAGAACCCGCTGCCATCGTTTTCAGCAGGTTTAATCAACCCCGCCCCTGGAAGCCCCCCTGGTGCCCGAGCCCAGCCCCCAGCCCCCGAAACAGCAACGCCCCCTGCATCCCATGCCCCGGGGGTTAGTCGAGCTCTACGGCTTGCTGGCAGTCCTAATTGTGCTTGTGCCGGAATGGCTGGCCAGTGGCGCCCTGGCCAGCTTCCAGGACCCCGCCGAGGACAGTCAACTACCGGCCCCAGCGGCCGCCTGGCGCCGGGTACCTGAACTCTTGCTTGCCGCCCTGAGCTTCGCCCAGCTGCGCCAGCTGGCGAGGCAGGAACGGCTCTGGGGCTATGGCCGCCAACGGCGGGATGAGCTCAGTGAGAGGTTGCTTAAGCGCCTGCGCCAGAGGCAATAGGCGGCCAGGATGCTGTGGTAACTTCAATTCGATCGGGGCGTGGCGCAGCTTGGTAGCGCACTACTTTGGGGTAGTAGGGGTCGTGGGTTCAAATCCCGCCGCTCCGATTTTTTAAAAAAGACTGGCTTGTGGCTGGTCTTTTTTTTTAGTTAAAACAACGCTGCTAGCCAGTAACTGCTAGTAGTAATCACTATTGAGCGAAACCCATGGCTAATTACACGATCACGCTTGAAGGGGGCCAGAGTTTCAGCTGTGCCGATGACACCTACATCCTCGATGCCGCAGACCAAGCTGGCATCGACCTGCCCTCCTCCTGCAGGGCCGGAGCCTGCTCCGCCTGTGCAGCAAAACTGCTGAGTGGTTCTGTGGATCAATCCGACCAGAGCTTCCTAGACGATGAACAGATCGCCCAGGGTTTTGCGCTGCTTTGCGTTAGCTATCCCACGGCCGATTGCAACTTGAAGGCCGACGCATCTGCTGAGCTCAGCTGAGCTAGCTGAGTCGAGTGGCAGCCCGGTAGCCCTTCAACCAGCGGTTCACCCTCGGCCTCAAGCCGGGGGGGACCTCATGGAGCAACTGATCTAGTTCCAGGGCACCGAGCCGCCGTAGGTCCCGCACATCCACATGCCAGAGGTTCTCTGCCTCCCGGATCAACCGGGCCAGGGTGCGGGCCCTTTGCCAAGAGGCCAATTGGAGAGCAAGCAGCTGACGCTGATCCATGCCCCCACACTGGCCGAAGCCCGAGCAAGCGGCAACGCTGGCTCCGCTGGGTGTTCAGCTGGCCACTGGGCTAGTGGCGAAGGGCAGCGCCAGGGCCTGCAGTTGCCTTTCACTGAGCTTCCTGGTCCAGGCCCCCTGCACTGGGTTATTCCAGCGAAAACCCGCATCGCGGGCCAGGTGCCGCTCCTCAAAGGACACCTGGGCCCGGTAGAGCTGCCGTGGTTCGCTCCCCTCCCTCAGCAAAGTCTCCAGGTCTGAGCAGCGCTCGAATACTTGGGCTAAATAAATGCAATCGGTGAGGGCCCGGTGGGCCGCCCACACCGGCACTCCGTAGGCCAGGGCCAGGTCTCTCACAGAAGGCCTGGGCCGTAGCTGGCGTTCGGAGGGCCAACTTATATCTTCCATGCTGCAAAGCCAGGGCAGGGCTAACTCCGGCAGGGGCCCCCGGCCAAACCAAGCTCGGTCAAAGGCAGCGTTGTGGGCCACCAACAACTGGGCCTGGGCCACCAAAGCCTCGAGCAAAACGATGCTTTGTTGCCAGGGTTGCGGCTCCTGGGTGGCGGCAGGGGCGATGCCGTTTAGGGCCTCTGCGGGATTAGCAGCCCCAGGAATTAAGAAAGAAAGCTGGGCCAGCACCGTGCGCTGCGGCACCGAAAACAGAATTGCCCCCACTTCCAAGCATTGGTGACGGTCTGGGTCAAGACCACTGGTTTCCGTATCGAGGATCAACAGCCGTTGCGGCAGGTCAGGTTGCTCCAGGGGTGGCACCAGGGAAAGCAAACTCGTTTGTTGCCAACCTGCTGAGCCCTGCGTGGCCATCTGCCCCTGGTGCTACTTGAGCCATGTTCTCAGCCTGGCTGGAGGTTTGGCTGGTTTCTGACTAGGGTCTGGGCACTGCATCGCCTCTGCCATGGCCATAGCTGTTGGGGACAAGGCACCGGCCTTCCGCCTTAAGGATCAAAACGGGGTCACCAGGGGCCTTGAGGATCTAAACGGCAAGCCATTGGTGCTGTTTTTTTATCCCAAAGACGACACCCCGGGATGCACCGCTGAGGCCTGTGCCTTTCGCGATAACTACGCCAGCCTCCAGGACCTCGGGGCCGAGGTGTGGGGGATAAGTGGTGATGGGGCCGCTAGCCACCGCAAGTTTGTTGAGCGCCACCAGCTCCCCTACCCCTTGCTAGTGGATGAGGGCAATCAGCTGCGGCAGGCCTTTGGGGTGGCCAAGGCCCTGATGTTCCTGCCGGGTCGGGTTACCTACGTGATTGATGGCCAGGGCACTGTGCAATTGGCTTTTAACGCCATGCTTGATGCCAGCGCCCATGTGGGCCAGGCCCGTAAATGCCTAGAGCAACTAAAGGCTTGATGAACTGGCGCCAGGTGGGGGAGCTCTGGCTGCTCGAACCAGCCCAACCAAAAGCGCGGCTTGAATTTATTGGTGGCAGCGGTTTAGGCAGCACTCCGCAACTGAGCTATAGGCGCCTGCTGGAGGCCCTCGGCCAGCAGGGCTGGGCTGTGCATTGCTGGCCATTTATTCCTGGCTTCGACCACCAACTGCTGGCCGTGGAAGCCTGGCGGGCCTTTCGCCGTCACCAGGAACGCCAACCCCCAGGGCTTGATCTACCCACCCTGAGGCTGGGCCACAGCATGGGCTGCAAACTGCAGCTGCTGGCCCCAGACCAGGGCCGCGGCTGTGACGGCTGTGCCTTGCTCAGCTTCAATAATTTTGCCGCTGGGCGCTCGATCCCGCTGTTGGGGGAGCTGGCCCCCCGTCTTGGCGTCACCACAGAGTTCAGCCCCTCCCCAAGCGAAGCACTGCGGTTAATCGAGACCAGCCATAGCACTGCCCACAACCTGGTGATCCGATTTCGCAATGATGAACTCGACCAGAGCGCCCAGTTGTGGGAGGTGTTGCAGCGCCGCCCCCAGGACGCCAGCCAATGGCTGGAATTAGCTGGGGACCACCTGACGCCAGCCAGTGCTGGCCTCCGTCAGCAATTGCTCGGTGGCCTTGGCGATGGCGGCCGCCAAAGACAATTGGAGCGCCTCGCCTCGGCGATTACTCAGTGGTGGGAACGTTTAAATAACTTGCGCAGCTCTAAATAAAGCAGCAGCAGCAACGAAAAGGCAAAACACAAGCCAAGCTCCGCCAGGCTTAATTGATAGGTGCCAAAGAAGCCCCTCAGCAATGGCACGTAGATCAAGGCCAACTGCAACAGGCTTGTTACGGTCACAGAGATGATCAGCCAAGGGTTGCTGAACAACGGCACCTGCAGCAGGGGACGCTCGGAACGGGCCGAGAGAGCATGGCCCATCTGGGCGATGCAAAGGGTGGTGAAAACGATCGTTTTCCAACGGTTGGGATCAAGATTCAGTTCGCCACTGCTGAGCGGATGGCGCGCCACCAAGGCCATCAAGACAATGGCAATTGCGGCAAACACCAGGCCCACCTCAAGGATGTAGCGACCTAGGCCCCGGGCAAAGATTGTCTCGTTACGGCCCGCTGGTTTGCGCACCATCAGGTTGTCGTCTGATTGCTCCACGGCGAGGGCCAGGGCAGGCAGGCCATCGGTTACGAGATTCATCCACAGGATCTGCATTGGGCTCAACGGCACCGGTAAACCCAGCAGAGGGGCAGCGGCAATGGTGATAAGTTCCCCCACATTGCTGCCAAGGATGTAGCGGATAAAGCGACGCACGTTTTCGTACACAAGCCGCCCCTCCTCCACCGCAGAAACAATCGTGGCGAAGTTGTCATCTAGCAGCACCATGTCGGCCGCCTCGCGGCTGACATCGGTGCCTGTTATGCCCATGGCCACGCCAATGTCGCTCTGGCGCAGGGCCGGGGCGTCATTCACCCCATCCCCAGTCATCGCCACCACCTGATGGCTCCGCTGCAGGGCCTTCACCAGATCGAGCTTCTGCTCAGGTAATACCCGGGCAAACACATTGCTGCGGCCCACCACAGCTTCCAGCTGTTGCTCAGAAAGCTGCTCCAGTTCCCGGCCGGAAACCACAAGATCACTTTGGGCTTTGTTGCTGTTAAGGCCGGTATCAGTGTTGGGGTCAATCAAACCCACCTGCTTGGCGATGGCCAGGGCTGTGCGGGGGTGATCACCGGTGATCATCAGGGTGCGAATACCTGCCGAACGACAACGGCCAATGGCAGCAATCGCCTCC
The DNA here is from genome assembly GCA_943369595.1 of Synechococcus sp. UW140. GTDB lineage: Bacteria > Cyanobacteriota > Cyanobacteriia > PCC-6307 > Cyanobiaceae > Synechococcus_D. Next base: position 168,066 of record CALRNU020000001.1, read on the forward strand.
GGTCGGGGGGGATCTATCGAGCCGATTAACCCCAACCAGCAGAGCCCCTGCTCGTCTACTTCCTCAAGGGTTTGGTCGGAGATTTGGTCGAGTTGCTGCCAAGCACGTTCGGCAAAACCAAGCAGACGCAATCCCTCACTGGCTAGGGATTGGAAATGCTCAGCCAGGGCCCTGCGATCCTCAGCATTGAGGGGCCGGGGGCCAGCGGCGGTTGAAATAAATTGGCAGTGTTCCAGCACCCGTTCTGGGGATCCCTTCATCAATAGCAGGGGGCTCTGACCAGGGTTTTCCTGCTGATTCAGGGCGCTCACCACCACCGCCATCCGTTGCCGTTCCGAACTGAACGGCAACTCCAGCGGCCTTAACCAACGCAGCCGTTCCTGGCGGGGGGATAACGCTTGGGCCAGGGCGGCGCTGAGCAGGGCAGTTTCCGTGGGGTCCCCCTGGGCGGCAGCATCCCCTGGCCGTTCAGGCACCACCCCGTCATTGCACAACACTGCACAGCGCAAAAGGGGATGCCATTGGCCTTTGCCAATCGCACTTCCATCGGCAGGTTCAATCAGCTGCACTGTCATCACATTGGCGGTGAGCGTGCCGGTTTTGTCGCTGCAGATCGTGGTCACAGAACCCAGGGTTTCCACCGCCGGCAGGCGCCGGATCAAGGCATGGCGCTTTGCCATGCGCAGGGTGCCTACGGCTAGGCAAACGGTGATCACCGCCGGCAAGCCCTCAGGAACAATGGCCACGGCCATGCTGAGCGAAATCTCCAGCAATTCCGCCAGGGGCTGGCCAGCCAGGGCCCCAAAGGCCACCACTAGGGCCACGAGGGCCAAGGCAGAGCCCACCAACACCTTGGCCAATTGGTCGAGGCGTTCCTGCAGGGGGGTGGGCCCCTGCTGACTGTGTTGCAACAAACTGGCAATCCGGCCCAATTCGGTGGCGCCGCCGGTGGCTACCACCAGGGCCAAGCCGCGACCGTTAACCACCTCAGTGCCTTGATAGAGGCAGTTCAAGCGTTCCGCCAGGCCGGTGTCGGCGCTGAGTACTGCCTTGGCATCCTTTTGCACCGCCAAGGATTCACCGGTGAGGGCCGCCTCCTGCACCGACAACCGGGCTGCCTCCAACAGCCGCAGGTCCGCCGGCACCCGGTCACCGGCCTCGAGCATCACCACATCACCGGGCACCAACTGCTCGGCGGGCATGCTGTGGATTTCAGCGGCGATTCGTACCTTCACCATGGGCATGGCCAAGGCCTGGAGCGCCGCCAGGGCCGATTCAGCACGGCTCTCCTGGAAATAACCAAGCAAGGCGTTGAGCAGCACAATCACGCCGATGGCCACCGCATCTTTGGGAAATTGCTCCGCCCGCAGATCCAGCACCGCCGAAACCACCGCCACGGCGATCAGCAGCAGCAACATGACGTTGACAAACTGGTCTACCAAGATGCGCAACTTGCTGCGCCCCCCCTTGCTGGGCAATCGGTTTAAGCCATAGCGCTGCTGTCGCTCCTCCCGCAGTTGGTGGGGAAGCCCCTGGCTGGGGTCCCCCAACAGCTCAGCTGGCAACTGATCTAAGGCCAGGGCATGCCAGCTGTGGGGTACGAAGCTCATCTACGGCTCAGGGTTCAGCCCTCAGTTTGTCTAGTACCGAAAGGTCTTCGAGGGTGCTGGTGTCACCACTCACACTTTCACCTGCGGCCAGGGCCCGCAGGATTCGGCGCATGATCTTGCCGCTGCGGGTTTTAGGCAGGGCATCAGTGAAACGGATCTCATCGGGCCGAGCGATCGGGCCGATTTCCTCCCCCACGTGCTGGCGCAGGCCCTTGACCAGGTCAGCATCACCTTGGCTATCCCCCTTGAGGATCACAAAAGCCACAATCCCTTCACCCTTGAGCCCATCGGGCCTACCCACCACGGCGGCCTCAGCCACGGCGGGATGGCTCACCAGGGCTGATTCAATTTCCATGGTGCCCAGCCGGTGGCCGGAGACGTTAATTACATCGTCAACCCGGCCCATCACCCAGAAGTAACCATCCTGGTCGCGCCGGGCACCGTCGCCAGCAAAGTAGATGTAACTGCCGTCAGCAGGCCTGATGTGCTCCCAGTAGCTCGAACGGAAACGCTCAGGATCCCCATGCACCGTGCGCATCATTCCTGGCCAAGGACGCCGAATGGCTAGGTAACCCCCCTCATCAACGCCCACACTGTTGCCAGCAATATCAACCACATCTGCGGCGATGCCAGGTAAAGGCAAGGTGGCGGAGCCTGGCTTGGTGGGGGTGGCCCCGGGCAAGGGGCTGATCATCACCCCACCGGTTTCCGTTTGCCACCAGGTATCAACTACCGGACAGCGATTCCCACCAATAACATCGCGATACCACATCCAAGCCTCGGGATTTATCGGCTCCCCCACGGTGCCCAGGATCCGCAGTGAGCCCATGTCGTATTGATCAGGCACCTCCCGGCCGTTCTTCATGAAGGCACGGATTGCTGTGGGGGCCGTATAAAAAATCGAAACCTTGTGCTTCTCGATTACTTCCCAGAAAGCGCCGGGTTTACCAGGGCGCGGCGCCCCCTCGTACATCACTGTGGTGGCGCCATTCGATAGCGGCCCATAGACGATGTAACTGTGGCCGGTGATCCAGCCCACGTCGGCGGTGCACCAATGGATGTCGTCCTCGCGGATGTCAAAGATCCACTGGAAGGTGAGGTGGGCCCAGAGGTTGTAACCGGCGGTGGTGTGTACCACCCCCTTGGGTTTGCCGGTGGATCCGGAGGTGTAGAGCACAAATAAGCGGTCTTCACTCTGCATGGGCTCCGCCGGGCAATGGCTGGACTGGCCAGCCACCAACTCGTGCCACCAATGATCACGGCCGGCTTCCATGCGGGTTTCCTGCTGGGTGCGTTGCACCACCAACACCTGCCGCACCGTGGGACAACCCTCCGCCAAGGCTTGATCAACGGCGGGCTTGAGGGCCACCGCCTTGTCCTTGCGGAAACCCCCATCAGCGGTGATCACTACCTTCACCTCACCATCGATCAAGCGGTCCCGCAGGGCCTCGGCTGAAAAGCCCCCAAACACCACCGAGTGGGGGGCTCCAATGCGGGCACAGGCCAGCATGGCGATGGCCGCCTCCGGCACCATCGGCATATAAAGGGCCACCAGATCGCCCTTACCAACGCCTAGGGCCCTAAGGGCATTGGCGGCCTTGCACACCTCGGTGTGCAGCTCCCGGTAGGTGTAGCTGCGGCCGTCCCCGGGTTCCCCCTCCCAGATCAGCGCCGTTTTATGGGCCCTGGGGCCCTCCAGGTGGCGATCAAGGCAGTTGTAGGAAAGATTGGTGCTACCCCCCTCAAACCAACGGGCAAAGGGGGGATCATTCCAATTGAGCACCGTATGAAAGGGCTCAAACCAATGCAAATGCTGCCGCGCCTGATCACCCCAGAAACGATCGGGATCAGCCTCCGCCTGGTCCGCCAGGGCCTGATAGGCCCCCATGGAGCCGATGCGGGCCGTGGCAGCAAGGCCTTCCGGCGGAGAAAATAGCCGCGATTCGTGCAGCACCGATTCAATCGTGGCGTCGCCCATGGCTAAAGGAGGTAGATCCAAGTCGGCATTAAAACCAGCAAAGCTGCTCCAGGGAAAGGGATGACACGCTTTGTTTACGGGCCCCGGCTCTGGCTCGTTGGCCAAACCGGCTGGCTGGGCTGCCAAAGGCGGTAGAGAATGGCCCCACCGGCTTCCCCGTTAGTGCAGGCAACCGAACGGCCCGCCGGGTGTTTATTTGACCTTGACGGCCTGTTGTTGGATACCGAACCCCTGCATGGCCAGGCCTGGCAGGGGGCGATCACCCACTTCGGTGCAGAGCTACCAGAGAATTTTTTGCTGGAGCTACGGGGCCGCAATCGTTTTGATAACGCCCGTTTGCTGATCGAACGACTCTCCCTTAGGGCCACCGTCGAGGAGTTGCTGGCCATTCAGCAACCCTTGGCCCGCGCCAAGGTGATCAAGGCAAAACCAATGCCCGGGGCCGAAGCTTTAGTGGCTCGCATTAAGGGCCTCCAGATACCCATGGCCCTGGCCACCAGCAGTGGCGAGGCCGCGGTCACCCTTAAAACCAGCCCCCACCCCTGGCTCCAGGCGATTGAGGTGAGGGTTTTTGGCGATGATCCGATGGTCCGCCAGGGCAAACCTGCCCCGGATATTTTTTTGGAAGCTGCCCGGCGCCTGGGCCTTGCCGCCAGCAGCTGCTGGGCCTTTGAGGATTCCCAAGCCGGTGCCCAAGCGGCCCTAGGGGCCGGTTGCCAAGTATTTGTGTTGCCGGCCCCGGGACTAGGAGCCAAGGACTACCCAGCAGGCATCATTACCTTGGAAAGCCTGGACAGCGTTCCCTTGTAGAGACCCTAAAAGATATATTTTATTGAAAAATAGCGCGTAAATCTCCAGGCAAATGCAATAAGATATTAAATAAACAATATATCAATACTGCCAGGATCATAGGCTGCCAGGATCTTAGGCTGCCAGGATCTTACTGCGCAGGAGATTACATGGCCAATAATGTAATAATATTATCCCAAACAACCCTCACTGCCCAAGGCTGCAGATAGAAATACTAAAGCTAAAATTTTTAATCACTATTTCTGGCCTTGACTAAAGCCCACAGATTCTTTTAGCTCCCGGATTAAACCTGATCGCCTGAACTCAACAATACTTTCATTGACTGAGCTAGCAATGGCAGGGTCAAGATCCTTAGAAAAGATAAAACCCTGATAACCAGGCTCAAGATCCCTCGAAATAATTCTAAATTTGTTTTCCCTTAGATTTTTAATAAGATACAGCAATTGCATTTCATCAGCCAAAACTCCATCGGCACTGCCAGATTCAAGAATAGAAGGAGCCTGATCAATGCCATTAATTGTTACTATGTCAATGGCCAGACTGGGATTGAGCCTCAAAGCCTCCTGAAGTAGAGCTTGGCTAGCAGAGCCAATTCTAACCGCTATCTTCTTGTTTTTAAATTCAGCAATTGAATTAACATTTCCCAAACGGGATGAATGGGGATTTCTGATTATATTAATAGTAACATAACTAACAAGAAAAGATGCCATTAAGGCCCTCAGCAGGTAGCTGAGCACCACTAAGCTATTGCCCCTAACTGAATCCACAATCGTGTTGGTACCTGGCCCTGTGGCCAAAATCTGAAAGACTTTGGCGAAACTGCGTATCCGACCATTCCTTAAGGTTTCATCCTTAGTGCCCCAGGAATCCGTTTTCCATACCCCGAGGGCCATGACAATAAAAATAGCTATAAAACTAAATAGCAGAGTCAATAGATCAAGGCTTAGCAGTGATTTCAACATGGAGCGACCGAGTTCCATCGGATCGCGCCTAACCATCACCGCTTGCCCAGATTCCTGGTAGGTTTGACTGAATCGGTATGTGCCTAAACGTTCTGGAGTCATTGATAGACATCCAATTGCTAAATCTACTTCTGAATTTCGCACTGATGCCAGTAGATCCTTAGTGGTGGCCTTCGGCACCAGCTGATAGGCCAGCTGTTCTCGATTAGCAATGGCTCGCCAAAGCTCCACAGCAATTCCCTTCCAAGCCCCCAGATCCTGGTAATTGCAAGGGGGCGCCCCATCGGCAACGCCCACCCTGAGAGCGGGGGCAGCTAGGGAAGGAGTTGTAGTTAGTAGTACAAATAAAAGCACCAAATAGCGGCGCATACAACGTTTGATCAAATCCAAACCATGTTACATGAATACCAACAAGCCTGGATCAAAAGTACTTATAGGGTTTCCAGGTCCATACCTTTAGTTTCCACCCGGTACCACCAGGTGATCAACGCTCCTAAAAGTGAGCTGAGGGCAAGCAGAGGCAACAAGCGGTCCGTGCCCAGGCTCTGCAGTAAAGCTGGGAACAGAAAAGCTGTGAGCACAGCACCAACCTTGCCACAGGCAGCAGCAAATCCGGCACCGATACCTCTCACCTTGGTGGGAAAAACTTCCCCAGCAATCAAATAGGTCTGGGAATTTGGACCGAGGTTAGTCATGAATTGGAAGAGGAAAAAGCCCACCACAATTACTGGCAGATTATTTGCACTGCCAAAACTTCCCGCTGCGGCAATAAGCAAACCCAAGGCGCAACCAATAAAGCCAAAAATTTGTAAGGGCATACGGCCCAATCGGTCTGAAAACCAGATCGCAAAGGCAATGCCCACAAGAAAGCCCACATCAACAAGGGCTGTGCCCCTGGCTCCGAGCAAATCATTTTGAATTATCGCCGCCACGGTGTGTTGGTGGGATTCAGCACCAAAAGCTGCCGCAATAATCACGGGGGTAAAAATACCAATGCCGTAGGTGGAAATATCCTGCAAAAACCAGGGAACCGAAGCAAGAATTGTGGATCGCAATTGCTTGCCCTTAAACAGGCGACTCCAATCAGCAGAACGCTTCGGCAGATAACCCTCCTCCGCCGTTTCCAACTGCAACAGTTGAATGTCCTTACGGTTCAACAATTTTCGAAGATGCTTTTCAGCCTTATCTAGGCGACCTTTGCTAACCAACCAATGGCTACTTTCCGGCAGAAAAAGCCTGCCCCAGATCACCAGTGCCACAGGAATTACAGGCAACAAATAAAATAATCTCCAGGTGCTAAGTTCAGGATGGGAGCTAAGTACTACAGCACAAATAGCTGTGCCAATTACGGCCCCTAGGGCTTGAAAACTAAATGCCCCCAAAACAAGTCGACCGCGGATAGCAGCTGGGATACTCTCGGAAATCACCAGGTGGGCCGTGGGATAATCAGCCCCTAGGGCCAAGCCCATCACAAAAAGCCAAAGGATTAATAGCCCTACGTTTTGGCTGGTGGCTGCCCCCAGCAACCCCACCAACAACAACACCATTTCACCGATAAAAATTGGCTTGCGACCAAATCGATCGGCCAAGCCCCCCAATAACAGCGCCCCCACCAAAATACCCGCGAGGGTGGCAGCGGTGATCAAACCCTTCTGGGTGGCATTGATTGAAAAATCCTTAGCCACCAGGGGCAAGGCAATGCCACCCATAAACACAATCAAACCTTCAAAAAATTTGCCCGCAGTGGCCAAGGCCCACACCAGCCACTGCATGGTGGACAGGGGGGCGCTGGCAAGGGTTGATCCGTCATCCCAGCTGGGAATTTCTTCGATGTAGGCCTGAACACTGCGTTTCATCTGAGCAAATAAAAATCGGAGCCAACAGAAAATTTAAGCTGGGTGGATTACTCAGGCTTTTTGAAACTGCAAACTTAAGGGGTCTGCCCAGTTTCCGCTTACCTGGAGGCCGCGATCATTGCCACATAGGTGGCGCAGAATAAAGAAAACAGCCTCACGACTGGTAGATTCACCCAGCTCCTGGCTGATTTGCTCTACATTACGAAGTTTACCGTCCTGTAGCAGCTGTTCTAAGCGTTCCTGTAGGTCTAGGATTTTAGCTGCGGCCTGTTTACCAGCTTCAACCCCTGGCTGATGATAGGCATTGATATCAATTAGTTCTGCATAGAGGCCCACGGCCCGCTCAAACAAGGCCACCAGGGCCCCAAGGGCTTTGGCATCAAATTTAGCCAAGCTAATCGTGATGCTCTGGCGCCCCCCTTCGGAAAGGGCTGCCCGGGTGCCCTGTAAAAACCCATCTAGGAAATCCCCAGGCAGGGCTCCATCCAGTTTTTTAATGTCAGTGGGATCTTCTAATACCTCAATAAAGGTGGCAAAGAAATTATCTACGCCATCCCGCAATTGTTGTACATAGGCATGTTGGTCTGTGGAACCCTTATTGCCATATACGGCTATGCCTTGGTGTACCACCTGACCCTGGCGATCCAGGCGCTTGCCGAGGGATTCCATCACCAGCTGCTGAAGGTAGCGGCTAAATAACTCCAAACGATCGCGATAGGGCAGGATCACCATGTCGCGACGGCCAAGACCATCACCGGCCGCATACCAAGCAGCCGCCATTAGGGCAGCGGGATTGTCCAGCAAATCTTTCTTACGGGTGGCGCTATCCATCAGGGCAGCACCATGTAAGAAAGCCTCGGTATCGATGCCAGCCAGGGCCGCAGGCAACAAACCCACGGCACTGGTGATGGAGGTGCGTCCCCCCACCCAATCGAACAGGTCAAAACGCTGGAGCCAGCCCTCCGTCGCTGCCTCCTGGTCAAGCTTGCTTTCCACCATGGTGATGGCCACCGCCTGGGCATTCCATTGGCCCCCCAGCTGTTCAAGCCGGGCCCTGGCCTGCACCATCCCGATGTGGGGCTCCGGGGTGCCGCCCGATTTACTCACCACCACCACCAGGCTGGTAAGCAGCCTGGGGCCCAGTTGATCAAACAAACGGCTCATGCCGTCTGGATCCACGTTGTCGAGGAAATGGAAGGGCAAGCCCTGGCGATTTTCCTGGAGGGCCCTAACGATCAGCACTGGCCCCAGGCCAGAACCACCGATGCCAATCCAAAGCACGTCTGTGAAGGCTTGGCCTTGGGGCAAGGTCAGGGACCCTGCCAACACCTGGGCGGCAAATTCCTGAATGCGCAGTAATTCGGAGCTGATCTGGGCAGCCACGGTCCGATCAGGGGCCAGGGCCGGATTCCGCAGCCAGTAATGGCCCACCTGGCGGTGCTCATCGGGGTTGGCCATGGCCCCCTGCTCAAGGGCCTCCATCGCCCCAAAAGCCCGCTGGAAAGGCTCCTCAAAATCCTCCAGCTGCTTTTGGCTGAGGGCCATGCGGCTCACATCAAGCCAGAGAGCCAAGGGCTCGTGGTGCCAAAGCAGTTGGCAAAACCGCTGCCACTGGTCGCTGGCGGCGGCTGGATTCAGATCGGGGATGGTATTTGCCATGCTCAGGGGACCGCTAGGGGAGAAACCAGCATCGTCTGCTGGGCCACCGGTGCAGCTTTGCTGCGGGTGGTTAAGGCGAGACCCTGATTTCGAATTCGCTTATTTGGCGGGGGACTGTGAAGCAAGCGAATCCGTCCTAAAATCTAAGAGTTGAAGCAATTCAGAACTATCGGCTTTTTGGGCTGCCATCGCAGAACTTCCCTCGGGGGGCTGAGCCTGGCCATTTGCCTGCTCGGACTCACTGCAACGCCCTTACACCCCAAGACTGATCGCCAAAGGGCTGCTCAGCCCTTGGAGCAATTGCGCACTGACGAACCCCTGGTGGCAGAGGGTCAGAGGCCCAACCCAGCGGATTTTGAGGTGGCGGAATTGCAGGAGCTGCAGAGGCGTTTCGGCGTCCACGGCCCCCAAACCCCCTTGGCCCAACTGTTCACCGCTGGCCTTGACCATTGGGCCCCGCTGCGCACCCACACCCTGCAAAGGCTGGAGGCGCTGATTCCAGCGGTGCGCCAACAGGCGAAGAGTTATCGAGTTAATCCGATGCTGCTCACCGCCGTGCTCTACGACGAACTGCAGCATGCCAAGCCTGGGGAAGATTCGGCCTTGGCGATGCGTTCTGGCCTGTTCCAAACCCACGGGCCTGCCCAGCTGGGGGTGGAAGAGCTGATGCACCAGCATCTGCTGCCCAGGAAACCCAGCCAAAAACAACTGGAGGCCGCCCGCCAACAATTGCTTGATCCAGAGCGCAACGTTGCCCTGCTGGCCGGCAAAATGGCTCGCCTTAGCCGCGCCCTGGGGGTACCCACCCAAGGGGGCCTTGCAGCCAGTACCAGCGCCAGGGATGCCCACTTGATTGCCACCCTGGCTTACCTACACAACGGCAAACTCGACTACCCCAATCGGATCCTCACCTACATGCAGGATCCAGCCCTACACGGTCTGCTCTACGGCCGCCAGGAATCCCAGTTGGCGCCCCTGATCTAAACCCTTGATCACCTGTCAACAGACCAAGCCAATGGCCGTGAGTCGTTTTTGAATTTCGCGCCAATCAAAACTGCGCGGATCGGCCCTGGCGCCGCCTAGGTCCACATGGCGGTGGGTGGTGATTGCCTCTGGCTTGATGCGATAGCGCAGCATCCAATCGGCCAGCACCCGGCTGAGGGCGTCGTATTGGGCAGGGCTATAGCCGCTGTGCGAGAGCTCGTCATCACTGCCGTCCGCGGGGGTTTCGAGGCTCACATGCAAGGCAAAATTATTTAGGGAACCAGCCAGCTTTCGGTTGGTAAACACCCACCGCCCCCCAAAAGCTGAATAGCCGGCCCCAAAAGCCCGTTTATTGGCATCCACCACTTGGATGATCTCCCCCTGGCGGCCCACCAAGGTGTGGTAACTCACCTGATCGTCATCGGAGCGGTGGGGGGTGCTGAAGGTGTTGAGGGCTGAGCCGAGGCTGTAAACCGTTTCATGGAGCACGATCACCGCCGGGGTGGGATCCAGGGTTTGGCCATAGACATCGCGACGCAGGCGCAGGGAGTAATTGCTGGGATCCGCCTGGAACCTGCTTACCTGCAGGGGCAGCTTGACCAGCCTTTGCCCTAGGCGCTGATCCAACGCCGGACAATGGCTCAAAAGTGGTGAGTGCCACTGGGCTTGGGCCGGCGGCGGCGGGGTGAGGCCCCTCTCCTCAATGGCACCTTTGGGGCCTTGCGGAATCTGGCTGGACCAATGCCATTGCAGGGCCAAGGCCAGGCCCAGGCCCATGGCGAGGGCCCCAGCCCATGGCAACCGCCGGCGAGCCATGGGAGTCAGCTTTGGGGAAGCCCTAACCATTGGCTACGCAATTGGGCGGCGTCGGCAGGGGCGCTGGGATCTGGCAGCAGCTGCCAGTGGCGGGGCTGGGGCGCGGCAGGCCTAAGCACTGAGGTGCGCACAAGCCCATCCCGACAAAACAACAACTGGTGTTCCCCCCCGGCACTCAACCCCTGCTCCCATTGGTCGCAGCTGCGCAGCCGCTCCCCATCAAGGGCCAACAACTCATCGGCGGGGGCCAACCCCGCCTGTTCAGCTGGGCTATGGCGATCCACCCGGCGCACCCGCAGTTCCCGGCCCACCAGTTCCAGCTGAAGCCCAGTGCTAGCCAGATCAGAGGCTTGGGCAGTCAGCAGTAGCCCTACGGTTTGCAGATAGCTAGCCAGTGGTAGCTCAGCGGTGCTGGCTAACCAGCCTTCACAGAGCTGGGCCAACTGGGGATCCAAGCCGCCAATGGCATCAAACAAATCTTCAGTGCTGTAGCCCCTTCCGGTGCTGCCGAAATTGCGCCAGAGCTGCTGCAAGAGCTGTTCAAGGCTGGCGCCATGGGTCCGCAGGTGCAGGTCGATCAGCAGAGCCAGCAATTGACCCTTCAAGTAATAACTGACCTGCTGGTTATCGCTGTGGGCATCGCGGCGATAGAGCTTTACCCAGGCCTCTTCACTGCTTTCCCGCAAACTTTGCACCCGGCGACCGGGGGTGGTGAGATAGCGGCTGATCTGTTCGGCCCACTCGGCCAACAACTCCTCTTTGCTGCAAAGGCCGGCGCGATAAACCACCAGGCTGTCGAAATAGCTGGTGACGCCCTCGGCAAACCAAAGGGTGGGCACGATCACAGCCCCGCCATAGCTGTAGGGGCTCAACTCCCGGGGCCGTAGGCGCCGCACATTCCACTGGTGCAGGTATTCGTGGGCCACCAACTGCAGTAGGCGCTGGTAACCGGCTGGGGTAACCAATTCCCGCCGGCCAAAAATCAAGGCACAACAATCGTTGTGCTCAAGGCCCCCATAGCCCTCCCCAACGAAACGGGTCATGAACAGATAGTTGTGGGCTGCGGGCCTTTCAACCCCCATCAGCCCGCAGGCGGCGGCACAGAGCCTGGGTAGATCCTCGCGCCAGCGCCCAAGGGGGGCTGGCTGGGGCAAGCCTTGCCACACCCATTGGTGCGGCACCCCACCCACGGCAAAGGCCAGGCTCTCTAACGGCCCAAGGCTGATGGGAGCATCAATCAGTTCGTCGTAATTGCGAGCCAGCCAGCCCTTGCCCTGGGCGCCCAGGGCTGTGGCCACCTGCCAACCCTCGGGCACCATCAGCTCCAGGCCATGGGGTTCCCAGCGGCAACCCTCCAGCTCCAGGGCCCAGGCGGCAGCCGTAAGAAAGCCGCCGCTGCCATCGAGCCAATTGGTGCGCACCGTGGCCTCCACAGCCATCAGCCCATAGCTGATCTCTAGCTCCTGCCCAGGGGTTACCGCCAGTTGCCAGCTGTGGCGATCGAGGCGGCGCAGCGGCAGGGATTGGCCCCTTTGGCAGGCCTTAAGGCCCTCCAGGTGCCGCACGTAATCGCGCTCCAGGTAGGAGCCTGGGGTCCAGGCGGGCAACTGCAGGCGCAGCAAAGGCCGTTGGGGCCGATGGCTGATGGCCACGGTCAGCCGGTGGCTGTGGGGCTCGCGCAGATCTAGGCAATACCGCAGGGAAGCTGTCAAGGATCTAACCAGCGCCGCCAGTTGCCGATGGCCAGCGCCGGGGCCAGGATCGCAGGATGGAACATGCGGCACCGCCTTCGACGCCTGACCTTAGCGATGGCTGCAAGGCCATTGGAAGCCCCGTGCGCCTAGCGGTGTTGGCTTCCGGTGCGGGAAGCAATTTCGAGGCCCTGGTGCAGCACTGCCAGGGCCAGCAGCAGCCCCTGGCCCAGGTGGAACTTCTAATTGTGAACAACCCTGGCTGTGGGGCCCTGGCCCGGGCCAAAAGGCTGGGGGTGCCCTGGCTGCTACTGGATCACCGCCACCAACCGAGCCGCGAGGCCCTTGATGGGGCCATCGTGGCGGCCTTGGAAAACGCCGCCATTGAGCTGGTGGTGATGGCCGGCTGGATGCGGATCGTCACCGGTCGCTTAATCCAGGCCTACCAGGGCCGGCTGCTCAACATTCACCCGAGCCTGCTGCCCAACTTCCGGGGGGCCGATGCCATTGGCCAGGCCCTAGCGGCGGGGGCCCCTGAAAGCGGCTGCACCGTCCATGAGGTGGTGGAGGCTGTGGATGCCGGGCCAATCCTTGCCCAGGCAGCGGTACCAATATTTGCCAACGACGACCACGCCAGCCTGGCTGCCCGCATCCAGCAGGAGGAACATCGGATCCTGCCCCGGGTGGTGCTGGCCCGGGCCCAACAACTGCGGACCAGGGCTCAGGGGTAGAAGGGCACCAGAGGCAAGCCGGTGTCCTGGGGCTGACCGGTCATCACATTCAGGCACTGCAGGGCCTGGCCCGCCTGGCCCTTGAGCAGGTTGTCAATGGCGCTCATGACCACCACCTGGCTAGTGCGCTTATCAACGGCCACCGAGATCAGGGCCCGGTTGGTTTGGCGCACCCATTTGGTGGAGGGATAGGTGCCCACGGGTAACACCCCCACGCAGGGGTGATCGCGGTAGGTCACTTGAAACAGGGTGGTGAGGTCTTCGGCGGTGAGCCCCGGATCGCGCAGGCGGCCATAAACGGTGGCAAGCAGGCCCCGCACCATCGGCATCAGGTGGGGGGTGAACTGCAACTGGATTGGCCGGCCCGAGGCCCTACTGGCCAACAATTCAATCTCGGCGGTGTGGCGATGGCCCACCACCCCGTAGGGGGCCACGGCCTCCGCCGCTTCCGCCAACAACAAATGCTCCTTGGCGGCGCGCCCGCCCCCAGACGTGCCCGTTTTTGCATCGATCACGATGCCCTCGCCTTCGATCAAGCCTTGCTGGAGAAGCGGCATCAAGGCCAGCAAGCTGGCGGTAGGGAAACAGCCGGGGGCCCCCACCAGGCGGGCAGGGGCCAACTGGTCTCCGGCCCATTCCACCAGCCCGTACACCGCCTCGGCGCAGAGTCCTTCGTCCGTGCGGTTTTGTTGCCGGGCTTCAGTGCTGTAGGTGGCGGCCCATTGGGCAAGGCTGGGGAAGCGATAGTCGGCGGATAGATCCACCACCCGCACCCCCTTCGCCAGCAGCCCAGGCACCAGGGTGCTAGCCAGGCCATTGGGCAGGCTGAGCACCGCAAAATCAGCGGCGGCGGCAATCGCTTCCGGATCTGGGCTCTCAACGGCCAGGTCGTTAGCCAGCGGTAGGAAGGGGGTTATTTCTGACCAGCGCTTACCGGCACTGCGTTCACCCCCCAGGAAGCTCACCTCAAAACCCGGGTGATCCTGCAACAGTCGAAGGATCTGCAATCCGCCGTAGCCGGAGGCTCCGATCACGGCAACCCGCTGGGCAGATGGGGAGGCGCCGGCCATGGGGTTGCGGAAGGAGCGCCGACTTTATAGAGCAACCGACCCCAGGCCGGCCCAGGCCCTATAACGAGCACCAGATGAGGCTGATCATGGTTTCAGGGGCCGCCACAACTGAGATCCGCTTCGATCCGATTGAAAGGGCCCTGGAGGCAATCCGCGATGGGGCCTCCGTGGTGGTGGTCGACGACGAAAACCGCGAAAACGAGGGGGACTTAATCTGCGCCGCCCAGTTCGCCACCCCCCATCAAATCAACTTCATGGCCACCGAAGCCCGGGGCCTGATTTGCCTGGCCCTGGAGGGCCAGCGGCTGGATGAGCTGAATCTGCCGTTGATGGTGGATCGCAACACCGACCCCAACCAAACCGCTTTCACCGTGAGTATCGATGCCGGCCCTGACCATGGGGTAAGCACCGGCATCTCAGCGGAGGATCGGGCCCGCACCATTCAGGTGACGCTGCATCCCCATACCCGCCCCCGGGACCTGCGCCGCCCCGGCCATGTCTTTCCGCTCAGGGCAAGGGATGGCGGCGTGCTTAAACGGGCCGGCCACACCGAAGCGGCCGTAGACCTGGCCCGCCTGGCGGGGCTCTATCCAGCGGGGGTGATCTGCGAAATCCAAAACGCCGATGGCTCCATGGCCCGCCTAGCCGAGCTGGCCGCCTATGCCCAGAGCCATGGGCTTTGTTTGATCAGCATTGCCGACCTGATTCGCTATCGGCTCGACACCGAACGATTTGTGGTGCGCGAAGCCGTGGCCGCACTTCCCAGCCAGTTTGGCAACTTCCAGGCCATTGGGTATCACAACTCCCTAGATAGCCAAGACCATGTGGCCCTGATCAAAGGTGATCCAGCGGCCAGCGAGGAGGCGGTGATGGTGCGGGTGCACTCGGAATGCCTCACCGGCGATGCCTTTGGCTCCCTGCGTTGTGATTGCCGATCCCAGCTGGAGGCGGCCCTCCGCATGATTGAAGCCCACGGCTGTGGGGTAGTGGTTTACCTACGCCAAGAGGGCCGCGGGATCGGACTAATCAACAAACTGAAGGCCTACAGCCTCCAGGACGGCGGCCTCGACACGGTGGAGGCAAACGAACACCTGGGCTTCAGTGCTGACCTGCGCAATTACGGCGTTGGCGCCCAGATCCTCTCCGACCTGGGGGTACATAGGCTGAGGTTAATAACAAACAACCCCCGCAAGATCGCTGGCCTCGGGGGCTATGGGCTGGAGGTGGTTGAGCGACTGCCCCTGGTGATGGACCCAGGGGAACACAACGCCGCCTATCTCAACACCAAGGCTGAAAAACTAGGCCACCTGTTAGGGGGCCAAAGCTGAAAGGGCCTGGGTTCAGGCCTCGATGGTCACCTTGTTGATCCGGGCACCGTTCTTGATGGCCAACACCACATCAATGTTTTCGGTTTGGCCGAACACGGTGTGCACCCCATCCAGGTGCGGTTGGGCGTCGTGGCAGAGGAAGAATTGGCTGCCGCCAGTGTTTTTACCAGCGTGGGCCATGGAAAGGCTGCCGGCCTGGTGCTTACGGCTGTTGATTTCGCAATCGATTTTGTAGCCAGGACCGCCAGTGCCCGGCACCCCCTTTGCCCCTTCCCTGGTGTTTGGGCAGCCGCCTTGGGCCATGAAACCGTTGATTACCCGGTGAAAGGCAAGGCCGTCGTAGAAGCCCTCATTGGCCAGTTTCACAAAGTTGGCCACGGTGTTGGGGGCGTCGGTGTCAAACAGATCGATCACCACGGGGCCGGCTTCGGTATCCATCACGGCTTTGGTCATCGCTGCACGGGCAAAGTGGAAGACCTGAACCTTGGCACAAAGCCATGACCACTGTCTCCCCCACCGTTTCCGACCTACCCACCGCCCTGATCGGTGTGCTTGGTGGCAGTGGTTTGTACGCCATGGAGGGGCTCAGCGATGTGGAAGAACTCCAGATCGACACCCCCTTCGGGGCCCCCTCTGACCTGCTGGTGAAGGGTCGCATCGATGGGGCAGAACTGGTGTTTCTGGCCCGCCATGGGCGCCACCACAGCTATCTGCCCTCAGAGGTGCCCTACCGGGCAAACATCTGGGCGCTGCGCTCCCTGGGGGTGCGCTGGATTCTTTCCTGTTCAGCGGTGGGGTCCCTGCAGGAAAAGATTCGGCCCTTGGATCTGCTGGTGCCAGACCAATTCATCGACCGCACCCAGCAGCGGCCCGGCAGTTTTTTTGGCGAGGGGGCCGTGGCCCATGTGGGCTTCGCTGATCCCTTCTGCCCCAACCTCTCGGCGCTGCTGGCGGAGGCCGTGGCGGAGGAGCTGCCAGAGGGGCGCCAGCTGCACGAAGGCGGCAGCTATTTGTGCATGGAAGGGCCAGCCTTCTCCACCAGGGCTGAATCGGAGCTCTATCGCAGCTGGGGTTGCTCGGTGATTGGCATGACTAACCACACAGAAGCTCGCCTGGCCCGGGAAGCGGAAATGGCCTACACCACCCTGGCCATGGTCACCGACTACGACTGCTGGCACCCAGACCATGCCGCCGTCAGCGTTGAGATGGTGATCAGCAACCTGCACGCCAATGCAAGCACCGCCCAACAGGTGGTGGCCAACGCCGCCAGGCGCATCCACCAGCAACGGCCAGCCTCTAGGGCCCATAGGGCCCTAGCCCATGGGCTAATGACTGCCAAAGAACATGTGCCTGCGGCCACCCGCCAACGGCTTGACCTGTTCACTCGCCCCTACTGGGGCCCCTTCAACTGAACCCCAAGGCTGTCTAGGGCCTGGCGCAATGAACCAGCCGCCGCCGCCAACCCCTGGCGGGCGGCGGCGGCGTTCAGCCCCGTGGCCGCCATCACCAGGGCAAGCTTCACCGAACCTTCGCTCTGCTGCAGCAATGCCTGGCCCCGGCCCCGCTCGATACCGGCCAGATCCCTCAGGATGCGCAGGGCCCGATCTTCAAGCTTGGCGTTGGTAACTGCCACGTCAACCATGCGGTTGCCATAGACCTTGCCAAGGCGCACCATCACGCCGGTCGACAAAATATTTAGGGCCATTTTTGTGGCGGTGCCTGCCTTAAGCCTGGTGGAACCGGTGAGCAATTCCGGCCCCGTAACCAGGCGTATATCAATCTCACAGGGCATAGCCGCCTGGCTGGTGGGCACACAGGCCATGGCCACGGCTAGGGCACCAATTTCAAGGGCATGGCCCAGGGCCCCCAGCACATAGGGGGTGGTGCCGCCAGCGGCGATACCCACCAGGGCATCCCCTGGCCCAAAACCCCGGGCCTGCAGGTCGCCAACCCCTGATTCAAAGCTATCTTCCAAACCCTCGGAACTGCGCAGGAGGGCCGCAGCGCCGCCAGCCAACACCCCTTGCACCTGCTCAGGATCACTGCAAAAGGTGGGCGGACACTCGGCCGCATCGAGGACCCCCAAGCGCCCTGAAGTGCCGGCACCGATGTAAAAAAGTCGCCCCCCCTTGGCTAGGCGCTTGGCAATGGCCTCAACGGCGACGCTGAGCTCTGCCCTGGCCCCGGCCACGGCCCGCTGGGCCTGGAGATCCTCCTCCACAAACAACTGCACCAACTCGGCGCTGCTGAGTTGGTCAAGCTGTTGGCTAGCGGGATTGGGCTGTTCGGTGAGCAGGTGGCCCCGGTCGGAGCTGCCCAGGGGGTTGCTCACAGCAAACCCTCCAGGGAGCGGCGAAAGGCCTCCAAATCAGCCTGTTCACTGGCTGAAGACTCAGGCTCAACGGCTGAAAGGACTTCTTTTGAGGTGGCCTCCTTCCAGTTGTTGGTGTCGAGGTTGTGCTCAGGGGGGGCAAGCAGCAGGCGATCTTCTGCCGTTTCAGGGAGAAAACCACTGGGCACATACCGCGCCTCATAGCCGGCCTCCGTGCAGAAATGTTCGATGTCTTCCCGGGGAATCGCTTCCACACAGGCCTCAGGAAAGTCCTGGGCTTCTAAGAGCAACGCATAGCGCAGGGCATCGTCCTCCTCTTCAAACAACAACACAACGGTGTGACCATTGAGTTCCAGGGAATGGATGCCCTCGGCTTCGCTGCCCGCATCAAATAACAACACATGCACGCGGTTGCTCACCTCTGCTGTTGCCCCTCTAAAGCCTGGGGGACCATTGTCTCACTGCTGCAGCTCTTGCAGGCGCCCATAGAGGGCCGCCTCCGCATCATTTAGCTCCTCTGGCACCACCAGGCGCACCTCAACCAGCTGATCACCGCGGCGGCCCTGGTGTTCCAGGCCCCGGCCCCGCAAACGCAACAACCGCCCACTGGAGGTGCCTGGGGGAATCCGCAGGCGCACGGGCCCCTGGAGGGTGGGCACCACCGCCTGGGCGCCCAGGGCCCCATCGGCGGCGGAGAGATCCAGGCGATAGAGCACCCGCAGGCCGTCGATGCGCAAGCCCTCGGCCGTGCGCACCTGCAACTGCAGAAAATGATCGCCCCCACCGGGAACCACCCCCTCCAACCGCAACCGCCAACCATCACCGGCCTCCGGCGGCGTCAGCAGCTCCACCGTGACGCCATTGCTCAGGGCCACGGTCACCGTGGTACCCCCTAGGGCCTGCTCTGGGCTGAGCTCCACCAGGGTTTCGCAATCGCCCTGGGCCTGCACCGGCGGCGGCGGCGGCGGGGCAGTGGTGGCTGGCCAGTCCTCGCGCTCTGGGGGGCGACGGCGGCCGAAAAGATTGTCTAAGTAGTCGTGAAATTCAGGAAAGCCCCGGGCAAAGGGGTCTTGATCTTCCGGGTCCCCCCCCGCCTCCCAGGCCTGGCGCCGGCGCGGATCAGAGAGCACCGCATAGGCCTCATTGATCCTTTTAAAGCGCTCCTCGGCAGCGGGGTCGTTGCTGTTTAGGTCTGGGTGCCAGCGGCGGGCCTGGCGGCGAAAAGCTTTCTTGAGGGCAGCGGCATCGGCGCCAGGCTCCAGGCCGAGCACAGCCCAATGGTCAGCGAGGGTGGGCGATGCCATGGCTGAACTCAATAGCGCCCCCAGGGGTCATCGGAGCGGCCAGCCCCCCCCCGGGGGCCAGCCCCAGGACGATCCCAGTCATCCCACTCGTCGTCTGCAAACAGTTCGTCCTTAAGCGAGCCCAGGGTGCTGCGCAGCCCCTGCAAGGGACCGCCCCCCTCAGCCTCCCGGCGTTCGGCGGATAGGCGGCGATTTAATCCGTAGAGCGCTTCTTCCAACTGGCTCACCAGCAGATCCACCTCCCGTTCATCGCCCTGGTCGAGCCCATCCCGCAGTTCCCGCAGGGCCCCCTCCACACTGCGCTGTTGCCGTTCCGCCCCGTAGGGGCCCAGCTCCAGGGCGGCATCCCGCAGGCGCCGTTCCGCTTGGGCAATCAGGGTTTCGGCCCGGTTGCGGCGGTCCACCTGGCTGCGCAGGCGGCGATCATCCAGGGCTTTGCTGGCGGCCTCGGCCAACAACTGGTCAATTTCCTGTTGGCTGAGGTTGGAACTGCCCTGCACGGTGACGCTTTGGCGGCGACCGGTGGTGCGGTCCGTGGCAGAAACCTGAAGGATGCCGTTGGCATCCACATCAAAGGACACCTGCACCTGGGGCACTCCGCGGGGGGCGGGGGGAATACCCGAGAGCCGAAAGCGTCCCAAAGACTTATTACCCTCAGCCATCTGACGTTCCCCCTGGAGCACATGGACCTCCACCGCCGACTGATTCGCCTCGGAGGTGCTGAACACATCGGCACGCCTCACGGGGATTGGCGTATTGCGGGGAATCAACACCTTCATCACGCCACCGATGGTTTCCAGGCCCACGGAGAGGGGGGTCACATCGTTGAGCATTAGGTCGCGCAGCTCACCGGTGAGGATGCCGGCCTGCACCGCCGCACCGATGGCCACCACCTCATCGGGATTCACATTTTGGCTGGCCTCCTTGGGAATCAAGGTGCGCACCAGTTGCTGCACCATCGGCATGCGGCTGGATCCGCCCACCAACACCACCTCATCGATGTCCTCAGGGGCGAGGCCCCCATCGCGGAGGGCGGTTTGTACGGGCCGCAGCAGGCGATCGAGCAGATCAGGGCAAAGTCCCTCGAAGGTGCGGCGGTCGAGGCTGGTTTCCAGGTGCAGCGGCCCTTCGGCGCCGGTGGCAATAAAGGGCAAAGAAAGGGTGGTTTGCAGGGTGCCGGAAAGTTCCTGCTTGGCCTTTTCCGCCGCTTCTAGGAGGCGCTGCAAGGCCTGACGGTCGCGGCGCAGGTCTAGGCCATGGGTTTGCTGGAAACCCTCGGCCAGCCAATCCACAATTCGCTGGTCAAAGTCGTTGCCGCCCAGCTGGGTGTCGCCGCTGGTGGCCTTCACATCAAAAACGCCGTTGGCGATCCGCAGGATCGACACATCAAAGGTTCCACCCCCCAAGTCGAAAACCAGCACCAGCTGGGAACGGTTGCGGTCAAAGCCGTAGGCCAGGGCCGCGGCGGTGGGTTCATTGAGAATCCGCTCCACCCGCAGGCCCGCCAGGCGGCCGGCATCGCGGGTGGCCTGGCGTTGGGCGTCATCGAAATAAGCAGGCACGGTGATTACCGCCGCCTCCACCGCTTCCCCCAGGTAGGTGGAGGCGTCATCTACGAGCTTGCGCAGCAGGCAGCCCACCAATTCCTCTGGCGCGTATTCCCGCTCCGTAGCCGGACAAACCACCCGCACCTGGTCCAGGTCATTGGCCCGGATCGTGTAGGCCACCGCCTGGCTCACCTCATCTAATTCGCCCCATTGGCGACCGATCAAACGCTTGAGGTTGGCAAAGGTGTTGCGGGGGTTAAGCACCAGCTGGCGGCGGGCGGCCTGGCCCACCAGCAGCTCCCTGTCACGGCTAAAACCCACCACCGAGGGGGTGGTGCGAAGACCCTCGGCATTGGCCACCACCACCGGCCGACCGCCCTCCAGCACCGACAGCACCGAGTTGGTGGTGCCGAGGTCAATGCCGACGATCCTCCCCATGGAGCTGAGCAAATGTGGTTCACGGTAACGGTCCCTCAGACCCAGGCCAGGGCAAGGGCCCAGGGGCCGGGATAACTTCTGCTTAATAAATGCTGGCTAGTAACGATTCGACGTCACAACCCAGGCTCCCCATGCCCGTCGCCAAGAAGGCCATTGCTCTGTGCGCCCTAGGGGCACTCAGCACCGCCGCCATTGCCCCCGTAGTGGCCCAGACCACACTTAACGGTGCAGGCGCCACCTTCCCGGCTCCCATCTATCAAAAGTGGTTCTCTGACCTGGCCGCCAAGAAGGGTCCCCAGGTGAACTACCAAGCCGTTGGTTCCGGCGCTGGCATCCGTCAGTTCCAGGCCGGCACCGTTGATTTCGGCGCCACCGACGACCCTATTGATCCCGCCGAAGCCGCCAAGGTGAGCAAGGGTGTGGTGCAAATCCCCATGGTGGGCGGTTCGATCGCCGTGGCCTACAACAAACCCGGCTGCGACCTCAAGCTCACCCAGAAGCAAGTGGCCGGGATCTTCCTCGGCAACATCAAAGACTGGAAGGATCTCCAGTGCGCCCCTGGCCCGATCTCAGTGGCCCACCGTTCCGACGGCTCAGGCACCACCTATGCCTTCACCAACGCCCTGAGCGATTGGTCCCCTGAGTTCAAGAAGGAACTGGGCGCCGGTAAAACCGTGCAGTGGCCCGTGGGCGTGGGCGGCAAGGGCAACGACGGCGTTGCCAGCGTGCTCCAAAACACCGCTGGTTCCATCGGCTACGTGAACCAGTCGTTTGTGAAGGGTGCCCTCAAGGCAGCCGCCGTTCAAAACAAGAGCGGTCAATTCCTCAAGCCCACGGCCGCCTCTGGCGCCGCTGGCCTGGCCGGCATCCGCCTAGATTCCAACCTGGCTGGTGAGGCCACCAACCCCCACATGCCTGGCGCCTACCCCCTGGTGACCCTCACCTGGGTGCTCGCCTACAAGAGCGGCAACGGCGACAAAACCGACGACCTGCAAAAAGCCTTCAACTTCATGTTGAGCAAGGCCTCCCAAGCCCAAGCCGATGACCTCGGCTATGTGCCCCTGCCCGCCAGCATCCAGACCAAGGCCCTGGCTGCTGTTAAGCAAGTCGGCAAGTGATCCATTGATCGGCCCAAGGCCAATCAGTGAGTAATCCGAGGGGGGAAAGATTATGCTTTCCCCCCTTTTTATTTTTCATTTTCCACGCAACCATCTCCTAACCTGCGGTTGTGACCGCCACTAACCAGCATGACGGCATCTGCTTCAGACGCTCTCTATAAACTCAGACATCGGCCCCCCAGCGAAAAGCTGCTGGATGGCAGTTTCAAAATTTTGGTTACGGTGCTAGCCGCTGTGGTTGGCTTGATCCTTCTAGGTATTTTCCTAGTTGTGTTTCTGCAATCCCGCGAAGCCCTCACCAAATTTGGCCTCAGCTTCCTAATCAATTCGAAGTGGGACCCCAACACCGATCAATTTGGTGCCTTCACTTCCATCTATGGCACCCTGCTTAGTTCATTGCTGGCCCTAGTGATCGCAGTGCCCCTGGGGGTGGGCTCTGCAATATTCCTCACGGAAGATTTTATAAACGTAAAAATACGGGCAATTATTTCAAACATGGTTGAATTGCTTGCTGCAATTCCCTCAGTGGTATTGGGACTATGGGCAATATTTGTACTTGAACCTTTTGTTCGTCCTATCCTTCAGATTGTTTATAAGTTATTTGGCTGGATACCCTTCTTCAGCACAATGCCCACCGGCCCAGGAATGATGCCTGCGGTGCTTATCCTGGTGATTATGCTATTGCCAATTATCACTGCCATCAGCCGCGACTCCCTCAATCAAGTGCCCCCAGATCTGCGCCAAGCAGCCTTCGGGGTGGGAGCCACCCGCTGGACCTCAATTTTTCAGGTGTTGCTGCCCGCAGCAATTTCCGGAATCATTGGCGGAATTATGCTGGCCTTGGGCAGGGCCATGGGTGAAACCATGGCGGTTACGATGATTATTGGTAACTCTAATAACTTCAGCCTTTCCTGGTTTGCCCCTGGCAACACCATATCGGCCTTGCTTGCCAACCAATTTGGTGAGGCGGACGGCCTGCAGGTTTCTGCTCTGATGTATGCGGCTTTGGTGCTGATGATCATCACCTTCATTGTGAATGTTCTCGCCCAGTGGATAGTTAAAAATCTCAGCCTCAAATACGATTGATCCCATGACTTCCAGCTACGCCCCCGCCAAGCCCGATCTCACCTTCAAACCAAACCTGTTGCGCAACCGCGGCAACAAGCTTCTCACGGCCATAGCAGGCTTATTTAGCCTGATAGCCGTGGTCCCTTTGATTGCGGTACTTGCCTTTGTGCTGTTCAAAGGCATTTCGGTCATCCGACCGATGATGTTCTTCCAACTCCCTCCCCCCCCAGGTCTTTCCGGCGGTGGTATTGGCAATGCTCTGATCGGAACCTTGGTTGTAACCGGCATCTCCTGCCTCTTTTCAATCCCCGTGGGGGTGGGCGGCGGCATCTACCTCTCCGAATACAGTGGCAACAACAAATTCTCTGCCTTTGTACGCTTCGGCACAAACGTATTGGCAGGGGTTCCTTCAATCATTGCCGGGGTATTTATCTACGGTTTGATTGTGGCCACCCGGGTGATTTTTGGTAACAGCTATTCAGCCGTGGCCGGTGGCCTAGCCCTATCGGTTTTGATGCTGCCCACAATCATCAAAACCACCGATGAAGGCCTGAAACTTGTGCCCCAGGAACTCCGCTGGGGTTCCCTTGGGGTGGGAGCCTCTAAATTTGTAACCACCATGAAGGTGGTTCTACCCTCAGCGGTTGCACCGATTGCCACCGGGGTGGTACTAGCCATTGCTAGATCCGCGGGGGAAACAGCTCCGCTTATTTTCACTGCCCTCTTCTCCCCCTTCTGGCCCGAGGGCATTTTCAAGCCGATCGCCACCATGTCGGTGCTGATCTACAACTTTGCGATCATGCCCTACGACGCCCAAGTAACCCTGGCTTGGGCCGCTTCATTTGTACTTGTAATTCTGATCCTGGCCATGAATTTGTTGGCCCGCTGGATCTCTGGCTTTGCCCAACGTTAAGCCAGTTCTGCAATACTGTTCCCATCAGGAGACAACTCCCTCCCTGCACCAATGACTCTTTCCTCCTCTAGCGCCAACCTGCCCAACGACCAGGTGGCCATCACCTGCGAGGACGTCACTATTAGCTACGGAGCTTTTGAAGCGGTCAGAAACGTTTACCTCGAGCTCCCCCGGGGCAAGGTGACTGCCTTCATTGGCCCCTCCGGCTGTGGCAAAAGCACAGTGCTGCGCTGCTTCAACCGGATGAACGATCTCATCCCCAGCTTTGGCCTAAAGGGCAGGATCGTTTACGAAGGCCAAGACCTCTACGCGTCAAACGTAGATCCCGTGGAAGTGCGCCGTCGCATCGGCATGGTTTTCCAACGCCCAAATCCCTTCCCCAAGTCGATCTACGAAAACATCGCCTTCGGGGCCCGGATCAATGGCTACACCGGTGACATGGACGAATTGGTGGAAAGGTCCTTGCGTCGCGCTGCCGTATGGGATGAATGCAAGGACAAGTTAAACGAAAGCGGTTATTCACTTTCCGGAGGCCAGCAGCAAAGACTCTGCATCGCCCGCACCATTGCCGTGCAACCAGACGTGATCCTGATGGACGAACCCTGTTCGGCCCTCGATCCAATCTCCACTCTCAAGGTGGAAGAAACCATGCATGAACTCAAGAAGGAGTTCACAATTGTGATTGTTACCCACAACATGCAACAGGCGGTGAGGGTTTCAGACATGACTGCCTTCTACAACGCTGTGGCGGTGGAAGGGGGCAGTGGCAAGGTGGGTTATTTGGTTGAATACGACCAAACAGCCAACATCTTTAACAACCCCCAACAGCAGGCCACCCAGGAATACGTGAGTGGCCGTTTCGGCTGATTAGCCAGCAACTAATTCGGCTTCCCGATAGGGTACGAAGTTAGCCTTCTTGGTACCGCATATGGGGCATATCCAGTTTTCTGGAATATCCTCAAATGCGGTACCAGCAAAAATCCCCGAATCCGGATCACCCATGGCCGGGTCATAGATCATTGAGCAAACTTTGCAGATCCATTTACCTGGCACTGGGTCAGGGGACTCTGAAGCTGTGCCTTTGCCCTGCAACTGCCCTAGGGCAATGTTGTAGCGGTCTGCATGGTGGTGTTCCACCGGCGCTAGAAAGCCAAAATTACTGGCGGCCTTTTTAAATATCGCGGCATGGTCCCGGGATTCATCGGCCTGGCTCTCGAATTCAGCCGTGGCTGAAACATCGTGATCCTTGCGGGCAGCGGCCGCAAATTCCGGATACATCGTGGTGTATTCGTAGGTTTCACCTTCGATGGCTAGCTGCAAGCAGCGGGCCAAAATCGATTGCTTTTGTTCATCGCTGAGGCTGCTGGGATCCTCAATTACCAGTTCCGGATGCAACAGGCGGAAATGGGCAAAGGCATGCTCAGTTTCCTGGTTGGCTGTGTCTCGAAATAACTTTGCCAGATCAGCATTGCCAAGGGTCTTGGCCACATCAGCAAAAAATAAATACTTGCGATTTGCCATGCTCTCGCCGCCAAAGGCAGCTTCAAGGTTCGCGGCTGTGCTGGGCTTGGCTAGGTCCATGCAGGTTGCTCAAAAAAAGCAGGCGTGGGCGAGGTTAACTGGCCAAAGCTGCTGCCCCTAAGGCTGGCCAGTGGTTGCGATTAAAACGGAGAGGGAGGGATTCGAACCCTCGATAGAGTTGCCCCTATACAGCATTTCCAGTGCTGCGCCTTCGACCACTCGGCCACCTCTCCCTTGCCCAACGCCGCTGGGCAACTGGCAACCTAGCAGTTCCCCCCCAATGCCCAATCCCATGGCCGTTCGTCACCGGGTCACGGTTCACAACCGCCAAAGCGGCCTCACCCACAGCGCTGAGCTAGCGGAAGGGGACTATGTGCTCCAGGGCTTTGAAAGCCTCGGCACTCCGCTGCCATTTAGTTGCCGCAATGGTTGCTGTACCGCCTGCGCCGTGCGGGTGCTGGCGGGCAGCATCGATCAAAAGGAAGCCCTTGGCCTTTCCAAGGACCTGCGCAGTAAGGGCTGGGGGCTGCTCTGCGTGGCGCGGGTGGAGGGGCCCCTCGAGGTGGAAACCCAGGGGGAAGACGAGGTTTACATGCTCCAGTTTGGCAACGCCTTTGCCCGGGGTCAGGTGCGCAAATCCCTGCCCCTAGAAGCGGAGTAAAGCAATGAACCACCAAGAATTGTTGGCCGTTGCCCGCCAGGCGGCCACCGCCGGGGGGGCGGCCCTGGGGGAGCACTGGGGCCAACTGCTGAATGTGCGCAGCAAGGGTCGCCCGGGGGATCTGGTAACTGAAGCCGACCTGGCCGCTGAAGCGGCGGTGCTGGCGGTGCTGAAGGCCGCCACCCCAGAAATCGGCGTACTGGCTGAGGAAAGTGGCCTTCAGGGCCCTGCGGGGAAATGGCAATGGTGCGTGGATCCCCTCGATGGCACCACCAACTACGCCCATGGCTACCCGCTGTTTGCCTGCTCCGTGGGCCTGCTGCACCGGGGGGAACCGCTGCTGGGGGCCATTGATGCCCCAGGGCTACAACAGCAATACAGCGGTGGCCTCGGCCTGGGCGCCTTCTGCAATGGCGAAGCCCTGCAGGTGTCGACCTGCCAACAATTGGCCGATGCCCTTTTGGTAACCGGCTTTGCCTACGACCGCTGCGAAACCCTCGACAACAACTACAGCGAGTTCTGTTACTTCACCCACCGCAGCCATGGGGTGCGCCGCGGCGGGGCAGCAGCCCTAGACCTGGCCCTGGTGGCCGCCGGTCGATTGGATGGGTACTGGGAAAGGGGCCTACAGCCCTGGGACCTGGCGGCGGGGGTGGCCCTGGTGCTGGCGGCGGGTGGAACGGTGTGTGACTACGGCGGCGGCCCCCTGGACCTGCGCAGCGGCCGGGTGGTGGCCTGCACCCCAGCCCTGCGCCCACCGCTGCTGGAGGGGATTGCCCATTGCAAACCGATGCCAGCGGCCGTCTACAACGCCGCTCCATAGGATTCGGCAAACCTTGAGCCAGGTCCATGGCCCTGCAGCCCGCCAGCGGCGCCCGTGATCTGTTGCCCCAAGACGTGGGGGCCAACCGTTGGATCTGTGAGCAACTGGCGGAGGTGTATCGCCGCTGGGGTTACGACGAGGTGATGCCGCCCAGCATTGAGCGCCTCGACACCCTCGAGGCCGGTGGGGCGATCGAGCCCAGCAATGTGCTGCAGGTGGTGGCCGATGAGGCCCTCGGCCTGCGGCCGGAGATGACCGCCTCCATCGCCCGGGCCGCCTGCACCCGCCTATCCAGCCTCCAGAGGCCGTTGCGCCTGCACTACAGCGGCTCGATATTTCTGGCCGAACGGCGCGAAGGGGAAAACCCGCGCGTCAGTGAACAGCTGCAAAGCGGCGTGGAACTGATGGGCGCCTCCGCCAGCGCCGGTGATGCCGAACTGCTGAGGTTGTTGCTTGATGCCGCCGGGCACCTGCCCCTCAGCCCAGAGCAGCAACCCACGCTCTTGATGGGCCACCAGGGCCTGCTGGCCCTGGTGCTGGAGGGTTTACCCAGCGAGCTTCAGCGCCCCTGCCGCCAGGCCCTTTGCAACCTCGACCGGTTGGGGCTGCGGGAACTGCCGCTCAACCCAGCCCAAAGAGAAAGGCTCGAAACGGTGCTGAACCTGCGGGGGGAGCCGGCGTGGGTGCTAGAGCAGCTGGAGGCGCTGGTGGGCCCCAGCGAGTTGTTTGCCAGCCTCCAGGGCCTGGTGGCTTCTGTGGCCCAGCAGGCCCAGGGCCAGGGCATCCGCCTCCAGCTGGATCCCAGCTTCCAACCACAATTTGCCCTCTACGACGGCCTGGTGTTGAAACTGGTTTGCCAGGGGGAATTTGCCCCAGTGGCCATCGCCAGCGGTGGCCGCTACGACCGGCTCGTGCAGCGATTTAGCCCCAACGACCCCGGGGCTAGCGGTGTTGGCTTTGGTTTTGCGGTGGAGGAGGTGCGCCAACTGTTGGAGGTAAACGCCGGCCTGCCCCCCGGCGGCGGCGGCAGTGAGCACCTGGTGGCCTTTGCCCGGGCCGATCAGCTCAATGGCGCCCTCGACCGGCTGCAAGAGCACCACCGCCAGGGGCTCAGGGCTGAACTCTGGCCAGACCCCTGCGCCAGCCGAGCTGAAGCCGAGCAAATTGCCCAACGGCGGGGCATTGCCAGCCTCGACTGGCTCGGTTGATTTCTAGGATCAGCGCCGCTTTGCAATGGCGCCATGGCCCACACGATCGTGACCAACGGCTGCGAGGGCATCGCCGACTGCGTTGATGCCTGTCCGGTGGCCTGCATCCACCCGGGCAAAGGGGCCAACAGCAAAGGCACCAGCTTTTATTGGATCGACTTTCAAACCTGCATTGATTGCGGCATCTGCCTGCAGGTGTGCCCAGTGGAGGGCGCGATCCTGGCGGAGGAACGGCCAGAGCTGCAGCGCGGCAACTGAGCAGCCCCCCCCCACGTACGGAGAACCACCCCTCCTGCCGCTTGAGCGAAACCAGGGCCCCTGCCTAGGGTCCAATCAGCTCAACCAACGGTTTGCCATGACGGTGCTGGAACAGGGAACGATTCAGATCCACACCGAAAATATTTTCCCGATCATCAAAAAGGCGGTTTATTCCGGCCATGAGGTGTTCCTGCGCGAGTTGGTAAGCAACGGCACCGACGCCATCAGCAAGCGGCGCATGGCTGCCATGGCTGGCGACTGCAGCGAAGGCAACGAGGGCCGGATCGAGATCCGCATCGATCGGGAAAAACAAACCCTCACCATCAGCGACAACGGCATCGGCATGACCGCCGATGAGGTGAAGCGCTACATCAACCAGGTGGCCTTCTCCAGCGCCGAGGAGTTCCTGGAGAAGTACAAGCAGGAAAGCGACGCCATCATTGGCCACTTCGGCCTTGGCTTCTACTCCAGCTTCATGGTGGCCAAGCAGGTGGAGCTAATCACGCTCAGCGCCAGGCCTGGGGCGGAAGCGGTGCGCTGGAGCTGTGATGGCTCCCCCAGCTTCAGCCTTGAAACCGGCGAGCGCCAGGAACCTGGCACCGATGTGGTGCTGCACCTGCAGGAGGAGGAACTCGAATACATCGAACCAGCCCGAATCCGTCAACTGATCACCACCTACTGCGATTTCCTGCCGGTGGAGGTGCAGCTAGATGGTCAAACGGTGAACAAGCGCGAGGCCCCCTGGCGAAAGAGCCCCCGGGACCTCAGCGACGACGACTACATCAACCTCTACCGCTACCTCTACCCCTTCCAGGGGGATCCCCTCCTGTGGGTGCACCTCAACACCGACTACCCCTACAACCTGCAGGGGATTCTCTATTTTCCCCAACTCACTGGTCGGGGGGATTGGGAGAAGGGGGAAATTCGGCTCTACTGCAACCAGGTATTCGTAAGCGACAACATCAAGGAGGTGGTGCCCCGCTACCTCTTGCCCCTGCGTGGGGTGCTTGATTCCCCAGATATCCCCCTCAATGTGAGCCGCAGCGCCCTGCAAACCGACCGACGGGTGCGCTCCATTGGCGGGTTTGTGGCCAAAAAGGTGGGTGATCGTCTGAAGGAACTGAAGCGGGATAACCCCGGGCGCTATGCCGAAATCTGGGAAGCGCTGGCCCCCTTCGTGAAGATCGGCGCCATGGAAGACGAGAAGTTTGCTGATCAGGTGGCTGAAATCGTGCTGTTTGGCACCACGGCAGGTGCCAGCGGCAGCGACCCCATTGCCCATGGGGAGAAGGCCTACACAGCCCTGGAGGGCTATCGCAGCCGCCTCAGCGGCGCCAACGACAAGCGAATCCTCTATTGCACCGACGAAGCGGCCCAGGCCGGCGCCTTGGCCCTTTGGAAAGGCCAGGAAGCCGAGGTTTTGCTTGCCGATAGCTTTATTGATACCCAGTTCATCCCCTGGCTAGAACAGCGCCACCAGGAGCTCAAGTTCCAGCGGGTAGACGCCGAACTCGACGACAGCCTCAAGGAAACCGAGGCCGAGCTCAGCGATGGCGAAGGCACCAGCAGCAGCGAGAAATTACGCCAGCTGTTCAAAACCGCCCTGGCCAATGACAAGGTGACCCTGCAGGTGCAGGCCCTCAAGGGGGCCGACAGCCCAGCGGCACTGATCCTGCTGCCAGAACAAATGCGCCGCCTCAACGACATGGGCGCCCTGATGGAACAGCGGCTGCCGGGGCTGCCCGACCACCATGTGCTGCTGGTCAACCGCCGCCATCCCCTGGTGGAGGGCCTGCTCAAGCTCAGCGCCGGGGCGGTGCTCACAGGGGCCGGCCAGTCCCCCAGCCAACAATTGGCGGAGCAGCTCAGCCGCCATCTCTACGAAACCGCCCGCCTGGCGGTGGGGGGCCTGGAGCCCAATGAACTGGCAGGCTTCCAGCAACGCAGCTGCACCTTGATGGGCAAGTTGATGGATAAGGCCCTTTGATTTGCTAGGCTCTACCAGTTGGGGCGTCGTGATTAGCGGCCTCCGTTCTGTATTTGAGGCGAAGGTATGTCACGGGTGTGTCAACTGACCGGCCAACGCGCCAACAACGGCATGGCCGTCAGCCACTCCCACGTGCGCACCAAGAAGCTCCAGCAGGTAAACCTGCAGGAACGGCGCCTCTGGTGGGCCGAAGGCAATCGCTGGATCAAGATCCGCCTTTCCACCCGGGCCCTGCGCACGGTGGACAAAAAAGGCCTGGGCGCCTTCGCCAAGGAACTGGGTGTAAACCTCGCCAAGCTCTGAGCACCAACAACTGATCTCATCTGCTTAATCAGCTGAGATCAGCCATAGCCAAATCCAATCAATATGCCTGGTTTGTGAGCAGGCGGATGGGCGGTTCCATCCACAGATACTTGAACTGAATCCCTAGGGTCTGATCCATTCAAGACCCTAGGTATGCAGCGTTCAAGTTTTTTACAGCTGATCACCGGCGGCTTAGTAGTTGGCGCCGCAGGTTTTTTGGCAGCAAAGCCGGCCCTCGCCCTGGGCGGTCCGCTACCAGCCCTAAATGAGCCAGCCCCAAACTTCGACCTGGAAACCGCGGGGGCCGATGGAGCCCTCGGTAAGCACTTAAAACTGAAAGATTTTTCCGGCCAATGGCTGGTGCTTTATTTTTATCCAAGGGATTTCACCAGTGGGTGCACCCTGGAAGCCAAGGGTTTCCAAAGGGATTTGCCCAGTTTCTTGGCCCACAATGCTGCGGTGGTTGGGGTGAGTGCCGACGGGGTAGAGGACCATGTCAGCTTCTGCTCCAGCGAAGGACTTACCTACCCGCTGCTATCTGACCCGGGCGGCCTATTGAGCAAGAGCTATGGCTCCTGGATGGCCCCCTTCAGCCAACGCCATAGCTTTCTGATTGATCCGGAAGGGATACTGCGGGGCCGTTGGACCGGGGTAAGGCCGGCCGGCCATAGCCAAGAGGTGTTGGCTGCCCTCGAAAAACTTCAAGCTGGAGAATCAGGCACCAGCCTCGCCAGCACCAGTTGATGCACCGCCGCAGCTTCCACCTGCCGCTGCACGTCCCCCTGAAGCAGGGGTATATCGAGCTGGGCTGTCCACTGCTGCACCAAGGTGCCCTGGCTGGGTAACTGGCGCAGGTCATGGCAACCACACCCCAGGCCTTTCGCTGCCGCCGCCACCTTGGGGTCGTAGCTGAGGGCGGCGCAGGGGGCCCCTGCCAGGGAGCCAAGAATTAGGGCATGCAAACGCATGGCCACGAGCAAACCGGCACCAGTGCCCATGGCCATGGCGTCCTCCGGCCGTTCCGGTTGCAACTGGCGGGAACGCTCAGCTAAGCCCGCTGGCAAAAGGCCCTGGTTCGCCAATCCTGCCAACAGGCCGCAATCCTGGTGGCGATGGAAAGGCAACCAAAGCACTTCTCTTTGCTGCTCTTCCGCCAGGTGCTGCAGGGCCGCCAACAGCAGCCGCCAGCCATCGGCATTTAGCAAAGGCGTGGGCCGCCAAGCCACAACGATTGGTCCCCCTGGGCCCCGCCAATGCTGGGGCGGAAAACGCCATACGGGATCACTGCCGAGCAGGTCACCGCTGGCAGCGCCGCGACCCAGCTGGGCTGCCAGGGCGGCGGACTCGGGATCCCGCCAACTGGCGACCGTCACTAGCGGCAACAACAGTCGCACCAGGATCCGGCTGCGGCGCCGCCGCAAAGGCCCGAGCCCCTGGCCCCAAAGCAAAATTGGCTTTGCCTTTAGTTTGGCGGCCAGGATCAGGGCTGCGTAATAAATAAGACTCTTAAAACTGGTGCTGTCCTGTAATAGGCTGCCGCCCCCTAATACCAGGGCCGAACAGTGGTCCAGGGCCCTAAGGGTGGCCGGCAGGCTCCGACGATCGCAAGTGGCCACCTGAAAGCGATCTTGAACCTCTTGCTGGTCTGCGGCGGTCACCAGGGGCTGCCACCCGCTCGGCAGCTCCCGGAGCAGGCACTGCAGCAGGGCATCATCACCCAAATTGTGCTCGCCGTAGTAGCCGCAGATCAAGCATTGCTGCAGCACCAGTAGATCCTTATCCACCGCTAAGCCCTAGCCAGAACATAGCTTCGCACCTGCCCAGCTCTGAACAAATCAGAGCGGCGAAAAGAGTACAGCTGAATGCAAGTAAGTGCATGGGCGTGGTTCAAATTCACCAGCGATAACGCATGCCACCAGACCAGGTAAGTTCAGTGCCGTTAGACCAGCTGCCATAACCAACATTTGCATAAAGGCTAGAGTTGCTAGCCTCAAATTCCAAACCACCAACCAATTGCAGGGCATCCTCCCCGCGGTTCTGGCCCACTATTAGTTGATTACCAAGGCTAGGAAGATTGGCATAGGAGGCATTTATATCTCGCTCTTCGTTGGCATTGCCATTGAAGTCATGCTTCCATCTGGCCATAACCCTTGGCACTATCGCGGTATTCCGGCTCAGGACAATTGGAGCCTTTAGCTCCACACCTAAGGTTGAAAGCCAAGACTCCGCCGTATGGTTTTGCAAAGCTAGATCGAGGGAATTTGCACCAGATTCAGCAAAACCAGGCTGCACATGATTTGAGTAACTAATTGAGGCAATGGGCTTAATTGTAATTGGACCAACACCAGTGAAGCCAGGCTTGCCATAGGTCATACCCGCAACGTCGCCAGATGCAGAGGCATTGGGATTGATAATCCAATTGTAGCTGGCCTCAAGGGCCACGGTATTACCAGAGGACTTCCAGTTACCCACAGCAGTTCGATCAATTGCATCGCCAATGCGAATATTTCTGTTACTATTATTATCAAAAGTGCTATAACCATAAAGGCCAGTAACACGAAAGTTACCTGGCAGCCAGGTCAACCAGCCCACCCCAGAATAGGCGGTATTAGCTATCAGCACATTGGCGTATTGGTAGCCATAAAGGGCGTTTTGTCCATAGCCAAAAGCTGCCCCAGCTCGCCAATTAGTAGATGGGCTATATTCAATACCATATAGGCTTTGACCTATTGAATAATCAGCGGAGGCAAGATTGTTGCTACCTTGCAGAGTTGCAGTGGTAGCGCTGGCATCCGCAAACATTGACCAGGGCAGAAAGCGTTGCGCAAGCTTGGTGGTGCAACCTGATGAAGACGACTGGGCCTGATCAGCGGTTCCCCGCTCCCAGGGGCCAGAGCCACAGCTAACGATCTCTTCAGTGGTGCTAAAGCGTTTACCACTGGCTGCCAGTTCAATGGCATTCTCGCGGAGACGGGCCATTGATTCAAGCATTACTGACTGCCACGTGCCGTAGGGCTGGCCCTCTAAGTTGCGCAGGGCATTGTTGTAGGTAATCGAATTAGGCTGACGCAGTAATTCTGTTTGCACCTGCACGTGATCAATCGCAGCTGCGGCCTGCGCAACCAACTTCTGATTAGCTTTGATATTTACTGAATCAAGAAAAACTGCTGAGCCAGCTGGTGTTGAAGCCGAGGAGGAGGTAGAGGAAGTGGAGGATATGCCTATGCCAGCCGCAGCGGCCTGGGGAGCTAGGGCTTTAACAGCATTCTCAACACTTATGCCAGTGGTGCCACCACTTACGGCCGGGATAATTACTGGGGGCTTTGCTGATGGCGTTGGCAATGGATTTGGTGATGGATTAGAAGGAGCAGAGGGGGGCAGTGGTTGTGCCACGCTTCCAGCAACAAGGTTTATTAAATTAGAAGACTTATCAAATACTTTAGCCACACTGGCAGTGCCCTTTGATCCTCCGGGCGCCTGGACAGCAGCATTACAAAAAGCACCCACACAACTATTGTTATTTAAAGGCGTATTGTTTACAATGGGGACAGGATCATTAACCACCTTAAAATCCATGGTGGCAGGATTACCATCGGTTTCGTATTCAATGTGGGTACCTTTGGCGATAACGTAGCTATCAAAAGCTAGCTTGTAGTTACTAGAAGTAACCCCTGCCGGACCAGTGGAACCCACTGGACCCTGGATCAGCACATAGGTAGTTCCTGGCAATGGGGTACCAGCCACATGAACTTCGCCTTGAAGTCCACCAGCAGGGATCTGCTTACCAACAATCAGTTGATCAGTAGTTTGCCCAGCAATGTCATAATTAATTATTGCAGCTTGGCCCTGGGCATAGCTGCCACTCACCGTAAGCAGAGAACCGGCGCCCTTGCCTTGACCATGGTCGAGCCCAACCGTAACTGTGCCTAGATTGCTGAGGTTTCCACCAATGCTGCCATTGCTAACAAGGGTTGCCCCCGAACCAACAATAGTGTTGCCCGCCACTGAGCCAGTTAACAGAAGAGTGCCTTGGTTGATAGTTGTGGATCCTGTGAATTTGTTTTGCCCAGAAAGCTCAAGGGTAGCTGTTCCAAGTTTTACAAGACTTCCCCCTGTTCCACCACCAAGTCCACCATCGGCAATCACCCCAGAAATCAAACCATCTGCATTGCTAATAACAAGCTGTTTTGCCCCTAACTGGATGCCACCAGAACCATTAATATTTTTTATAATTGCGAAGCTAGGGCCAATTTGCGAGATATCAAAATTCGCTTCATTGTTAATAATAGCAGAACTTGCAATTGAACCGTTGCCGGCCAAGGCAAGGGTGCCAGCGGAAATAGTAGTGGATCCAGTATAAGTATTTACCCCTCCCAAGGTCCATACCCCAGAGCCCAGTTTTTCGATACTGCCCCCTGATTTGCGAGAAATAATAACATCAGAATCCTTAATTACACCTTTGAAATCGCCTTGGGCATTATTCAGGAATAGAGTTGTAGAGCCAAGGGCAACATTGCCTTCGCCACGGAGATTTTGAATTGCGGTATATGGAAAATTTAATCCACTAACATCAAATGATGCTCCTTTTGACACTTCAACTAAGGAAGAGGACGTAATTGATCCACTGTCTTGCAGGTACAAAACCCCACTTTCAACAGTTGTTTTACCAGTGTAGGAGTTGGTGCCCTGCAAAAAAACAGCAGAGGTTTGAGTGCCAGTATTTGAATTTTTAATGGTTATATTACCCGGCTGTCCAGCAGATTCGTCGCTTAGAACACCCTTGAAGGAAAAAATCTTCCCCGCTGAATCAATGGCGTTAGCCGTAGAGCTTGAAACCGTAAAATCATCTTTAACAGTTATAAATAATTGTGGATCTGCTGCGTTGGGGGAAAGCACACCACCTTGAAAGCTAGGCAGAAGCTTAGGAATTGGGTTTTGACCAGGCAAATTGGAAGAGATATTATCAGTATTAAGAGAATTGATCGGATACATTGCATAGGCGAAATAGAGCTGATCAGACTTTTCAGTACTAAGTTTTCCGGAGGCACTACCCTGGCCATTTGCAGAAAAAACATACCCTAAATAGGTGTCAGTGGCGGGACCTGAAAAATATACAAAATCAGGGGTACAGGGGTTAGTATTAGCTCCGCAAACAGGCACAGAGTTAACCGTTGGCCCTTTGGCTACGTACCAATTCTCTGCAAATGTTATTGAAAGACTTGGAATAGCAAAAATATCTCCATTCGTCCACGGTGAATAAGCAGTTGTAAAGAGCCCTTGGCCTATGAACGTGTTGAAAGTAATGTTATTTACTGCGTTTAGGGCATAGGGCTTTGAGCCAACATTTATATTTACAGTATTAGGCCAATATGTAGTGGCAGCCTGAGCCTTAACTTGCAATGGCATAAGCGAATGCCCAGCAAGTCCTAATGCTGCGCAAAAGGAAATACCAATTTTATTTTTTAAAGAACTTGTAATGCTTTTCATGAATTTGCAATTACCTGAAATGCTTAGAACCGCCAAAAAACCAAAGCTGTTTGCCAAAGCAAAATGAGGCAATGGCAGCGACAATTTTATCTACATTTATATTTTAACTTGGCTAGTCTTTTTTGGGCCCCCATCAGAGACAGTCAATAAGCTGTCACAATCAATGCAAGCAAATAAATAAGTAAATAAACCAATAATTAAGTAAATAACAAAGCTTTCTTGGTTTAATATATTTACATCAACAAAATGGCCACCACAGCCCACCAATAACATTCCTCAAGTCATTATTGCTTACATCATAAATCCTGAATATTATCTATTGCACGTAACCCTGGCGGATGCCCTCGGCGGCAGCAGCCGTACGGTCACGCACATCTAGCTTATGGATAATTGCCTGCACATGGCTACGGGCCGTGGTTTCAGCGATATACAGCCGCACGCTAATTTCTCGATTGGTCATGCCTTGGGTTACCAAACGCAGAATTTCCACTTCTCTGCTAGTAAGCTCAACTTTTAAATCCTTTTTATCAGTTTCCAGAAGATGCTCGCAAATCGGATCGATGAACCGGCGCCTCTGCTGGATTGCCACGAGGGCCTGGCTAAGCAAAGCCGGCCCCATGCCGGCATAGGTGAGAATCGCATCAGCCCCGCTATCTATGGCTTCACGGATCGTTTGACGTCTCGTTGATTTAAGATTTATCAGCGTAAGCGGTGGATCTTGGGATTGGCGTAAGCGCCTTACCAGCTCCACCCCATAACCATCATCAAGCAGTTCACTTACCAAAACCAACAGGTCAGCACCAAATTCGCCGCTATGGTTAAGGGCCTCCACCTGGGTGGTACAGATACCCACCAGGCGCTCAGAATCCACTAAGGTGTCTATGGCGAAATGGGTGGCAAGTGCCAAGGCATAGGCACGATTATTTGTGCAGATCAAGAAACGAAAAGGCAAACTCAGCTGGGCAAGTTGAATGGCCCGATGCCGAAATTCAGCATCTATTCTTATTTCCATTGCCTAAGCTTAAGCCAAAATCAAGGGCTCTTACCCCTAGGGCTGTACCTTCAGCGGGTCCCATTTAAAGCGATGCACGCCCTTTCCTTCCACACCTGGGTGATCCATATCAGTTCAGTGATCGAGTGGATGCTCGCCATGGGGGCAGTGCTGCTTTGGGGGGAACGCCGGGGCGAAAGCGAATGGCGCTGGCTGGCCCTGGCCATGGTCCCCGCCCTGGCCAGTGCCCTCTGCGCCTGCACCTGGCACGTCTATGACAACGACCCCCAGCTCCATTGGCTGGTAACGGTGCAGGCCGGCCTAACCCTGCTCGGGAACTGCTGCTTCGCGGCAGCCGCTTGGCAGATCTGGCGCACCAGCGCCTCAGCCCAGAGCCGATGAACGCCGCCAATGATCCAGCGGCAGCCCTATTTGCTGTTTCGCTCTTCCCCTATCTCCTATTCCTTTGGTGGGCCAAACGCAGCGGCCGTTTCCCGAGCCTGGCCCTCTGGGGTTTTGGCCTAACGCTGCTTTTTGTGCTGATCACCATTGCCGCCGCCCTAGTGGCCCAGCTCCGCTATGGGGCGGAACTGGCGAATGTGGATTGGCTCCACGGCGGCGCCGAAGCCTTCCTCAGCCTCAGCAACCTGGTGTTGCTGCTCGGATTTGCCATACCCACCGAGGCCAGCGGTGAACAAGTCTTACGGGCTAGTGCCGAAAAGGATTTGCCAGCAGATGATTAGCTGGGGTTTTCCTGACCCCTAATCCGGATCCAGGCGTTACTACCGATGACCGTGCTCTCCACCCTGCTGATCACCCCTGTGCTCGGCATCACCCCCGCCACCATTGCCTGGACCCCAAAGGTGGGCCTGGTGATGGTCGTTGCCAACGTGATCGCCATCGCCATCGGCAAGGCCACGATCCAGCATCAAAATGAAGGTCTAGCCCTGCCAAACAACAAGTTCTTCGGTGGTTTTGGCCATGGGGCCATGCTCGGCTGCACCAGCTTTGGTCATATCCTTGGCCTTGGCGCCATCCAGGGCCTCGCTGCCTCTGGCGTGCTCTGATAGCCGCCCTATCCTGATAGCCGACCTATCCGTTAGCGGCCCAGCAGATATCTGCAGAGCCGCGGTCCATAGCGTTCAAATTGATAGTTGAACAACAGGGCGGAGAGTTCCTCTGCCCTGCAACCCTCAAGACCAACCAATAACTGCTCTAGTCGCTGGTCTGCCTTGGGGCTGTGGAGCCCCATCCAAGTGCGACGGGCCAACCTTCCACTAATGGGCCAGCGCCAACCAAGTTTTTGAGTTAAACCGCGGCGATAGGCCGGCAACGGTGAATTATTACTGGTTAATGCCTTTAGTAATGGCGCTGCCAACACCCGGGCACTGGCCATGGCGTGGCGAATACCCTCTCCCCCCAGCAAATTAGCGGTGCTTACGGCGTCGCCGAGGCCCAGCAATCGCCCCTCGCCATGGCTTTCGCGCCGTTGAATAGAGCTGCGAATAAGGCCCCCATGGCGGTCGAGCACCTGGGCCCCCCGCAAGCCGGTTAACTCAAGTAAACGCTGCTGCAGTTGGTGCAGGGCCGGCTGCCCTCGCCCAACATCCACCAGCCGACATACCCCCAGCTTCAACTGGCCAGGCGCCATCGGAAACACCCAGCCATAGCCCTGGGGCACCCAACGGCTGCCGAGCACAAAACTGAGCCGATCCCGCCATTGGCTCCACTGGCATTGGTCCACCGCCAACAACCACTCCAAGCCGACCCCTGTGACCAATGGGACCTCAGCTTGGAGGGCCCCCACCAGGGCCCGGGCCGCGCCAGTGGCGTCTATCACCCAATCACTCTCCAGCTCCAGCCGCGCCCCGGCAACACCCCTCAGGCTGGTGCACATAACACCACCGCGGTAGGCAGTGCTTTGCACCGTCCAGCCCAACCGCAGCTCAGCCCCCCAGGCCTGGGCCTGCTGGGCCAACCAGTGGCGAAGGCCACCAAAATCCAACACCGCCCCAAGGGCCGTGTTCGCTTGCCATTGGCGCCAGGGCCCCTTAGGGCCAAGCAACTGCCATTGACTCCAACGGCTGGCCACCAGCTCTGCGGGTAAACCAAATTCGCTTAGGGCCGCCAGGGGCAAGGCGGCACTGCTAAAAGCTCCCTGCCGCAGATCTAGGAGCCGATCCACCAGGATCACAGCTACGCCGGCCTGGGCCAGAAGCCGAGCCAATTCCGCTCCGGCAGGGCCGGCCCCCACCACTAGAACGGTGCAGCGGCCGATGGCGCTCAGACCGATAGGGCCTGCTTGGCTGAAGCCCTCAACACCGGGCCAAATCGCTCCAGGATCCGTTCCGCCATCTGGGGGGGGGTAAGGCCAAGGGCCAGCTTGGATTCATCGGGACTGGCATGGTCTACCAACTGGTCTGGAATGCCAATGCGGAACACCGGCACCAGCAGCCCATGGTCCTGGAAGGCCTCCAGCACAGCCGAACCAAAGCCCCCCGCCAGACAGCCCTCCTCCATGGTTACCACCCGGCCAATGCGACGGGCCATCGGCACCAAAAGGCTTTCATCCAAAGGCCTAAGGAACCGGGCGTTAACCACCGCAGCCCGCACCCCTTGCTCCTGCAGCAGCCCAGCGGTGGCCATGGCCGGCGCCACCATGGCGCCATAGGCCACGATCAACAGGTCATCCCCTTCGGCCAACTGTTCCGCCCGACCAATTTCCAGCGGCTCCCAGCCCTCTTCCAGCAGGGGAACCCCCTCCCCTTCCCCGCGGGGAATCCGCAAGGCGGTGGGGCCATCGTGGCCA
This sequence comes from Synechococcus sp. UW140, assembly GCA_943369595.1. Lineage (GTDB taxonomy): Bacteria > Cyanobacteriota > Cyanobacteriia > PCC-6307 > Cyanobiaceae > Synechococcus_D. Next base: position 208,329 of record CALRNU020000001.1, read on the forward strand.
ATACAAGTAACGAGCATTCGCTGCAACTCGGCCTCATCCTTGGGGGCCATCACCGTGAAATTCGGCACGCAGCGGAGATAGGAAATGTCGTATTGGCCCTGGTGGGTGGGGCCGTCGGCCCCCACGAGGCCGGCCCGGTCGAGCACAAAAGTAACGGGCAGTTTCTGAATCCCCACGTCATGGATTAGCTGATCGAAGGCCCGTTGCAGGAAGGTGCTGTAGATAGCCACCACCGGCCGCAAGCCATCGCAGGCCATGCCCGCCGCCAAGGTCACAGCATGCTGTTCAGCAATGCCCACATCGATGTATTGGGAGGGCACTTCCTTCTGCAACAGATCCAGGCCGGTGCCCGTGGCCATGGCCGCCGTGATCCCCACAATCTTTGGGTTCTGCTCGCACAACTTCACCAGGGTCTGGCCAAATACCTTGCTATAGCTAGGCGGCTTCGGCCGACGGGCCGGGAAGGCCTTGCCGGTGGATAGGTCAAATGCCGATTGGGCGTGGTAACCCACTTGATCGGCTTCGGCATAGGGGTAACCCTTGCCTTTGGTGGTAACCACATGAACTAACACCGGCCCTTCACACCGGTGGGCCGCCTGGAAGGTGCGAATCATCTGGCCCATGTCATGGCCATCAATGGGCCCCATGTAAGTGAAGCCCAATTCTTCAAATACAGCCCCCACCTTGGGCACCGCCAGGCGCTTCATCCCTTCCTTAAGGCGGGTCAATTCTGAAGGCAGTTGCCCGCCCATGAAGGGCAGATGCCGCACGCCCTCTTCAACACTTTCACTAATGAATTGCACCGGCGGACTAAGCCGCATGCGATTTAGATAGCCAGATAGGGCACCCACCGGTGGTGATATCGACATGTCGTTGTCGTTTAAAACCACCAGCAATTTGGTGTGGGGCAGGTGGCCGGCATGGTTGATGGCCTCCAGGGCCATGCCGCCAGTGAGGGCCCCATCGCCAATCACCGCCACACACTTGTGGTTTAAACCCTGGCGATCGCGGGCCAAGGCCATGCCCAGGGCGGCAGAGATGCTGGTGGAGGCGTGGCCGGCGCCGAAATGGTCAAATCGGCTTTCGCTGCGCTTCAGGTAACCCGCCACCCCGCCCTGTTGGCGCAGGGTGTGGAATTGGCCGTAGCGACCGGTGAGCAGTTTGTGGGGATAGGCCTGGTGGCCCACATCCCATACCACCCGGTCGTGGTCGAGGTCGAGGGTTTGGTAAAGGGCAAGGGTGAGTTCCACCACCCCCAGCCCCGGACCCAGGTGGCCGCCACTGGTGGAAACGGTTTCCAGATGCTTCTCGCGGACCTGGCGGGCAATGGCCTCCAATTCTGGAAGACCCATGCCATGTAGCTGATTGGGATGACTCAGCTCGCTGAGGTGCATTCCGCCCATTAACCATGAGCACCAAATCTAGGCCCCAGTAGTGGCGCCAGTGACGCATCGGACACCAACCCTGAGGATGGGACCAGGCTTCAGACAGTTTCAGGCAGTAATGGACGGTTACTTACAACGAATCCTGCGGGCCCGCGTCTACGACGTGGCCGTGGAAACCCCCCTGGAACTGGCCACAAATCTCTCGGCCCGGCTGGGCCACCAGGTGCTGCTCAAACGCGAAGACCTACAGCCGGTGTTTTCGTTCAAGCTGCGCGGCGCCTTCAACCGCATGGTCCAGCTGCCCCCTGAGCAGTTGCAGCGGGGGGTGATCGCCGCCAGCGCCGGCAACCACGCCCAGGGGGTGGCCCTGGCCGCCCAGCACCTGGGCTGTAAGGCCCTAATCGTGATGCCGCTCACCACCCCCCGCACCAAGGTGGAGGCGGTGCAACGGCGGGGGGCGGAGGTGCTGCTCCATGGCGACACCTACGACGAAGCCCAAACCCGGGCCCGCCAGTTGGAACAGGAGCGGGGCCTCACCTTTATTCATCCCTTTGATGATCCAGAGGTGATCGCCGGCCAGGGCACCATTGGTTTGGAAATCCTGCGCCAATTACCGGAACCCCCGGATGCCATTTATCTGGCCGTGGGTGGCGGCGGCCTGATCGCCGGGGTGGGGGCCTACGTGAAAAGCCTCTGGCCCCAGGTGGAAATCATTGGGGTGGAACCGGTGGAGGCCGATGCCATGACCCGTTCCTTGGCGGCGGGCAAGCGGGTGCGGCTCGAGCAGGTGGGCCTGTTTGCCGATGGGGTGGCGGTGCGGGAGGTGGGGCAAGAAACCTTCCGGCTCTGCCAACAGGTGGTGGATCGGATGGTGACCGTGGATAGCGACGCCATCTGTGCGGCCATCAAGGATGTGTTTGAAGACACCCGCTCAATCCTTGAACCCGCTGGCGCCCTGGCGGTGGCAGGCCTAAAGGCCGACCTGGCCCATCGCCCCCCGGGCCAACGGCTGGTGGCGGTGGCCTGCGGCGCCAACATGAATTTCGAACGGCTGCGCTTTGTGGCGGAGCGGGCCGAATTGGGGGAAGAACGGGAGGCAATCTTTGCCGTGGAAATCCCAGAGGAACCCGGCAGCCTGCGGCGTTTCTGCCGATTACTGGGCCAGCACAGCCTCACGGAATTCAGCTATCGCCTTGGTGTAGGGCCCCGCGCCCACATCTTTGTGGGGGTGCAAATCCGCAATCGGGCCGATGCCGAGGCCCTGCAAGCTCAACTAATTGGGGCTGGTTTCAACAGCGTCGACCTCTCTGGCAATGAGCTGGTGAAACTGCACTTGCGCCACATGGTTGGGGGCCGTTTACCTGTGAGTGCCCAGCCCCAGGAACTGCTCTATCGCTTTGAATTTCCAGAACGACCCGGGGCGCTGATGGCCTTTGTGGAGGCCCTGCATCCGGGCTGGAACATCAGCATTTTTCACTACCGCAACCAGGGTTCCGACGTCGGTCGGATCGTGGTGGGGGTGCAGGTACCCAGCCAGGAGCTGCCCCAATGGCAGGAATTTCTCCAGCGGTTGGCCTTCCCCTGGTGGGATGAAACAAACAATCCGGCCTATCAGTTGTTTCTGGCCTGAGCTAAGCCAGGGCGATAGCGTGGGTTATGGCAACCCCAGACCTGTCACTGCCAGCCCGGCTGGAGGCGATCCTTTACCTAAAGGGTCGTTGCCTCAGCCTCAACGATCTCAGCGAACTGGCCCATTCCAGCAAGGAAGATACCGAGCTGGCCTTAATCACGCTGATGGCCGACTATGCCCACCGCGATACAGCCCTGGAGGTGCGCCAAGAGCCGGAGGGCTTCAGTTTGCAACTGCGCACCGACCTGGCCGAACTGGTGGTGGAGCTGGTGCCCGTGGACCTAAGCACCGCCAGCCTGCGCACCCTGGCCACGGTGGCCCTAAAAAAGCGAATTCTCCAATCAGAACTGGTGGAATTGCGGGGCAGCGGCGCCTACGACCACATCAAGGAATTAATTGACCAGGGTTTCATCGAACGGCGCCGCCAAAGTGAAGGCCGCTCCTTCTGGATCAGCCTCACTGAAAAATTCCACCGCACCTTTGCCGTTAAGGCCAGCAGCGGAGCTGGGGCTGGGGCTGGATAGATTGGGGGCAAATAGCCCGCCCCATGGATCTCAGCTTTTTTCTTACCGTGCTGGCCCAAACCCTCAGCATCTACACGGTGGTGCTGGTAGTGCGGGTGCTGCTGAGCTGGTTTCCAAACCTCGATTGGGGAAATCCGCTGCTGGCGGCGCTTAGCTCGATAACCGACCCATACCTCAACGTTTTCAGGGGCTTGATCCCCCCCTTGGGGGGCCTTGATCTCTCCGCCCTAATTGCCTTTTTTGCCCTGCAGCTCAGTGGCAGCTTGCTAAACCAATTGGCCTTGAGCCTCTCCCCCTCGTTCAGTTCATTCCAGTAGCTGCTGTTCCAAGGGCAGTAATTCGTCGTTAGCACCGGCTCGGCTGCGCACTGGCGCGCTGAAACCGCGGGCCTTCGCATGGCTCACCAGAAAAGGACCCGGGGTACCGGCCGGGATCGCCAAGCGCAGGGCAAAGCTGGATTCGCCCGGGGGGATATCCCCAATCGAACCAACTCGGTTGCGGTTTTGCAGCACCGGTTCGCCGCTGGCATCCAGGATCTGGGCAAACAGGTCGGTATCTACCACCGTTTGCCTGCCGGGATTACTAACACTGCCGTGCAGGGCATAGCAGCTGGCCCCGAGGGGGCGCCTGAGTTGGGGCTGGGCGCCCACATCAGCATCAGGGCAGGGTTCCAACCGCACCTGGGCCACCCGCAGCTCGGTGGCTGCCGCCGGGCTGGGATGGCCAGTTATTAGGGCCAGGGCCAAGCCAAGCGCTAAAACCAAGCTGCCAATGCTGCGCATCACCGCTGGTCCCCACTACCTGCAATCACGTTACGGGCCGCACGACTGGCCAGTTTCTCCAGGTTGGCCGTGGCAATTTGCTCGAGCGAAAAGCCCAGCTCGTCGGCCAACTGCGACACGTACCAGAGCACATCGCCCAACTCCAGGGCGATGGCCTCCCTATGGCCGTCACTGAAGTGGCCGCCGTGGTCTCGCAGCACCTTCTTCACCTTGTCAGCCACCTCGCCCGCCTCGCCACAGAGGCCGAGGGTGGGATAGAGAATGTTTGTACCCCTATCGGGATAAAGGGCCGTGCTGCGGGCCCGGTGCTGATAATTGTCTAAGTCCATGGGATTTCCGCCGGGTGATAGCTTCCGCAACGCCTCTGGACCGGTCCATGACCCAGCCCGACCTGCAGCGGCGCACAAAAATTGTGGCCACCATCGGGCCGGCGACTGAGTCTCCGGAACGGATTCGCGAATTGATTTTGGCGGGGGCCACCACCTTTCGCCTTAATTTCTCCCACGGCGACCATCAGGAACACGCCCAGCGGGCAGCCACCATCCGCCAAGTGGCCCATCAGCTCGGGGCGCATGTGGGCATCCTTATGGACCTCCAGGGGCCAAAGATCAGGCTCGGGCGCTTTGCCGATGGGCCGATCACCCTGGCCAAGAACGATCTGTTTGCCTTAACCGCCAAAGAGGTGGCCTGCACCCAGAGCATTGCCACTGTTACCTACGACAAACTCGCCGCTGAGATCGACCCCGGCAGCCGCATCCTCTTGGATGACGGCAAGGTAGAGATGCTGGTCGACTGGATTGACCAGGAGGACCAAACCCTGCACTGCAAAGTGACCGTGGGGGGAGTGCTCAGCAACAACAAAGGGGTGAACTTCCCTGATGCCCTGCTCTCCGTGAGGGCCCTCACGGAAAAGGACCGCATCGACCTGGCCTTCGGCCTCCAGCTTGGGGTGGATTGGGTGGCCCTCAGCTTCGTGCGCAACCCCTCAGACATGGAGGAAATTCGCGAACTGATCCGCAGCCATGGGTTCCACACCCCGGTGATCGCCAAGATTGAGAAATTCGAAGCCATCGACCAGATCGATGCAATCCTGCCCCTCTGTGATGGGGTGATGGTGGCCCGGGGGGACCTGGGGGTGGAAATGGCAGCAGAGGAGGTACCCCTGCTCCAAAAAGAGTTGATCCGCAAGGCCAATTCCATGGGCATTCCGATCATCACGGCCACCCAAATGCTCGACAGCATGGCCACCAACGCCAGGCCCACCCGAGCCGAAGTAAGTGATGTGGCCAATGCCATCCTCGATGGCACCGATGCGGTGATGCTTTCCAACGAAACCGCCGTGGGCCTCTATCCGGTGGAGGCGGTGGAAACCATGGATCGCATTGCCCGGCGCATTGAACAGAACTATCCGAGCCGTTCCCCCGACACCCAACTGGCAAGCACGATCCCCAATGCCATCAGCCAAGCGGTGAGCACCATCGCCAACCAGCTGGATGCGGCGGCAATCCTGCCCCTCACCAAGACTGGGGCCACCGCCCGCAATGTGAGCAAATTCAGGCCGTCCACCCCAATCCTGGCGGTTACCAGCGACGTACAAGTGGCCCGTCAATTGCAATTGGTGTGGGGGGTTAATGCCCTGGTGATCGGCATCCAGGCCTCCACCAGTCGCACCTTCAGCATTGCCATGGGCGTAGCCCAGGAGAAGGGGCTGCTCCAGGAGGGGGACCTTGTGGTGCAAACCGCCGGCACCCTGGCTGGGGTGAGTGGCTCCACCGACCTCGTAAAGGTGGGCATCGTTTCAGCCGTCCTGGGCCGCGGCACCGGCGTAGGTAGCCATTCCGTGAGCGGCAAGGTGCGACTGGCCGAATCTCCCGAGGAGGCCGCCCGCATCGAGCCCGGTGAAATCCTGGTGGTTACCCACACCACTGCCTCCTACCTGGAGGCGATCCGTCGCTCCGGCGGGGTGATCACCGAAGAGGAGGGCAGCCAAAGCCACGCAGCCGTAATTGGCGAACGGCTAGGCATTCCGGTGATTGTTGGCGTGGCCAATGCCACCAGGGACGTGCGCCAGGGGGAAGTGGTCACCCTGGATGTGCGCCATGGTGTAGTCCACCGCGGCACCCATGTCCATGACCACAGCAGTGCCGACAACATTGGTTAATTGGCCATGAATGGTCGCCTGCCCCTTGGCGAGACCGTGGCCATGGCCCTGGGGGCGCTCAGCTCCAATCGGCTGCGTTCGGCCCTAACGATGCTGGGCATTGTGATTGGCAATGCTTCAGTGATCACCCTGGTGGGCGTTGGTAAGGGGGCCCAAAACCTGGCGGAAGGGCAGCTCAGCACCCTTGGAGCCAACGTGCTTTTTGTGGTGCCGGGTAATAACGACACCAGGCGCCGGGGCATTGACACCCCCAAGACCCTGGTGCTGGAAGATGCCCAGGCGATCGCCGAGCAGGTGCCCAGCGTTCAAAGGGTGGCCCCCCAGATCACCCTTAGTGAAACCGTGAGGGCCAGGGACCTCAGTGCCAACGCCACGGTTTCAGGAATCACCCCCAGCTTCCTTACGGTGCGCCGTTTTGAGATGGCCCAGGGGCGCTTTATTTCAGAGCAAGATCTGGATGGGGCCCGCAGCGTGGCCGTTTTGGGCCCAGACATTGCCCAACGCTTGCTGCCAGGGGGAAGCCCCCTGGGCAAGGAAGTGCGCATCCGTGACCAGTCTTTTCAAGTGATTGGGATCATGGCCGCCAAGGGGGCATTTCTGGGCCAAAACCAAGATGACGCCGTGTATGTGCCGCTCAGCACCATGGTGAGTCGCCTCAGCGGCCGGGATCCCACCTATGGCACCTCCCTGAGCTTCATCAGTGTTGAAGCAAAAGACGAAGCCTCGATCAGCGCCGCCAAGTTTCAGATGAGCAATTTGTTGCGGCTGCGCCACAAAATCCTGCGGGAGGACGACTTCGCCGTGCGCTCCCAAAAGGATGCCCTTTCCATCGTGGGCTCCATCACCGGTGGTTTAACGCTGATGCTGGGCGCCATTGGCGCCATCTCCCTGTTGGTGGGCGGCATTGGCATCATGAACATCATGCTGGTGTCGGTGAGTGAGCGCACCCAAGAAATCGGCCTGCGCAAGGCCGTGGGGGCCCGCAGCAACGACGTACTGCTGCAATTTCTGGTGGAAGCCCTGGTGGTATCAAGCCTGGGCGGGCTAATTGGCAGTGGCCTTGGGGTGGGGGCGGTGATGGCGGTGGCGGCCTTCACCCCGTTGCCAGCGGCCATTGGCCTGGGCAGTGTGTTGTCAACGGTGTTGTTGTCAGGCTCGATTGGCCTCTTTTTTGGGGTGGTACCTGCGCGGCGGGCTTCGCAACTGGATCCAATCGTTGCCCTGCGCCGGCTATGACAGTGGCGGTGGCCCTGGCGATGCTGGAGCGCCAGGGCTCCTGGTTGCTGCAACTGCGGGACGACATCGAAGGCATCGTCCACCCCGGCACCTGGGCCCTATTTGGCGGCCACTTGGAAGCCGGTGAGAGCCCGGAAATTGCCCTGCGGCGGGAATTGCTGGAAGAGATCCATTGGCAGGCCAAGGGCTTGAACTTTTGGTTTGAGCATCACGATCCCCTGCGTACTGCCTATTTCTTTCGCTCCCAGCTAGAGGTGCCCTTGTCGGAACTCACCTTGCTGGAGGGCCAGGACATGGTGCTGGCGGAACTGAAGGAAATCCGCAGCGGCAAGGTTTGGAGCCCTAAGTGTGGCGAAAGCCGAGCACTGGCCCCTTCCCTCAAGCTGGCGGTGGGGGCCCTTGAGCGGGAACTGGGGCTGATCCCTGGGGTTTATTAGCCGCCAATGGTCTCTCAGGGTCTTTACAATCACGAAACATTCCTGGCCTTGGCGGCTGCCATCTCCCTATGAACAACCGCTGGCGCCTCCTGGCCCTGTGGCTCCTGCCCGTGGGTCTTGCCCTGTTTCTGGCTTGGCAGGTGGCCTCCAACGGTGGGCCAAACCGGGTGGTAAATGGCCCCAGCGTTGCCCCGCGCAACAGCGCCGTGGCCCGCATGACCTATGGCCGCTTCCTGGATTATGTGGATGCGGGCCGGGTTACAGCGGTGGATATCTACGACGGCGGTCGCAGTGCCGTGGTGGAAGCGGTGGATCCAGATATTGATAATCGCGTCCAAAGGCTGAGGGTTGATCTGCCCGGACTGGCCCCAGAACTAATTAGCCGTTTGAAGGATCAGGGCATCAGCTTTGATGTGCACCCACCGCGCACTACACCGCCAGTGCTGGGGTTGCTGGGCAATCTGCTATTTCCTCTACTTTTAATTGGTTCATTAATATTTTTAGCCCGGCGTTCCTCAAACATGCCAGGGGGTCCTGGCCAGGCAATGCAATTCGGCAAAACAAAAGCTCGTTTTGCCATGGAGGCCGAAACCGGCGTCAAATTTGATGATGTGGCAGGGGTAGAGGAAGCCAAGGAAGATCTCCAGGAGGTGGTTACCTTCCTGAAGCAACCGGAACGCTTCACCGCCGTAGGGGCCACCATCCCCCGGGGCGTATTGCTGGTGGGCCCCCCAGGCACCGGCAAAACCTTGCTGGCCAAGGCGATTGCCGGCGAAGCCGGAGTGCCTTTCTTCTCTCTTTCCGGTTCTGAATTTGTTGAAATGTTTGTGGGGGTGGGCGCCAGCCGGGTGCGTGACCTGTTCAAACGGGCCAAGGAAAATGCCCCCTGTCTAATTTTTATCGATGAAATTGATGCCGTAGGTCGCCAGCGCGGCGCAGGTATTGGCGGCGGCAACGATGAACGGGAGCAGACCCTGAACCAGTTGCTCACCGAAATGGATGGTTTTGAAGGTAATAACGGAATCATCATCATTGCTGCCACAAACCGCCCTGATGTGCTCGATTCAGCCCTGATGCGCCCGGGCCGTTTTGATCGCCAGGTGAGTGTGGATGCCCCAGATATCAAGGGGAGGTTGTCCATCCTCAAGGTGCATGCCCGCAACAAAAAACTGGCTGAGGATGTCTCCCTTGAGATGATTGCCCGCCGCACCCCAGGTTTCACTGGGGCCGACCTGGCCAACCTGCTAAACGAAGCGGCGATCCTCACGGCCAGGCGCCGCAAGGAAGCCACCGGTCTCGCTGAAATTGATGACGCCGTAGATCGGGTGATCGCCGGCATGGAGGGCACACCCCTCACCGACGGTCGCAGTAAGCGGCTTATCGCCTACCACGAAGTGGGCCATGCCCTCGTAGGCACCCTGGTGGCCCAGCATGACCCGGTGCAGAAAGTAACGCTTATCCCCCGCGGCCAGGCCCAGGGACTCACCTGGTTTGCCCCCGATGAAGAGCAGATGTTGGTGAGCCGGGCCCAGCTGAGGGCCAGGATCATGGGGGCCCTAGGGGGCCGTGCCGCCGAAGCGATCGTTTTTGGCCACGGGGAAGTGACCACAGGCGCCGCTGGGGATATCCAGCAGGTGGCGGGCATGGCCCGCCAAATGGTTACCCGCTTCGGCATGAGCGAGCTCGGTCCGCTTTCCTTGGAGTCTGGAAATCAAGAGGTATTCCTGGGTCGTGACCTGATGACCCGCAGCGATGTGTCTGATTCGATCACAAATCGCATCGATGGCCAGGTGCGCCTAATTGTGGACAGCTGCTACCGGGAAACCGTTGCCCTACTAGAAGCCCAACGCCCCTGCATGGATTGCCTGGTTGAACTGCTAATTGAGCAGGAAAGCCTAGATGGGGACCGCTTCCGCGAGGTAGTGCAAAACTTCACCCCAGTGCCCGAGAAAGATCGCTATTCGCCACTATTACCAGCCACCGCCTGAATTATTCGCCATACTTTGAGCCGTAGCGAATTGTCTGGATGGGTTTAATGGGCAAAGACGCAGATGGTGGCCCCTATCCCATCCCGGAAGGGGTCGAAGGTACTAAGTCGCCTCTAGAAGCATTTTCCAGCTATCGCGGCGACGACTGGTCGCCGGAGCGGCTGGCCTTCCACCAGAACCTTGAACAATTCGCCGACCGGGTGGGATTAATCGTGGGCCTACAAGCCAACGGCAAAATCAGCCAGGAGCATGCCTATGACGAAATCCGCCAGATTTGGAAACAACTGCGTGATAGCCACAGCGAATTACTTCCCTAAGGGGAATATCCCCTGGCTGCATGCTCCCAAGCTCTGGCTGCTTGCCCCCTAACTAAAGGGTTAAACCGCGTGGATTGGTCGCTGGTCGATCACCTTATCGATCAAGCCATAGGCCGCCGCTTCCACCGGTGACATAAAGAAGTCGCGGTCAGTGTCCTTCTGGATACGCTCTAGGGGTTGATGGGTGCGGCTTGCCAATTCTTCATTCAGCCGTCTTTTTAAGAAAAGAATTTCATCGGCCTGAATCCGAATATCACTGGCCTGGCCGCGGGCGCCGCCCAAGGGTTGGTGAATCATGATGCGGGAATGCTGCAAGCTGCTGCGCTTTCCCTGGGCCCCAGCCGCCAATAGAAAAGCGCCCATGCTGGCGGCTAGGCCCACACATACGGTTTGCACGTCGGGTTTGACGTGCTGCATGGTGTCAAAAATGCCGAGGCCGTCGTAGACCGAACCCCCAGGGGAATTGATGTAGAGAAAGATGTCCTTCTCAGGGTCCTCCGCCTCCAGAAACAACAACTGGGCAACGATCCGATTGGCAGACTCCGAGGTAACGGGCTCCCCCAAGAAAATGATCCGTTCGCGCAACAGCCGCGAATAAATGTCGAAGGCCCTTTCCCCCCGGCCTGAATCCTCGATAACGATGGGGATCATGGGTTGCATTGGCTCTTGCCCGGATCCTACTGACGAAACCGTCGCCGCTGAGCGCTAGGGTCTGCCCTGGCAGAGGACCATTCGGTGAGCATTAGCCAGACGGTGGCGGACAGCAAGCGCCGCTTCTACAACGCCTATCCCCGCGTTATCCCCGGCCTTTATCGGCGGGTGGTGGATGAGCTGCTGGTGGAACTGCACTTGCTGTCGTGCCAGCAAGGGTTTCAAGCCGATGCCCTGTTTGCCCTAGGGCTCACCCAGGTGTTCGACAACTTCAGCGTTGGCTTCGAACCTGTAGACCGCCGCGAGCAACTTTTCAGCGCCCTCTGCGAAGCCGCTGATCTGTCCGCCCCAGACCTCCGCCAGAAGGCCCAGCAACTGCGTTCCAGCCTTGCCCCCCATGGGGAAGCTGAGATTCGCCAGTGGCTAGAAAACAAAGGCGACGGGGCCCCCGCAGTGCTGGCCAGCGTGCTGCAGGAGGCCGGCCGCAGCGACTTCCACTACTCCCGCCACCATGCGGTAGGCCTGATTGCTGCCCTGCAGGAACTGGCCGGCGCCGATGACCAGGATCCAGAGGCCCTGCGACTACGGGCCAGGGAAGTGGGTGATCTGATCGGGTTGCAACAGGAGAAGTTGGAAAAAGACATGGGTCTCTATGCCAGCAATCTCGAGAAGATGGCCCAGGCCGTACAAATGATGGAAGAAACCGTGGCCGCTGAGCGGCGCCGCCGCGAACGCAAACTTCACCCGGAAGCGGTTCAGGGGGCTGCAGGGGAAGGCCCAGGGCCCACAGCCGGTTTGGAAGCTGAAACTGAATCCCAGGAGAGCAAACCGCTCACCTGAGCAGAAGCCCCCCCGGCCAAGGGCTGCCAAACCCCCTGGAAACCAGCCGCCTCCCGCAGGGCCAGGGGAAAACTTGGCGGTAGCAGCTGATTTTCGGCAAGGGCCCGGGGCTGGGCGTTTAGGCGCAGGCCCATGCCAGCCGCCAGGGGTTGCAAAGGCCGCTGGGCCTCCAGATCGCCAGCTCCCTTGGCCTGGGGAGAGCCCCCCAGCACAAGCAACAGATCCCCGGAAGGCAAGCGCCGCCAACCGGCCTGGGCCTGGCCGCTGCCATTTAGGAGCCGAGAGGTGCTGCCCTGCTGCTCCAGGCGCAGATCCTTGGGCAGCCCCTTAGCCACCCCCTGGAGCAAAGCCTCGAGGGCTGGCGACTGGCCTGAACGGCCCTGGAGGCGCAACCAAAGGCTGGCCCTGTAGGGGGCATTGCCGGGGTTGGGGCGCAGGGCCAACCGGAAGGGGGTGTTTAAGAGGGCCCGTTCCTGGGCCCGGGTGAGCCCATAACGCTGCTGAAGCAAGGGCCTCAAGCCGGGGCTTGCCAACAAACTGTTTAGCAGTGGTGCCAGGCCGCGACCCTCTAACTGCAACAGGGCCCCCTCGAGCAAAGGGAAAGGTTCCAGGGGCGGTGCTTGGCCAGCCGGTTGGGCAGTTAGGGGCGATTCCGCCGTGGTCTCTCCCCACCAGCGCTGGCCCTGCAAGCGCAGGCAGCCCTCCTGAAAAGGCTGGAGCAGAGGGGCCCAGGAAGCGGTAATTGTCCCCAGGGCCTGGCTACGCCAATAGACCGCTGGATCGGGGCCCTCCAGGGCGCCACAGGCCAGGCGCCCCAGGCGCCGGTGGCTGCCCTGCAACTGGCCCTGGAGGCTCTGGCGGCTAAGGGGATCAGCGCTAACTACGAAATAAGGGCCCCACTGAAAACCATTGGCCACCCCCAGGGGCGGACGACTGGGGCGAAAAATTAAGAATGGGGCCCCATCGGCATGGACCCCCCATAACTGCCACCAGGGGCCCGATCCCTCCCGCCAAAGCTTGGCCGCCAATGGTGCCGGGAGGCGCTGGCGCCAGAGGGGTGGCACGGGCCGCTGGGGGTCCACCGGCAGGCTTTGCACCAGGGAAGCCTGCTGCAGTAACAGGCGCAGGTCCCCGGGGAGCTGGGGTTTGGCACTGCGCCAAAGCAGCCAGCCCCCCACCAGAGGGAGGAGGGCCAGGGCAATGCTGCAGCTGAAGGGAGGGAGCCGCAGGGCGCGGGCCATGGAAAGCCTCAGGGACGGCGCTTGCGGGGGGTCACCGCAGGGGCGGTGCGGCGGCGGCGGTCACGCCATTCCACCGCCGACAAATAAACCACCCCAGCACTTACGAACAACAGCAGCAGGGCCGCCACTGAAGCAAGCAGGGCATTAAGGGGGAGATCCGTGAGCGAAAAATCCGTAAGCGTCAGCTGAGCCAAGGGATCAGAAATTGATCGAATTGTCACCATTGCGGCCCCACACCACCATGGCGATCGAAAAAGTGAAAGTGGCGGCCAGGGCAGCCCATCCCAGGGTGATCAGCACAGTGAGAGTTCAATTGCTGCAACTTTAACCAAGCCGCTAACCGGTGCCGCAAAATGGATTCCATCCGTGAAGGGCCGGTGGCCACCAGCACCCCCCAACTAAGCCCTTCAGGCAGCACGCTGCTGGAACGCAGCCCCTACCCCAACTTCAAGGTGGTAGTCCTCAACGATGAGGTGAATACCTTTAAGCATGTGGTGGATTGCCTGGTGAAATACATCCCCGCCATGACCCCAGACCGAGCCTGGAACCTGGCCCAGCAGGTGGACCAGCAGGGCAGTGCCGTGGTTTGGACAGGTCCCCAGGAACAGGCGGAGCTATATCACATGCAACTGGGGGGCGAAGGGCTCACCATGGCCCCATTGGAACGCGCCTGAGGAGAAACCCGTGGGACGGGTGGTAATTACCCACAGCACCTACCTGGAGGGCTTAATCCCCAAGTTGAAGGCCCTGGCCCTAGATGAGGCGATAGAAACGGTCACCCCAGCGGTGATCTGCCGGGTAAAGGGGCGCTGTGAAGGGTTACGGCTAAGGGTTTCCACCCAAATCAGCGGCGGCCACAAACTGGTGGCCCGCCGGGGTAGCAGTGCCCAGGAGGTTTTTGTAGTTACCAGGTTGAGCCGGCCGGAATTGGAAAAACGGCTCCAGGAATTGACTTGATAGGGGTGGACCGCCAGGCCGTGGTGCCCTCAGTCTTCGACCTGGATTAACCAGAAGAGGGGGGAAAGCGGGGCTTCATTTCCGACTACGGGGTCGGCCTACGTCACCATCGCGACACCCCCCTCATGTCGAAAAGGGAGTCAGATCAGAACACTGGAAAGGGCAGACACCAACACAGCAGTCCCCATTGAATTTAGGGCTTTACTCAGGGATTAGGCCAAATTGCCCGCACCTCTGCCAAGCGTTGCATTGCCTCCTGGCGGCGCAACTCCGCCGTTGAGCCTTGCAGCACCAGGGTTACATGGCCAAGTTTGCGGCCAGGCCGAGCCTGGGCCTTGCCATACCAATGCAGATGGGCCCCCTCCAATTGCTGCAATTGGGCCCGCTCGGCCGCATAATTTTGTTCTGATTCCTCAAAACCAAGCAGGTTCACCATCAGGGCCCCGGGCAACTTGAGGCCCGGATCGCCAAAGGGTTGATCGGCAAGGGCATTGAGTTGCTGACTGAATTGGCTGGTATGGCAGGCCTCAATCGTGAAATGGCCGGAATTGTGGGTGCGAGGGGCAATTTCGTTTACTAGCAAACCGGTGGGGCTTAGAAAAAACTCAAGGGCCAGCACCCCCACGTAGTTGAGGGCCGTTACCAAAGAAACAGCCATGGAGCGGGCCCGGGCCTGCACCGCGTGGCTCACCTGGGCCGGCGCCAGCACCCAATCGCAAATCTGCTGGCGCTGGTGGGTTTCCACCAGCGGGAAAAGACTGATCTGCCCTTGGGAATTGCGGGCTACCACCACGGCTAGCTCCTGCTCAAAGGGCACCAGCTCCTCGAGGATCCATTCGTGGTAATCCACCCGACTCAGCAATGCCTCCAGGCAGGCCCTGGTGGTAAGCCGTTCGGTGCCGCGGCCGTCGTAACCCCCACAGATGGCCTTTGCCATGAGCGGCAAGGACAGATCAGGCGGCAAAACGCCCCCAGCCCGCACCACCGTGGCCAGCTCACACCAGCGGGGACTTGGCAGATTTAGCCGTTTTAAAAGCTGCCGCTGCTTACGTTTATCCACCAACTGGGCCAGTACGGCCGCCGCTGGCTGAAAGCACACCCCCTGGGCCTCCAACCGCTCCAGGCTGGCCAAATCCACCCATTCATTTTCAAAGCCGATGCGGGAACAGCGCTGGGCCAGGAGTGCGGTGGCATCCCCATCGCCGGAGGCGCCTATTACCACCCCTGCCGCCAGGGCCACGGCCGGATCCGAGGCACCACTGGCCTGCAGGTGCAGTTCGATGCCCATGGGCTGGGCCGCCTCAGCCAACATCACAGCCAGCTGGCCGCTGCCAACGATCCCCAGCCGCTCCAAATTAGCTAGCCCTTCAATCCTCCAATTTAGGCAGGGCACTGCCCTTGAAAAGTTGTTGCAAGAGGCTCAGCAGCAACACCACCAGGAACAGGGCCAAACCCGCCGTACAGGCATAGCTGATTTCCAATTCCTGGAAAGCCAGGTCGTACACGTAATAAACCACGGTGCGGGTGGCATCAGCAGGCCCCCCCTGGGTCATCAGAAACACCTCCTCAAACACTTTGGTGGCTGCGATCGCTGAGATCACCGCCACGAGGCCCACGTAGGGGCGCAGCAGCGGCAGGGTGATGTCTAGGTGCTGGCGCCAACCACGGCTGCCATCCAGTTCGGCGGCCTCATACAGGTCCTTTGAGATGCCCTGGAGGCCCCCCAGAAAAATCACCATGTAGTAGCCGAGCCCTTTCCAAAGGGTCACAAGCATCACCGCCGGCAGGGCTAGGCGCGGATCAGTGAGGAAGCCGATTGGTTGAAAACCGCTGCCCAGCAGGGCCTGGCCCCAGCCATTGATCAGGCCGTTTTCGGCGTAGAGCCAGCGGAAGGCGATGGCAGCTACCACGATCGACACCAGCACTGGCGTGTAAAAAGCAGCGCGAAACCAATGGACCCCCGGCAGGGAGCGATTAACCAACACTGCCAAGGCCAAGGAGCCGAGCACGATCGGCGGCACCACCCCCACCAGATAAATAAAAGTGGTGCCCAACACCCGCAGAAACATGGGATCGGCCAGCAACCGCCGCAGATTTGCCAGGCCGATGAACTGGAGCGGTTCCCTTAGGTCAAGGCCGGTTTGGGTAAAGCTGATCAGCAGCGCCATCAGGGCTGGCAGCAGCACCGTGAGCAGCACTAGCGCCAGCGCCGGCGCCACAAATAACCAGGGCACCAACGGCGATCGGCCCATCGAAGCCTCCAGAGCTTTCGCAGCATTGTGAGCCAAAGGGGCCATACATTCAGAAGCTGAAAGTGCTGTGCATCTACCCATGGCCATAGACAGCCCCACGGCACTGCATACCGTTGCCGTGGACCTGGGGGCCGCCAGTTATCCAATCCTGATCGGCCGCGGCGGCTTAGCTGAACTGGGGGAACGGCTGCTGGAGCGGGGCTTCAAACGCAACACCCGTCTGTTGCTGGTTAGCAATGCAGATGTGGCCGGCCCCTATGGCCCAGGGCTGGAACGCTCGTTACATCAGGCCGGTTTCCTGGTGGAAAGCCTGGTGATTCCCGCTGGGGAAGCCGAGAAAACCCCTGCCAGCATTGCCCTAATTCACGATGCGGCCTACGCCCACCAACTGGAGCGCGGCTCCTTGATCGTTGCCCTTGGGGGCGGAGTGGTGGGCGATATGGCGGGCTTTGCCGCCGCCACCTGGCTGCGGGGCATCGCCGTGGCCCAGGTTCCCACCACCCTGTTGGCCATGGTGGATGCCGCCATCGGCGGCAAAACCGGCGTAAACCATCCCGGCGGCAAAAATCTGATCGGTGCCTTCCACCAACCACGGCTAGTGCTGGTAGACCCAGACACCCTGGGAACCCTGCCGGAGCGCGAATTCCGCGCTGGCCTGGCGGAGGTGATCAAGTACGGAGTGATTGGTGATCCTGTGCTATTTGAAGCCCTGGAAGCCAAGGGGGAACTTCACAGCCTTGGGGCGGTAGGGCCCAGTCTGCTGCTGCAAATCCTGAAGCGATCCGCCTCAGCCAAGGCCAGGGTGGTGGCCGCCGACGAACGGGAGGGCAACCTGCGGGCAATTCTTAATTACGGCCACACCCTCGGCCATGTGGTGGAAACCCTCAGCGGCTACAGCCAATTCCTCCATGGGGAAGCAGTGGCCATTGGCATGGCCGCCGCCGGTTGGCTGAGCCTGGAGCTGGGCCTTTGGACCAGGGCAGACCAAGAACGCCAACTGCAACTAATCCGGCAGGCGGGCCTCCCAGTTGCCTCGCCCAGCTTTGCTGCCGAAGCCGTGCAGCAATGCCTACTGCGCGACAAAAAAGTGCGCGATGGCCGGGTGCGCTTTGTGTTGCCCACGGGCATCGGTGCCGTGGTTATCCGTGACGATGTGGCCATCGGGGCGGCCATTGAAGCCCTCAGGGCCACCAGCCGGGGCAATTAAGTTCCCCCCTATCCCCTGGGAAGCCAGGGGCATCAGCCGTGGCCAGCAACATCCACCAAAAGCCGCCAAGCAGGTGGGGGTCCACCAAGCGCAACAGTTCCTCACGGCGGGCCAAGCGCTGGGGAAGATCCAGGGGGCCTGGGGTCGAAAGGGCGGAGATTTCCGCCGCCAAACCCAATTGCAGCAGCACCTCCCCCTGGAGACTGGCGCCCCGCCATTGCCAACCTGCCGGGGCTGCCGCCTGTTCCAGGTGGGTAGTGCAGCCATGGGCCGTGATATCCCACAGGCCCGGTTCGTTTAGCAATTGCGGTGAGCTGAGCTGGCCGCGGTGGGCCAACAGGGTGCCGCCATCCCGCTGGGGGCTGTAGTAACGGCTGGCGGGATGGGCGTAATCAATGGCGAGGAGCCAACCCTGGCTTAAGCCCTGGCGCACCTGGGCCAGCCAGGGGGCAAGGCTGGGGCACCACTCACTAGACCAGCCCTTGGGCCTACCGCCCCCATCGGCGGGCAAGCCCAAACCAGCGAGCACCGCGAGGGTCTCGGCCCCCAGGGGGTCGCCTGGGGCCCAGCCGATGCTGCCATCGGCAGCAAGGGCCACCTCTAGGCAATGCCAATGGCCCTGGTGCCAGAGGAAGCGCTCCACCGGCAGGGCATCGATTAATTCATGGGCCAGCACCAGGCCAGGGCAGGGCGCTGCTGCCAATGCCGCCGCCGGGGCCCAGCGGTGGGGCAAGGCCAGCGGGGCCAGGTGCTGCCGTTGGCGGTCCCGCAGGGGGCCGCTGGATTCCACTAGCACCAATTCAAGCCGCTGCAGCCAGGGGGGATCCAGCTGCAGCAGCCCCTGGCCCAGCTGGGCGGCCAGCTGGCCCTCCCCAGGCCCCCACTCAATCAGGCGGATTGGTCCCTCCCTGGTGGCGGCCAGGGCAGCCAGTAGAGGCGTTACCTGCCGCAACAACAATTCGCCGAAGGCAGACCCCAAGCTGGGGGAGGTAACGAAATCGCCCTGGGGGCCAAAACGCACCCGGCCACTGCCATAAAAGCCATGGTCTGGGTCGTTGAGCAGCCAATCCATAACGGCGGCAAAGCCGGCGCGGCCCCCCTGCTCTGCCAGCCGTTGTCGCAACCAATCCATTGCAGCAGCCACAGCCCGGGTCAGGCATCGATAACAATGCGTTTTAACCGGTTGGCCAGCCATGGCTCGTTTGCTGCTTTCGCTGCTAGTGGGCCTCTGGGGGCTAGGCCTCTTGCTGCAACCGGCCCCAGCCCTGGCCTACGACAACCCCGACCTCTTGCCCGATCACCCCACCCCAGTGATCGACCTAGCCAAAGCGCTCACAGACAGCCAACGCCAGGGCCTGGAGGAACAGCTCAATCAGTTCGAAGCAAGCAGTGGTTGGAAGCTGCGGGTGCTTACCCAATACGACCGCACCCCTGGCCAAGCGGTGAAGCAGTACTGGGACCTGGATGAACGCAGCCTGCTGCTGGTGGCAGACCCCCGGGGGGGGAATTTACTCAATTTCAATGTGGGTGATGCCCTGTTTGCCTTGATGCCCCGCACCTACTGGGTGGAGCTACAAACCCGCTACGGCAACCAGTACTACGTGGCTGAGCATGGGGAAGACGGGGCAATCGTTGGGGCGCTCGGGGCCGTGCGTGGTTGCCTAGAGCAGGGGGGGTGCCAAGTGGTGCCCGGCTTGCCCCAGGAACAGTGGCTACTAACCCTAAGCACCTCGGTGCTTGGGGGACTTGTGGCCGGCTTTGCCTCCTACCCCCGCAAGCAAGGGGTACTAATCGCCTGGCCGTGGCTGCTGCTGATGTCGCCCCTTTGGATAATTTTGTTTGGGGTGCTCGGTCTGGGGCCGGTGATCACCCGCACCGCTGAACCGTTGCCACTGGTGGGCAACATTGTTGCTTTTCTGGCCAGTGCCGTGGGGGCCTATCTACTGGCCCTCTGGAAATTGCCTAAACCGGAAGCGAAGGCCTAGGGGAAAAGTGCCAAAACGGCATCAACGGCGATCCATGCCCCTCAGGGCGCAATCAAGACTGTTGTCACTGCAGACTCCCTGGTCGCTGCCATCGGCATTAGCCACCTGCCCACGGCCCTTAAGCCTGGCCAGATTTGCCTCGTAAAAGCGCTGTAACTCGGTGAGGCGACGCACCGGCTGGCCGTAAAAGCTTTGGCCGGCGATGGTGGGGAAGGAAGCCCATTCGGGCGATAGCTTCGAAGCTAATTCTGCGGTGAGCTCGCCGCGATCGGCCAGGCTTAGGGCTCCCCGGCGCTGGATCAGGAAGAGGGCCGCTTGGTCTTGGGCATGGGGCTCAAAACCGGCCAAGCCCATGGCCCTCACCACCAGGCCCCAGGTGCCAGGCATGAATTGATAGGCACCGGCTGCGGCACTGGCGTAACCGGTGGTGTAGTTGACCCGATCGGGATGGCGATCGAGGGAATTCATCAAACCGCCGCCAAACATCACTCGGTACCCCAGGTCTGTGCCCTCCTTCCAGGTGCCTTCTGCGTAGCGGATGGTGTTGAGCAAGGCGCGGCGTTCGGGGGTGATCGCAAACACCCGGGGGAGGGCTGGCAAACCGGGCAACTGGAAACGCGGCAAGCTCAACTGGGCCAGTTCGGCTTGGGCCACCAAGGTTTCACCGGCCTGGGCCGAGGGGCCCACGGCAGGGACAGCCCCAGCAAAGGCGGGGGCAACCATGGAGCCAGCCGCCAGCAGAACAAGTCCAACGCGACAGGTTTTGAGCCGCATTGAATTAGTCATAGATAAAAATAATTTTTGGCCGTTCACGTAAAAATATGCAGAAACGGTCGGCGCAAATATGCCGAACGATTAGACGTCCGAGAATATTAGCCGGCCAGATGATAAATCGTCTACTGTCCATTGACTGGTCAAATCCCCGGATGACTGTTGCCAATCAAAAGCAATTCAGTCACATTTGATACGAAGCATTTCCCCGGCAAAAAGAAAGTTTTCAGCCAAGTAGCGAAACTCACATTCACAACTGAGGGAATGAGTTATTTAGCTAATAAAGCTGTTAGGTCAAGGGTTTAGCGAAACCAAGATCCCAGGGGTATGCCAAGCAAACCATCCAACTGACCAGCCAAGCCAGCTAATGACCAGCACTCCTCCAGCCGCATAACGAGGCCCAGCCCGGGGCCATCAGTGCAAACAGCCCAGGGACGTAGCTAAAACCGCTGGCCAAAAGCAGCCCCTTGTCCAGTCCCCTGTAGCGGTTCCCCCATCAGCAGCCCTAAGCCGCTTCGCTCAGCTTTCTCGCCCATAAGACTGAAGCTGGGCCAGCAGCAGGGCTGCCCCCTGGCTCTCGCCCCCCTGGGCCAAGGGGGCGCCCAGCGGCGGCTCCAGCGGATTATCCAATTGCCAGGCCCCATCCATAAAGGCTTGGCGCGGCAACAGCCGATGCCAGCCATGGCTAACCAAGCCTGCCTGGAGCACCGCTGCCTCGGCAAAACCCTGGCGGGCCACCACAATCAGCCCCAGCCCCTGGCTGAGGGCCTCACAAAAGGTGCTGTAGCCAGGCTTAGTGAGCACCCGGCTGCAGAGCGGCATCACATCAAGGGGACGCAGATATTTAGGTATCAAGCTGGCATTTGCCATGGCAGCCAAGCTCGGATCAGTCACAAGGAAATGCCAATGGGGCCAATGGGCCAATAGGGCAGGGTCCAGCTGAACCCCCAAACCGCCAAAGCTGAGCAGCGCTGTGCGCTCGCGGGGATGGCTTAAACAAAATTTTTCCCTCAGTTGAGCTTCCCCCAAGGCGGGCTGGCCGCAACTGAGACCCACTTCCCAACGGGGAATCCCCCAGGGCATCGGCAGGGAAAAGGGACAGCTGATCACAGCTTGGCCCTGGCCATAGAGCTGGGCACAGTGCTCAGCCCAGGGGCGAAAAGCCAGCCCCATCTCGGCATAGATCGCGTCCCAGCCAAAATTTGCTTGCCAGATCATGGGCAACCCCAGGCGTTGGGCCAGCAGTGCAGCGGCCGGGGGCACATCCCCGAGCACTAGGGCCGGGCCGGGATGGCTTTCCAGCAGTGGCCGCAGATAGGCAGCTTCGCGCTCTAGCAAAGCCGGCAGCTCCCTTTCAAGCTTTTCAAGGGCAATCAGGGTGGCCTCGGGATCACTGCCGAGGGCATCAGCCTGCACCACCCCCACATCCCATGGGCAATGGCGCTGCTCAAAGGGAACACCCTGAAAAACCTGGGCTAAAAAAGCTGGGGCTAATGCGGTGGAGAGCACAAAACGGCAATCGGGTTGTTGCCGATGCACGGCGCCCAGCAGGGCTGCCACCCGAGCCCCATGGCCAAAGCCATGGCTACTAATGCAAGCGATTATCAGCATCTAGCAGTTATCAACGGCGGAGTTGGCATTGCTCCAGCAGCATCTGGTCTTCCACCAATTCTCCCCGGGCCCCGTACCAGCGGTGGGCCACCAGGCAAACGGCGCCGTCGTCCCCCAACTCAACCCAGGAGAAATGCCGCAGCGGGCTGCCCTGGGGATCTAAGCGGTGGCGCGGCACACAGGCGGCATTGAGATAAACGGTGCCCTGGCGGTCGCGGTGGATGGTGCGCCGCTGACCTTGCCCCTGGCGCAGGCGATGGTGCATGTGACCAAACACCACCAGGGGCAGGGGTCGCTGGCGCTGGATGCGCAGGATCGCCTCCTGCAGGTCTTGGTCGCCCCAATCGCGGGCCGGCCGTTTCCAGTCCCGGCCGCAGGGATCGGCGGCCCCGCTGCCCAGGCCACTGGGGCCGCTGTGGGCCAGCAGCACCAGGGGCCGATCCCTGGGGGCCCCCAGGGCAGCGGCGCTGATCCGCTCGGCTGATTCGAACACAGACATTTCGCCCCAGTGGGCCTTCACCGCATCGGAGAGATGGAAACCACCGCCGGCACTGCCTGGCCTGGCCCCCACCACCGCCAGGCCGGGGGGATCCAGCAGGCGCAGATTCCAAGCGCAATGCAGGGAGCCCAGGGCCTGTTCCATCCTGGCAATGGTGCTGCCACTGCGATCTTTGGCGGCGTCGTGGTTGCCAAGAATGCAGGCAACGGGTAGTTGCAGGGCCCTAAGCCGCCGCGGCAAACGCACATCCCCATCGGCCAGATCCCCCACTACCAAAAGGGCATCTGGGGCGAGCTGCTCCAGCAAGGCGTCGTCGTGGTGATCCCACTGGCCATGGAGATCGCCGGCAATGGCCAGTCGCAGCAAGGGGACTCCCGCCAGGGTTTCTAAGCTGATGACATCATCCTGCCCAGGCCACCCGCGCGTGTTCGCCAGCCTCGCCCCGCCCCAGAGCCCCAGCGATCAGCTGGCACGCATCCGCCAGCTGCGCCAAGAGCGCCGCGCTGTGATCCTTGCCCATTACTACCAAGACGAGGCCATCCAGGATGTGGCCGATTTCATTGGTGATTCTTTGGAGCTGGCCCGCCGGGCCGCCAGCACCGATGCCGAGGTGATCGTGTTTTGCGGCGTCCATTTCATGGCCGAAACCGCCAAGATCCTTTGCCCGGAAAAAAAGGTGCTGCTGCCTGATCTGGAGGCGGGCTGTTCCCTGGCGGATGCCTGCCCACCGGAAGCTTTTGCCGCCTTTCGTGCCGCCCATCCCAACCACTACGTGGTGAGCTACATCAATTGTTCAGCGGCGATCAAGGCCCAAAGTGACCTGATCTGCACCAGCAGCAATGCAGTGCAATTGGTGGGTCAGATTCCGGCTGACCGTCCGGTCTTGTTTGCCCCAGACAAAAACCTGGGCCGCTGGGTGCAGCAACAACTGGGCCGGGAACTGAGCCTTTGGCCGGGCAGCTGCATCGTGCACGAAACCTTTAGCGAACAGGCTCTACTCGAATTGAAGCTGGCCCATCCGGAGGCGGAGGTAATTGCCCACCCGGAATGCGAAGACCAGCTGCTGGACTATGCCGATTTCATCGGTTCCACCAGCAAGCTGCTGGCCCACAGCTGCAGCAGCAAGGCCCAGGCCTTCATCGTGCTCACCGAACCGGGGATCCTGCACCAAATGCGCAAGGCAGCCCCAGCCAAAAGCTTTCACCCGGTGCCGGGGCTGGATGGCTGCAGCTGCAACGCCTGTCCTTATATGAGGCTCAATAACCTCGACAAGCTGGAAAGTTGCCTAAGGGAGCTAACTCCTGAAATCCAGCTGGAGGAAGGGCTACGCCTGCGGGCGTTGGCCCCAATCCAAAGGATGCTTGAGCTGAGCCACTAATGCCCAGGCCATGGGCTGGGCTAGGCAATGGTTGAGGCAGTGGTCCAGCAAGAGACCTGCCCCCATCGCTGGCGAAACTGTGAATAAATCAATCAATAGCGATTAAGCTCAAAGGCGCCTGAAAGCATCCACCGCAGCTGGTTTTACCAGCATTCGGTTGCTTAACTGGCGGCAAACCTGCTGACAGGGAACCAGATCAATGGGTCGTCGCCGTAGGGCAAGTGCTGGAGTGGCGGACAGGCCTGCGGCAGCAAATAATCGACGTCCCACCCATCGCGAGGAGGACAGAAAAGCCACTGGGCGCAAGCGACCTTCGCTGAAATCTGGCGAGGCCGCCCCCTCCCAGCGGTCCTCCCGTCACCCGAAATCCTTAAAACGCCGCTTCAGTTGGCTGGGCTGGACTGCCATTGGCCTGCCCGTAGCTGCCCTCACCTTCCTAGTGGCAATCGCCCCCAGTGGGCCTAAGGCCGGGGCCAGTAATCAGGCCTTAGTGGCTAGCAACAACCCAGTGGAGGACAACTTCCGCTACCTGCCAGATAAGGAGGTTTTTGCCGTGGATTTCGATCCACGCAAGGTGAGCTTCGGCATGCTGGAAGGCTGGGATCGCGAGCAGGAGGCCTACAACGACAGCAATGCCCTGGCCTTTGTGAGCGGGCCGATGTACGAGCGCTACAACGACGCCCCCGGCCAAGACGTGACTGTGCCGCTGGGGGACATCAAACTGGGCAATCAGGTGTGGCGGGGTCGCAATCGCACCGCCGCCCGCCAACGGGCCTTCATTGGGATTACCCACCAGGGCCGGGTGGATTTTGGCTACGGCGACCTCACAGACGCCCGCGCCGGCGAGTACGACACCTTCATTGGGGGACTGCACGCGCTTTACAACGACATGCAAGAGCCGCCCAGCAGCTACAAGGGCGCCTACAGCGTGAGCATGGGCCAGCAAATTCGCTATTTCCTACCGCGGATCCGGATGGTGATGGGGTTGCGGGCCGATGGCCGCCTGGAGGTATTCATGAGTCGGGATGGCCTAACCCTCGAACAAACCAAGGATTTGGCCCGAAGCCGCGGCTTGGTGGCGGCCTACATGCCAGACCATGCCTCCAAAAGCCGTTTCATTGTGCCTGGGGTAAAGGGCTTCAACGAAGAGGACGCCAACTGGATCAGCGGTGGCGCCACCAGCTTTGTGCATGTGCCCTACATGCTGAAGTTGGAACAGCGGCCCTTCTATCTGCAGGGCAATCTGCTTGCCAATCTCAGTCCGCTGGGTAAATCCCACGATTGCGGCAACCCCCTGCAGTGCAGCCTGAAACTGGGGGGAACGGTCATGGATAGGGCTTTGGCAGGCTTGAATCGCTTGATGGAGCAAGGGGTTGTGCCCCTGGCCCGCATGGTTTGGTCGCCCTCCGGACCCAAATCAGCCACCAGGCCCTCCGCCGGAGCCCCCCTGCGGGAACCACCCATCACCGCCGATCCCTCGGTGGCACTCAACTCAAACCCGGCGCCGCGGGCCCCGGAACTACCCAGCGCTGGCACCGCCATGGGTAGCCCAGTTACCCCAGCCCCCCTACCCCCAGACCTGCCAGCTCCGGAAACCTTCAATTCACCAAACAGCGGTCAGGCGGTCTACGACCCCAGCCTCTCGATCACAGCCGGCAGCGACAGCCGCTCCACCCCAGCGCCGCCAGTGTTACCGCCAGCGGCCCCACCGGCTCTCCAGGAAAGTGGCGTGGCAGCACCACCGGCGCTGCGCTAGGCGACCTTTTAATCGGCTTCCGCCAGGGCTCGCACCACATCCCCTCGGGTGAGCACCCCCACGGGCCGCTTCTCAGCGTCTACCACCACCAGCCGTTGGGTGCTGCGCTCATGGAGTAGGCGGGCCGCCTGGGGAAGACTCAACTCAGGGCCACAGCAATGGGGATGGCCACCCATAAGTTCGCCAACGGTGTTGCCAAGCACCTGGTGCACCTCCTTGTCCCAGCCCAGGGGATTCCTTAGGTAGATGACGCTGTCCAGCAGCAGCACA
Source organism: Synechococcus sp. UW140 (assembly GCA_943369595.1). Classification (GTDB taxonomy): domain Bacteria; phylum Cyanobacteriota; class Cyanobacteriia; order PCC-6307; family Cyanobiaceae; genus Synechococcus_D. The sequence continues at coordinate 234,207 of CALRNU020000001.1, forward strand.
TAGGGACCAGCGTCAAAACCGCTTTCCCGCACCATCAATTCCTGCTCGGTGAGTTCCCCCACCAGCACCCCATTGGCAGCCACCACAGGCAATCCACTGATGTGATGGCTACTCATCAATTGCACGGCCTCCTGCAGGGGGGTGTCGGGCCCCACGCTGATCACTGGGGCAGTCATCACCTGGGCCACGGAGCGCTGCACCACCATGGGCTGATTGCAATTAACGGCATTCTGCAGGGCCCATGACCAACCCCAGCGTGAGCAAGCCTGGCCTCCGTCGCCTAGCCGATGGCCTCACCATTGCCCGGGGGGCCCTGGGGTTGCCGCTGGTGCTAGCCCTCAGCCTCGGCTGGCCATGGCTGGCCTGGGGGCTGCTGCTCTTAGGGGGAATTAGTGACGCCGCCGATGGCTGGCTGGCCCGGCGGGCGGGCGGGGGCAGCGCTTGGGGGGCGCAGCTAGACCCGCTCACCGACAAAATCCTGATCAGCGCCCCCCTGCTCTGGCTGGCGGCCAGCGGCAGCCTGCCGCTCTGGGCCGTGTGGCTGCTGCTCGCCCGGGAGCTGCTGATATCTGGCTGGCGCAGCGGCCAGGGCAGCGGCGGCCCTGCCTCCCTGGGGGGGAAGGCCAAAACAATCCTTCAATTCAGCTCGCTACTGCTGCTGCTTTGGCCCGGGGCCGGCGCCGCAGGCCTACACAGCCTGGGCTGGTGGCTGTTTTGGCCAGGGCTGGCCCTGGCCCTGGGCTCCGCCTGGGGTTATCTCCAAAGGGCTGCATCCCCAGTGAAATCGGGGGTGGCCGCCGGCCGCAGGGCGTAGTCATGGGTGTAGCTGTCCGCCAGGGCAGCCTCCAGGTCGTAGGCCGGGCGCCAGGCCAGCTCCCGCTCCAACCGCTGCACATCGGTGAGGAAATGGTTGAGGCGCAGGGGAAAGGCCTTTCTGGCCTTTGGATCTAAGCCGGCCGGATCAAAACTGCGGGTTTCCACCGTTTGGGGATCCTTGCCGCAGGCCCGCGCCGCCGCAGCCACCAAGCCACCGAAGCTCACCCCCTGGCGGCCAGTGCAGTTGTAGATCCGATTGGCGCTGGTTTCTACCTCGAGGCAGCGGGCCATGGCGGTGGCCAGATCTGCCACGTGGCCCAGCTGGGTGATCGTGCTGCCATCGCCCGGCAGCGGCAGCGGCTGGCCATGGAGGATGCGATCGAAAAACCAAGCCTCCACAGGGTTGTAGTTGCCTGGACCAATGATGTAAGTGGGGCGAAAGCTGGTAAAAGGAATGCCCTCAGCACGCAGCCACGCTTCCGTATGGAGCTTGCCGGCGTGGCGGCTGGCCGGATCCGTGGGGGAGTCCTCATTTAGCGGCCAGAGGACGCTGTCGGCATACACCCCGGCTGAACTCACATAGACAAAGCGATGGCTTGGGGGGCCAGTGAGCTGCAGCACCGCCCGACTGTCCTCCAGTTCGCGGCCAGAACTATCGATAATCACGTCGAAACTGCGATCCCTAAGCACCGCAAGTTCCTCGGCCTTACTGCGATCGCCGCGCAGGTGCTCCACCCCTGCTGGGATCGGTTGTTTGCCCCGGGTAAACAGGGTGAGTTGGTGGCCCGCCGCCAACAACTGGCCCACCAAAGGTTTACCGATGAAACGGGTGCCACCCATCACCAGGATTTTCATTAGCGGTGCCTGCAAGCTCGCGCCATTCAAGCGGGCCGGGCGGCGGGGAAGATAGGGGCAAGCCGTACCTAGCCGATGCAGATCATTCCCGCCATCGACCTACTTGAAGGCCATTGCGTGCGCCTGCATAAGGGCGACTACGGCCAGGTGACCCGCTTTAGCGATGACCCCGTAGCCCAGGCGCTGGCATGGCAACACCAGGGGGCCGAACGGCTGCATTTAGTGGATCTGGATGGGGCCAAAACCGGCCAACCGGTTAACGATCAAGCGATCCGAGCGATCACTGCCGCCTTAGCCATCCCCGTGCAGTTGGGGGGCGGAGTGCGCAGCGTTGGGCGGGCGGAGGAACTGCTTGCCTTGGGGATTGAGCGAGTGATCCTGGGCACCGTGGCCGTAGAACAACCGCAACTGGTAAGAGAGCTGGCGGGCCGCCACCCCGGCCGGATCCTGGTAGGAATCGATGCCAACAATGGCCAGGTGGCCACCCGCGGCTGGCTAAAACAAAGCAGCGTTGCCGCCACAGATCTAGCCGCCAGCTTTGAGGGTTCAGGGGTAGCGGCGATCATCAGCACAGACATCGCCACGGACGGCACCCTGGCCGGTCCAAATCTGCAGGCGCTGCGCTCCATGGCAGCGGCTAGCTCCATGCCGGTGATCGCCTCGGGCGGCATCGGCGACCTGGCGGATCTCCTCAGCCTGCTGCCCTTGGAGCCGCTGGGGGTGGAAGCGGTGATTGTGGGCAGGGCCCTTTATGACGGCACGGTGAATCTGGCCGAAGCGCTCCAGGCGATCGGTCCGGCCCGGCTGCAGGACCCCAACCTCACCCCTGGGGAAAGCCTGCCCTGCTGATGGCCCCTTGCTGGGGCCATATGATATATGCAATGAGTGAAACATTACTGACCACTGCCGTTCGCCCATCCCCGATGAAGGCTGGCCTGGAAGAGGCTTTCAAGCTTTGTCGCCAACAGGGATTGCGCCTTAGTCAGCAGCGCAAATTGGTATTAGAAATCCTTTGGCGTAGCGGTGACCACCTCAGTGCCAGGGACATCTTTGAGCAACTAAATGCCGATGGCCGCTGCATTGGCCATACCTCTGTTTATCAGAATCTTGAGTCGCTCCACAGCCATGGGGTGATCGAATGTCTTGAGAAAGCCAATGGGAGGCTCTATGGCCACCGGGCTGATCCCCACAGCCATATCACCTGCCTAGAAAGCGGCTCCATTGAAGACCTTGATATCCAACTACCTGCTGAATTGTTGAGGGAAATTGAATCCAGCACCGGTTATAAGATCGAGAGTTACAGCCTTCATCTTCAGGGGCGCCCCCGCTAAAACCGATGGCGCCCGCCTCCTCCCCCGCCATAGGCCTTATCGCCGAGGGCTGGCAGGCCGATGGCCTTGCCCGGCTACTGGCCCAGATACATCCGTCCCTGCGTATGTATCTAGGGGTAAAGGCAGTAAGCCCTGCGGTGGGCAACCTGCAATTACTAATTTGGAACCTGGCGGAGGAAATCGAGCCCGCCCAACTCCAGGCTGAGCTAAGGCATTGGCGCCAGCGACTGGGGGCTACACCATTGCTGTTGGTATTGCCAAGCCGGCGCAAATACAGCCAAAAGTTGTTGTTGCAGTTGCCAGCCGAGGGGTTGCTGGAAGCCCCCAGCAGCGAAACCTTGCTCCGGGCCGTGGATGTGCTCTTAACCGGGGGCAGGGTTTTCGTACTTGCGGAAGTCACTGCAAAGGCAGAGTCCGGGCCCAAGGGACTGGGCGCCTGGTTACTGCGCAGTGGCCTCGAGCAAATCGATGCTGAAGCTGTAACGCTGCAGCGCTGGTTAAGGAGCCAGCCCCGCCAGGGGCTTTACCCCTGGGCGGTGGCTGGTCGATTGCGGGAACTGGCCATGGCCCGTCAGGTGCTCCTGCTGATTTGGGGGGCCGAAGCCCAGCAAACCAAATCAGGGGTTAATGGAACCAGCCAAAGCCCACAGCCCCAAACGGGTCCAGTGGAAATCGTGCTGGCCAATCGTGGCGGGTTAGCGGTATTGAAAAGCCTGGAGGAACGCCTTGCCCTGGCCTGCGCTGGCCTCGGGGAGAGCACTGCTGGGCAGTTGCTAGCGCTGGAAGCCCTTAGCCCGGAGCGTCGTTCAGCCCTGTTTGAAGCCCTGCTGGCTGAGTTCCGCGAACTGGTGCGGCGGTTGCAATTGAGCTTGCAGGGGCAAACGGCAGCTAGCGATCAGCAGAACCTTTGGGCGAATCAGCAACCATTGCTACGGGAGCGGGCCCTGCAGTCCTTGGTGGGGGCCTACACCCAATTACCCAGGGAGGGCGAATTGCTACCCCTAGGCCAAGCCCTAGTCAGGGGCGCCCAATTGCAACAGGAGGATCCGGAATTACCAGACCTGCTGCCGAGCCTCAGGGCCCTGCTGGAGGGAAGACCCCTGCTGGTGGATGGCCAACTCCTAGCCCCCGATGAACCAAGGGCGCTGCTGCACCTGCAGCTGCTCCTTAGTAATTGGGTGGTGCGTAATGCAGAACTGATCGCCCGCCAGCTGCTGGAAGCCTGCAGTGGCTGGCCCGAATTACGGCGCACCATGCTGGTGCCGAGCCTGCTACCGACACGCGAGTTGGAAAGACTTCGCAACCAAATCAACAGCAGGGAACGCTGGCAAACCTTGTTCGAACGGCCGGTGGCCATCTACGAAAGCAGGCGCTTGTTCTACGGCATGGAACAGGGCCTGATCCAACCCACCACGGTGATGGAACCGCGGGATGGGGAGCTACGGCAGCTGAGCTGGTGGCAACAGGCGATCACCCTGATGCTTGAAGCCCGTGACGCCTTGGCCCCCCAAGTGCTGTTGGTACTTAACCGTCTCGGCACCCTCATGGTGTTGCTACTTACCCGGGTGCTTGGTCGTGCCATTGGTTTGATCGGCCGCGGAATTTTGCAGGGGTTAGGGCGGGGGTTGCAGAATGCCCCCATCTCCAACGAGCGGCCTTGAAGCATTTATCGATAAACCTGGCGACCCCAAAACTGCTAACCCCACTGCCCAAGGACGGCAAATTGCTAATCCAAAAGCTGTTTTCCCTTCTACTGGTCCTGGGACTGTTGCTCGGAGGCGGATCCGATGCCTGGGCCGCCCGGGATACCAATAGCTATGACGGCAACATATTTGCCCTCTACGCAGGCAACGGTGCCCTGGTGCCACCGCGGATCAGCCTGGCTGAAGCCCAAGCTGCCAGTCGACCGGTGCTTTTGGCTTTTTACCTCGATGACAGTGCCGCCAGCAAGGGTTTTGCTCCGCTCCTGTCCGACCTGCAGGGCCGTTGGGGAAATGTGGTGGAACTAATTGCCCTACCCAGCGATCCCTACCAGGTGGATCCCAAGGCGCCCATGGGCGATCCCTCCCATTACTGGTCTGGGGTGGTGCCACAAATAGTTGTGCTTGCTAGCGATGGTACGGTGCTCTTCAACGGCCAAGGCCTAATAGAGGAAGCTGATGTAGAATTGGCCCTTGCAAAAGCCACTGGGCTAGAAGTACCTAAGGGCAGAGAGGGCAGCACAAGACGCAACGAAAGCTTCAATGAATACAACAGCGAAATGGTTCCCTAACGCAATGGCCAGTCAAATATTAATAAATTAGAAATAAAGCCCCCTAAACTAAATTTTAGAATGGGGGGAAATATTCTTAAAAAAATAATATTAAAAATTTTCATACTATGGCATTTTATACATTATATTATCGTTCAAAAGCCTCGATCTAAGTCAGAAATCAAACTGGGGCAAAATCCAACAGCTTGAACCAGATCAAGCCAACTTGAATTAATCCAACCTGAATTGAATTGTCTTGATCCAGGCTGACTTGAATTAAGACAACCTAAATAAAGCTGACATTGATTAAACTGATTCCGATTAAGTTGATTTGGACCAAGAAGATTAAACCAATTTTCCCAAGAAAACAGAGCCAAAATCATCATTAAAAAGATTGTCTGCCAGGGCTTCTAGCTCCGCATCACTGCGACCGGCCAAGCGGTGCAGGTGATGGCGCAGAACTGTGGCTTTAGTTAGATCATGGCCATGTTCAGTGGCCAAATTCAACAATTCCTCATGGGACTTGGCCGCTCTTAGCTTGTTGCTAAGGGCAAGGTCTTTTCTGGCTTCTGCAAGAAAAAGATCAAGATTGGCTTGGCTCATCAGAATCGTTGCTGGTTATCACCCTTATAAGCCCGCTGGATTAAATCTATTTTAAAGGACTGCAACGAGATAGCAAATTCTTACAGACCTAAACAAGGGTAGTGATTGGCCATGGGTCCCATGCCAAAGCCAGGAAATCAGGCAAAAAGCCAAACCTGCTACCAGATTTTCATGCTGCTACCAAATTTCCATCTGGGATTTTGCCTTCGCGTAGAGGTCATCGGCAATGCCCAGGTCAAGGCCATGGGCTTTGGAGAGGGCAAGCAACTGTTCCAAATCTGCCGACTCCAGCTCCGCCTTCAAATCTGGGTCCTGAGCTGCTTTGCCAATAAATGTAGCTACTGCCGGATCAGCTTGATCGGAAGCGGCAGGGGCTGTACCCCAGAGCTCAAGCGCGTGCTTAGCATGGCTGTAGAGCTGTTCAGCCTGGCCGAAGTGCAGATCATGCTCTTTGGCAATGGCAAGCAAATCAGCCAGGTTGGCGTCTTCAAGCCGATCCCTGAGGCTCTGGTTGGTGGAAAGCTTAGAAACAAATTCAGCGACGCTGTGTTCTGCCATAGCTCGGGAGATTAGCGAAAGAAGTCTAATAGGTCATAAAAAAAGCCACCCCATCCGGGGTGGCTGATTAAAAAAGAGAAATTTTTACCTGGCATCGAGCTATTTTTGCAGGGGGCTACCCCCCAACTATCGTTGCCGCTGCAGTGTTTCACCTCCGAGTTCGAGATGGATCGGTGTGGGACCACTGCGCCATGGACACCAGGATAGAGTTCAACCATT
>CALRNU020000002.1:0-189412 GCA_943369595.1 Synechococcus sp. UW140
GCTGCCCGTTATGGTGTTTCCGGTACATCTGCAGTGCTCAGCAGTTGTAGCAATCATCAATTGCCCTGATCGAGGCCAGTTTATCGGATTTTGATCGCTGAAACAAGCTGCGCTGCAATCGATCTGGCTTTTTCAGGAGTCCCTATTTATCTTATCCTTTTTTTGCTTTATTTAGTTGGATTCTCCCCGAAAAGCTACTCTCAGCAAACCAATAACTCATCAAGCCTAACTAATTCTGCTGCTCCCTCTGCTTCCTCAGTGACAACTGGAGGAACAAATATTAATTATCAATCCAACAACACCTTTAATAATGATACAGGTTTTGCTCCGGGCATTTATTGCAGAACACCTACACTTTACATTGGCGGAAACTGGGGCAATAGCACCCTAGATGCATTTGATCCAATTCAAGTAACTGGAAATAAAACACTTAACTATGCTGTTAATGCTGGGCTAGTGCTGCCATTTGGCTCTCAAATAATTGACTATTGCAAGCAACTTGCCTTATCAATTGCCAAGGACAGAGAGATTTCCTCGCAACTGTCTATGCTACGTACTTGCTATCAATTAGAAAAAGAAGGTCTTGTAGTAGATCCACAAAAATATCCTTTGCTTAAGCCATGTGTAAAAGATACAAAAAGTAGCTTAAATAACACCACCAACAATCCTCCCCCTCCTGTGGTAGAACCACAAAACATACCACCGGCGTCACTAAAGCCTAAAACAATAAGGGTACTCTGATTTTATTGTGGCAATTACAAGAACACAATATTTATTTATACAAACTCTCTTTTCAGTCCTCCTAAACTCTCTGATTTCACCAGCATTAGCCGACACAGGCAATACTTCCTTTTCAATATACTGCATTAGCAACGGCGATGGCACTGGTAACTGCACCCGTGATGACAATAAAAAGCCGATTAGCTGCATAGGCATGCCTGGAGTAACAGTTGAATGCCAAGACAGAAAACAAAATAAATATGAATGCGTGCCTTTTGGCTTTATTGATACAGGACAAGCTCAAGTACAACTTTCCTGTGAAAATAAATCTAGCGATAATATTAATGATAGGTTATTTGATAGCACTAACACAAATAATCAAAAAATAGTACCTATAAATTCAAGCCCTAAGCCAACGCCTAGCCAAGCTTTAGACCAAAAGCCCACAATAAAAGATACAAGTAAACCAATAAATTTAAATCCATTTCTTGATTCAACTCCTCCTACAGACTTGAATCAAACTGACCATACTTTTACCGACTCCTTCTAAAATCCAAGAACAACATCAAAAAATGACACAATCTCCTCACCTTAAATGCATGGCTATACTTTACTCCTGTTTATTGATAATTGCCCCCAATCTACCTGCAAAAGCAAATTCCTGTTATCCCAACGATCCTAATGGTGAAAATCCTGGCAATTTATGCTTTCCAAATTTAGCCAATCCACAACAATCAGGCATCAACCAATCAAGTTTTCAGCAGGGTTATGCCTCAGAAGGTTACTATGGATCTCCAACTGGTCCCAGGATTCCGGGTTCGCCAGTGGTGCCAAGCCATCAACCAGGCACCCCAATTGATAGGCGTCTTGGAAATAACGGCTATTGGAAAAATATAGATGCTTCAGAGTCTGGCACTACGCTAAAAACTAATACCGGCCGCGAATGGAAGATACAACCAATACGCTTCCCGTGAGGTTATTACATACTTAAAAGAATTATTCAGAAAAAATGTACCAGCTCTCAAGGTATCTCATTTTTTACATGCCACAAGCAAGTCCATTCTCAACTAGCGACGTTCATAGCCAGACCCCCTACCACCTATGGCCATATGCATAAGCCGCATAAAAGCTAGCGTTGCAAATCCTGCAATTCAAAAAAATTCCATCCCATGTACAAGAATGTGATTCTGCATTTTGCTAAACTACTATTAAATCATGCAAGCAGGTTGAGGCAGTTAGAAAATGAAGAGCATTTCTTACCTTCAGGCTTTAGCTCTTCCCCTGGTTAATATTCTTAGTAGCGGCCATACGCTCACAGCTAGCCAGCTGCGTAAAGCCATAGCCAACAAACTTAACCTAACGTCAGAATCCTTTAGCGAAGAACAATCCAATCTAAAGCACAAAGCTTTAGACAATCAGATAGATTTAGCCTTAGCATTTCTATCTGATTCGGGACTTGTAGAGAGCCCAAACCCAGAAACTTATACACTCAGCAATTCTGGCAAACAGCTGCTTCAAAGCTCCCAAGCAGAGCCAAGCAATGAATTATTTGCAGAAGAAAATTTTGACCTCAAACTGAATACAGAAAATAATATTCAAACAGAGAAAAGCGATGTCCACCATCAACTCCGCAATGAAATCTCAGAGAAAATCAAGAGCTTACCGCCCGAAGACTTTAAACAATTTATACTTAGCTTGCGCCAATTAAGCATTGACTCCGCTCAAAAAATAGCCGATCAAATACCCATGGATGATTATCCAGAAACATCAAATACCTTGATCGAATCAAATCCACAATCCTCAGCCCACTGAATAACGTCTGCTTTTGCCGAACTAACCTCAAGGCCCCAACGCCCCCACCGGTATCACTGCGATGCCATCGGAGCGCTGGTAGCCATAGCCCTTGCCGCACACCACTGCTAAGAAGGCCGGTTCCCCCGTGCGGCTGGTATCGATCTGCTGGCGGAAACGCAGCAGCCCCTGGGCAGCAGCATCCACCTGGCCTTCACCCAACTTGATCTCGATCGCACCCCAGCGGCCATCGCGCAGCTGCACGATCGCGTCCACCTCAATGCCGTAGTTGTCGCGGTAGTGGAACACCTCGCCATCCAGCGCCTGGGCCAGCACCCGCAGGTCGCGGATCACCAGCGACTCAAACAGCAACCCCAGCCACTCCAGATACTTCAGCAGCCGATCGGGGCTGGCACCGAGGGCCGCCACCGCCAGGGAGGGGTCGCAGAAATGGCGCCGGGACCCCTGGCGCAGGGCCGCCTTGGACCGCAGATGGGGCCGCCAGGCGGGCTGGCTTTCGAGCACCATCAGCCGCTCCAGGGCCTGGAGGTGGTCGGCCACGGTGCGCGGGTCGAGGGGCCCATCGGCACCACCGGCATCGGCCGCCAGGGTGGACAGCTTCACCTCGGTGGCCCCGTTGCGGCCGAGGGAACGCAGCAGGGCCCCCAACCGCTGGGGATCCCGCCGCCGCCCATCCAGCCGCTGCACGTCCACCTGCCGCACCTGCTCCAGGTAATCGCGGGCGGCCCGGCAGGCCGCCGCCAGGGGCCGCTCCAGCTGGGCCGGCCAGCCGCCACGGCACACCAGCTCGGCCAGATCCGTCACCGCCAACCCCGGCGCAGCTGGGCGGCTCCCCCTCCAGCAGCGCCGCCAGCGAGACGCCGCCCTGGCCGGCGCCACTTTCGACCAGGCTCATCGGCCGCAGCCGCAGAAAGGAGAAGCGCCCGGCCCCGGTGTGGCGCTCGGCACCATCGGCCGGCACCGCCGAACCCGTGAGCAGAAATTGCCCCGGCGCCTCAACAGCATCCACGGCCCGCCGCACCTGGTTCCAGAGCGCCGGCGCCACTTGCCACTCATCCAGCAGCCGCGGCCGAGGCCCCGCCAGCACCAGGGCCGGATCCACCGCCAGCGCCTGGCGGGCGGCGGTGTCCACATCCAGCAGCACCGTGGAGGCAGCCAGCTGCTGGGCCAGGCGAGTTTTGCCGCAGGCTTTGGGGCCCTCGATCACCACCGCGCCGGCCGCGGCTAGGCAAGCCCGGAGCTCGGCATCGGCGAGCGGGGGCGGTAGCCGGAGGCCATGTCGGAGCAAGCAATGCAGCAAAAACCGAGCTTTTGATGCAGGAAAAACTGGGCTTCTGATGCAGGGAAAGCTGGCCGGTCGATGTAGGAAACAACGAGCAGCAGGCCCTGGGTCAGCCACCTCACCCACCCCCTGGTCTGGCACGGTGAAGAGTTTGTCGACCATCAGCTGGGACGGGCCTGAAGCCAGCGATCCGCGACAGAGAACGGCTGGTGTCATGCGGTCCAGTCGGGCAGCTGCTCACCCCAGCGGCGCATCAACCAGCCGATCCAGGCTTGCCTGCGCGATCCCTTCGCTGGCATCGGCAAACCCGAGCCCCTGCGGGAAAACCTGGCGGGCTGCTGGTCACGCCGCATCGATGCGGAACATCGCCTGGTTTATCGGCTCGATGGCGATCTGCTGGTGATCCTGGCCTGCAGATATCACGATCGGTGATGCCATGAGCTGACCCCGCAAAGCCTGAAGCTGCACCGGCAACCGTGAGGTTCACCGTATGATGAATAGAAGGGTTATTAGTGCGATGCAGGCCATCTCACGAGCGCTGGAGCACGAACGGGAGTTGGGACTGAGCGTGCGGGGCGAACTGCGGTTTGTGGTGATGGAAGCCGACGCTTACCAGCGCCTGCGGGAGTGCGAGCTGGTAATTGCTCTGCAGGAAGCCCGCGCCGTCTTTGCCGCCGGCCGCATTGTGCACGAATCGGTAGACGATCACCTCAATTGTTTGGACGCCATGGCCATAGGCCTCGCTGATTGATCAGCCCAATCTCTGCCGTATCCAGAGAGGATCTTGGCGAGCATCAAGCACGGCCACAACGGTGAGAGTTTCGCCTTTTTTATCGTAGTAGATGCAGAATGGGAAGCGCTTCGACAAGGCACGGTGGTAGCCATTTACAACCTGGTGGATGCCGCCGAAGTAGGTCAGCGCCTCAATGTCAGACATCAAGCAAGAGATAAAATAAGCCCCAAGGCCTTGTGATTGACGTTGATAGAAGTCGAATCCCTCCTCCAGATCAATCAGAGCATCGGAGGAAATCTCGATGATCATTCAGCCAGGCGCTGCAGCTGGGCTTTGGCCTCATTCCAGGGAATGCGCGTGGCAGAACCGTCGAGGAGTCGCTGGCGGCGCTCAACCAAGACATCAGCGTGCCAGTCTGGTGAGGTGAAGGTATCAGGTTGACAGCAGAGGCTCTGCCAAACTTGCTCAAGTAATCGCACCTTCTCCGCAACGGTAAGGGCGTCGAGTTGGTCGCTGGACAGTTGGATCGCCATACCGCTGGTCGCATCCTTTCAAGTTTAGTCGGGCTTCAACGCAGCAGCCAGGGCCGTGTAGAGCTGACCAACACCGCCAGCACCTCAGCGCGGTTGGAGCAGGGTGGCGCGACGGAAGCCGTCATGGCTGCGGCGTGGTTGGTGATTCATCGTTAGGCGCCATCCAGAGGGAACCCAAGCCTGGGGCTCACAGCTCGCCGTTGAACGCCTGGTGCAGGAGGGACTTCTTCAGTTCCTCCAGGGCGGCGAGTTTGCGTTCGCAGAGGTGGGTGAGGTGCATAGCTTAGGATGGGCGATTGCCCGGCTGTTCGCTCTACATCGGCAACCAGGCATTCAGTGCGTCTCTAAAGGCCTGACAATCATTGACCAGTTGATCACGATCGATCACGCATCTCCATCATCGCCAAACCCATAGCGGCATTCCACCGCAAATGGATTAAGTGCCCAAAGTTCTGCATGGTCAGTCAAAGATATACCCACTTCTGCCACCAGTGCTATCAAACTTCCAGATCGTGGGTAAGTGGATAGATCTGATCACGAGAAACCAAAAGGGCCTTGAGAAGTTTCTCCACCATTTGTTGGGCATGGAAACCAATCACCACATCTGCGCTATGGGGCAAAACGACCAACAGCTGAACCGTTTGCCAATCGCAGTCTGCCGCCCGAACAAACATGTTGATTTCTGATGCCTCAGCCAACGACTTTTCCCTCCCGCAGGGCACGTCCCACCACATGATTAGGGGATGCCGCCCAACGACTGCAGTCCTTAGAACCCGATCAAGAGGTCGAGATCTGAATCATGGGGGCTCCAGCACCTCACGAATGCCGGCGAGCGCCTGGTCCACAAGTTGGCTTGTTGTTGGCGAAATCACGGCCGTGGCTGACGCTGCATAAAAAAGCAACCCCAGTGCCATTAAAGGCCGTTTTACCGCTGCCCCCCACCGCCCCGCCAGACTGTTCCCACCGCCGCCAACCCCCAGCCCCCTGAACCAGGAAACCCTGCTGTTTGAACCAGCCCAGCCCAGGGCCGGCGCCCTGCGGGCGGTATTGGCTTTCCCCAGCAGCTATTCAGTGGGGATCACCAGCCTGGGCTATCAAATGGTTTGGGCCACCCTGGCCCAACGGCCAGACATCGACGTAAGGCGCCTGTTCACCGACCAGGGGGATCCGCCCCACGGGGGCCAGCGCGGCCGCGGGCCAGACCTCGACCTGTTTGGCCTCTCGTTGAGCTGGGAGCTGGATGGGCCAGTGCTGCTGGATCTGCTCGAACAACAACGGATTCCGCTCTGGAGCAGTGAGCGGGGCGACCAGCACCCGCTGGTGTTTGGCGGCGGCCCGGTGCTCACCGCCAACCCCGAACCGCTGGCCCCCTTCTTTGATGTGTTGCTGCTCGGCGACGGCGAGGAGCTGCTGCCGGCCTTCCTTGATGGGGCCGTGGCCAGCCAGGGGCTGGGGCGGGCCGAGCGGCTGCGGCAGCTGGCCCAGCTGCCGGGCCTCTACGTGCCCAGCCTCTACGCCCCCCGCTACGACCCTGCTGGCCAGCTACTGGCCGTGGAACCCATCGAAAGCGGCATTCCCGCCAGCATTGCCAAACAAACCTGGCGCGGCAACAGCCTCACCCACTCAACGGTGATCACCCCGGCGGCCGCCTGGCCCTCGATCCACATGGTGGAGGTGGTGCGCAGCTGTCCGGAGCTTTGTCGTTTCTGCCTGGCCAGCTACCTCACCCTGCCGTTTCGCACCCCTTCGCTTGAGGACGGCCTGATCCCGGCGGTGGAACTGGGGCTCAAGGCCACCCAACGGCTGGGGCTGCTGGGGGCCTCGGTGACCCAGCACCCCCAATTCAGCGAACTACTCAGCTGGCTAAACCAAGACCGCTTTGCTGACACCCGGGTGAGTGTGAGTTCAGTGCGGGCCGCCACGGTTACCCCCCAGCTGGCCGAGATCCTGGCCAAACGCGGCAGCAAATCACTCACGATTGCGATCGAAAGCGGCAGCGAACGTTTGCGGGAGGTGGTGAATAAGAAACTCAGCACCGAGGAGATCTATGGCGCCGCCCGTTATGCCAAAGATGGGGGGCTCACGGGGCTAAAGCTCTACGGAATGGTGGGGCTGCCCACGGAGCAGGAGGCCGATGTGGAGGCCACCGCCGAGCTGTTAATCGCCCTAAAAAAAGCCACCCCCGGCCTGCGCCTTTCCCTGGGCGTTAGCAGCTTTGTGCCCAAGGCCCACACCCCCTTCCAATGGGAGGGGGTGCGACCTGAAGCGGAAAAACGACTGAAACTGCTGGCCAAAAGGCTTAACCCCAAAGGGATCGAATTGCGGCCCGAGAGCTATGGCTGGAGCCTGATCCAGGCACTGCTCTCCCGCAGCGATCGACGGCTGGCGCCGGTGATCGTTGCCGTACGCGGCCACCACGAACAGCTGGGGGGCTGGAAGAAGGCCTACCGGGAAATCGCCAGCCAACCCGTCAACGGCGGCGCCCCCCTGCCCCCCTGGGAAGAGGTGATCCACGGCCGCTGGAGCCCGGATCGGGTGCTCCCCTGGCATCACCTGGAGGGGCCCCTACCCGTGGCCTCCCTAGCCAAACACCACCAAGAGGCGCTCAGGGCCTAAATGCCTGGGGCCAGCAGGCGGCCCGCAGGCCCGCCAGCAACAGCCAACCGGCCACATTCAGGCGACCGTCGTAGAAGGGCAGGTCCGTGGCGTGCAATAGCACCAGGATCACCACTGCAGTCCACCAGGCCCGCTCAAACACCGGCCCGCTGGCCATGCCCAACCGGGCTGACCGCAGCAACAGCCACAACACCACCCCCACCAGCAGCAACGCCACCGGCAACCCATGGCTGATGGCCAGGTCCATGGGCAGGTTGTGGGGATGGCCATGCCATACCCCAGCGCGTTTGGGGTAAACCAGGGAGAAGGCCGCCGCCCCCCAGCCCAGCCAGGGCCGTTCCCCCACCAGGCCCGCCGCCACGGTCCACTGGCCCAAGCGGGTGGAGGCCAGGGGCCGATCGGAAAAGGCCAGATCGCTTAGGCGACCCCAAATCGCTTCCGGCACCAGGGCCCGGGCCGGGTGTTGTAGCAAATCCGGCACCCCCGGCAGCACCGCCAACAGCACCGGCGCCAGGGCCAGCAGCAACAGCGGTAGCAACCAAAGCCAACGGGCGGGGCCCAGCACCAGCGGCACCGCCAGCACCGCCGCCCCCCAGCCATTGCGGGAGTCGGTGAGATATAGGGCCGCCAATTGGGCTGCCACCAGGGCCAGCACCACCACCAGCCGCCAGCTCCAGCGCCGGGTCCAGGCCAAACCAGGTTCCAGCGCTGCCGCCAACAGCAGGGGCCAACTAAAGGCCAACCAGGCGGCGGCGATGTTGGCGTAATCAAATAAACCGGAAAGCCGGCCGGGGGGCAGGCCGCCGGGGGCCATGTGCCAGATCACCAGGCCACCAAGGGCCTGCCAGGGACCACTCCAGCCCAGGAAGTGCTGGCCCAGGCCAGTTACCAGCACGGGCACGCCGCCCGCCACAAACAACAGGGCCATGCGTCGCCGGGCCCCAGGGGTGGCCATGTAGGGCTGAAACCCCCAGAACCCCCAAAAAAACGGCAACCAATTCATCAAGCCCACCCAGGCCAACCAGCCGCTATGGGCCCGGGGGGCCCCCAGCAGCATCAGCCCTGCGATCAACAGAAAAACCCAATTGAGCCGATCACTCCCCCAGGGGCGCCGCAGGCGGCGAGTGCCTTGCAAAAGCGCCCAAAACAGCGGCGGCACCGCCAGCAACAGGCTGCTGGCCAGCAGCAGCACCCCCAACTGAAAGGCAAGCCAGCCGGAGGCCGTGGCCGCCACGGGCCGCTCCTGCCGGCACCACTGCAAGAGCGAATCCAGCCGCATCATGCCAGGCACCCGGGGGGATCAGTCAAACACCGCCGTGCGACCGCGATAAACCATCACCTGATGGCGCAGGTGCAGCCGCAGGGCCCGGGCCAGGGCCAAGCGCTCCATGTCGCGGCCCTTGCGGATTAGATCTTCCACCTCATCCCGGTGGCTCACATGCACCGTGGCCTGCTCAATGATCGGGCCGGCATCCAATTCCTCTGTCACGTAATGGGCCGTGGCACCGATCAATTTCACCCCCCGCTCCCAGGCCCGCAGGTAGGGCTGGGCACCGGTAAAGGCCGGCAAAAAGGAATGGTGGATGTTGATCACCGGGCTGAATTGCTGCAGAAAACTGCCACTCAACACCTGCATGTATTTGGCCAAAACTGCCAGATCAATGGCTTCCTCCGCCAACAACTCCAGCTGCCGCTGTTCAGCCTCGCGCTTGGTGGCGGCCGTTACCGGAATGTGTTCGAAACGGGCGCCAAAGTTTTCGGCAATGGGCCGTAGGTCTGGGTGGTTACTAATCACCAGCGGCACCACCATCGATAGTTCACCGGCCTTGGTGCGCCAGAGCAGATCCAGCAGGCAGTGGTCCTGTTTGCTCACGAACAGCGCCACCCGGGAGGGCTGATCGGAGAAGTGCAGCTGCCCCTCGCCGCCCAGGCGCTGGGCCAGGGCCGTGGCCGCGGCCGGCAGGGCCCCCCGGGGCAAGCCAAACCCCTGCAGATCCCACTCGATCCGGCTCAGAAACAAGCCAGCCCCGCAGTCGGTGTGGTGGTCGGCGTGGCGGATATTGCCGCCATTGGCTGCCACCCAGCTGGAAAGCTCACTCACCAACCCCGGCCGATCGGGGCAAATCAAGCGAAAAATCGCCGTGGCGGAACTCATGGGGCTAAGCAAGCACACCCTTTTCTACCGAGCTGGGGGCCAAAGGGCAGTAGACATTTCCTAGGTCAATAGCAACGCACCCGTGGACTTGCGGCGACTGGCTCCATATCTGGTGGCCCAGACCCGCCGGGGCATCGTGGGCAGCAGCCGCTATGCAAAATCCCTACGGGAGGCGGTGCGCCAGGCCGCCGCCGACCCCAGCCGCCAGCCGGTGCTGCTGATGGGCGAACCGGGGCTGGAAAAAGACAACCTGGCCGCCCTGATCCACTTCGGCTCCAGCGAGCGACGGCTACCGCTAATTCGGCTGGATGCGGCCCTGTTGCGGGCCGATGGCGCCGAGCTGTTTGGCCCAGGCAGCGGCGAACAAAATTCTCTGCTGGATTGCCTTGAGGGCGGCAGCCTGCTGGTAGACAACGTGGACCGGGCGGACCCCGCCCTACAGGAACGCTTGCTAGGCCTGGCGGACAGCCACCCCGGCCGGCTGCTTTTTACCAGCGAAACGGCCCTACCCAGCTTTGACCGCCGCTGCCGCCTGATCCGGGTGCCGCCGCTGCGGGTGCGCCGCCAAGACCTGGGGGAATGGCTGCGCTATGGCATCCGCCAACAGAGCCGCGGGCTGGGCTGGAAGCAACCCCCCAGCGTGGCCCCCGGGGTGGTGGAACGGCTGCAGCAATACGACTTCCCCAACAACCTGCGCGAACTAGAGGTGCTGATCTATCGGGCCCTGGAGCAGGCCCGCCGGATCCAGGGCAATGAACTGCCCCAGCAACTGCCGGAGGACGTGTTTTGGACCGCCAACCGCCAAACCCGGCTGCGCTTTGACCTGTGGCGCTGGAAACCTGAGCTGCGCAACTTGCTGCGCTCCCAGCGGCTTTGGAACGGCCTGCTGTTTGGCCTGGTCAGTTGGCTGTTTGTGCTGGTGAACCTCTGGCTCTGGCTGGGCCCCCAGGACCGGGCCCACAACGGCGCCCTCAACATCTTCTGGGCCTGGTGGTGGCCGCTGATCCTGCTGGGTTTCCCCCTGGTGGGGCGGCTTTGGTGTTCCTTTTGCCCCTTCATGGTGTGGGGGGAGCTGGTGCAGCGGCTGGCGGCCCGCCTGGGCTGGCAGCCCCCCCGCTGGCCCCGGGGTAACAGCGACAGCTGGGCCTCGCCGCTCATGGCGGCGGGGTTTGCGGCAATCCTGCTCTGGGAGGAGCTGGCCCACCTGGAAAACACCGCCTGGCTCAGCAGTTGCCTGCTGTTGCTGATCACCGCCGGGGCGGTGCTGGGCTCGCTGCGCTTTGAAAAACGCTTCTGGTGCCGTTACCTCTGCCCCGTGGGCGGCATGAACGGCCTGTTCGCCAAGCTCTCAATCCTGGAACTGCGGGCCCAGGCCGGCACCTGCAGCGGCAGCTGCAGCAGCTACGCCTGCTTCAAGGGGGGGCCAGCGGAAGGAGAGGGGCTGGCCACGGCCGGCTGCCCCCTGGGCACCCACCCGGCCCACCTCACCGACAACCGCAACTGTGTGCTCTGTTTCACCTGCGCCCAGGCCTGTCCCCATCGCTCCGTGCAGCTGAGCCTGCGGCCCCCCGCCGCCGACCTGCAGCGGGAGATGACCGTGCCCGAAGGCGAACCAGCGCTGCTGCTGGTGCTAGCTGGGGGCGTGTGCCTGCACCACTGGCAACCGGCCCTGGAGGCCCTGCCCCCGCTGGCCCGCTTCCCCCTGGCCACCCTCGCCCTGGGCCTACCTAGCCTGCTGGCCCTAGCCCTGGGCCGCCTGGTGAGCCCAGCGCAGGGGCGCCAAACGCTCTACGGCCTCCTTCCCCTGGTTTGGGCGCTGTTATTGGCCCGCCATCTACCCCTGGCCATGGCCGAGGGGGGCCAGCTGCTGCCGGTGACCTTTGGGCCGGCATGGCCGGGCTGGAATGCCGATCCCCATGTGCTGGCCTTTTGCCAAAGCACCGCCGTGCTTACCGGGGTGGTTGGGAGCCTGTTGCTGCTGAGACGAATGTTGCTTAGTGAAGGCCCCCTGCTGTGGTGGGGCTCCGGCCTGGCGCTGCTGCTGGGGGCCGGCGGCCGCTGGCTGGTGGCGGTGGGCTAGGCCAGCTGGGCCCCCTCCAATTGGGCCTCGCGCAGGTCGCTGGCGGAGAGATCGCAACCGCGCAGGTCGGCGCCGCGCAGGTCAGCGCCCCGGAAACTGGCCTGGTAAAGACAGGTGCCGCGCAGGTCGGCCTTCTGCAGCTGGACACTAGTGAACTGGGCAAAGCTGAGGTCGGCCCCACGAAAATCCCCCTGGCCCAGGTCGGTGAGCTGGTCGAGGGCCGAACGGAAATCCACCTCAACCAAGCGGGCCTGCTGCCAACGGCTATGGGGGGCAATCACGCCGCGTAAACAGGCCCGGTGCAGATAAGCCCCCTGGAAATCAGCCCCCTGGAGCCTGGCCCCCGATAGATCCGCCTCATGCCATTGGGAGCCCTGGGCCTGGCACTCAGACAGATCTGCGCCCCAGAGCAGCGCCTGCTGCAAACAGGCACCGTTGAGCAATGCCCCAGCTAGACGGCCATGGCCAAAGCGACTGGCCTTGAAATCACCATTACTGAGATCACAGCCCGCCAACTCCAGATCAGCGAAGTCCACCTCCCCTAGCCCCAGGCCGGGGAAGCTACGGGCACCAACTCTGAGTTGTTGCTTCAGACCATCGAGGTCGGTGGGCAGCGGAGCCTTGCCGGCGTAATCCATTCAGCAACCTTGCCAGAAAAATGCTCAGAGCACCGCCTGCAGGGCATTCAGCTGCTGCTGACGGCTGGCCTGTAATTGCTTCTCCGCCGAGGCCAACAAACGAAATACGCCGCGGTCGATCACCTCGTAATAAACAAGGCTGCCCTCGGGCCGGCGCCGCACCACCCCGGCGATCGTGAGCAGCTTCAGGTGCTTAGAAACCAAGGCCTGGCTGAGGCCAGTGGCTTCCACCACCGCTGTCACATTTAGGGATCCCTGGTGTAGGGCCTCAAGCACAGCGAGACGATTGGGCTCACTGAACACTTTGAAGTACTCGGCCAGGGCTTCCATCGGGTTATCAGGAGTGAGTTCGAGTAACGCTACCAGCGATCTATGGCCTGCTGGCAGTGCTTTGCCCACATGTTTAGTATAACGTTGTCGTGATAATGCGATAGTCCGGATGAAGCTTCGATTGGGCAAGGGAGCCTGGCCCCGCCTCTGGTGGGGTCGCAAGCCCCTGCTGGAACGCCAGCACGATTACCTCGAGCAGGAACTAGAGGACCTGGTCGCCGCCCATGGGGCCCAGGGGCCAGATGGGGGGTTACAGGGACGTTTCCTCAAGTTGGTGCGGCGCCTGGGGCTGCACCTGCGCCTGGAGGAACGCTGGCTGCTGCAGGAACAAAGTCTCTGTGGGGGCCACCGGCTGGCCCACCAGGAAATCCGGCAACTGGTTACCCGGGCGTTACCCCCATGCGAGCACGACCCAATCCAGCGCATGCAAATACTCATGGATGTGCAGGAGTGGTTTCACTCCCATCGCCATGGGGTTGACGCAATCGCCTACGCCCGGGCCGATGCCCAGCGGAAACCAACCAAAAGCATTCGCCAATCCCCCCCACTGCAGCAAGCCCACCGATGACCAGCTCCGCCCCCCATCTGCGCGAAGACCTGCTCACCCCGCGCTTCTACACCACAGAAATCGAGAAAGCCGCCAAAACAAACCTGGAGGGGGCGCGCCAGCGCTTTGATGCCCTCCTGGCTGAAATGCAGGCCGACCACAACCGCGACCATTTCGATCGCCGTGCCCCCCTCGATCGTCTCCAAGCCCTTAGCCAAGAAGAGAAAGAGGCCTACGAAAGCTATCTGGTGCGCTCCTGCGTCTCAGAATTTTCTGGCTTCCTGCTATTTAAAGAGCTCTCCCGCCGCCTGAAGGAAGCCCAACGGCCGGAAATGAGTCAGCTGTTTCAGCTGATGGCCCGGGATGAGGCCCGCCACGCTGGCTTCCTCAACAGGGCCCTGGTATCGGAAGGTATCGAACTAGACCTACCCCAGCTGAGCGGCCGCCGGCCAGTGACCTGGTTCCCACTCAGCTGGGTGCTCCACAGCGTTTATTTATCCGAGAAGATCGGTTATTGGCGCTACATCCTGATCAAGCGCCACCTCGATGGCCACCCCGCCAACCGTTTCGCACCGCTATTTGATTTCTTCGAGCCCTGGTGCCAGGACGAAAACCGCCACGGCGACATCTTCAATGTGTTGCTGCAATGCTGGCCAAAGATGACCGAAGGACTACGCGGTCAACTGCTCAGTCGTTTCTTTCTCTGGTCGGTGTTTCTCACCCACAGCCTCACGGTGGCCGAACGCAGTGACTTCTACGAACTGCTTGGCATGGATGCCCGCCGGTTTGACGATGCCGTGATCGAGGCCACCAACCGCACGGCCCTCCAGGCATTCCCAGTGGTTTTTCAGCTGAGTGACCAACGCTTCCTGGCCCACCGCGATGGCCTAGTGCATTGCTTCCAGCAACTGCAATCCTTGGCCACCCAAGACTGGTCGCTGCAACGTAGCTTCCAAAGCCTTGGCCTGAAACTGCAGTTTGCTGGCCATGCCATCGGCCAACTGTTAAACCCGATGGAAGCCAGCCGATGAGCCTCTCCCCAGCCCCAACCATCGACTACAGCAGCGAGGCCTACCGCCAGGCCTATGCCCTAATCAACGGGGTGGTGATCATGGGCGAGAACCATGCCGACCATCACTTCCGCCTGCTGGCAGATGCGATCCCCGCCGACCGGGAGGAACTACTCGCCCTGGCAGCCATGGAAGCGCGCCATGCCCGGGAGTTTGTGGGTTGTGGCCGCAATCTCCAGGTGCAGGCCAACATTCCCTTGGCTCGCAAACTTTTCCAGCCCCTGCACCACAGCCTTACCAGTGCCCTGGAGCAGGGGGAACTGGTGCGTCCCCTGGTGATCCAGGGCCTGATCATCGAATGCTTTGCGATTGCCGCCTATCACTGCTATCTGCCGGTGGCTGACCCCTACGCCAAGGGCATCACCACCTGGGTGATAGACGATGAACATCTGCACCTCAACTATGGGGAACAATGGCTGCAACGCAATTTCAGCAGCCACCGGGAGGAAATCGCTGAGGCCTGCCGCCGGGAACTGCCCACCACCCTCACAATCCTGCGGGAACTCTGGTCAAACCTGGAGGCGATTGGCATCGCCCCCACTGGACTGGTGGCTGAATTCAGCGGTCTCTTCAATGATTCCCTGGGCGCCATCGGCTTTCAGCCCAAGGAAGCGATGGCGATCAGCACCGCGGCGCTGGCCAGCGCCTTAGCGCACCTCTAAACCGACTGGGGCAGCGGCGGGGGGCAAGCTGGGGGCCAGGTCTTGGAAGCCAGCGCCCGGCAGGGCCACCTGCTCCAACAGCTCCCCACCAAAGCGCACCTGCAGCCATACCAGCAGATGGGGTTCACTGCTGATCAGCAGTTCCAGAGGCCCTATGGGTCGGTGACCCCGCTGGGTTAGGGCAGCGCGCAGCTTCCCACTGAACTGATCGGCAGACACAAACCAGAGATCCCGGCCGGCGGGTTCCTGGCCACGGATGCGCTCCTCAAACACCTCCCGCAACTGGCCATCGCCACTGAGACAGCCCGGGGGAGCAAAAAGCACGGAAGCGAGGCGAACAGCAATCATTTGCAAAGCAACATGTCATTACAACGCTTCCATTGTATCGTTAATACAGTCGAGCTGATCCCGTGACTGCCATCCATCCAAGCCTGCCGATCTCCATGCACGACCAAGGCCGCGCCCCCCTCGGCCCCCGCCTCCAAAAACTGCACCGGGTAATCGGTGCCGCCCACCGCGAGGCCGAAGGCATGATGTTCTCCCGTTCCCTGCTGCAGGGGGAAGCCACCCCCCTTCAACTCGCCAGCCTGGTCCGCGCCCTGCTGCCGATCTACACAGCCCTGGAGGCCGCTGGGGCCAGCCTGCCCGAGGGCCTCCGCCCTAGTGGCATTCCCTGGGCCGACCTCTCCCGCCACCAGACCCTGGAGCAGGACGTGGCCGCCCACGCCGACGGGGTAGCCCACCACCCCGAGCTGGCTGAACTGGATGCCCTGGTGGAAACCGTGGTCACCAGCCTGGCCACCCTGGCCCAGGAGTCGCCGGCCCGCTTCCTCGCCCATGTGTACGTGCGCTATGGCGGCGACCTCTCCGGCGGCCAGCAACTGGCCGTACAAGCCAATCAAATCCTGGCCAGGGCAGGGTTGCCCCCGGTCAACTTCTGGAATTTCCCACGGCCCATCGCCGAACTGAAACAGGAATTGCACAACGGCATTGAGCAACTGGAACTGAACGACGCCGAGGAGGCCGCCCTGCTGGAGGAGGCCCCGGCTGGTTTCCGCCTCAATCAAAAGCTGCTGCGCGCCCTAGCTGATCTCGCCCCCACCCCCGCCACCGCTTGAGCAGCGGCCACACCCTGAACCTCGCCCCCCTTCAATCCCTATGGCCACTGCCCCCCTACCGATTGAACTGCTGCTGCGCCACGACCGCCCCGTGCCCCGCTACACCAGTTACCCCACCGCCCAGGCCTTCCACCCTGGGGTGCAGGGCAGTCACCTGCTGGCGGCACTGGCCAAACCCAACCCAGCGCCCCTATCGCTCTATGTGCACCTGCCCTTCTGCCGGGAGGCCTGCTGGTTTTGCGGTTGTAATCGGATCACCACCGCCGCCGGGTCCAAGGCGGTGCTGCCCTACCTCGATGCCCTCGAACGGGAGCTGGATCTGCTGGTGGCAGCCATGCCCAACCCCCGACCGCTCGCCCAGCTGCACTGGGGCGGTGGCACCCCCAACTACCTAAATGCCGAAGAACGCCATCGGCTATGGCAGGCGGTAGCCGATCGTTTCCCCCTGGAGGCCAACCTGGAGGCCGGCATCGAGGTGAACCCCGAACGGCTCGACCGCAGCGCAGTGCAACAGCTGCGCCAGCTGGGCTTCAACCGGATCAGCTTTGGGCTCCAGGACGTGGACCCGGCAGTACAGGCGGCGGTGAATCGTCCCGTGCCGGTGGAACAACTGCGGGCCGCCATGGGCTGGATGCGGGAGGCGGCCTTTGACAGCGTCAACCTCGACGTGATCTGTGGCTTACCGCTACAAACGCCGGAACGCTTCGCCGCCACCATGCGGGAAGTAAGCAACCTGCGCCCCGATCGAGTTTCCCTATTCAGCTTTGCCTACCTGCCCGAGCAGTTGCCGCTGCAACGGCGGATCAAAGCGGAGGAACTGCCCCCGCGGGACCAGCGGCTGCAAATGCTGGAAAACGCCCACGGCCATCTGCTGGAGCAGGGCTATGTGGCCATCGGCATGGATCACTTCGCCCTAGCCAACGATCCCCTGGCGATAGCGGCCCAGCAGGGCAGTTTGCACCGCAATTTCCAGGGCTACACCACCCGTGCCAACCTCGATCTGCTCGGGGTGGGCCTATCGGCGATCAGCCTCTTCCCCGAGCTTTACACCCAGAACAGCCGCTCGCTTAAGGCCTACCAGGAGGTCACGAAACAAGGCCAACTGGCGGTGGACCGGGGGTTAGAGGTGAAGGATCCCATGGTGATCCTGCGGCGCCACATCATCCAGGAATTGATGTGTCATTTCGCCGTGGATTTCACAACCATGGCCGTTGATGGGGCCAGCATTTTCCCCAAGGAGTGGGCCATTTGTGGGGATCTGGAGGCGGAGGGCTTACTCAATCGCCACTGCAACAGCATCACAGTTACCGAACGGGGTCGCTGGTTGATTCGGGTGATTGCCGCAGTATTTGATCCTGATATCAAAGAAAAAGCCTCCGGATCCCGGGTGATTTGAGTCCCAGCGGCCAGTGGTGCAAGAAGGGGAGATTAAAAACCAAATAGTTTCCTAATGCCCCCTTTGCCAAAGCCGCCTAGACCCCATTTAGCAATGCCGCCCTAACTGGAATGACCACCACAGAATTAGCGCTAAACCCCAGCCAAACCCCAGCCCAGCCCCTAGGCGACCAGGAGTTGGCCCAACTGCATGCCTGGTGGCGGGCCGCCAACTATCTGGCGGTGGGGATGATCTACCTGCAAGACAACCCCCTATTGCGGGAACCCCTGCGGCCGGCACACATCAAGAATCGCCTGCTGGGCCACTGGGGTTCCAGCCCCGGCCAAAGCTTCATCTGGACCCATGCCAACCGCTTAATCCGCCGCCACCAGCTCGAGATGATTTATCTGTCGGGGCCAGGCCATGGCGCTCCCGGCATGCTCGGACCGGTTTATCTAGACGGCAGCTACAGCGAGGTATATCCCGATAAGTCGGAAGACGTGATCGGCCTTAAACGCTTTTTCAAACAGTTCTCCTTCCCCGGCCACATCGGCAGCCATTGCACCCCGGAAACCCCCGGCTCGATCCATGAGGGGGGCGAGCTCGGCTATGTGCTTTCCCACGCCTGCGGCGCCATCTTTGACAACCCCGATTTGATCGCCCTGGCCTGCGTGGGCGATGGCGAAGCGGAAACCGGCCCCCTGGCCACCGCCTGGCACATCAATAAGTTCATCAACCCGATCCGCGACGGGGCGGTGCTGCCAGTGCTGCACCTCAACGGCTACAAGATCGCCAATCCAACGATCCTTGCCCGCATTCCCCGCGGGGAGCTGGAAAGCCTGCTGCGGGGCTACGGCTGGCGGCCGATCTTTGTGGAAGGCAGTGAGCCCGCTGCCATGCACCAGGCCATGGCCGCCGCCATGGACGAAGCGGTGGCTGAAATCCGCGCCATCCAGCAAGAAACCCGCAGCAGCGGCAAGGCCCACCGGCCCCAATGGCCCATGGTGGTGCTGCGCTCCCCCAAGGGCTGGACCGGACCAAGCGAATTCAATGGCCACAAGCTCGAAGGTTTCTGGCGCTCCCACCAGGTGCCCCTCACCGACCCCAAACACAAGCCTGAGCAACTGATAGCCCTGGAACAGTGGCTGCAGAGCTATCGGCCGGAGGAATTGTTTGACGAAGGCGGTCGCCTGCGGGCTGAGCTGCGCCAGCTATCGCCCACGGGCCCCCTGCGCATGGGCTCCAACCCCCATGCCAATGGCGGTCGCCTGCGCCAGAAGCTGCGCTGGCCCAACGTTGATGCCCTGGCGGTGCCGGTGGAAACCCCCGGCCAAACCGAAGCGGAAAATACCTACCCCCTAGGCAAATTAATCAAGGAATTAATCGAACTCAACCGCGGCCGTTATCGCTTGTTTGGCCCTGACGAAACCCACTCAAATCGCCTGCAGGCGGTGTATGAAACCACCAAGAAAGTATGGATGGCGGAATATCTGCCAGAGGACGCCGATGGCGGCGAACTGAGCATGGATGGCCACGTGGTGGAGATGCTCTCAGAGCACACCCTTGTGGGGATGATGGAGGGCTATTTGCTCACCGGTCGCTATGGCTTCTTCCACACCTATGAAGCCTTTGCCCATGTGATCTCTTCGATGTTTAACCAGCACTGCAAATGGCTGGATGTGTGCGAAGACGTGCCCTGGCGGGCGGCGATCGGCTCCTGGAATTGCCTGATCTCCTCCACCGTCTGGCGCCAGGATCACAATGGTTTCACCCACCAGGACCCCGGCTTTATCGACCTGGCAGGCAATAAAAAAGGCAGTGTTACCCGGGTGTATCTACCGGCCGATGCCAACTGCCTGCTGGCGGTGGCCGAGGAGGCCCTGCGGGAAACAAA
This sequence comes from Synechococcus sp. UW140, assembly GCA_943369595.1. Lineage (GTDB taxonomy): Bacteria > Cyanobacteriota > Cyanobacteriia > PCC-6307 > Cyanobiaceae > Synechococcus_D. Next base: position 19,566 of record CALRNU020000002.1, read on the forward strand.
TGTGGCCAACATCATCGTTTCAGATAAGCAAAAACACCTGCAATATCTAAATCTGGAGGCCGCCCGCCGCCATGTGGCCAGGGGCATTGGCCTCTGGTCTTGGGCCTGCAATGACAGCTGCACCGACAGCATGGATCACCCCGATGTGGTGATGGCCTCCGCCGGTGATGTGCCCACCAAGGAAACCCTGGCGGCAATCGAAATCCTGCGGCGGGAACTGCCGATGCTGAAGATCCGCTACGTAAACGTAGTTAAGCTGTTCAGCCTTACCCTCCCCTCCGAACACCCCCACGGCCTCCCGGACCGTGATTTCGACGATCTATTCACCACCGATCGTCCGGTAATTTTTAACTTCCACGGCTACCCCTTCCTGATTCACCGCCTCACCTATAAACGCCATAACCACGAAAACATCCATGTGCGGGGTTACAAGGAAAACGGCAACATCAACACACCGTTGGAGCTAGCGATCATCAACCAGATCGACCGTTTCAACCTGGTGATTGATGTGATCGATCGGGTGCCCGAACTGGGCTCCCGGGCCGCCCACCTCAAGCAACAAATGCAAGACGAAATCCTCAAGCAACGGGCCTACGCCTACAAACACGGCATGGATGATCCAGCTGTGAATGATTGGCATTGGCCGTTTGGCTACGGCTCCTGCACCCCTAACTGATAGCGATGGCCACCCTGGTGGTGAATGCCGGCAGCAGCAGCCACAAGCTGGTGCTGTTTGACGGCGCCGGCCAGCGGCTCTGGCAGGGGGCAATCGACTGGAGTGACCGCGGCGGCGCCCTCGCCCAGGACCGGACCAGCCTGGCCGCCGCCCTGGGGGCACTGCTGAACCAATTACCCGCCCGCTCCGGGGGGAAAGCGGCGATCAAAGCCGTGGGCCATCGGATCGTGCATGGGGGCGACCACTTCCGCTCAGCCGTGGTCCTAGATGGGCAAGTGGAACAGGCATTGGAGCAGCTACGCCGGCTCGCCCCCCTCCATAACGGCCCAGCCCTCGAGGGCCTGGCGGTGCTGCGGCAGCTGCTGCCCGGGGCCTGGCATGGGGCCGCCTTCGACACCGCCTTCCACCGCAGCCTGCCGCCGGAGGCCAGCACCTATGCGCTGCCGGCGGCATGGCGGGCCCGGGGTTTGCACCGCTTTGGTTTCCATGGGCTCAGCCACGGGGCGATAGCCCAACGCTTCCCCGTGGGCCGGCTGATCAGCGCCCACCTGGGGGCCGGCTGTTCCCTGGCGGTGATCGAAAAGGGCCGTTGTATCGACACCACCATGGGTTACACCCCCCTGGATGGCCTGGTGATGGCCAGCCGCAGCGGCAGCCTCGACCCGGGCCTGTTGCTGGAACTGCTGGCCCAGGGGGTAACACCGGCGGAATTACATGAGGGGCTGCACCGCCGCAGTGGCCTACTGGGCCTCTCCAACCGCTCCGGTGACATGCGGGTGCTGCGCCAGGCCAGTGCCGCCGGCGATGGCGACGCCCAGTTGGCGATCGCCGTGTTCCAGCAGCAACTGCTCAAGGGGATCGGTGCTGGCATCGCCCTGCTGGGCGGCCTAGATGTGTTGGCGCTCACCGGTGGCATCGGCGAACACGACAGCGCCCTGCACATCTGGCTACGGCAACGGCTCCAGGGGCTGGGCCTCGCCCCCGCCGGCCCCGCCCAGCTGCAGATCGTGGCCGCCGATGAGGAATCGGAGATCTACCGCCAGATCAGCACCCTGCCGCCGCCCGCAGACAGGCCCGCCGCGTGAGCGCCATCGAGGTGAGCGTGGGGCTCTGCCAGCCGGAGCTGGGCCAGCTGGCCCCATCGGTCACCAGCAGGTTGGGGCAGGTCCAGAGCCGATTCCAGGGGTCCAGCACCGATCGGGTGGGATCACTGCCCATGGGGGCACCCCCCAGTTCGTGGATGTAGTAGCCCGGGGGTGCCACCGCCTGGGAACCGGCAACACTGGCCCGCAGCCAGGGTTCGATCAGGGGCAGGCGGAACAGGTCTTCGAGGGGACGCACCACCCCACCGGCGGCGGCCACCACGCTGCCAATGCGCGCCAACATCTGATCCACCAGGGCCTGTTCCGCCGGCCCCCAGGCCATGGCGATGTGGGGGGCGGGAATTCCCCAGGCATCGCCCAGGGTTGGCGCCAGGCTGACTCGATTGCTGGCCTGGGGTTGCACCTCCCCGTGGCCGATCAAGAAGCCCACGGCGGCAGCCGGATCGCGACGCAGCAAGGCCGGCGGCTCAAAGCGCTGGGCGGCCCCCCAAAGGCCATAGCCCTCGCCGGTATTGGGAATAAAGACGCTCTCCGCCCCCGACAACCCCGTACCCACTGGCGCCGGCGCCTGGTCGGGCAGGGCAAAAAAGCGGGCCACCGACACGTGGTCCATCAGACCCTGGCCCAGCAGCCCTGAGGGCTCGATCAAGCCACCGCTGAGCCGGTCATCCCGGGAGAGCAGCAACAGCCGCAGGCTTTCAACCGTGGAGGCACAGAGCACCACCATCTGGGCCCGAGCCCGCTGTTCCAGGCCGCTGAGCCGATCAATAAACAACACCCCCTCCACCCGGCTCTGGTCTGGGGAAAACAGCAGCTGACTCACCAGCGAATTGCTGCGCAGGGTCACCCGACCGCTGGCCAGGGCCCAAGCCAGGGCGCCCCCCTGGGCACTGAACCGCGGCCAAGGGCCATCGCTGGCGGGGCGATGGCGGGCAAAACCGCGGGAATGAATAAAGGGCAAGTCCAGCTGGCCACACACCTGGGCCAGGTGGCGTTCGGCGGGGGTGAAGGGGGCTGGCGCCTCGAATTCCCCATCGGGCAACAGCTCCAACTGATCACGCTGGCCCCACACCCCCAGCTGACGCTCCAGGGCGCCGTAGTGGGGGGCCAGGTCTTCGTGGGTTAGGGGCCAACCCTGGCGGAACTCCTGGTCGGAAAGCCGCAGGGTTATGCCCCCCCAGCTGAGGCTCCTGCCGCCCACCTGGCGGCCCCGGGTCCAAAGAAAAGGTTGATCGGCGGGGGTGCTGTAAGGGTGTTGGCCCTCGTCAACGTAAAGATTCGGGTTGTTTTTCCAGTAGCCGGGGTGCTGGCTTTGGAGCCGCTGGCTGCCGGCGCTGAGCTGGGCCAGCCGGCGCAGGCTGTTGAGCGGTTCCGCCCCAAGGGCCGCGGCCGGGCCCTGGTCGCGGCCGGCCTCCAGCACTAGCACCTCTAAACCCTGTTGGGCCAGGGTATGGGCGGCCACCGCCCCGGTGGCGCCGCTGCCCACCACCAGGGCGTCATAGCTGCGCTGGGGGTCAAAGGCCTGGGGCACGGCATAACCAGTCGCTGGGCCTGATGCTGCCGCAGCACTGCCAAGGGACCAAACCCGGAACTCGTTAAACTCCGCCCCTAGAGGTCCCTCTCCGCTCAGCTGGTGACGATGCTTTCCCCCCTGGTTTCCGTTCTGCGTCGCCTAGGCCTGCTGGCGATAGCCCTGGTGCTCTCCGTGGGGCTAGCCGCCTGTGATGGCAGCAAGGCCAAGGCCGCGCCAAGCCTCAGCGCCGACGACATCGCCTTCATCACCCGCCAGGCCGAGGGCTTCCTCGACGCCAGGAACCACCTGCCTGAGCTGGCCACCCTGGTGAATGAAAAGAACTGGGTATTCACCCGCAACCTGATCCACGGACCCATGCAGGAGGTGGGCCGCGAGATGAGCTACATCAACCAACGGCTGCTGCCCGCTGACCGTCCCGAGGCCAACAAACGGGCCGAAGAACTGAAAACTGCCCTGGCAGAACTGGATGAAGCCGCCCGCCTCCAGGAAGGCGAACGGCTCACCCGGGATTACATCCGCGTGGCCAGTGACTTCGGCCTCTATGCCCAGGTGCTCCCTGAACAAGTGAAGACCGCCTTGAACCAGGTCTGAGCAGGTCAGTCCTGATAATTGGCGGCGGCTTTGTGGGCCGCTGCTGCGCCTGGTTACTAACTAGTGGCGGCCATCGGGTCACCCTGGTGGACCAGGCCCCAGATCCCCCCAGCCGCAGCGGCAGCGCCGCCGCCCTGGGCCTGTTGATGGCCCAGGTTTACCAGCGCAGCAGTGGCCGCGCTTGGCGCCTGCGCCAGCGATCCCTCGCCCTGCTGCAGGACTGGCAGGGGGCCCTGGCCGAGGGCGGCCAGCCGGTGGAGCTGCGCCGGGGCCTGTTGCTGCTTGCCAGCAGCACCGATGAATGGCTAAGGCAGCAACAGCTGGGGATCCAACGGCAGGCCCGGGGCTTTCCCCTAGCCCTGCGCTCCCGCTCAGACCTGCAGGCGGCGGTGGCCCAGGGCGCCTTGCCGGAATTGCCCCAGGGGGTGGAGGGGGGCCTCTGGTCGCCGCAAGATGGCCAGCTGGATCCGGGGGCCTGGGCTGCCGCCCTCCGGACCGCTGCTATCCGGCAGGGCCTGCAAGAAATTTCAGGGCGGGTAACTGCCCTAAGGCAACTTTCCCCTGGGGATCCCCAAGCCCCATGGCAACTGGAGTTAGCGGATGGCTCGCAACTAAGCAGTGACTGGGTGCTGGTTTGCGCTGGGCTGGGCAGCCCCAGCCTGCTGGCCCCCCTGGGCATCGAGCGGCCCATGGAGCCGGTGCTGGGCCAGGCGGTGGAACTGCAACTGGCCCTGCCCTTGGCGCCGGGCCAAGACCCCTGGGCTGGCTGCCTGGTGTGGCAGGGCATGAATCTGGTGCCCCGCCCCGGCGGTCGCCTCTGGCTGGGGGCCAGCCTCGAACCGGGGACCCAGGCCGATCCCAAGGCCCTGGAAACCCTGCTAAGCCTGGGGGGCACCGCCCCCGCCTGGCTGCGCAACGCTGAGTTAGTAAGCCACTGGCAGGGGCTGCGTTGCCGGCCGGTGGGTAGGCCAGCACCGCTGCTGGAGCAACCACTGCCGCGGCTGTTGCTACTCAGTGGCCATTACCGCAATGGCATCCTGCTGGGCCCAGCCAGCGCCGAATGGGCGGCGCAACGGATTGAAGATGCAATGGCAACAACTGGGCAAAGCGATCGACCCACCTAATACCATTAATTGCGTTGACAAGTTGCATTGATCCAGGGCCACTACAGCCTGGACGCAAGGTTTGGCTACAGAGATGTTGCTCCTGCGAAGCACGCCAACCTGCCGGTTAGGGGAATGCTCAGGGCAGAACGTGTGTCGCCATGAATTCAGCTGGTCGTCCTCTAGTTAGCGTCTACCGCGAAGCCCTGATAGCACGTCATTATGCCCACCGAACCATCGACACCTACGAGCACTGGCTGCGGCGCTTCCTGCGCTTTCACCTGCTACGCCATCCCAGGGAGATGGGCGGGCCAGAGATAAATGCATTTCTTACTCATCTGGCTGTGGAGGAGCGGGTGAGCGCATCTACCCAAAATCAAGCGCTAGCGGCCTTGATGTTTTTGTATCGGCAGGTGCTTGAAATGGATCCAGGCTGCCTTGAAGGGGTGGTACGTGCACGCCGAAGTAAGCGGCTGCCGGTGGCGCTGAGTGTGGATGAGGTGCGCGCTGTGCTCCAGCAAATGGAGGGTCCCCCTGCTTTGGTGTGCCGTTTGCTCTATGGCGGTGGACTCCGGTTAATGGAGGCCTTGCGCCTGCGGGTGAAAGACCTTGATTTTGCAGGTAAACAGCTGATAATCCGCGGTGGCAAAGGCAACAAGGACCGCATCACGGTGATGCCCCAGAACCAAATGGAACCACTACAGATCCACCTGCAAGAAGTAAGGCGTTTGCATCATTTGGATCTGGCTGCCGGGTGGGGCAAGGTGCCGCTGCCAGGCGCGCTGGAAAGGAAGTACACCTCCGCATCGCGGTAATGGATCTGGCAGTGGGTGTTTCCGCAGGTGACGCGCTGGCGCAATCGCGACACAGCTGAACAGGGTCGCCACCATCTAGATCCGTCTGTGATCCAACGGGCGGTAAGGGCTGCGGTGCAGGCGGCAGGCATCAGCAAACCAGCGAGTTGCCACACATTCCGGCACTGCTTTGCCACACACCTGTTGGAGCGTGGTTCAGATATCCGCACAATCCAGGAATTACTGGGCCACAGTGATGTGAAAACCACCATGCTCTACACCCATGTGCTTAACCGTGGCCCTGCAGGTGTGACCAGCCCGGCGGATCTGCTCTGAAGCTTGTTCTGCAGATCCGCATAAGATCTGGTTAGAACCTCACAAGCCCTTCAGCACTTGGGGGTGCGAATGGCTGCGAAGCGGGTATGGGGACTAAGAATCGATTCATTGAGAGCTATGAGGACGTTCTAAATGGCGTTGGGTGGAATGGAACCGATGGATTTTCCATCTGATGCCCGTGGTTTGCAGGCACCCTGTCCTCACAGATCGAACTGACCTGTCATTCCAGCTAAGATCCTCACACCAGAGGGCGTAGCATGCGCGGCTTCGTGCCCACACAACAGACCACCGTTGATCAGATGGTGGAAATGCTCTTTAAGGACAACAGCCCGAAGGCTACGGACAGGATTCTCGATCCCGGTTGCGGTCCTGGTGCTTTTATCGAGGGAATCCTGAGGTGGTGCGAACTTCACAATGTCGAAGTTCCCCAAATCGTAGGCATTGAACTTGATACGCAAAGAGCCGAGAATGCAAGACAGAAGTTTTTAGGTATTCCACAGGTTGAAATTATTATCGGTGATTTTTTGCTCGACGAATTTAAAGGAGTGTTCGACTTTATCATTGGAAATCCTCCGTATGTTTCGATACTAGCTCTTACAGAGGAAGAAAAGCGGCGATTCCGCTCACGTTACAAGTGTGCCGTTGGTCGATTTGATTTATATATGCTTTTTTTTGAAAGAGCCATCTCGCTTGGCCGGAAAGGTGGAACGCTTGTTTTCATCACACCAGAGAAGTACACCTATGTTCAGGCAGGGTCTGAGGTTCGCAAACTACTTGCATCACATGATGTAACCGATATTACTCTTCTTCAAGAGGATGTGTTTCCTGGGCGAACTACTTACCCCACTGTGACTAGGCTAAGAATTTCAGCTGAAGGCGAACACACGAGAATACTGACTCGCAATGGGATTAGTTTTCCTGCACTGTTACCAAAGAGTGGTGAGAGCTGGCGCCATCTCTTTTCAAATGATGAACTGCCCGAAGCAATCGGTTCGCTTCGGCTAGACGATATATGCCGCCGAATTAGTTGTGGCATCGCCACAGGGGCTGATGGTGTCTTCGTAAAAGACATAGAAGACCTTCCTGAAAATCTTGAGCAACATGCTTGGCCGACCATCTCGGGGCGACAATTGCAGCCATCAATATCTAAAGTTAAGACATCATCAGTCATGCTAATTCCTTATTCGACAGAGTCGCGACTGAAATGTCTTGAGGAGATCGGCGAGCTAGGTGATTACCTCAAGCGGCCTGATATTAAATCAAAACTCGCTATGCGTTCTTGTACACAGCGGAAGCCATGGCATGCTTTTCATGATGCCCCGCAGATGAGTGACTTACTGCGTCCAAAGATACTTTGCAAGGACATTTCCGATAACCCTGTGTTCTGGATAGATAAAGAAGGCTTAGTAGTGCCGAGACACTCGGTTTACTACATAGTTCCCAGACATCCTAGTCAGATATATCATATAGCGGAGTATCTAAATTCAGATCCAGTCAAAGCTTGGATATTTGCCAATGCTCAGCGGGCTGCCAATGGATTTTTGAGAATTCAGAGTTCAGTGCTTAAGCGGCTTCCTATACCCGCAGATTTAGCTCGGCCTCTGTCAACAGACAATGATAGGGATTCAAAGCCTCGCCAAGTTTTGCAGTTAATGAGGGCTGAGGTACTAAAAGTAGCATGATTACTCCGGCGGATAGGGTTATTGAGCGAATTCTCCAGGACAGGTACCATAACCACAGATCTGCACGTCATTCAGATATTATCTGCAATCATTTCATCTTAGACTTGCTTCGGCTATGCCCTGCCCTTGCCGATGATATTGAAAACTCCAGAGTTCAGTATCGACTTAATGTAGAGGTTTTAGGGTTAACGCATAAAGTCGATCTCATGATCTATGAAGTAGATGACAGTGATAGCGCGCCGACTCTTGACCGTGCGCGATTGTGCATGGAAAACAAGTCAGTTATTACGGCTCACGGTAAGAACAGGAAGAACAGGCAAAGTGATTTATCTGATTTTGCTAATCTTCTAAAAGCCAAGAGGCCTGAAGCAATTGTCTTAGGACATGTTCTTGTAGGTACCGGAATACAGTACGTCAATATCCCAGATGATGTGAAGTGCAAGTGTCAGATTCTGGGAATAGATTTTGAGCGTGATGTGTTGCCACGTCTTTCTTCCGGCGATCCCAAGCTCTGGACTGAGTTTGGAGCAAAACCAAATTCGGAGGACGCCGCATTCAAGACAATAGAGATGATGAGGACCCTTCCAGTTAAGGAGAAAGGCTTTACTCATGAACTGGGTTTTGATTATCTTCTCATCGAGCCTGTCTTTGTTGACAACATCAATCCTCCGCGAGTCGAGCGAGAAAATGTTTTTGGTATCAACATTAACTCTCAGTATCCAGAGATGCTAAGGCGGACTTGTAGGGCATATACGTCTAGATGGCATACCCTGGTTGGGTAACTGCCATCCACCCAACAAACCCATGCACCCGACCGAAGAGAGGTTGCCTTAATATTGTCGAGTCTGTGCGGCGGGTGATGGGCAGCGTTAGAGCTGCGGCAAATCCATCTGACATGCCGAGCTGCAAGTTTAGATAAGTTTTGACTGTATGCGAACAGCCACGATCGTTGGCGATAAAGCTACCACATCTCACCCTCGTCTCGATTCAGCCAGTCCTCAAGGATTTTGATTCGCTCTGAAAGCAAACGCTTTTTTACAGCTAATGCCGCAATACTACGTATTGATCCGCCGGACCAATATGTATAGTGCCAACTTGTTTCTGAATCTAGATAGACGGCAAATGCTGCATCTGCGTCAATGACCTGGCGCTGTAATTCGTGATTAGCGTCCGTCCTCTTTAGCACCTCCTCCATGAGGGCGTTCTTGACAGCTAATAATTCCTCGATCTCCCTGGCTGCATCTTGTGTCATGTCGTAGGTTGTAAATGATTTCACCATATGCTCTTCGTTTAGCAAGGTTAACTCGTCATCCATCCAGGCGAAAGTCTTGCGAAGTAGCTTGTCGTTCGCTGCATGGGGAAGCGTAGAATCGGGATCATCAATGTCAACAACTATAAGTGGGTTGGCATTAAGCCGGCTCCTTATATTCCAGTTAAATATGCCAGAAAGATTTACAATCTCTACAAATCTCGCATTCCCGAGAAAACTATCGGGAGCGCTAAAGCGATATACCCTAAGTGTGCTCCAGTATGGGCCGTCCTGTGAAACGACAACTAGCTCAGCAATCCCATCCCCGTCAATATCAACCGTTCTTGAAGTAACTGGTATTGGCCGATGCTGGGCGTCCTCTGCTTCTGTAGTGCTAGGAGGGCTAATCAATGAAGGCGGAGCAATAACGCTTGAGATGTCTCGTACAAATTGATTACGGTCTTCATCCCTAAACTCAGCACTAATGGGTCCGCTTTTCAGCCACTTCATCTCCTTGAGCTTCCCAACTACTGAAGCGATCTCATTCTTGAAGAGAAATATGAATCCAAGTGCAACTAGCGGCCATGAAACAGCCTTGAATAGCTTTGTTAGCACTTCGGTAATGGCTTCTACAGCACTCCATGAAGTCAGCATAAATGAGTATAGAAGTTGTGAAATGTCTGGCGCCGGTGGGGAGGGGCTCATAGGTGGAGCGGACAGGGCAGAAGCACTTCAAGCATTATCCTCTAGATGGGCGAGATGTGTAGGCTCGCCTTTGGCTAGGATTAACTTGTATACAGCAGCATGCGTTACAGAAGAATGCCCACCGCCTGGCAAGGAATTGGACTTTCTTTATGGCAAGTTGCTATAGCCGAAACTACCTAAATCTATCTTCAAATCAAGCCTGTGCGTTTCCGAGCTCTAACATTGCCATCCACCTGAGCCGCCCCCGAAAGGTCATCACAGGAAATCGTCACTCAATGCGGCCAGGTGATGGCAAGCGTTAGCCAGATCAGGGAGATGCGCGGAAGTCGCGTGCGTGGCTACAATGTGAGTACGTTTGCAGGTCGTGGCCATGGTTCGAGCGAAGCTGGTCAAAATCGGCAACTCGAGAGGGGTCCGTCTCGCCAAGCCGATGCTTGAGGTTGCGGGGCTTGCTGACGAAGTCGAGATCGAGGTGGCTCCAGGGGTTCTGACCATCAGGCCGTCGGCTCAACCGAGGGCTGGCTGGGCAGAGGCGGCGGCGGCGTTCCAGCCGGAGGGCCTTATCGATGAGATGACAGCTACTCGGTTTGATGATGAAGAGTGGTCCTGGTGACTGAAGAACACGTCTCAAGAGGCGATATCTTCCTTGTCGCGTTGAATCCCACTCGCGGATCTGAAATCAGAAAGACGAGGCCTTGTGTCATAGTGTCGCCGGACGAGCTGAATTCTCACCTACGCACTTTCATCGTTGCGCCGCTCACAACTGGCGGTCATCCATACCCTTTTCGAGTGCGTTGCACGTTTGATGGTAAAGACGGTCACGTTGTGGCTGATCAGCTGAGAGCTGTAGATAGGGAACGTCTCGTCAAGCAATTGGGGAGACTGTCGGAGACTACGCTCAATGAGCTGCTGGGTGTTCTTCAGGCGATGTTCGCTGTATAGGGGCCTGGCTAACACGGCCATGCACCTGACCCGCCCCCTTCAACTTCCTGTAGCCCAACAAGATCCCGAACCAGCAGCTTTCTGCGGGCAGGTGATGGCCAGCGTTCGAAGGAGCTGGCAGAAGCGAGCTGATTCAGATCTGCAGCTTGCCCCGGCGTAGCCAGGTGGCTACAGTGGTGGCGTGGTTGAAGTCCGTCAGACAGAGCGGTTTGCTCATTGGCTCCAGGATCTTCGTGATCTGAGGGGCAGGGCGAAGGTTCAGGTCAGGATTGAGCGTCTCATTGGCGGCAATCCTGGCGATGTCAGGCCTGTTGGGTCTGGCGTTTCTGAATTACGGATCGACCACGGCCCTGGCTACAGGGTCTATTACCAGCAGAAGGACTCCAGGTTGATCATCCTCCTGGCAGGTGGCGATAAGTCATCCCAGGTCAGAGATATCGAGGAGGCACTGATACTGTCCCGACAGATCAAGGAGGATGGATGATCGAGATCAAGACTAGGCTCTATGACGTCGCTGAGACGCTCAGAACTCCCGATGAAATGGCGGCTTACCTAGAAGCCTGCATTGAAGAAGCGAATGGTGATGCAGCTTTCATCGCCAAGGCCCTCGGAGATATTGCTCGCGCTCAAGGTATGACAGAGATCGCGCGCCAGACAGGTTTGTCTCGCGAGAGCCTCTATAAAGCGCTTTCAGGTGAACGTAGCCCGAGTTTTGATACTGTACTCAAAGTGATCTCCGCGCTTGGGCTTAAACTGAGCGCGGGTGTGCGTGATGAAGCTGAGGTGGCTTAAACCTCAGTCTTGCGGAATAAGTCCGCGACGGACAGCTGTTGAGCAGGCCCTTCGAACGCGCCCCCTAGAGTGGACAGGCCTCCCTGAATTACTGATAGATGCTGTAGCTATTGGCCTGCTACTAAGAGCCAGCGTTGGCCGGTCCCAGTGAAGAGCTCATACTCTCTGAGTTGAGGCTATGGTGAGGTGAGAGAGGCGGCTCCCATGGCAAAGCAATTTGATGTGGTTGTCGAAAGAGACTCAGAGGGCTTTTATATTGCGAGTGTGCCTGCTCTTGCGGGCTGCCACACGCAGGCCCGCTCTCTTGATGAGTTGATGAGCCGAATTAAGGAAGCAATTGAGCTTTGCCTTGAGGTTCAGGATGATCAAACTGATCAACTGGATTTTGTTGGTGTTCAGCGAGTAACAGTCTAGCCGTGTCAATATATTCGGCGATTACAGGTAAATCTCTTGTATTGGCACTCCGAAAGCTTGGTTTTGATGAGAAGCGTATAAAGGGAAGTCACCACTTTCTTCGGCATCCTGATGGACGGACTACTGTGATACCAGTTCACTCTGGGGAATCTCTTGGACCTGGCCTACTTGCCAAGATTCTCCGCGATGTTGAGAAAACAAGAGATGAACTTGAAGAGCTGCTTTCTTGAGCGAAGAGGGCCGGCCAACAAGCCCCTTGAGTGGACAGTCCGCCACCAACTCTCAGCTACGCCGCCACAGGCTCCTTGCCTGCCACTAAACAGAAAGTACAGAGCAGGCGAAGGCAGGTGAGGCCAGCATATATATGCCAACAGGCAAGGTTGCCGAGCTACTCAAAAATCGCGGAGAAGCAAAGCAATCATCACCTTTGCTTAAATCGCAAGTTAGCATAAATTTTATTGAAAATTATTGCCCTTCAAAAATGACATAAAAAATCCCCCGCCTTATCGGCGGAGGATTTCAAGCGGGGGAAATTAGCTAAAAACCGCCTATCACTTCGATTCGGTAAATTCGGCGTCGATCACATCATCGCCAGCGGCGCTGGAGGCGGAAGCACCGGAGCCATTGGCGGCGGCCTCAGCCCCGGCGGCACCGGCCTGCTGATACACGGAGGCACCGGCGGCATAGAGGGCCTGTTGCAGCTGCTCCTGCACGGTCTTCATCGTGGCGTAGTCCTCCTTCTCCACCGCTTCCTTGAGCTGGCTGGCAAAGCCCTCCACCTTGCCCTTGTCATCGGCTGAGATCTTGTCACCCAATTCAGCGAGTTGCTTCTCGGATTGATACACCAAGGTTTCCGACTCGTTCTTCAGGTCGATCTTCTCGCGACGTTCCTTATCGGCGGAGGCATTGGTTTCGGCGTCCTTCACCATCTTCTCCACTTCGGTGTCACTGAGGGTGGAGGCCCCGGTGATTGAAATGGTTTGCTCCTTGCCGCTGCCCTTGTCCTTGGCGGTAACGCTAAGGATGCCGTTGGCATCGATATCGAAGGTCACTTCGATCTGGGGCACGCCCCGGGGGGAGGGGGGAATGCCATCGAGGCGGAAGGTGCCGAGGCTCTTGTTGTCGGTGGCCATCTCGCGCTCCCCTTGGAGCACGTGGATTTCCACGTTGGTTTGACCATCCACCGCCGTGGAATAGGTCTCGCTCTTCTTGGTGGGAACGGTGGTGTTGCGGCTGATCATCTTGGTCATCACGCCGCCGAGGGTTTCCACCCCCAGGGATAGCGGGGTGACATCCAACAGCAGGATGTCCTTGACCTCACCGGCCAGCACCCCGCCCTGGATGGCGGCACCAACGGCCACCACCTCATCGGGGTTCACCGTTTGGTTGGGGTCCTTGCCGGTGATCCGCTTCACCAGTTCCAGCACGGCGGGGATCCGGGTGGAACCCCCCACCATCACCACCTCATCCAGCTCGCTGGTGGACAGCTTGGCGTCCTTGAGCGCCTGCTCCACCGGCACGCGGCAGCGGTCAATCAGCTTGGAGGCCAACTCCTCAAACTTGGCGCGGGTGAGGGTGAGATCCAGGTGCTTGGGCCCTTCCGGCGTGGCCGTGATGAAGGGCAGGTTGATTTCACTCTGGGTGGCGCTAGAGAGCTCGATCTTTGCCTTCTCAGCGGCTTCGGTGAGCCGTTGCAGCGCCTGCTTGTCCTGGCGGAGGTCGATACCTTCGTTGCTCTTGAAGCTGTCGGCCAGGTAATCAACGATCACCTTGTCGAAGTCATCACCACCGAGGTGGGTGTCGCCATAGGTGGACAACACTTCAAAAACACCATCGCCCACCTCGAGCACGGACACGTCGAAGGTGCCGCCGCCCAAGTCAAAAACGAGGATACGTTCGTTGCTCTTCTTGTCGAGGCCGTAGGCCAGGGCTGCCGCCGTGGGCTCGTTGATGATGCGCAGCACCTCAAGGCCGGCGATCTTGCCGGCGTCCTTGGTGGCCTGGCGCTGGGAATCATTGAAATAAGCGGGAACGGTGATCACCGCCTGGGTCACCGTCTCACCGAGGTACTTGCCGGCGTCTTCAGCCAGCTTGCGCAGCACCTGGGCAGAGATTTCCTCAGGGGCGAACTGCTTGTTCAGCACCGGGCATTTGACTTTGACATTGCTGCCAACCTTCTCAACCCCATAGCTCACTTCCTTCGATTCCTCATTCACCTCATCAACCCTTCGGCCGATGAAACGTTTGACGGAATAGAAGGTGTTCTCGGGGTTCATCACCGCCTGGCGCTTGGCGATCTGCCCCACCAGCTGGTCTTGGTTTTTCGTGTAGGCCACCACCGAGGGGGTGGTGCGGAAACCTTCCGCGTTGGCGATCACGGTGGGCTTGCCGCCCTCCATCACCGAAACGCAGCTGTTGGTGGTGCCGAGATCAATGCCAACGACCTTTCCCATACCTGTGAGGACTCCTTGTGGGACGTTTCAAACTTGTTGCATCCTCCCCAGTAGGGGGCCGACCCGGCGAGGGGTGGTTCCCGAACCCCAACCGCCAACCCGCCCCCCTAACCCGCTCCCCAGCAGCACCGCAATGACCCTGAAAATGCCAATGCCCATCGATGGGTCCACCCAGCTGCTGGCGGTGCTGGGGCACCCCATCCAGCACTCGCTCTCACCGGCGATGCATAACGCCGCCCTGGCGGAGCTGGGGCTGAACTGGCGTTACCTGGCCCTGGATGTGGCGCCAGCCCGGCTGGCGGAGGCGCTGCCGGGGCTGGCCGCCATCGGCTGCAAGGGGTTGAGCATCACGATCCCCCACAAGGAAACGGTGGCACCGCTGTTGCAAAGCCTTGACCCTGGGGCTGGGCAGCTGGGGGCCGTGAATGCCCTGGTGCCCGATGGCCAGGGGGGTTGGCATGGCACCAACACCGATTGGTTGGGCTTCCTCGCGCCGCTGCGGGGCCGCAACTTCGCCGGCGGCACCGCCCTGGTGCTGGGCAGTGGCGGCGTGGTGCGGGCGGTGCTGCGCAGCTGCGCTGAGCTGGGGATAGCCCGGGTGGTGCTGAGGGGCCGGCAGCTCGCCAAGCTGGAGGCCCTGGCCGAGGCCGTAGCCAGCTGGGCCCCCCCGCTGGAACTGCGCAGCTGGGATGAACCCCTTGATGGGGTGCTGGCCAGCACCCAACTGGTGGTGAATGGCACCCCCCTGGGCATGGGCCAATGGCGCCACCAAAGCCCGCTCAGCACCGCTCAACTCGAGCAGTTACCCGCCGGGGCGCTGGTGTACGACGTGGTGTACACCCCAAGGCCCACCAAGCTGCTGATCGAAGCGGCCCAGCGGGGGCTGGCCACCCAGGACGGCCTCGAAATGCTGGTGCAGCAGGGGGCCGTTGCCCTGGGGCTCTGGACCGGCCTGGGGGAACTGCCAGTGGCGGTGATGGGCGAGGCCGTGGAGCAGGTGCTCCGCCAGCGGCAGCCTTAGCCTGGTCCCATGAATGACATCCCCATCTGGCAGCGGCTGCTGGGCCTGCTCGCCTACCTGCTGCCCTGGGCCGACGCCCTGCCCTTTGGCCGGGCCCTTTATCCGCTGGCCCCCCAGCTGCAATGGCTAACCGTGCCGGCCCTGCCGGTGCTGTTGCTGGAACGGGGGGTGCCCTTTGGGGGCTTCCTGTTGTTTTTGGTCTTGTTTCTGGCGGTGGTACGCAACCAGAATTTGCCCTATTTCCTGCGCTTCAATGTGCTGCAGGCGATCCTCCTAGACATCGTGCTGGTGGTGCTGGGGTTGGTGTTCAGCGTGCTGCTGGGCCCCCTCGGCGACAACTTCGCCCTGCGCACCTTGAACAACACAGTGTTCATTGGCAGCCTGGCCGTGCTGCTCTTTGCCCTAGGCCAATGCCTAAGGGGTAAAGAACCAGACTTGCCCACCCTCTCCGAGGCGGTGCGGCTGCAGCTCTAGCCCTGGGCGAAGGGGTAGGCTTGCGGATTCGGCTAGCAGCCGAGTCAAGCCTCCGGATTACTGGTCCGGGTTCACCCCACAGGCCCCATGAGCGAGAAGCCAAACTACGAAACCATGTACATCCTGCGGCCGGACGTGCCGGAGGAAGAGGTGGAAACCCATGCCAATAAGTACCGCGATCTGGTAATCGAATCCGGCGGCCAGATCATTGACAGCCAGCTGCGGGGCAAGCGCCGCCTGGCCTACAACATCGGCAAACACCGCGAAGGTATCTACGTACAGCTGAACTACAGCGGTGACGGCCAACAGGTGGGCCCCCTGGAACGGGCCATGCGTCTCAGTGAAGACGTGATCCGTTACCTCACAGTCAAGTACGACGGCCAGCACAGCTCCCTGGGCCGCAGCACCACCCCCGTGGCCTCCACGGAAACCACCACCGCCCGCCAGGAAAGGGAGCCTGCCGCCATCAGTGCCGAACCCGCTGGCGCCGAAGACTGAAGCCCGATAGGGTCCCGCCAGACAGGTGTGGGCCCATGCAGGCGGAGTGGTCAGTGGCCCAAGAGCCGATGCCCCACTGGCTGGAAAATCTGGAGGACCAGGCCAGCGCCGCCCGGCTGGAACTGGAGCGGGAGCAAAGTGAGGCCCGCCTGGCGGAGCTGGAGAGCCTGCTGGAGGAATTGCCTGGAATCTTCGAGCGCAAGTTTCAACAGCGGCTCGAACCAGTGCTGGACCGCCAGCAATTGCTGATTGATGAAAACGAGCGGCTGCGGGCCCTGGTGGAACGGCTGATGCCCCAACCGGGGGAAGTGCGGCTGAGATTTCCCGATCGCCGCCCCCCCCAGGCCCTCGGCAGCGTCGAGCAGGCCCCCCTGCCGCCGCTGCTGCGGCTCATCCGCGGTGGGCGGCATCCCGACGGCGAGCCGCTGCCCAGAGGCGGGTGGGAAGACCCCACACATAGATGAACCCAGCGGCGGCCCTGTGGTCGAACTGGTCTTCGCTGCCATAGGTGGCCATATCTGGCACGTAGAGGCTGTCGGGGGAGCTGCGGCCCACCACGGTGGCATTGCCCTTGTGCAATTTGATCCGCACGCTGCCGTTGACGGTGGCCTGGGTGCGCTCAATGAAGCCATCCAGGGCCTGCTTGAGCGGGCCATACCAAAGGCCCTGGTAAACGAGATCAGCCCAGCTGGCCTCGATCTGGCGCTTGTAGCGCTGCACGTCGGCGGCGAGGGTGAGGCTCTCTAGCTCCTGGTGGGCTTTGATCAGCAGCAACAGGCCGGGGGTTTCATAGATCTCCCGACTCTTGATGCCCACCACCCGGTTTTCCAGCATGTCTAGGCGGCCAAAACCATGGCTGCCGGCCAGTTGATTGGCCCGCCGGATCAGGCTCACAGGATCGAGGCGCACCCCGTCGATGCTCACGGGGTTGCCCTGCTCAAAGCCAATCTCCACGGTTTGGCCAAGGCTGGGGGCAGCATCCACCGAAACAGTCATGGCATAGATCTCCTCAGGGGGTTCCACATTGGGGTCCTCCAGGGGACCGGCCTCGATGGAACGGCCCAGCAGGTTGAGGTCGATCGAATAGGGCGACTTTTTACTAACCGGCGAAGGGATGCCGCAGCGCTCCCCATAGGCAATCGTTTCCTCCCGGCTGAAGCCCCACTCCCGGGCGGGGGTAAGCACCTTGAGCTCGGGGGCGAGGGCTCCGATGGCCACATCAAATCGCACCTGGTCATTGCCCTTGCCGGTGCAACCGTGGGCCACGGCGTCGGCCCCATGCTCCCGGGCCAACTCCACCAGGCGCCGGGCGATCAAGGGCCGGGCCAGGGCGGTGGAAAGCGGATAGCGGCCCTCATAGAGGGCGTTGGCCCGGATGGCGGGGAAGGCAAATTCCGTGATGAAGGGTTCGATCAGGTCGGCCACGATCGACTGGCTGGCGCCGGAATCAAGCGCCTTCTGGCGAATTGGCTCCAGTTCATCGCCCTGGCCCAGGTCGGCCGCGAAGGTGATCACCTCCTCCACGCCCCACTCCTTAAGCAGATAAGGGATACAAACGCTGGTATCCACCCCGCCGGAGTAAGCCAGCACTACTTTTTTTGCCCGAGCCATGCGCGTTGCCACCGACTTAATCGAGGGAATCAGCAGGATTCTCCGATGGCGAGCGCCAGCGCCCCCAGCGGGAAGCGATCCAGAGCCCCATGGCCAAGGGGGGCCCTAGCACCAGGGCAAGCACCAAGGGCAGGGCCTGGGGGGGCATCAGGTCATGGCGGCCGGCCCACCGCAACAGACCAGCCCCCAGCAGGGCCCCACCCCAGGCGATCAAAAACTGCATCGACTTTGAGGGCATGGTTTAGGGTGACAGATTGTGGCGCTTGGAGCGGGTTTAAACCATGAGCAGCCTCGACAGTTTCAACCCTTCGCTTACCCGTTACAGGCGCAGCGATCCGGCCCCGGTGCTGCCCCTGCGTGATGAACCTGATTTGCTCACCTGGCTGGAAAGCACTGGCCGTTTGGTGGCCGATGAGGAAACCGCCAGTGCCGACCTCTCCACCGTGGAAGAGGAAGAGCTTTCAGCACTGATGGGCGAAAAAGAGGACTACAGCCAACAGGACGAAACCCAGGAAGAAAACTGGGAAGACTGATGGCCGTGGCCTAGGGTCCCGGCGGATCGCCGTAATTCCCAGGTGCGTTCTTCCGAGCTTTCTGCCTTTCCTGGCTCCGGTCGCAGCTGGGCCCAGGCCCTGATCGCGCTGTTGCTGCTGGCAGCCTTGGCCTCAGACCTGGCCCTTGGCGCCTTCCAATTAACGCCACCAATGCTGCTGGCCGCAGGGCTCAGCTGGCTGGTGGGTCTGCTGGGGATCCCACGGCTGCGGGCCCTAAAGCTGGGCCAAGTGATCCGCCAGGAGGGGCCCCAATCCCACCTCACCAAATCAGGCACCCCCACCATGGGCGGCCTGCTGCTGGTGCCCTGTGGGCTCCTGGTGGGTGGCCTGGTCAGTCCGGGGGATCAACGGCTCCTGCCCGTGGCCCTGGTAACCCTGGCCTTCATGCTGATCGGCGCCGTAGACGATTGGCGCAGCCTCACCAAACGCACCAACACCGGCCTCAGCCCCCGGGGCAAGTTGCTGCTCCAGGCCCTGGCCGCCGGCCTATTCCTGCTCTGGGCCGCCCTCCATGGCGCCATCGCCAGCAGCATTGCCCTGCCCTTTGGCTTGGTGTTGCCCCTGGGCCTGTTGATCTGGCCCCTGGCCCTATTTGTATTTCTAGCTGAAAGCAACGCCACCAACCTCACCGATGGCCTTGATGGCCTGGCCGCCGGGGTGGGCGCCATTGTTTTCCTCGGCCTAGGGCTACAGCTGATGCTGCGCGGCAACAGCGGTGACCCCGCCCTGGCGGGCTTATGTGGGGCCCTAGCTGGGGCCTGGCTCGGTTTCCTACTGCACAACCGCAACCCAGCGCGGATTTTCATGGGCGACACCGGCTCCCTGGCCATGGGGGCTGCCCTCAGTGCCATCGCCCTGCTCTCCAACAGCCTCTGGCCACTGCTGGTGATGGGGGGCGTGTTCCTGGCTGAATCGCTCTCGGTGATCCTGCAGGTGTGGGTGTTTAAGGCCACCAAGGGCGCCGATGGCCAGGGGCGCCGCCTATTCCGCATGGCGCCGCTGCATCACCACTTCGAGCTGGGGGGTTGGGGCGAACTGCAAGTGGTAGTGAGCTTCTGGGCCGCCAGCCTGGGCCTCGGCGCCCTGGGGCTGTTGCTAAGACCCCACTAAACCGCCCCCCATCCTCACAATTCGGGGCCAGAATTCAGGGGTCGCCGCCGGCCCCCCTTGCCCTATTTCACCTGGAAGGAAAAGGGACTCACTGAAGACTGTGCCAGCCTCAATGCCATGGCCGCCCGGCTTGAGGAAGCAGCCCAGCTGCTGAGACGCATGGCCGCTGAAGGCTTCCAGGTGGAACGGTTGGAGGGACTCCAACGGATCACCCACCAGGATCCAGAACTGTTCAAGGCCTACGGCTTCATTAGTGAGGAGGCCCCGGAACGGCAACTGCTCCTAGGGCTTGATCACCCCTGGGCCGAGGCCCCCAACGACAACCTCAGCTAACGCTTCAGGAAACCCACCACCCAGATAATGATGAACACCACGCCTGAGAGGGCCAGGTACACCAGAACACCGTTCTGGAGACCGGCCAGGTCAAGCCCAAAGGGCAGGGCACCGGGATCCCCGGCCGTGGCGTAGGCAAACAACCTGATCCTGCGGCGAACGCCCCAGGTCTAGCAGTCGTGCCCCACAGTTCCTTTTGTAATTACCGCTTTCCCCATGAGTTCGCCGCTGCTGCCCGCCACCCTGCTGCTGCTGGGCAGCGGTGAACTCGGCAAAGAGCTGGCCATCGCCGGCCAACGGCTGGGCTGCCGGGTGGTGGCCGTAGATAGCTATGCCGGTGCCCCGGCCATGCAGGTGGCCGACGAAGCCGTGGTGATCCCAATGACGAATGCAACGGCCCTTAAAAAACTGGTGCGGGCCCAGCAGCCGGCCCTGGTGATTCCGGAAATCGAAGCCCTGGCGGTGGACGCCCTGGCGGAACTGGAGGCGGAGGGCATCACCGTGATCCCCACGGCTCGGGCCACGGCCACCACGATGAACCGCGACCGCATCCGCGACCTGGCCGCCGTCGAGCTGGGCCTGCGCACGGCCCGCTACGGCTATGCCCGCAGCGCCACCGAACTGGCCGAAGCCGCCGCCCCCCTGGGCTGGCCGGTGGTGGTGAAACCGGTGATGAGCTCCTCGGGCAAGGGCCAGAGCGTGGCCAAAAACAGCGCCGAACTGGCCCAGGCCTGGCAGGCCGCCGCCGCCGGGGCCCGGGGCAACGCCAGCTTGGTGATCGTGGAGGAATTCCTGCGTTTTGAGCAGGAAATCACCCTGCTAACCGTGCGCCAGCAGCAGGGCCCCACCCTCTTTTGCCCGCCCATTGGTCACCTGCAGGAGCGGGGCGATTACCAATGCAGCTGGCAACCAGCGCAAATGCAACCGGCCCAACTGTTAGAGGCCCAGCGCATGGCCCGGCTCGTCACCGATGCCCTGGGGGGGGTGGGGATATTTGGGGTGGAGTTCTTTATCTCAGCCGGGGAGGTGATTTTTTCCGAGCTTTCGCCCCGGCCCCATGACACGGGCCTGGTGACCCTGGCAGGCCAAAACCTGAATCAATTTGAACTGCACCTGCGGGCGGTGCTGGGCTTGCCGATCGGGGCGATCAACTCCAACGGCCCAGCCGCCAGCCGGGTGATCCTGGCCGGATCCCCCCAAACCGGGGCCCCCGTTAGCTACGGCGGGGTCGCCACGGCCCTGGCCCAACCCGAAAGCCAGGTGTTGTTATTTGGCAAGCCAGAGGCGTGGCCCCAACGACGCATGGGCGTAGCCCTGGCCCGGGGCGTAGATCTTGCGGAAGCGCGGCGGCGCGCCGATGCTGCCGCCGCCGCCGTAGAGGTGCTGGTGGGCTGAACTGGCCCTAGCGCTGCCCCAGAGGGCCTGGGCCACCTGGAGGTAGCGGCGGGCATGGGCAGACCAGTGGTAGGCCTCAGCCACCGCCGCCAGGCCCTGGGCCCGCCAGGTATCCCAAGGGGCGCCAGCGGCAGTGGCCTGTTCAAGGCCCCGGCGCAGCTGGCCGCCCAGGGCCACATTCACCAGCAAACCGTTGCCACAGCGCTGCAGGATGTCCACCGGACCGCCGTCGTCGGTGGCCACCACCGGCAACCCGCAGGCGGCCGCCTCCAGCAGGGTGAGCCCAAAGGGTTCCGTGAGGGCCGGGTTCACAAACAAACCGCGGCGCCGGGCCACCCAACGCAACAGGGCTGGCACCTGGGCCCGGCTGTGCTGCTTGGGATAGGCCACCTGGCCATAAAGATTGTGGCGATCAATGGCCTCAAGCAACAACTGCCATTCCTGCCGTTGTTCCTGGCCCAGCAACTGCAAATCCTGGCGGCAGCCCAGCACCAACACGAGGTTGTAGTGCTGCCGAAGGAAATCGCTACTGCCAAAGGCCGCCACCAGGGCGGGAATATTTTTACGGCGATCCAAGCGACTAAGGGCCAACAGGCAGGGGCGCTCGGGTTCGCCCAGGAAAGGGGCCAGCAGGGCGCAGATTTCGGCATCCTCACCGGCAATGCCATGGGGATGGAACTGCCCTAGATCCACACCCGGGGGGATCACCTCAGGCAGGTCGGGGTGAAAGTTTTTGTACTGAACGTATTGCCCCTGGGCCTCCTGGCAGCTGCTAGTTATTACCAGGCTGGCGGCGGCCAAAGCAGCTTCCTCTGCGGCAATGCGGCGCTCGATGCAGTAGTCGCGGTTCAACTGCTCGGGCAACTGGCCGAGGGCTAACAGCCGCCGCTGCTTTTCCCTACCCAAGGAATGGCCGGTGAATACCAGGGGAATGCCGAGGCGCCGCTGCAGCTGGGCCCCCACCCAACCGGCATCGGCGTAGTGGGCATGGATCCAGTGGGGACGCCGCTGCTGCAGGGAAATGTGCAACACCAACTGATGCACTAACTGCCGCAGATGGGGCCAGAGCTGTTCCTTGCTCAGATATCGGCTTGGCCCGAAGGGCAACCGCAGGATTGAAACTTTTGAGGAAAGGGTTTCACGCCTCAAGCTGTAATCAGCGCTCAGGCAAGGATCTTCAATACAGCGGGTAATCAGTTCAAGCCGATCAAGTTCTGGGCGCTCCCCCAGGGCCTGGGCCAGCTGCAACACATATTGACTCTGGCCACCGGTATCTGCATCCCGACCCAGCTCAAGGTTTTGGCCCCGGAATAAACCGTGGAGATGGAGATGCAGCAGGTACAAACCCATAGGTAGGGCTGAGCTCGCTGGGTTGAGATCATTGACCTCCCTTCTCCTAGGCAGATTTAGCGACTACGGATAAACAAGGGGCGCAGATGCCCCGCCGCCGGCTCATGGACGCGGCGGCAGCCGCATCGACAAACCTGCGGGATCCGCCAGTCCACTATTGGCATCGATCGGCTGGCCCTGCACCCAACGCAGCAAAAGGGCCCGCAGGGGGCCCCCGTTGGAATCTGCCGCCGCCGGCAAATTGAAATGGGTGCCCCCCTCCACCAACACCAACTGGCTTCCCAACCTGGGGTACTGGCTAAAGGGGCTAAGCGCTTCCGGCTGGGCCGGCACCACCAGATCCCGGCTACCAGACACCACCAACACGGGCACCTGCAGATCCGCCAAACCAGCGGCAAACACCAGCCCCTGGGGTGGACTTACCGCTGCCACCCGGGTGATGCGGGGATCCGCCAGGGAATCAGGAATCGCTGCCGAAAGGAAGCTGCATTGCAACACCCAACTGAGATTGCGTTTGGGGTGATCCGGATCCGTACAGGATTTCCAGAGGTCGGTGGAGCGGCTGCGGGCGCCGGCCAGCTGCAGGGCGGTGGTGGCCCCCCAGGAATGGCCGATAAACACCACATTGCGGGGAACGATGCCCTCAGCGCCGGGGAAGCTGCCAGCCCCAAGGGCATCAAGTACCGCCTTCACCTCCCGCGGCCGCCGCAGAAATTCCTGGGGATCCGGCGGCGCTGCCTGGCCCGACAACATTGCCGCCTGCTGATTCAGGTCGCTGCCCGCATGGCGCGGCAGGAACACTGGTGCCCCGTGGGAAGCCAGGTGCTGGGCCCAACCCAAAAAGCTGCCCGGGGAAGACCAAAGCCCGTGGGAGATCACCACCGGCGGCAGGCTTGGGGGCCCCACCGGCCGCACCAGGGTCACCTCCACCGGCTCAGCCTGGCCCTCAACCGTTAGGGAGACAACCTCAGTTTTGATCGGAAACTTGCCAGGTTTTAGTTGGGCGGCGGCGGCTGGGCCTGCCTTGGCAAAGCTGGGGATCAATTGATCCAGGGCCAGCTGTTGCGCCTTCATCCTCTGGAGGTAGGGCAAGGCGCGATCCAGGCGAATGGTGACACTCTTGCCAGGAATGGCCTGCAGTAACGACAACAGCGTCACCTTGCCCCCCTGGGCCTGGGCCTGGGCCGCCTTAAGGCCGGCCAGCACTGGCTCGCTGGTTAGTTGCTGATGGTGGCCGGGGTCCACATCGATCAAACGCCTGAGCAGCAGTTCCCCCTGCTGGGCCATGGCGCTGTCGGCATCGTTCTGGAGCGGCAGTGCCGTGTTCAATAACTCCTGAATCGAGCGCGCATATTCCCCATTGGTGGCGCGGTTCAATTCAGCCAGATCACTGCTACCGGCCCAAAGGGCCTCGGGAGTTGCCAGTTCCGACACCCGGGCGGTGAGATTTTGCTGCAGCAGGGGCAACCGCAGGCGTAACTCCTCAATGGCCCGGGCAGGGGTGGCCAAGCCCAAACCAAAGAGGAGCAGCGCCGGCGCCCCCTTAAACCAACCCAGGGTGACCATGCTGAAGCGATCAACTTGTGCTGATCTTGCATCACCACCCAGAGGTTTTAACTGGGGGCCGATCAGTTACTGGTTTTGATTACCCGTTCATTAAGGGGTTGCAGGGGCCTGGCGTTCATCGGATAAAGCCGACGGAAGGCTGCCAGCTGTTCAGCCGAGAGCGTTACGGGCTGCTTAAGGATGAAGAACTGAACCCCCTCGGTGCAGGGGGGGGTGGTGAGCGATCCGGGGTAGGAGTAATAGCCAAGGCTGGGGGGCAACATGCCACTGAGAGCCGGCAAGTTCAGCTCAACCTTTTCACCTTTTTTCTGGGGAAGTTTATTCCAGAATGACTCCAAGTAGGCATTGGAGGCACCCTTTTTAAACAACACACTGATCACTGCCAGCTTGCCATCACCGCCCTGGTGCACCAGGTGAGCGTTCATGTCGTAATGAACCCCATTGATCGCTTCCTCCGCTGGGGCGTGCAGGTGATATTGCAGCAGCTTGTAGTCTGCGTCACCAATTTTAAGGCCCCCGGAGGTGTTCACCTGAATGGTGGTGCCGGTGTTAACCACCACGTCACCGGTGGTGGGCCCGTAGCTGGGCTTCAGGGGGCGAGATTCGGTTTTCTTTACGGCGGCGCTGGAAACAATGTTCACAGGGGCTTGCTCAGCACCATCGGAGCAGGCGGCGTACTTCGGGCTCAATTCAGCCCACTTTTCCGGGGCCACGTCGCCCTTGTAGCCGTACTGGGGCTTAGCGGAAGCAAGGGAGGGCAGCAGCAACAGTGCCACAGCCGCAGACCTGGCAACAAGCATCGTGTTCATTGAAACCAAGATGGATCAGATTCCCATATATATTATCTGAAATTATCCAGGTTGCCACAAATTGAGTTAGACACAAATCCAAAGATGACCATTTGGAAGCCAGTCGCAAACAGGTCACAAAGTATTAACCAAATATTAACCAAAACAAACTTGCTCGCCAGAAACTTAACCGCAAATTTATACGAAAAATTTAGCCTTAAAAAATCAATTTATACCCTTAAACCGCCACCGGCTCTGGCGGATGCTGGGCCAGCACTTGCTTGAGATATCTACCCGTATGACTGGTGGGATGGGCAGCCACCTCCTCTGGGGTACCAAAGGCAATAATCTCACCGCCCTTATTGCCGCCCTCGGGGCCAAGATCAATTACCCAATCGGCGCAACGGATCACATCGAGATTATGTTCGATAACCAGGATTGAATTGCCCTTATCCACCAGCCGCTGCATCACCTCCATCAACTTGTGCACGTCATAGAAACTCAAGCCCGTGGTGGGTTCATCAATCAGATAAAGGGTTTTACCGGTGGCCCGTTTAGAAAGCTCTGTGGCCAACTTCACCCGCTGGGCTTCTCCGCCGGAAAGGGTGGGGGCCGGCTGGCCCAACTTCACATAACCAAGCCCCACATCCACCAGGGTGCGCAGGCGATCGGCCGCCTGGGGAATGGCAGAAAACACATCGGCGGCCTGTTCCACCGTCATTTCCAGCACATCGGCGATTGTGAAATCGCGGTATTTCACCTGCAAGGTTTCGCGGTTATAGCGGGCCCCTTTGCACACATCACACTGCACATATACATCGGGTAAGAAGTTCATTTCAATCACATTCACCCCCTGGCCCCCACAGGATTCACAGCGGCCTCCCTTCACATTGAAGCTGAATTGGCCCACCTGATATCCGCGAGCTTTAGCTTCGACGGTGGCGGCAAACACCTGGCGGATTGGATCAAAGGCGCCGGTGTAAGTGGCAGGGTTTGAGCGGGGTGTACGACCAATCGGCGATTGGTCAATCACAATCACCTTATCTATGGCACTAATACCCCTTAGTTCATCAAGACCAGCCGGAAAAGGCACCTTTGTGCCCAGTTGATGCTCCAGGGCAGGATGCAAAAGTTCATTTACCAGGGTGCTCTTGCCACTGCCACTCACCCCTGTTACCGCCACCAAACGGCCGAGGGGAATCTCCACATCTAGATTCTGGAGATTATTGCGTTGGCAATTAAGCATCGACAACTTGCGGGTATTTGCCTGGCGCCGTTCGGGGGGGGTGGGGATCGAAAGACGACCACTCATATAGGCCCCCGTTAATGAATCCTCCGCGGCAATTAACTCAGCCAAGCCCCCTTGGGCCACAATCCTTCCCCCATGTACGCCGGCGCCGGGGCCGATGTCTACGATGTAATCGGCGGCACGGATTGTGTCCTCGTCGTGTTCAACCACGATCAAGGTGTTACCCAAGTCACGCAATTTGATCAAGGTGGCCAGCAGGCGATCGTTATCCCGTTGATGCAAACCAATGCTGGGTTCATCCAGCACATACAGCACGCCGGTGAGCCCTGCACCGATCTGGGTGGCCAGCCGAATCCGCTGGGCTTCCCCGCCGGAAAGGGTCATGGCCGGCCGATCCAAGCTGAGGTAATCGAGGCCCACATCAATCAAGAAGCGCAGGCGCATGCGGATCTCCCGCAATACCAAATCAGCGATCTGGATCTGGCGGGGACCCATCAAAGGCTCCCCATCGGAGCCAACCCCCATCAGGGCCTCAATTCGCTCCAAACATTCGCCCACACTCACGGCCGTGAGATCGGTGATGCCATAGGGGCCAATGCGCACGGCCAGGGCTTCCGGGCGCAAACGCTTACCCGTACAGGTGGCACAGGGCACTAATTCCTGAAACTTCTCCAGCTTCTGGCGGGCTGCTTCTCCGCCGGCATCCTGCAGCTGCCGCTCCAGGATCGCTAGCACCCCCTCAAAGGGCCGTTCAAAACCCTTCGACTTGTTGTATCTACTATCAGCTTCTATCAGGATTGGCTCCTTGGTGCCAAACAAAACCGCCTCCTGTTGGGGGCGACTCAACTCCTTCCAGGGGGTTTTCAATTCAAAGGAAAAAGCCTGGCCAACGCTGTAAAGCAGCGAGAAGTAATAGCTGTTTTCCTTATCACTCCAAGGCACCACGGCGGCATACACCGGCAGGCTTGGATCTGGCACCACCCGCTGTTCGGTGAACTTGCGCAGGAAACCGATGCCATGGCAATCGGGGCAGGCGCCATAGGGACTGTTAAACGAAAACAACCGTGGCGATAACTCCTCCATCACCGCCCCATGGACGGGACAGGCAAAATTCTCGGAATAGAGCCGTTCGCGCTCTACCCCCTCAGGTAATTCCTCACCGCTCTTGGGTACCACCTCCACCAGGGCCAAGCCATCGCCGCGCTTCAGGGCGGTGCGCAGTGAATCAGTGAGCCTTTCCTGCACCCCCTCCCGGGCCACCAGGCGATCAACCACCACCTCAATGTTGTGGGCGTGGTTTTTATCAAGCTCGATGTTGTCGGAGAGTTCGCGCACCTCCCCATTAATCCGCACCCGGGCAAATCCCTCAGCCACCAAACCACTCAACAATTTGGTGTGGGTGCCCTTCTTGCCCCGCACCACCGGCGCCAACAACTGATAACGGCAACCCTCCGGCAACAACAGAATCTGATCGACCATTTCATCGATCGACTGGGGCTGGATCGAGCGATCGCACTGGGGACAATGGGGTTCCCCAGCCCGGCCAAATAGCAGCCGCAGGTAATCCTGAATTTCCGTCACCGTGCCCACGGTGGAGCGTGGGTTGTGGCTGGTGGATTTCTGATCAATCGAAATTGCTGGGGAAAGCCCTTCGATCGCATCCACATCAGGCTTATCCACCTGGCCCAAAAACTGACGGGCATAGGTGGAAAGGCTCTCCACATAGCGCCGTTGGCCCTCGGCAAAGATCGTGTCAAAGGCCAGGGAACTCTTGCCGCTGCCGCTTACCCCGGTGAAAACCACCAGGCGATTGCGGGGCAGGGTGATATCAACGTTGCGCAGGTTGTGCTGGCGGGCCCCCCGCACCCGGATCACCTCCCCCAGGCTGCCGCCGGTGAGTGCCTCCAAGGCCTGCCCGGGAGCGGCTTTAGCGCGGGGCATTGATCAAGCTCGTTGATTGGCGACTCTACTGAGGCCTGCTGGCGCTGGCGGTCTGCAGGAGGCTGGCCGCAAATTCCCGCGCCTCACCGCTGTCCCCACCGGCCAGTTCCGCCAGTTCCCGCTGGCGCTCCTCACCGTCCCGCAGGTGGGACACTCGCAGCAAGGTTTGACCCCCTTCCACCGCCTTACTCACCTGTAAGTGCTGATCAGCCGCGGCCGCCACCACCGGCTGGTGGGTCACACAAAACACCTGGCGCGTGGCGGCCAGGCGGCGCAACAAACTGGCCATGGCAGCACTCACCCGACCACTAACCCCAGCGTCGATCTCATCAAACAGCAGGCTGCTCCCCTGATCGCCCTCCACCAAACAGGTTTTCAAGGCCAACAGAAAACGACTCATCTCCCCACCGGAGGCCACCTCCCGCAGGGGAGCCAAGGGCTGGCCGGGATTGGCTGAAAACAAAAACTGGACGGTTTCCGCCCCCTCCTCCCCGGGGCCCCAGGGCTCCAGGGCAACGCTGAAGCGCACCGCCGGCAGGGCCATGGGCCGCAGCGCCGCCATCAATTCGGTTTCCAGGGCCTGGGCCGCCCGTTGGCGCTGGGCGGTGAGCAGGCCACAGGCCTGGTCCCGCCGTTGGCGGGCCCGCTGCTCCTCCTCGGCCAGCAGCGCCAGCGCCGTCTCCACGCTTCCCTCAAACAACTGGTCGCGCAACTGGTCGCGCCGCTCGATCAGGGCAGGCAGATCAAGGCCATGGCGCCGCTCCAGGGCCTTGAGGGCGGCGATGCGTTCCTGGAGGGCAGCTAAGTGTTCTGGATCGGCATCGAGGCCAGCGCCGTAGTGGTCCAGCTCCCGGGTCAAATCCTGCAGGGCCCCATGGGTCTCCAGCCAACGCTGCTGCAGGGGCTCGAGGCTGCTGTCTAGGGCGGCCATGGCCGCCAGCTCCTGGTCACAGGCCGCCAGGTGCTCCAACACCGCAGGTGCCGCCTCAGCCCCCTCCTGGAGCCGCCCCAACAAATGCCCACAACCCTGCTGGAGCCGCACCCCATGGCAGAGCCGGTCCTGTTCCTGCTCCAACAACTGACGTTCCTGGGGATCATTCAACTGGGCCCTTTCCAGTTCCTGCAGTAACCCCTGGGCCTCCTGCCTTTCCCGGGCGAGCCGCTCACCATCGGCCTGGGCCTGGGCCCACTGCTGGGCCACCTGCTTCCAAGTGCGGTGGGCCTGGCGCACCGGTTCCAAAGAGGCCAACAACTCGGCACCGCCAAAGCGATCCAGCCAACGGCGCTGCTGGCCGGGGCGCCCCAACTGCTGGGTTTGACCCTGGCCAGTGAGATCTAGCAACAGGGGCCTCAGCTCCGCCAACAGCGGTTTGCTCAACAGCACCCCGTTTAAGCGGCTGCGGCTGCTGAAACGGCCCTCCTGGAGCCGAAGCTCCCGGCTGAGCAGTAACTCCTGTTCCTGCTCCAGGTCGAGCTGTTGCTGCTCACACCAAAACCGCAAACCAGGGCTAAAAGCAAAGCTGGCCTCAATGGCTCCGCGGCCACAGCCCACCCGCAACAGCCGCTGGGGTTGGCCGCCACCGGTAACCGCATCAAGGGCATCGAGCAGAATTGATTTGCCGGATCCTGTTTCCCCGGTGAGCACCGTTAAACCGGGGCCAAACGACAGCTCCAGACTGTCGATCAGGGCGATATTGGTGATCTTCAGAGCCGTAAGCAACCTTGGCCTCCGGTCGCCGGGCGCAGCGTAACGGGTTTGCTGTCCTTTAAAAGAGTGCTAGTTGCCGCTGGTGCCATGACCGCCCTCAGCGATTTCATCGAAGCGGCTGGGCTTAACAGCTACGACCCCGCAGCGATCAGCCGGATCTATGCCGGCCATCCCCAACGCTTACTGCGACGGCTGTATCAAACCCTGATACCGATTGGTTTGCTCTTGCTTGGGGTATTGAGCGACAAATTCCTGGGCCGGCTCAAAGATCCCGAGGTGGCCCAAGCCCGGGCCCGGGAAACCGCCAACCTGCTGGCGGAACTGGGGCCGGCCTTCATTAAGGCGGGCCAGGCCCTTTCCACCCGGCCAGACATCGTGCCACCGGCGCTGCTCGAGGAACTGGCCCGGCTCCAGGATCAACTGCCCGCCTTCCCCAGTGACCTGGCCCGGGCCTGCATCGAACAAGACCTGGGAGCCGATGTGGACAGCCTGTTTGGCAGCCTGGAAGCTGAACCGATCTCCGCCGCCTCCCTCGGGCAGGTATATCGCGGCAGCCTCTGTGATGGCCGCAGCGTGGCCGTAAAAGTGCAACGGCCTGGCCTAAGGGAACAGATCACCCTTGATCTTTATATCGTACGCATAATTGCCGGCTGGCTAAAGGCAAATATTGGTTTGATCCGTAGCGATCTAGTGGCGCTAATTGATGAATTAGGCAAACGGGTATTTGAGGAGATGGATTACTTCAATGAAGCCTCCAATGCCGAACGCTTTGCCGAGCTCCACCGCCACAACCCACGGATTGCCGTACCGGCCATATACCGGGAACTAACGAGCCGGCGGGTGCTCACGATGGAATGGATTGAAGGGGTGAAACTCACCAAGCTAGAAGCCGTAAAAGCAATGGGGGTAGATCCAGAGGAACTGGTGCAAGTGGGGGTGAACTGCAGCCTTCAACAACTGTTGGAACATGGCTTCTTCCATGCCGATCCCCACCCAGGCAACCTGCTAGCCCTGGCCGATGGCCGGCTGGCTTACCTCGATTTCGGCATGATGAGCGAAGTTAGCCGTGAATCACGCACGGGCCTAATCCGGGCGGTGGTACATCTGGTAAACCGCAATTTTGATGCCCTTTCTAAGGATTTTGTTAGTCTGGGATTTTTAGCAGAGGAAGTTAATCTAAAACCAATTGTTCCGGCCTTTGAACAGGTGTTTGGCCAGGCGATAGAACAGGGGGTAAGCCGCATGGACTTTAAAGCAGTTACCGATGATCTTTCTGGGGTTATGTATAAATTCCCCTTCCAGGTACCTCCTTACTACGCCCTAATAATCCGCTCACTAATAACCCTGGAAGGCATTGCCCTAAGTGTGGATCGCAACTTCAAGATCCTTGGGGCAGCCTACCCCTATTTCGCCCGCCGCCTGCTGGAAGACGCCGATCCAAACCTGCGCCGGTCCCTCAAGGAAATGCTCTTCGATGGCGAAATATTCCGCTGGAGCCGCCTTGAAAATTTGGTGGTGAGTGCCGGCCAACAGGACCAGCTAGACCTCGAGGGCCTTTTGGATCAAACCCTTGATTTTCTGTTCTCCCCCAAGGGGGGCTTGCTGCGCCAACAACTGGTAGATGCCACCGCTGACCAAATCGATGCGGCCGGCTGGCAACTGTTCCAAGGCCTAGGGCGACAACTGCCCCGCCGCCTGCGGCCCCCAGGCCTGCAACGGCCCCGCCTCCCACAAACAAATCCCCTACTGAAACTGGAACCGATCCGAGAATTGCTGGGCATCCTCCAAAAACTGCCCGGCTTTGAACCCCAACTACTCACCAGCAGGCTGCCGCGGTTGTTGGCGGAACCAGACCTGCGCCGCATGGGGCTGGAGCTGGCCAGGGGCCTGGCGGAACGGGGACTGGTGCGCCTGGTGCGTGATGTGTTGGTGGAACCAGAACTACGCCTGCAGGTGATCGAAACGACCTAAGCGAAGCGGCCCAGCAAAACGACCTAGATTTAATGGTCGCTTGAGTGGGCCGTGCTTCGTTTTCTTACTTCCCTGGGCTTGGCCAGTGTGCTGCTGGGCAGCCCCGCCTTCGCCACCGACAACATCGTTTTTGTAAGTGGTGCCTTCCGCCGCACCATCTTCGTAAAAGACCTGGAAGATTTTGTGAAAACCGGGGTACCCCAAGGCCTGCTGGCTGATCTAATCAAATTCAGTAAACAATCACCAAAAACTGTTCAGGGCCTGCTTAAAACAGAATTGCCCCTGCCAGTGGTCCTCACGAGCCGCCTACTGAATACCCGCATCGGCGAAGCGATCTTGGAAAGGGCCACCGCCATCGTCCATCCCCTGCGGGCCCCTAAGGCCGGAATTCCAGCCCTACGCTCGGCCCTGGTGCTGGGGGTGGCCGACGGCAGCGGCAAATTAAGCCCGCTCAGTTTCCTCAAGGCCTATCCCGCCGAAGACATGGCCGTAGATATTCCCCAGTTGCTGGTGCTAGTGAAAAAAGCCTCATCGATCACTGATCTGGTGCGCTTCTTTTCCGATGCCCCCCTCGATGGTCTGCGCGGCTCCTGAGTAAATTGCGCTTTTGGCAGCCCCGTGCCGTTCTCTGACTCCATTCGCCGCCTGATCCAGCGGCCGATCCATCAGAACTGGCAAGGATTGATCGACGGCTACAGCCGTTGGCTGCCCGTGAGTGATCGCACCCCAGTGGTGAGCCTCTGTGAGGGGGCCACTCCCCTGGTGCCTGCTCCGGCCCTCTCCGCCCGCCTGGGGAGGGGCATCAAGGTGCATCTCAAGGTGGATGGCCTTAATCCCACCGGCAGCTTCAAGGACCGGGGCATGACCATGGCCGTGAGCAAGGCCAAGGAAGCCGGCGCCGAAGCGGTGATCTGTGCCAGCACAGGCAACACCTCGGCCGCCGCCGCCGCCTACGCCCGCCGGGGGGGCATGCGGGCCTTTGTGTTGATCCCCGATGGCTATGTGGCCCAGGGAAAACTGGCCCAGGCGCTGCTCTACGGCGCTGAGGTGCTGGCGGTGCGCGGCAACTTCGACCGGGCGCTCACGATTGTGCGCGAGCTGGCAGACCGCTATCCAGTAACCCTGGTCAATTCCCTAAATCCCTACCGGCTTGAAGGTCAAAAAACCGCCGCCTTTGAGGTGGTAGATGTGCTTGGGGATGCCCCCGACTGGCTCTGCATTCCCATGGGCAATGCCGGCAACATCAGCGCCTACTGGATGGGATTCAAGGAATACAAGCGGGCAGGTCGCAGCAAACTTCTGCCCCGGATGATGGGTTTCCAGG
Organism: Synechococcus sp. UW140; assembly: GCA_943369595.1. Taxonomy (GTDB): domain Bacteria; phylum Cyanobacteriota; class Cyanobacteriia; order PCC-6307; family Cyanobiaceae; genus Synechococcus_D. The sequence continues at coordinate 52,833 of CALRNU020000002.1, forward strand.
CCGCCGGTTCTGCGCCGCTGGTAAGTGGCACAACGGTGGAAAACCCAGACACCATCGCCACTGCCATCCGCATCGGCAACCCAGCTAACCGGGAAAAAGCCCTGAAGGTGCGGGAGGAAAGCGGTGGCGGTTTTGCCGCCGTCAGCGACAGCGAAATCCTTGATGCCTATCGCTTCCTCGGCCGGGAGGAAGGGGTGTTCTGCGAACCCGCCAGCGCCGCCTCAGTGGCGGGCCTGCTCAAGCGTGCCGAAGAGGTACCCGCCGGCGCCCGGGTGGTTTGTGTGCTCACTGGCAATGGCCTAAAGGATCCCACCAGCGCCATCGACCACAGCGAGGCCACCTTCCACGGGGACCTGGACCCTGAGGTGGCCACCGTTGCCAGGGTGCTGGGCTTCTAAAAGCCAAAAAAACCTGCCCGATACCCCCTGTCACAGGGGGTTTTTTAATGGTGATGAAGCCCAACCAACCCAAGATCTGTCTGGGGAGCAGCTAGCAAAAACCTGTGCAAAACCTGGGGATAAAAAAGAGCTGAATCCTGGCCTGTTTTTCCCCAGGCTTTCAAACCAGTGGAAAAGCTCTTTTTTATCCCCATATCCCCAAAAAACTCCCCAGGCCCAAGCTTGATCAAACGCTGTTGAATAGGCGCTTTGCAGCTTTTTCCCCTGTTTCCCCAGGCCCTACTACTGCGATTTGTTTTTTCTTCTTAGAAAAATCTTTAATCCTTTTCGTAGGGATGGGTAAGCACTCGTTGCGGTTTGCCGGTTGGTGTGGAAGCTTGGTAGCGCTGAAGTTGGCAATGGCGATGAAGTTGGTCTGCAGCCAAACGGAACTGAACGGCAGCTTGCAGTTGGTAAGCCGCGCCATCGCCGGTAGACCCACCCATCCGGTGCTTGCCAATGTGCTTTTCACGGCCGATGCGGCCGCTGGTCGGTTGAGCCTTACGGGCTTTGACCTCAGCCTTGGCATCCAAACCAGTTTTCCGGCCCAGGTGGAGGCCAGCGGTGCTATTACCCTGCCGGCAAAGCTGCTCACCGACATCGTGAGCCGTTTGCCCGCCGATGGGCCGCTAACGCTTTCCTGTGCGGAGGGTCAGGAACAGACCGAGTTGTCGGCCCTTACCGGCAGCTATCAAATGCGGGGGATGACCGCTGAGGATTTCCCTGAACTGCCCCTGGTGCAGAACGGCCAGCCGATCCTGCTCAGCGGCCAGGCCCTGGTGGAGGGCTTGCGCAGCACCCTGTTTGCCAGCAGCGCCGATGAGGCCAAGCAAATCCTCACGGGTATCCACCTGAAGGTGGAAAACGGCGGCCTTGAATTCGCCGCCACCGATGGCCACCGCCTGGCCGTTTTGCGCAACAGCAACAGTGGTAATGCCAGTGCTGGCGCCGATGAGGGGGCGGAAGCTTTTGCCGTTACGGTGCCAGCCCGTTCCCTCCGCGAACTGGAACGGCTGCTATCGGCCCGCCCCAGCGATGAATCGATCAGCCTTTTCTGTGACCGCGGCCAAGTGGTGTTCCTTTGGGCTGATCAGGTGCTCACCAGCCGCACCCTGGAGGGCACCTACCCCAACTATGGCCAGCTAATCCCCGAGAGTTTCAGCCGCAGCATTTGCCTAGAGCGCAAGCCCCTGGTGGCCACCCTTGAGCGGATTGCCGTGCTGGCTGACCAGCACAACAACGTGGTGAAGCTGCGTTCGGAGCCCGCCAGCGGCCAGGTGTTCTTGAGCGCCGATGCCCAGGACGTGGGCAGTGGCTCCGAAGCGCTGGCCGCAGATGTAGAGGGGGAGGCGATCGAATTGGCCTTCAACGTGCGCTATGTGCTTGAGGGGTTGAAATCCATGGCAGACCAACGAATACAGCTGCGTTTAAACAGCGCCACCAGTCCGGCTGTGATTGCTGGGGTTGAGGATGATGGCCGGTTCACCTACCTGGTGATGCCCGTGCAGATCCGCACCTAGGGCTTCGATGGTGACTGCCCCTCAGCTATTGATCAGCAGCCTCCTGCGCTCCCGGGTGCGGGATGGTGCCGGGGTTGATCTGGGCGTGGGCCATCAGGCCTGGATGCATCCCCCCTGCCATCGGCTGCTGGGTTGGAGCACCCGACCCTCGGCCTTTGGGCCCCGGCGCACGGTTTGGCGGCTGGATCAGTTGCTGGAAATCGGCGAAGCGGATTTGATCGTTAAGGGGGAACCGGCCGAAACCGACCAGGCCAGCCTTGATTTGTTGCCTACCCTGCTGGATGCCGAGCTGTTGGGCCGTGATCAGCGCCCCCTGGGCCGGCTGGTGGATGCGGTGGTGGAGCTGCGCAGCGGCCAGATCCTCCATTACCTGGTGGCCCGCAGTGACCCGCGACTGCCGGGCACTAGTCGCTGGCGGCTTGATCCGGATCGCTTGCTAGACCAACAGCCGGGCCAGGTAATGACCGCCCTGCAGGAACTTGATGACCTGCCTTTGGAAAAAGCCAGCATTCGCCAGCAGATGTTGAGCCGCACCCGCCGCCTGCGCGATCAGGTGCCGGATTCCTTTGATGGCTTTGAAGACCGGCTGCGCTCCTGGGGGGAACGGCTGCGGGATGGGGGCGAAGAGTTGATCGACCGCTGGCGGGAGGAGGATGAAGACCGTCCCCTAGAGCGCCCAGAGCGCCCGAAGCGGACTGATTCAGACCCCTGGATCTGAGTTCAGCGACACTGGGGGAGCCCCTGGTCCGGTTGTCCTTGGTTTCCACCTCTGCCCCCGGGGCTTCCGCCTTTGAACAGGCCCTGCCTGAAATCGCTGCCCAGGTGAAGCAGGAGGGGCTCACCCCTGCGGATTTCAATGAAATCGTGCGGCGCCTGGGCCGCCACCCCAACCGGGCCGAACTGGGCATGTTTGGGGTGATGTGGTCTGAGCATTGCTGCTATCGCAATTCGCGGCCGCTGCTGCGCCAGTTCCCCACCGAAGGGCCGCGGGTGCTGGTGGGTCCTGGGGAAAACGCCGGTGTGGTGGACCTGGGGGAGGGCTATCAGCTGGCCTTCAAGATCGAAAGCCATAACCATCCCTCCGCCGTGGAACCCTTCCAGGGGGCGGCCACGGGGGTGGGCGGCATCCTTCGCGACATTTTCACCATGGGGGCCCGGCCCCTGGCCCTGCTCAATGCCCTGCGCTTTGGGCCCCTGGAGGATCCCCGCAACGCCGGCCTGATGGAGGGCGTGGTGGCTGGCATTGCCCACTACGGCAACTGCGTGGGGGTGCCCACCGTGGGCGGCGAGGTGGCCTTTGACCCCAGCTATTCAGGAAATCCCCTGGTGAATGCCATGGCCCTGGGGCTGATGGAAACCTCGGAAATCGTGCGCTCTGGCGCCATCGGTGTGGGTAATCCGGTGGTTTATGTGGGCAGCACCACTGGCCGGGATGGCATGGGCGGCGCCAGCTTTGCCAGTGCTGAATTGAGCGAAGCCTCCCTGGATGACCGGCCGGCGGTGCAGGTGGGTGACCCGTTTTTGGAGAAGGGATTGATTGAGGCCTGCCTTGAGGCCTTTAAAAGCGGTGATGTGCTGGCCGCCCAAGACATGGGTGCCGCTGGACTCACCTGCAGCTGCGCTGAGATGGCCGCCAAGGGCCATGTGGGCATCGAGCTGGATCTGGATCTGGTGCCCGCCAGGGAAACGGGGATGACCGCCTACGACTTCCTGCTGTCTGAATCCCAGGAACGGATGTTGTTTGTGGTGCAGGCGGGCCGCCAGGAGGCGTTGATGGAACGCTTCCGGCGCTGGGGATTGCAGGCGGCGGTGGTGGGCCGGGTGCTGGAGGAGCAGCTGGTGCGGGTGCTGCAGCACGGGGCGGTGGCGGCGGAGGTGCCGGCCCGGGCCCTGGCGGAAGACACGCCCATTAACCAGCGGCAGCTGTTGGCGGAACCTCCCGAGGCGATTCAGGCCCATTGGCGTTGGCAGGAGGGCAGCCTGCCGCCGTTGCAGCCCGAGGCGATCGAGTCGGTGCTGCTGAAGCTGTTGGATGACCCAACCATCGCCAGCAAGGCCTGGGTGTGGCGCCAGTACGACCACCAGGTGCAGGCCAACACAGTGGTGCTGCCAGGGGCCGCCGATGCCGCTGTGCTGCGCCTGCGCTTCCAGGAGGGTCCTAGGGCCCTGCAGGCGAGCCAGCGGGGGGTGGCGGCCACGCTGGATTGCCCCAACCGTTGGGTGGCCCTTGATCCGGAGCGGGGGGGCATGGCGGCCGTGGCGGAGGCGGCCCGCAACCTCAGTTGTGTGGGGGCAGAACCGATTGCTGTTACCGACAACCTCAATTTCCCCTCCCCGGAAACGCCCACGGGCTACTGGCAGCTGGCGATGGCCTGCCGCGGTCTGGCCGAAGCCTGTATGCAACTGGAAACCCCTGTAACTGGGGGCAACGTTTCCCTCTACAACGACACCCGCCTGCCTGATGGCACGGTGCAACCGATCCAGCCCACCCCAGTGGTGGGCATGGTGGGGCTGGTGGAACGTTTAGATCGCCTGGTGGGCTTGGCTTGGCCGACCCCTGTCCAGGGGGTCGAGCCCGATCAGTTACTCCTCTTGGGCCTGCCCCTGGATACCCCAGCAACCGATGACCGCCTTGGTCTCTCCGGTAGCAGCTATCTCCAGGTGCTCCATGGCCTCTGCACCGGTAGGCCCCCCCGCCCTGACCTTGCCCTGGAAAAGCGGCTGCAGGGGGCGCTGCGGGCCGCCATCGGCGCCGGTTTGGTGTCTGCAGCCCACGACCTCTCCGATGGCGGTTTGCTGGTGGCCGTGGCGGAGATGGCCATGGCTGCGGGCACTGGGGTGCAGTTGCAGCTGCCAGCCTTTGAAGGTTCTGGTTTGCGCTTGGAGCGGCTGCTGTTTGGCGAATCTGGGGCCCGGGTGTTGGTGACCGTGCCTAGGGCCCAGCAGGGGGCGTTTGAGCACCTAATGGCCACCCACCAGTGTCCCCAGGAGCTAATCGGTGAAGTGCAGGTCGCGCCGCGCTTACAACTGCAGTTGGGTTCAAGGCTGGCCTTGGATCTGGAGATTTCTGCCATGGCGGCGGCCCATGGGGGGGGAATTCCCCGCCGGCTGCAGGGCCATGCCCTCGGGCAGAATGGTTAACGAGCAGTGAAGAATTTCGATTTGGTCTCCCCAGTCTGGCCTGACGATTCCGTTTCCAGGCCCGATCGGATGGAGGAGGCCTGCGGTGTTTTTGCGGTGCTTGCCCCTGGGGAACAGGTGGCCAGCCTTTGTTATTTCGGGCTCTATGCCCTGCAGCACCGTGGCCAGGAATCGGCGGGGATAGCAGTTTTTGATGGCGAAAAGGTGCGACTCCATAAGGACATGGGGTTGGTGAGCCAGGTGTTTGACCAGGAGGTGTTGGAGCGGATGCCCGGGGACCTGGCGGTGGGCCACACCCGTTACTCCACCACCGGCAGCTCCAGGGTTTGCAACGCCCAGCCGCTGGTGATGATGACCCGGCTGGGTCCCTTTGGCTTGGCCCACAACGGCAACTTGGTCAATACCGAAGAGTTGCGGGATCGGCTGGTGGCTGAAGGAATGAATATCACCACCAGCACCGATAGTGAACTAATTGCCTTTGCCCTGCAGTTGGCCGTTAATAGCGGCCTTGATTGGGATGAGGCGATCAAAGCTGCGGCTCGCCAATGCCAGGGCGCTTTTAGCCTCGCCATTGGCACCCCAAATGCTGTTTATGCCCTGCGGGATGGCCATGGGTTGAGGCCTTTGGTGTTTGGCAGCCTTGGCGATTCTGGATCCGGCGGTTGGGTGGTTAGCAGTGAAACCTGTGGTTTAGATATCATTGGCGCTAGCTTTGATGATGATGTTGCCCCTGGGGAAATAGTTCGTTTCTGCTCCAGTGAGCCTCGACCATTTCGCAGCCGCTGGTGTGAAGAAACCCCAAGGCTATGCGTATTCGAATTAATTTATTTTGCCAGACCTGACAGTCGCTTTTTTGGTGAATCTCTCTATAGCTATCGCAAGCGGATTGGCCAGCGGCTTGCCCAGGAATCCCCAGTTGAAGCTGATTTAGTAATCGGTGTTCCCGATTCCGGCATTCCGGCGGCCATTGGTTATTCCCAGAGCAGTGGCATCCCCTTTGGCGATGGTTTGATCAAAAACCGCTATGTGGGTCGCACCTTTATCCAGCCCACCCAAGCCATGCGGGAGGCCGGTATTCGTGTAAAACTTAATCCGCTACCTGATGTGCTGGAAGGCCAGCGGATAGTGGTGGTTGATGATTCAATTGTGCGCGGTACCACCAGCCGTAAGTTGGTGCAGGCTTTCCGGGAGGCCGGTGCCAGGGAAGTGCACATGCGAATTAGCTCGCCACCGGTTACCCACCCATGTTTTTATGGAATTGATACCGATAGCCAGGATCAGTTAATTGCCGCCCGCTTTAATCTTAAGGAAATCACAGCCCATCTAGGCGTTGATTCGCTTGCTTACCTGAGTAAGGAGGGAATGCTCCATTGTGCCCAGGAGCAATCCCAAAATTTCTGTACAGCTTGCTTTGATGGCCAATACCCAATTCCTGTGGAAGAGGGCTTGCGCAATCGCAAATTGATGCTGGAACCAGCGGGTATGGCGGGATCTATTTAGATAGTTTTAGTATAATTAGTTTTTTAGGATAATTAGTTTTGCACTTAAATTAGGACGCATTAAAAGTAGGGCGCAGTAAAAGTAGCGCTTGTTTGGGGCTTGTTATTGCTTGGTAGGGCTTGAAATGCCATACTATCCATCGCCATCTCCACCGCCACCCCCCAGCGGAGCCCATGGCCGATGGCGGGCAAGGGGCTCCGCGATTAAGGATCCGCCGCTCTATGGAAAATGACTAGGGTCAAATGACTAGGGTCATTTTCCATAGGGGCTGGCGGGAGACCCCATTACTTAATCACTTGTCCAAAGCATTTACAGATATAGCAATAGATATACATAGAGATATAGATATAAATAGAGATATAGCATGGGTTATATTAATAGCCATTTCCCACTGCCGTCTAAAGGCTTGAATCTGATGTAACCCATAAAAATCTTGGCACCAAGATCCCAGTAATCTGGATAAAATCCCGCGGTCGATTACTTTAATGAATGCTTACTTATCCTTGCGCCTGGTTACATCGCAAGGATTCAAATACAATATTAGTGTTAAACCATAAAAATCCAATAATATTTTTTATAATCAATAATTTAATAATTAAACTATCTATCTATCTATCTATCTATCTATCTATCTATTTATTTATCTATTTATCATTTAAAATTAATAAATGATAAATTAATCACTTGTTTCCAGTGGAACTAGCCGTTCCAGGTTTTGCCCTTGGGGTAGCTCCAGCTGGATCCCAGCCCCGCGGCTGTCTTCCGCGGTGATTTCCTTGGGCTGGAAGCGCAAGCTGCCGCCTTTGGTTTCAGCGGCCATTAAGCCAGGGCCGGCTGCCCTTAGGTCCACCAATTGATCATTGCGGTCGCTAAATCGCAGGGCAATTTCGCCAAGATCGCCCCTTTGGCAGAGCCTTAGGCTGGCCACTGTGAGCCGCTTAATTCTGCCTAGGGCACTGGCCAGCACCACATCGCCAGGGGCGTCGCAGGCCACTGCCCCCACGATTTTTTCGCCGGGGAGTAGGCGCATCAAGGTTGGTCCCTGGGCGGTGCGACCCATCAGCGGCACGCTGGTGTCATCAATGGCCAGCCGCAGGCTGCGACCAGTGCTGCTGGCCACAATCAGATTCTGGTTGGCAGCACAGAGCACTACCCGTTCCAGTTCCACCCCATCCTTCAGTTTCAGCACCGTGGCGGCGCGGCCGGAGAGGTCGCGGAATTCCTCCCCCGCCAAGCGCTTGAAGCGGCCGTCGCTACTAAGTAGGCCCAGGCTGAATTCTTCCCCCGGCGGCGGCAGCAGCAGCACCTCCACCACCCGCTCCCCTTGGCCATCAACGCTGTCGGGCAGAAATTTCTCCAGGGGCCCCGGTTGCTGGGCGGCAAATTCCCAACGCAGGGCCGCCACCCGACCGCCGCTGGTGAAGGCCAGCAGGCTGGGGGCCGGCTGCACCGGCAAGATCATGCGGGCGCTGGGGCCGTGCTCCCCGTAGGGCAGCGGCTCCAGCAGATGGAGACGCCCTAGCACCTGGGGGGTGGCCACCCGCAGCAGGCCATCGCTCTGCAGCAGTAGCCGGTTTTCAGCATTGATGGCGGCTAGGGCCTGTTGCCTTTGGGCTTCGGCATTGGGACGCTGGGCCTGCTGCCTCTGGGCCACCAGGTCGTCACCCCCCTCCAGGAGCCGGGTGCGGCGGGGGGTGGCAAAGCGTTTGCGCAGGTGTTTCAGCTCGCTGACCATTGTGTTCAGCAGCGTGGGCCGGTCCTCCAGCAGGTGGCGCAGTTGCGACTGTTCCTGGCGCAGTTCTGTCAGTTCTTGGCGCAGGCCCTCCTGTTCAAGGCCCGTGAGACGGCGTAGGGGCATGGCCAGCACGGCATCGGCCTGGCGTTCGGTTAGGTCGAGGCGCACCTGCAGGCTGGCCCGGGCCGAGGCGGCATCCCGGGCCGACTGGATCATTTCGATTACCTCAGCCAGGCCATCAAGGGCCTTGATCAGGCCTTCCACCACCTCCAGCCGATCTTCGGTGCGTTTGAGCGCATGGCGGGTGCGCCGCACGATCGTTAGTTCCCGATATTCGAGGAACTGCTCCAGCAATTTGCGCAGGCTTAATTGCTGGGGTTGGCCATGCACTAGGGCCAACATGATTGCTCCGAAGTTGCTTTGCAGGGCCGTGCGTTTGTGCAGTTCGCTAAGCACCTGTTCGGCATTGGCATCGCGGCGCAGTTCCACCACCACCCGCATCCCCTCCCGGTCGCTCTCGTCGCGGATGTCGGCGATGCCTGTGATGCGGCCGTCATTTACTTGCTCTGCAAGTTTTTCGATCCAGCCGGCCTTACTGAGTTGGTAAGGCAATTCAGTAATTACCACGGCCCCCCGTTTATGGCGCCCCTTGCCCGGTTGCACCTCTTCGATGTGGGCAACGCCCCGCATCGGGATGCTGCCGCGGCCATTGAGGTAGGTGTCTCGAACGCCGCTGCCGGTGAGCACCACCCCGCCGGTGGGAAAGTCCGGGCCAGGGACCATCTTCAGCAGTTTTTCATCACTGAGGTCTGGTTCGCGGATCATGGCCACTAGGGCATCCACCACTTCCCCCAGGTTGTGGGGCGGAATGCTGGTGGCCATGCCCACGGCAATGCCAGTGCAACCATTCAGCAGCAGGAATGGCAGCTGCGCCGGCAGCACTGTGGGTTCCTGTTGGGACCCATCAAAATTGGGGGCGAAATCAACGGTGTCATTGCTGATTTCTTCGAGCAGACCCTCGTGGGAAAGGGAAGCCAGCCGCGTTTCTGTGTAACGCATGGCTGCTGGGGGATCGTCATCCACCGAGCCGAAGTTGCCGTGGCCATCGAGCAACGGATGGCGGCTGGCAAAGGTTTGCACCTGGCGTACCAGGGCGTCGTATACCGCTTGGTCCCCGTGGGGGTGGTACTTGCCGAGCACATCCCCCACCACCCGAGCACATTTGCGGTAGGGCCGATCCGGGGTGAGCCCCAGTTCGTGCATGGCAAAAAGGATCCGGCGTTGCACGGGTTTGAGCCCATCGCGCACATCCGGCAGGGCCCTACCCACGATCACGCTCATCGCGTATTCGAGATACGAGCGCTGCATCTCCTGATGCAGGGAAATCGGAACGATGCGCTCGTCCGCCATTCGGCGTGGCTTCAAGGCCTGAAGGTGCGGCTCAGCCTACAGATGCCGGCCAGCGCTACCGCCCCTTTGCTGGCATTAGTTGTCCTTGATGCCGGCTAAGCCGGCGGCCCGATCCACGGCCCCCTGCAGGCGTTCATCCTGGAAAAGGTTCTTGGTGGCCTGGCGCAGTTTTGGGCCCCAGAGCTGGTCCTTTTGGTAACTATCCAGGGCGTAGTCAGGTTCCTTAGCCAGGGCCTGGATGGCTAGGCCCACGGTGTCGCTGGAGTTTTTGCCTTCCCCATAGAGGGCTGCGGCCAGGGCCAGGCTGGGTTCTGCCGCCCCTGGGCTGATTTCCAGGGCCCGGCGCCAACGGCCGATGGCTTCGCTGCTGCGGCCCTGTTCGTAGAGAACGATCGCTTGGTTGTTTACCGCCTCCCAGAAGTTCTTGCGCAGGCTGGCGGCTTTTTCAAAGGAGGGGAGGGCGGCCCCCAGGTCCTTCATTTGGATCTGGGCGTTGCCCAGGTCGAAATAGGCGCCTGGATTATTTGGATCGAGACGCAAGCCTTCGCGGATAAGTTTTTGGGCTTCCTCCGGTTTGCCATTGCGCAGGTTCAGGGAACCCTCGGCAAACCACACCCCGGCGTTGTTTGGATCCAACTGTTTGGCCCGGGCCAAGGCTTCAGCGGCCTTCCCTGATTTTTCGCTGCGCAGCTCCGCTTCGGCTAGCACCAGCCAGGAGCGGGGGTCCTGGGGCAGCACCTGCACCGCCAGTTTTGCCAGCCTTCTGGCCTCCTCCACCTGGCCGATCTGCAATAGCCCAGCGGCGGCCCCGGCAATGCCTAAGCCGGCCTTACCCAGGTCTTGGGCGCTGGGCACATACACATAGGGCACCAGGGCCCGGGCGGGGGCGATCGGGAGCCACATAGCGGCCGCCATCAGCGGTAGCAGCCACCGGCGCATGGCAGGTCAGCAAAGGGACCCCCAAGCCTAGGGGGTTTCATCGGGGCACTTTTCGGGGCTGGTTTTCACAGCTGCCCGCAGGTTGCGGCGCCACATCCAGGGTTTGATCCGGCGCAGGGCGGAGGACCGCAGGGCTTTATCCCATTCTTCTTCCCCCCAGGCCAGCAGTGTTTCAGTGCTGGCCCCCAGGATCCAGGGCTTGGCCTGCAGTTCAGGGTCAGGGTTCACCTGGGCCCGTTGTTGGTTCCAGGGGCAAACCTCCTGGCAGATGTCACAGCCCGCCACCCAGCCATGCAGGGCGATGGGCAGGGTTGGTTCACGGTTTTCAATGGTGTGGAAGGCGATACAGCGGCGGCTATCCAGCACAAACGGTTCCGGCAGGGCGCCGGTGGGGCAGGCCTCCAGGCAGCGGCTGCAACTGCCGCAAAGGGAGGTGGCTGGGGTATCTGGGGTTAGCTCCAGGTCAGTGAGCAGGTGGCCCAGCAGTAGCCAGGAGCCATGGCTGCGGCTAATCAGATTGCTGTTTTTAGCGATCCAGCCCAGGCCGGCTTCCTCCGCCCAGGCCTTATCTAGTAGCGGCGCCGTATCCACGCAGGCGCGCCAACGGCAGCCCGGCGCCTGCTGCCCTAGCCAGCGCCCCAGGCGCCGCAGCCGCTGGTCGATCAGGCGGTGGTAATCGCGGCCCCAGCCATAGCGGGCGATGCGGGGGGCCGTTGCCGCCTGGTTTTCACCCACGTAATAGTTGAGCCCCACCGCCAGCAGGCTGCGCACGCCGGGCAGCAGGCTTTCCACCGCCCGGCGCCGGGGGTCGTTCATCCAGGCCATCTCCGCTTGGTGGCCGGCCTTTAGCCAGCGTTCCAGGGCGGCGCTGCGCATTTGCAGCTGATTACCGCCAGGGACGGCTGCTATGCCGGCGACGGCAAAGCCTTCTTTGAGGGCCTGGGCTTTGAGAGCCAGGGCCCAGCCAGATGGATTGCCTTGGGGCTCGGCAAGGTGGTTCGGCACCCGTACAGTTGCGCCGCGATTGCATTCTCCCGTGCCCGAGCTTTCCTCTTCCCGCCTGGCTGGTTTGTTGCGCTGGATTGGCGGTGTGCTGGTGCTGGTGCTCGGCTTCGAGCTGTTGGCCGTTCTTTCTGCCAATGCCTGGGGGGAGGAAGCCTTCCGTCAGTTGGTGGTGGACACCCTGATCAAGGGTTCCCCCATGGCCCTGGTGGGCCTGCTGTTGATGTTGGTTGGCTCCCGCCTCGATAACCCCCAACACCAGCGCACTCCCCTGCGCTGGACAGTGTTTGGCGTGGGTATCGCCCTGGCCCTTTCCCTGTTGGTGGCGGTGCCGGTGTCTATCAGTGGCAACACGATCCTTGCGGCCCAGGCCGACCAGGCGGTGAATCAGAAGCGGTCTGAATTCGAACGGGCTTCGGCGGAAAGCAACAATCCCCAACTGTTGGAAACCCTGGTGGCTCAGCTGCAGCAGGCCGGCCAGGTGCCCCCCAACGCCACCCCTGAGCAGCAGAAAGCCCAGGCCCGGCGCTTCATTGATGGCCGCCTTGGTCAGTTGAAGCAGCAGGTGCAGCAGGCGGAACGGGCCCGCTCGCTCACCCTTGGTCAACGGCGCTTCAGTGGCACCGCCGTGGCCCTGGTCTTGGCCCTGGCCACGGCAGCAGTGGCCCTGGCCGCTGTGCTCTGAGCGGGCAGGCCCGTCGCTAAGTTGCAAGGGCGACACCGTGCGCAGGACCCGCCTTGGTGCAGACCCGCCCCAAACCAGAACCCCCCGTCAATGTGCGGCTGCAGCAGGACCTGAAAAATGACCTGATTGCAGGTTTGCTGGTGGTAATCCCCCTGGCAACCACCATTTGGCTCGCCACTTTGGTGACCCGTTTTGTGGTGAGTTTTCTCACCTCAGTTCCGAAACAGTTCAATCCGTTTAATACGCTCAACCCCCTGCTGCAGGAGCTAATCAACCTGCTGGTGGGCCTGTTGGTGCCCCTGTTGGCCATCCTGCTCATTGGCCTGATGGCCCGCAACATTGTTGGCCGCTGGCTGTTGGATTTTGGTGAGGGCACCCTGGCCCGCATCCCCTTGGCCGGCTCCGTTTACAAAACCCTCAAGCAGCTGCTGGAAACGGTGCTGCGCGATAACAGCACCCGGTTCCGCCGGGTGGTGCTCGTGGAATATCCGCGGGAGGGGCTCTATGCCCTGGGCTTTGTGACCGGGGTGCTGGGGGCCACGGTGCAGGCTGGATTCGCCCAGCCGATGTTGAGCGTGTTTATTCCCACGGCGCCGAATCCCACCACCGGCTGGTACAGCGTGGTGCCGGAAACCGCCGTGCGCGACCTCGACATGACCGTGGAGGATGCTTTCCGCACAATCATTTCCGCTGGCATCGTCAGCCCCGATGATCGCGAGAACCCTGTGAATCGCAGTTTTGCCAGTTTGTTGGCCCAGCTGCGGCCTAGCTCCGTTCCGGCACCCCCCAAGGCCTGATTTCGATGCAGAACCGCTCCATTGCCCGGGAACTGGCCCTGTTGATCCTTGGTCAGTTCAATGAACGGTCCTCGGGCCCAGTGCCAGCCGACCAATTGTTAGCCCAGGCCCTTAGTTCCCTCAACAGTCACCTGCGCGAGGGGCTCGACCGCACGGAACAGGAATTGCAGCAGGCCCAGCAAGCGCTGCTGGACAGTGAATTGGTGGATGGCGAAGTGGTGCGGGTGCGGGAGCACCTCAGGCAGGGGCTGGAGCGGGCCGAGCAGGTGCTGAATCGGCTTTCCGCCAGCCTCGAGTTACCGCGCCTGTTGATGTTGGCGGACCAGGAGGAGCTGCGGGCCTGGGCCCTGGGCCGTTCCCGCGCTGTTTTCCAGGCCCAACCGAGCTTGGATCAACGCATTGATGCGGTCATGGAGGGATGGCGGTTGGGGCGTTTGCCCCGCATCGACCAAGACATCCTGCGGTTGGCCGTGGTGGAGATCGAACAGTTCCAGGTGCCGGCGGCGGTGGCCTGCAATGAGGCGGTGGAGCTGGCCAATCGCTACAGCGATGAAGCGGGCCGGCGCATGATCAACGGTGTGTTGCGCCGTTACACCAACGCGGCCCAGGCCTAGGTCATGGCGGAGTTCGATTGGTTCCAACGGCAGCCAGCGGCCCCGGAGGCGGAGCCGGAGGATGCCCTGGCCTGGGCAAAACAGGCCTATGCCCGGCTCAAGGCCCAGCAGCAGGGGGAAGCTGCGCCTGAAGCTGAGCCAGTGCCGGCTGCAACGCCCCCAGAACCAACAGAAGAACCAGCCCCAGCAGCGCAGCCAGAACAGTTACCACCACCGCAACCAGCTCTTTCCCTGCTGGAACAGGCGGCTGCCCAGCGCCAGGAACGCTTGGCCAGCCTGGTGGCTGCCGAAGCCGAGTCGGCCCCTGCAGCTGTTGCGCCCGCTGCGGCGCCAGCGGCTGCCGAAGCCGAACCCCAGCTGGGTCAACTGGACCAAGAATTCCTCTGGTCGGCGGAGGTGTTGGCGGCCCAGGGGCGGCGGGTGGAGCAGGTGTCGATGGAAGAAATCGATTGGCTCAGCCGCCTGCGCCGCGGCATGGAGAAAACCCGCCAGGGTTTTGTTACTCAGCTACTCGACAAGCTCGGCAGCGATCCCCTCTCCCTCGAATCCCTCGACGCCATTGAAACCCTGCTGCTCAAGGCCGATGTGGGGGTAGAGGCCACCGATCAGGTGTTGGAGAGCCTGCGGCGGCGGATGAATGAAACCGTGGTGGATGGCAGTGCCGCCTTGCAGTTGCTCAAGGAACAGCTGCGCGGCTTGCTGGATGCCCCCCTGCAGCGGGGGGCGCCGGCGCTGTTGGCCCCCCGCAAGGGGGTGCTGAATATTTGGTTGCTGGTGGGGGTAAACGGGGTGGGTAAAACCACCACCCTTGGCAAATTGGCAAACCTGGCGGTGCGCAGTGGCTACAGCTGCCTGGTGGCGGCTGGCGACACCTTCCGGGCGGCGGCCGTGCAGCAATTACAGGTGTGGGCTGAGCGCAGTGGCGTGGCGGTAATTGCCAATCCCTCCGCCAACGCTGATCCCGCCGCCGTCGTTTTTGACGCCATCGGTGCGGCCCGCTCCAAGGGCATTGAGTTGCTCTTGGTGGATACCGCCGGTCGCCTGCAAACCAAACACAACCTGATGGAGGAGTTGGCCAAGGTGCGGCGCATCATCGATCGCCTGGCACCGGAGGCGGCGATCGAATCCCTGCTGGTTTTAGATGCCAGCCAGGGTCAAAACGGCCTGCGCCAGGCCATGGCCTTTGCCAAGGCGGCTGGGCTCACCGGCGTGGTGCTCACCAAGCTCGATGGCACCGCCCGGGGGGGGGTGGCCCTGGCCGTGGCTTCGGAGAGTGGCCTGCCAATCCGTTTTATTGGGGCCGGCGAGGGCCTGCGCGACCTGCGGCCTTTCAACAGCTTTGAGTTTGTGGAGGCCCTACTGGCCAAGGGCTAATCCAGGGCGCGATTACACCAACGTCGCTAATTTGTAAGCCCCTGCGGCTGCCCCATGGGCGCATCGCCGCCGTTTCACCGCCCCCAGGTATCGATCACCCCCGCCGCCTCCCTACGGCAGTTGATCGACAGCCTCAACCGCGAACAGCGCCGGAACCAGGAGCTGCTCGCCTCCTTGGGGTTTGCCCTGCGCAGTTTCACTAACCTCAGCCGCTTTCTGGAGTTGGTGCCCCTGCTCACCGCCCGCCTGGTGGAGGCGGAGGGGGCGGTGCTGCTCACTTTCCGCAGTGATGGCAGCCTCTGGCGGGATCAGTTGCATTGCTCCTGTCCGCAGCGCTGCGCTGAGTTACTGCGGCTGTTGGCTGGTCTCCAAGACCAAGACCTAGATCGGGAGGCCGGCGATGAGGCGATGGCTTCGCGGCTGGATCAATTGGTGCGGCGCCAATTGGGGGATGTGCAGCTGTTTGGCACCTCAGTGGTGGCCAAAAACCGCCAGCGGGGCCGGCTCTATGTGTTTAGTGCTGATCCGCAGTTTTCCTGGAGTGAGGTGCGCCGCCGCCATGTGCAACTGGTGGCCGATCAAACCGCCGTGGCGATTGAAAACGAACTGCTACTGGAACAGATGCGCTTGCACCAGCGCCTCGATCAACAGCTCAGCATTGGCGGCGAAATCCAGGCCCAGCTCCTACCCGACCGTTGTCCGGTGATTGAGGGGGTGGAACTGGCGGCCCGTTGCCGGCCGGCCTTCCAGGTGGGGGGCGACTACTACGACTTCATTCCCACCAAGCCGCAATTAACCGGTAAACGCCGCGAACAGGGGCCCTGGGCCCTGGTGATGGGCGATGTGATGGGTAAAGGGATCCCCGCTGGTTTGTTGATGACCCTGCTGCGGGGCATGTTGCGGGCGGAGGTGCTCACCGGCTTGCCCCCCGATCGCATCCTCCATGACCTCAACCAGTTGGCCCAGGAGGATCTGGCCCACTCCAACCGTTTTGTCACCCTCTTTTATTCGGAGTACAACCCCCGCACCCGGCTGTTGCGCTACAGCAATGCCGCCCACAATCCGCCCTTGATCTGGCGCCGTCAGGGTCACACCGTGGGGCGCCTTGATGCCCCGGGGCTGCTGATCGGTTTGCAACCGGAGGCCGACTACGGCTGTGAACAGGTGCAGTTGGAACCGGGGGATGTGCTGCTCTATTACACCGATGGTGTTACCGAAGCCAGTGGGGTGGGCGGCGAACGCTTTGACGAAGAGCGCTTGATGCGAGCCCTGGGGGCGATTTGCAAGGGGGGCAGCAGCGCCCAGGAGATCCTCGATCAGTTGTTTGCCCGGCTTGATCGCTTTGTGGGGGTGGGTCGCCAGCTGGAGGACGATGCCTCCGCGGTGGTGTTGAAGGTGAAGGAGGCGCTGGTGCTGCCTAGCCTGTAGCGCTGTGCTGGGACATGGGGATGGCGGCGTCGGAAGGGGTGACCGGTGGGGCAGGGGCAGGCTGGAGTGATCGTTTTGAGCAGGGGTTACATCCGGCCATCGAGCGTTTCAATGCCTCGATTGGCTTTGACATTGAGCTATTGCAACAAGACCTCCAGGGTTCCGTGGCCCATGCGCGCATGTTGGGCCGCTGCGGACTGATCACTGCGGCCGAGAGTGACCAGTTGATTGAAGGACTCGAAACCGTGCGCCAGGAGGCCGCCGCCGGCCAATTTCGGCCCGGTTTGGAGGCGGAAGACGTGCATTTCGCCGTGGAGCGGCGTTTGATTGAGCTGTTGGGGCCCCTGGGTAAAAAGCTGCACACCGGCCGCAGCCGCAATGACCAGGTGGGCACCGACCTGCGCCTCTGGTTGCGCCAACGCATCGATGGCCTCGAGGGCTCCCTACGCCGTTATCAGCGGGCCCTGTTCGAGCACGCCGATGAGCATCTCCATACCTTGATTCCGGGCTACACCCACCTGCAGCGGGCCCAGCCCCTCTCCCTGGCCCACCACCTGCTGGCCTATGTGGAAATGGCGGAACGGGATCGCCTGCGGCTCCAGGATGTGCGCCGCCGGGTGAATATTTGTCCCCTGGGGGCGGCGGCCCTGGCAGGCACCCCCCTGGCGATCGACCGGCGCCAAACGGCGGAGGAACTTGGTTTTGATGCCATCTACGCCAACAGCTTGGATGCGGTTAGCGATCGCGATTTTGCGGTGGAGTTCAGCGCCGCCGCGGCCCTGGTGATGGCCCACCTCAGTCGCCTCAGTGAGGAGGTGATCCTTTGGGCCAGTGAGGAATTTGGCTTTGTGCGCCTCACCGACCGCTGTGCCACCGGCAGCAGCCTGATGCCCCAGAAGAAAAACCCTGATGTGCCTGAACTGGTGCGCGGTAAATGTGGCCGGGTGTTTGGCCATCTCCAGGGCCTGCTCACGATGCTCAAGGGGCTACCCCTGGCTTACAACAAGGATTTCCAAGAAGACAAAGAAGCCCTGTTCGATGCCGTACGCACCACCGAGGATTGCCTGGAAGCCATGGCGATTCTGTTGGAGGAAGGCATCAGCTTCAGGCCGGATCGTCTGGAGTTGGCCGTGGGCAGCGACTTCTCCAATGCCACCGATGTGGCCGATTATCTGGTGGCTAAGGGGGTGCCCTTCCGGGAGGCCTATCAGTTGGTGGGGGGGCTCGTGAAGACCTGCCTACAGGAGTCGATCTTGCTGCGGGAATTCCCCCTGGAGCGCTGGCAGGAGCTGCACCCAGCCTTCGGGGCGGATATTTTTGCGGCAATTATGCCGCGGCAGGTGGTGGCTGCCCGCACCAGTGAAGGGGGTACTGGCTTCAGTCAGGTGCAGGGGCAATTAGACCGTTGGCGTCCTGTTTTGATGTCGTCTTGAAAACATCAGCCAACCGGGTGGCGCCGGTCTAGATTCGGTGTTGATCTCCACCGGGTGTGGCGATCTTTCCGCGTCCATTCAACGGTCCAATCGGTCCCTACGGCCAGTGAGCATTTTTGTCGGCAACCTCCCCTTCCGTGCGGAACAGGAGGACATCATTGAATTGTTCGCCGCCTTCGGCGAAGTGAGCAACTGTTCCCTCCCCTTGGAGCGGGACACCGGTCGCAAACGGGGCTTTGCCTTTGTGGAAATGGCCGATGACGCCTCCGAGGAGCGCGCCATTGAGGCCCTCCAGGGCACAGAACTAATGGGTCGCCCCCTACGCATCAATAAGGCCGAACCCCGCGGTGGCGGCGGTGGTGGTGGCGGCGGTGCCGCTGCCCCCCGCCGCAATGGCGGTGGCTACGGCGGTGGCGGCGGCTATGGCGGCGGTGGTGGTGGCGGTGGTCGCTACCAAGACCGCCCTGCTGGCGGCGGCGGTTATGGCGGTGGCGGTGGGGGCTACGGCGGTGGCGGCGGTTACGCAGGCGGCGGCGGTGAGCGCAGTTCCGGTGCCCGGGGCTGGGAAGATCGCAGCTACGGCTCCCGCGACACAGCCCCCGCCCCCGCCCCTGACTTTGCCGCTGCCCCTGAGCCGAGCCGCGACAGCTTTGACGACGGCCGCAGCCGCCGCCGCCGTGGCGGCGGTGATCGTCCAGCCGCCCCAGCGGAAGATTGGGGCGACTACGGCGGCGCCGAGGGTTGATCTGAGGAGGGCTGGTGATCCAGCCCTAAACGCTTCAGAGCTGACGGCTTTCCAGGGCCCTGGAAAGCCGGTCTGCCGCTGCTGCCAATTGGCTTTGGGGGTCGGGGCTGCCTTCGGCGGCCTCCTGGCGCTTGAGGCTTTGCATCGCCCGCACGATCAAAAACACCACGAAACTGATCACCACGAAGTTGATTAGGGCCACCAGCAGATGGCCAGCGGGCCAATCATTGATCTGATTGATCCCAAGGCTTTTGAGGCTGGGGGTGAGCAGTTGGCCCATTACTAAACTCACCACCGCATCAATCACCTTGCCGAAGGCGCCGCCGATAACCACGGCGATGGCAAGGTCCACCACATTGCCTCTGTTGAGAAAGTCGCGAAAGTCGCGCAGAAAGCTGGTGGCTTTGAAACGTCCCATGGAAAAACCCATCTCTACAAGGGGGGTATAGGGGGAATTAATTAACCAAGCGTTAATTAATGATTAGTCATAGCCCTGCGGCCTCCAGCTGCTGGGCGGCTTGGTCCAGCACCTCGGGCCCGGCCGTGCGCCCGCCAGCAGCTTCCCCCAGCTGCCGGCGCCAGTGCCGGGCCCCACTCACCCCTTCCACCAGGTGCACCAGGTGCCGGGCGATGGGCCAGAGGCGGCCGCCGGTGCTGCACCAGCGTTCGGCGTAGGGGATCACCCCCCGCAGCACCGTGGAGGCCTTGGGGGGTTCCATGGCCGTGGCGCCAAAGATCTGCCGGTCCACTTGGTTCCAGTGGAGTGGATGGTGGTACACAGCCCGGCCCACCATCACCCCGTCGGCCCAGTGGAGTTGTTGTTGGCAGTGCTGGAGGGTTTCAAGGCCCCCATTCAGCTCCAGCGTCAGCTGGGGTCGATCGCGCTTTAGCGCCTCCACCAGGTCGTAGCGCAGCGGTGGCACCGTGCGGTTTTGTTTGGGATCCAGGCCCTCCAGCCAGGCCTTGCGGGCATGGACGCTGAAGCGCTGGGCCCCGGCCGCGGCCAGGGTGTCCACAAAGGCCAACAGCTCCGCGTAGCTGTCGCGCTCATCAATGCCGATGCGATGTTTGACAGTCACCGGCAGGGGGCTGGCCGCGGCCATCGCCTCCACACAGCGGGCCACCTGGGCCGGATCCGCCATCAGGCAGGCCCCGAAGCGGCCCTGCTGCACCTTGGCGCTGGGGCAGCCCACATTCAGATTCACCTCGTCGTAGTTCCAGGCGGCCGCCAGGCCGGCGGCCTCGGCCAGCAGTTGCGGGTCATCGCCGCCCAGCTGCAACACCAGCGGTTTTTCGAGCGGATCAAAGTCGAGCAGCCTTTCCCTGCGGCCATGGTGCAGGGCCTGGGCCACCACCATTTCGGAATACAAAAGGGCATGGCGGCTGATCTGCCGCATCAGCACCCGGAAGTGGCGATCGGTGTAATCCAGCATCGGCGCCACGCTGAAGCGATGGGCCGGGGGGATTTCAGGGCTGGCGCTGGTGGGGCTCACTCCCCCATGCTGCTGGTTGGTAGTCCCTTTTCCTTTCCCATGGCCGATCTCCAGCGGCGCCCGTTGCTCAAGGCCCTCGCCGCTGGGGCGTTGGCGTTTTTGCGCCCTGGCAGGGCTGAGGCCGCCGGGCCGGCCTCGGATCCCGCCTGGCAACTCCCGGCGGCGGAATGGAAAAAACGTCTGTCACCGCTGGCATTTCAGGTGCTGCGCCAGGAGGGCACTGAAGCGCCTTTCACCAGTCCCTTGAACCAAGAAAAACGCAAGGGCACCTATCTCTGTGCCGGTTGTCGCCTGCCCTTGTTTTCCAGCACAGCCAAATTTGATAGTGGCACCGGTTGGCCGAGTTTCTGGGCACCCCTAAAAGACGCGATCGGCACCAAGCTCGATTTCAAATTGCTTGTGCCCCGCACCGAATACCACTGCCGCCGCTGCGGTGGCCACCAGGGCCATGTGTTTGACGACGGCCCTAAGCCCACCGGTAAGCGCTACTGCGACAACGGTGTGGCCCTGGCCTTTGAGCCCGATGCCTGATTCCCAGCCGGAGTTGCCTTTGGTGGTGGCCGGTGGCGGTGCCGCCGGGTTCATGGCGGCGATCACCGCCGCTGAAGCTGGGGCGCCCCAGGTGGAGCTTTGGGAAGCCACGGCGGACCCCCTGGCCAAGGTGCGACTCAGCGGCGGCGGCCGTTGCAATGTGACCCATGCCTGCTGGGATCCCGGCGAGCTGGTGGGCCATTACCCCCGGGGTAGCCGCCCCCTGCGGGGGCCGTTTAGCCGGTTTGCCGCCGGGGATGCGGTGGCCTGGTTCGCTGACCGGGGGGTGGAGCTGGTGGAGGAGGCCGATGGGCGGATGTTTCCGGTGAGCAACAGTTCCGCCACGGTGGTGGAGGCCCTAAGCCGGGCGGCGGCGGCGGCCGGGGTGTTGTTGCGCCCCCAGTGGGCCCTCCAGGCGGTAACGCCGCGGCCGGAGGGGGGGTTCCTGCTGCAGCGCCGCGGGGGCAGCGCACCCGTGGCCTGTCGCCGCCTGGTGCTGGCCACCGGCGGCCATCCCAGTGGCCGGCACCTGGCCGAAGCCCTGGGCCATGGCGTGGTGCCGCCGCTGCCCTCCCTGTTTACCTTGCGGCTGCAGGCCCCCTGGTTGCAGGAGCTGGCTGGGGTGAGTCAGGCGCCGGTGGCCTTGGAACTGCGGTTGGGTGAGGAAAGGTTTCGCCAAACAGGCATCGTGCTGCTCACCCACTGGGGGATCAGTGGTCCAGCGCTGTTGCGGCTTACCGCCTTTGCGGCCCGGGCCCTGCATGCTGCTGGTTACCGCGCTGAATTGCACCTGGATTGGACCGGCGGCCAGGACCCAGGGGCCCTGCGGGAGCAATTGCGCCAGGCCCGCCGGGAGTTGGCCCGTCGCCAGATGGGTAATGGGCGGCCATTGGCCCAGCTGAAGCGGAGGCTCTGGTTGGCCCTGCTGGCCCAGGCCGACCTCAACCCCAGCCAGCCCTGGGGTGAACTAACCCGCCAGGGGGAACAGCGGCTATGGGAGGTGCTGCAGCGCAGCCATTACCCCGTAAGTGGCCGCGGCCCCTTTGGCGAGGAATTTGTTACCGCCGGTGGGGTGGCCCTGGGGGAGGTGCACCTGGCCCGCATGGAAAGTCGGCGGTGGCCCGGCCTTTATTTCGCTGGGGAAGTGCTCGACGTGGATGGGGTCACCGGGGGCTTTAATTTTCAGCACTGCTGGACCAGTGGCTGGTTGGCGGGCACTGCGGCGGCGGCGGGATGAGCGGGGCCCAGCCTGGGGTTTATCCCTATCGCCACGACATCCAGGCCCTGCGGGGGGTGGCTGTGCTGGCGGTGATCCTGTTTCACCTCTTCCCCGCTTGGTTGCCTGGCGGCTATGCCGGGGTGGATGTGTTCTTTGTTATTTCGGGCTATGTGGTTACTTACGCGCTGCTGGCCCGCCAGGCCCAGCGCCAGCGGCCGGTGGGCATTGGCGAGTATCTGGCGCGGCGAATTCGTCGAATTTATCCACCACTGGTGGTGTGCATAGGCCTGATTGCCCTGGCCACATTTCTGATCTATGACAAACGTTTATTTCATAGTTTTTCAGGATATTCACTAACAAGTTTGCTGGGGGTTTCAAACCTAAAGCTGATCTTTGAGCACAGGGATTATTTCAGCCCAGATGAGTATTTGAATCCCTATCTGCATGCCTGGTCCCTGGGCATCGAAGAGCAGTTTTATTTGCTTTATCCCCTCTTGTTTCTGCCCCTGTTGGGGAGTTTTGTTACCCGGCCCCTCGCCCGACCCTGGGCTGGGCTGCTGGCTGCCCTTACGGCAGCTTCTCTGATCAGCTGTGCGCTGCTGTCGCTGCTTAACCCCCAGCTGGCCTATCTCTCTCCCCTCAGTCGCTTTTGGGAATTGGCCGCTGGGGTGCTGCTCTGTTTGGCGCTGGAATCGCCCCGCTATCGCCAGGGACTGCAGTTATTGGCGAGCCGTGCCGTAGGCCCGATTTGCCTGGGGATCTTGTTGCTTTCCTTCTGGGGCCTATCAGATAAAGGTTGGTACCCATGGCCGGGCATCCTCTGGCCGGTGGCAGCCAGCCTGGGGCTGCTCGCTTCTGGTGCTTTGCGGGGCCCCGGCTGGCTGGGCCAGGCCCCGGGGCTGGGTTGGTGGGGTCGGCGCTCCTATTCGCTTTATCTATACCACTGGCCTTGCATTGTTTTTAGCCGTTATTTATTTGGCGAGAGCTCCGGCCTATGGCTGCCGGTGGCAATTGTTTCAACCCTGCTGCTTTCCATTGCTTCCTATCGGTTTGTGGAGCAGCGCTTTTGCCGAACGCTTTCCTTGCGGCGGCTGGCTGTTTTTTGTGCCGGCGGGTTTGCGGGCCTGTTGTTGCTAGATAGCCAGGCCGCCGGCCTGCGCCAGCTCACTGGGCTGGCCCGCTTTTCAGAGCTGGCCTGGAAGGCGGAAGACCCGCGGCCGTTGCAGCAACTACTCGGCCCCCAGTTCCAGGGGGAAGCCCAGGCCCAACGCCAAGAAAGCCCAGCCCTGGCCCTCACGCTGATCCGCTCCCCCCAGCGGCCCCTTGGCGCCAGCCAGCGCCTGTTTGTGTTGGGCGACTCCCACGGGGGTTCCCTGGTGGGTGCCCTGAGGGTGGTGGTGGCGGCCAAACCGCAACTGGAGGCCCTGGTGATTAGTCCCCCTGGCCTGGGGGGCTGTTCCCTGGTGTCCTACAGCTTTGATCCGAGCCATTGCATTGGCTACGAACGGGCGGCCCTGGCCCTGGTGCAGCGCCAGGCCAGGCCTGGGGATTTGTTGTTATTACCCAGCCTGCGCTTGCCGCGCCTGGCGCCACGGCTCAGGGACCGCTTCTACCAGGACCTGCGGCGGCCCCTGGCGGGCCCGGAGTTTGCCCCTGGCCTGCGGGCCCTGGGCCAGCGGGGGGTGCAGGCCTATCTGCTGGCCCCCTGGCCGGTGTACAACGTGTTGGGCAAACAGTGCCTGGGCTGGCAGGGGCGCCTCAAGCCGGATTGCCAGCTGAAGCGCGCCACCTTTGAGGCCGAGCGCCAGCTGGCCCTGCAACGCATGCACCAGTTCCAGGTCCTGGTGCCAGGCCTGGGGATCCTCGATCCCCTGCCCTTTTTCTGTGGGGCTGAGCTGTGCTCAAACAGCGCCGGCCCGCTGCCGCTCTATGTAGACCATGACCATCTCTCGGCCTATGGCAGCGCTCGTCTGGGCCAGTGGCTTTTGCTGCAAAAGCCGCTACTTGATCTTGTCGAATACGGAGAACATCGGCAGATACATGGCCAGCAAAATTGAGCCCACGATGCCACCCACCAGCACGATCATCGCCGGTTCCAGCATGGCTGTCATCGCCTTTACGGTGGCGGCAATTTCATCCTCATAGAAATCTGCCACCTTGGAGAGCATTGCATCCATCTGGCCGGTTTCTTCGCCGATGGCCAGCATGCTCATCGCCATGTCTGGGAACACATTGCGGCGAATTAATGCATGGCTGAGCATGCCCCCATCTTGAACTTCTAGCTTGGAACCCTCCACCGCATCGGCGAGCACACTGTTGCCCACGGTGTCGCGCACGATATCTAGGGCCATCAGGATTGGCACCCCAGCGCGGCTGAGCGAACTGAAGGTGCGGCAGAACTGGGCGGTGGCAGTTTTCTGAATTAGGTCACCAAATAGCGGTAGTTTGAGCATAAATCTGTCAATCTGACGGCGACCTTGGCGGGTGCCATAGGTGCGGCGCAATATCCAGGCCGCCAGCAACAACCCCCCCACCAGCAGGATCGAAAAGGAGGAGCGCAGCAGGTCGCTTAGGTTCACCATCATTTGGGTGAAAACCGGTAACTCAGCCCCCAGATCTTTGAAGATGCCCGCAAAGGTGGGAATCAGGAAGATCGTCATGCCGAGAAATACCAAAATGGCGATCACTAGCACCGTTATCGGATAGCCCAGGGCGCCGCGGATTTGGTTTTGCAATTTGGCGTTGTCCTCCAGTAATTTCGCCAGCCGTTTCAGCACCTCCTCCAGCACGCCCCCCGCCTCGCCGGCCTCCACCATCGCCACGGTGAGGGCATCAAACACCTGGGGCCAGCGCCGCATGGCGGCCCCCAAGGAGGCCCCTTGGTTTACATCTAATGAAACCCGGCTGATTGCTTTTTTAAACAGCGGCATTTTCTGCTGCTGGGCCATCAGATCAAGGCTGCGCACGATCGGTACCCCGGCACTTACCAGGGCGGCCAGCTTGTTGGCAAAAATAGCTTTTTCGCGCACCCCAGGAGGTTTCTCAAAATTAAGACTGAGGCCCCGGGCCATTTTTTCGCCGCTGGCACTGGCGGTTTTTAGGCTTATGGTGAGGATGCCCCGCTGGCGCAGGCTGCGCTTGGCACTTTGCAGGTCTGGGGCCTGAAGCCTTAGGGATTTTTCTTTCCCCTGGCGGTCTTTGTAGGTGGCCTCAAAGGTTTGGTTGGCCATTAGTTGTCACCCACTAGGCGCGTTAGTTCGTCTGGTTTGCCGGCCTTAGCCAGGCCCTCCTCCTTGCTAATCGCTCCGGCTTTGATCAAGTTGGCCAGCGCTTTTTCCAGGGTTTGCATGCCGTATTGACCGCCGGTTTGTAACTGGGAATAGAGCTGGGCGGTTTTACCTTCGCGGATCAGATTGGCTATGGCAGGGGTGTTAATCATGATTTCTTGGGCCATCACCCGACCAAAACTTCCCGCCGGCGGGTTAAGCCGTTGGCAGAGGGTTTGGGAAAAAACCGCTAATAAACTGCCGCTGAGCTGTACCCGGATCTGGGTTTGTTGGCTGGGGGGGAACACATCCACCATGCGATCTACGGTTTGGGCGGCGGAGCTGGTGTGCAAAGTGCCAAATACCAGGTGGCCTGTTTCGGCGGCGGTGATTGCCAGTTGGATGGTTTCCAGGTCTCGCATTTCCCCCACCAGAATCACGTCGGGGTCCTCGCGGAGGGCCGCCCGCAGCGCATTGGCAAAGCTGCGGGTGTCTTCCCCCAGTTCCCGTTGGTGAATCACGCTGCGGGCGGAGTGATAAACAAATTCGATCGGATCCTCCACGGTGAGGATGTGTTCAGCCCGGGTTTGGTTGATGTGTTCCAGCAGCGAGGCCAGGGTGGTGGTTTTACCGGAGCCGGTGGGGCCCGTCACCAACACCAGCCCCCGGGGGCGTTCGCTGATGTCTTTAACAATGGCCGGTAGGCCCAGTTGGTTAAGGCTGGGGATGCGGTCACCCAGGGCCCGGAGGCAGGCGGCATAGGAGCCCTTTTGCCGATAAACATTTACCCGGAAGCGGGCGATGCCGCGCAGGCCATAGGAACAGTCGAGTTCCCAGTTTTGTTCCAGTTGTTTGCGCTGGTTGTTGTTGAGCAGCGTGAAGATCAGGCGGTTGCAGGCTTCCTCGCTAAGGGCTTCTGGCCCCATGGGCTCCAGCTTGCCGCTGAAGCGGCCGTAGGGGGGCAGCCCGGCGGAGAGGTGCAGGTCACTGCCGCCCCGCTCCACCAAGCTTTCCATCAGCTGTTCGATTTGCAGCTCCATGGGCCCCAGGCTTATTTCTGCACTTACTTCTGCAGTGTGCCCCTGGGGGTGACGCAATAGGGGCAGTCAAGCCATTCATCCCTTAGGCCGGCCCCACAGCCCCGGCAGGTGGCGGTGCTGATCTGCCGGGCTCGGATTTCCTGTTCAAGGCCCGAATCGGTGAGTAGCACCCTTTCCACCTCCTCCAGGCTGGTGAGGCCCTGTTGGGCCAGTTCCAGCCCATAGCTCAGCAGGGTTTTCATGCCGTTGGCCATGGCCAGGCGGCGCAGCTGGTCGGTGGCGGTGCCCTTGCCGATGGCTGCGGCCATGGCTTCATTCACCCGCATCACTTCATATACCCCCACCCGGCCGCGATAGCCCATGCCGCCGCAGTGGGGGCAGTGGTTATTGCTAGGGATCTTGAAGAAATTGAGGTTGGCGGGGTCACTGGCCAGCAGGCCCACCCGGGCGAGCTCCGCCTCCTGGGGTTGGTGGGGCAGGCGGCAGTGCTGGCAGAGCCGCCGCAGCAGCCGTTGGGAGAGCACCCCAATCAGGGAGGCGCTCAGCAGGAAGGTTTCCACCCCCATTTCCTCCAGCCGGGCCACGGCGCTGGGGGCGTCGTTGCAGTGCAGGGTGGTGAGCACCAGGTGGCCGGTGAGGGCCGCCTCCAGGGCGGTTTTCGCGGTTTCCAGATCCCGGGTTTCCCCCACCAGCAACACGTCGGGGTCCTGGCGCATGAAGGCGCGGAGCGCCTGGGAGAAATCCAGGCCCTTGTCGCGGTTCACCTGGGTTTGGGTGATGCCCGGCAGGGTGTATTCGATCGGGTCCTCCACCGTGGAGATGTTTAGGCCTGGGTCGTTGCGTTCCGCCAGCAGGGAATAGAGGGTGGTGGATTTACCTGAACCGGTCGGTCCCGTCACCAACAGAATTCCGTAGGGCTTGCGGCCCATGTCACGGATTTCCGCCAGGGCGACGGGATCGGTAACCAATTGGTCCAGGTCCAGTTGGGCGGCGCTGGAATCCAGCAGCCGCAGCACAATTTTTTCGCCGAAGCGGCTGGGCAGCACGTTGACGCGGAAATCCACGGTGCGGCCCTTGTAGTGGCGCCGGATCCGACCGTCCTGGGGCAACCGTCGCTCGGCGATGTCGAGGTCGGCCATGATTTTGAAGCGGCTGGTGAGGGCCGGGATCACCTTCGAGGGCAGCGATTCAAAGGCTTTTTGCAGCACCCCATCTAGCCGTAGTCGCACCTGCAGGCCCTTTTCCTGGGGTTCCACGTGGATATCGCTGGCGCCAATCGCCAGGGCGCGCACCATGATTCGATCCGCCAGCTGCACCACCGGGGCGGCGCTGGCATCGGCGGCACTTTGCTCCAGATCCGGCCCCTCAGGGGCTTCCGGGGGGGCAAAGCTCTCGAAACTGTCGCTTAGCTCAAAGCGTTCCACTGCCCTCCCCACAATTGCCCCAGGATGGCGGGGTTTCCCTCCCTTGATTCAGGTGCCGTCGCACCAGCAACATGTTGAGGTTCCAACGGTCTGCCGCATGAACGGAGAGTCCCCCGCCTCCCCCTCCCCTTTTGAGGCTGAAGCAGGGGTGGAGCTGCCGACCCCGGTGGCTGAGCCTTCCAACCCAGAAGCCACTGCTGCAGAGGCTTCTACCCCTGAGGCCCCTACCCCAGAAACCACGGCTGACCAGGCCCCTGACCTGGAGGCGACCCTGGCCAGCCTGCGCCAGGAGCACGAGGCCATGCGCAGTCAATACATGCGCATCGCCGCTGATTTCGATAATTTCCGCAAGCGCCAGCAGCGCGAAGCCGAAGACCTAAAGGTGCAACTCACCTGCAGCACCCTCAGTGAAATCCTGCCGGTGGTCGACAATTTCGAGCGGGCCCGCCAGCAGTTCAACCCCGAATCTGAGGAGGCCCAGGCGCTGCATCGCAGCTATCAAAACCTCTACAAACAGTTCGTAGAGGTTCTCAAACAGCTGGGGGTTTCGCCGATGCGGGTGGAGGGCGAAGCCTTTGATCCGTCCCTGCACGAAGCCCTGTTGCGCGAACCCAGTGAGCTCTATGCCGAGGACCTGGTGATTGAGGAGTTGCAGCGGGGTTATCACCTGGAGGGCCGGGTGCTGCGCCATGCCCGGGTGAAGGTGTCCATGGGTCCTGGTCCGGCAGCCGCTGGCTCTGAAGCGAACTGATGGCTGATTACTACGACCTGCTGGGGGTTTCCCGGGATGCCGATGCCGACACCCTGAAACGGGCCTATCGGCGGCTGGCCCGCCAGTACCACCCGGATGTCAACAAGGAGCCTGGGGCGGAGGACAAGTTCAAGGAGGTGGGCCGGGCCTATGAGGTGCTGGGCGATCCCAAGACCCGGGCCCGCTATGACCAATTTGGCGAGGCTGGGGTGTCTGGGGCCGGTGGGTCCCCAGACATGGGCGACATGGGCGGCTTTGCCGATCTGTTCGAGACTTTTTTCAGTGGTTTTGGTGGGGCCGCTGGCGCCGGCGCTGGGGCCCAGCGGGCCCGCGGACCGCGCCAGGGCGATGACCTGCGCTTTGACCTAAACATCAGCTTCAAGGAGGCGGTGTTTGGCGAGGAGAAGGAAATCCAGATCCGCCACCTGGAAACCTGCGGCACCTGCAAGGGCAGTGGCGCTAAGGCTGGCAGTGGCCCGGTGGGCTGCAGCACCTGTGGCGGGGCCGGCCAGGTGCGGCGGGCCACCCGCACCCCCTTTGGCACCTTCACCCAGGTGGCCCCCTGCCCCGCCTGCGAGGGCTCTGGCCAGGTGATTTCCGACCCCTGCGGCGACTGCACTGGCCAGGGGGTGCAACAGGTGCGCAAGAAGTTGAGAATCAACATTCCCGCCGGAGTGGATTCCGGCACCCGCCTGCGGGTGAACAGTGAGGGCAACGCCGGCCAGCGGGGCGGGCCCTCCGGGGATCTGTATGTGGTGTTGTTTGTGCAGGCGGACCCAAAGCTGCGCCGCGATGGCATAAACATCCATTCGGAGCTCACGGTGAGCTATCTGCAGGCGATCCTTGGCGACAAACTCCAGGTGGAAACCGTGGATGGGCCGGAGGAATTTCAGATTCCCGCCGGCACCCAACCCGGCACGGTGCTCACCCTGAAGGACCGGGGTGTGCCGCGCCTGGGCAACCCCGTGGCCCGGGGCAACCATCTGTTCAGCGTCAAGGTGGTGCTGCCCCAGAAACTTGATGCCAATGAGCGGGAGCTGCTGGAGCAGCTGGCCACCATTGCCGCCAGCCATCCCAAGGGCAAGGGGGGCCTCTTCGGCGGCCTCTTCCAGTGACCCTCAACCTGCGCGGCACCCCCTGCCCGCTCAATTTCATCCGTACCAAGCTGGCCCTCGAAAAGTTGGCCCCCGGCGAGAGCCTCACTGTGGACCTGGATGGGGGGGAGCCGGATCTGTTGGTGAGTGAGGGGCTGCAGGGGGATAGCAGCGGCCTGGTGGCGGCCATCGAACGCCAATTGCTGGCCGATGGGGCCGTGCGCCTGCGGATCACCCGTGGTTGAGGCCGTCCGCGGCCAGGTAATGGCCTTGGAGGCCAATTTCTGTCGGGTGCGTTTGGAGCAGCCGGGTCCCGCCGGCCAGCGTCTATTGCTTTGTACCCGCCGTAGCCGCCTGGCCCATGGGGGTCAGCAGGTGATGGTGGGCGATTGGGTTGGGCTTGAGGGGCTCGATTGGACCGATGGGCGGGCGGCGGTGGCCTCCCTGGAACCCCGCCGCAGTGAGCTGCAACGCCCTGCCCTGGCCAATGCCGATCGGGTGGTGGTGGTGGTGGCCCTGGCCCAGCCCCAGCTGGAACCAGAGGGCCTCAGTCGCTTCCTGATCTGCGCCGAAACCACCGGCCTAGAGGTGCTGGTGTTGTTGAGCAAGGCGGATCTGGTGGAGCCGGCCCAAGGGCAGCTGTGGATCGAGCGTTTGGCGGCCTGGGGCTATGGCGCCCAGGCCATCGGCCGCGGCGACCCCCAGGCCCTAGGGGCCCTGCGCCAGCGGCTGCAGGGGGGGGTGTCAGTGCTCTGTGGCCCCAGTGGCGTGGGTAAGAGCAGCCTGCTGAATGCCCTGGTGCCAGCCCTGGCCCTGCGCACGGCCGCGGTGTCTGGAAAGTTGCAGCGGGGGCGCCACACCACCCGCCATGTGGAGCTCCACGACCTGGCGGTGGATACCCTGCTGGCCGATACCCCGGGTTTTAACCGCCCGGAGTTACCCACCGACGCCCGCCAGTGGCCCCTGTTGTTTCCAGAAATCCGGCGCCAGCAGCAGGCCGGCCCCCGTTGTCGCTTTCGCGATTGCCGCCACCTGCAGGAGCCCGGCTGTGCCATCGACCGCCACTGGGAGCGCTACGGCTACTACCGCGCCCTGTTTGACCAGGGGCCTTAACCGCCCAGGCCAGTGAGGCCCGGCAGGTTGAGGCCACCGGTGAGTTCCTCCATGCGTTCCTTCATGGTGGCGGCGGATTTGGCGTAGGCGTTCTGAAGGGCCTCGAGGGTGGCGGATTCAGCGGCCGCCTGGCCTTCCGCCAGCAGTTCCGGGGCCAGCTGCACCCGCAGGGGCTGCTGGTTGCCGGAAAGCCAGATGCTGGCCCGACCATCAACGCTGCTGCCTTCGATTTCCATGGCATCCAGCTCCTCTTGGAGTTTCTGGGCGTCCTGCTGGATCTGTTGGGCCTTGCGGAAGGCTTCGGTGAGCTGTCCGAAATTGGGGAGACCGAAGCCAGCCATCGCACGAGAGCGTGAACGTGCAGATTAGGCAAAGGGGCCGAGCCGCATCACCTCGGGGTGCAAGCGCAGGCCATGGGCCTTTTCTACCTCCGCTTGCACGTGGCGGATTAGGGCCTCCATGTGGGCCGCCTGGGCGCCGCCGGTGTTCACGATGAAATTGGCGTGCAGGGTTGATACCTGGGCCCCACCGATTTGATAGCCCTTAAGGCCTAAACCTTCGATAATTTGCCCGGCTTTAAGCGGTTCGGGGTTGCGAAACACACTGCCGCAGCTGGGTAGGTGGTAGGGCTGGCTACTGGTGCGGCTCTGCAGGTTGGCGCTGGTGCGGGCCCCTACGGCGGCTGGGCTTTCCCCTGGCTGCAGCTGGAAGCGGGCCGAAAGCACCACCCAGTTCTCCGCCTGCAGCCGGCTGTGGCGGTAGCCATAGGCCAGGGCTGCGGCGGGCAACACAAACGCTTCTCCCCCCGCTGGATCAATCAGGGTCACATCCAGCAGGCAGTCGGCCAGGCAGCCCCCCTGGGCGCCGGCATTCATCACCACGGCGCCGCCCACGGTGCCCGGGATGCCCACCGACCACTCCAACCCCCCTAGGCCCGCCTTGGCGGCCCGGCGGGCCAGGGTGGGGATCGGTTCGCCCGCCTGGGCTTCCACCAGGCCCGTGGCGGGATCCAGCTGGGCCCCCTGCAGGCGGCGGGTGCAGATCACCAGCCCCGGCAGCCCCTGGTCGCTGATTAACAGGTTGGAGCCGGCCCCAATCAACTGCAGGCTTTGGCCCTCCGCCTCGGCCCAGTGCAGCAGCTGCAGCAGTTCTTCTTGGTTTTCAGGTTCCGCAAAGTGTTTGGCCAGGCCCCCCACCTTCCAGGTGGTGAAGTCCGCCAGGCCCACCTCACATCTGTATTTCACGCGGCAGCCGGCAGCCCCGGATCGGAGTGGCAGGCCTCCAGATGATCCCAGAGTCGATTCACATCCCCGGCCCCCATCACCAGCAATAGGTCACCGGGGGCACTGAGCTCCAGGCTGGCGCTGGCCAGGTTTTCGAGGCTGGGGCAGGCCAGGGCTCGGCAGCCCAGATCTGCCAGCTGTTGGGCCAGGGCCTCACTGCTCACCCCAGGGATTGGTGCTTCACCGGCGCTGTAGAGGGGGGCTAGCAACACCACATCCGCCTGGGTGAGGGCGCTGGCAAAGCGTTCCATGAACTCCGCCGTGCGGCTGTAGCGGTGCGGCTGAAATACGGCCACCACCCGCTTCGGTACCCAGGGCAGGGTGCTGCGGCCGCTTTCCACCATCAGCCGGGCCATGGCCAGGGTGGCGGCCACTTCGCTGGGGTGATGGGCGTAGTCATCCACCACCAGGCGTCCGGCGATTTCGCCGCGCAGGTCAAAGCGGCGGCCCGGGGGGACCAGCTGCCCCAGGGCCTGTTGCAGGGCGGGGAAGGGGGCCCCCACCAGGCGACAGGCGGCGATGGCGGCGAGGGCATTGCTGAGGTTGTGGCGGCCGGCCATGGGCAGCAGCAGCTCGCCGAGATGCTGGCCGTTTTCCAGGTAGTCGGCGCGGCTGCCGTCGCCATTGAGGCTGAGTGGCACCGCCCGGAAGCTCAGCTCCTGGGCGCCGGCCTCCTCCTGCAGACCCCACCAGTGGTCGGCCTGGAAGTGCTGGCGCAGCACTGGACAATCGTGGTTGGCCAACACCTGCTGGCAGTTGGCGGTGAAGCGACCCATGGTGGCCACTAGGGCCTCCAGGTTTGGATAAAAATCCGTGTGGTCTAGTTCCAGATTTGTAACCAAACCCAGGGCGGGTTTGAACTGCACCAGGGAACCATCGGATTCGTCGGCCTCTGCCACCAGCAGGTCGCTGGCGCCAGAGCGGGCATTGCTACCAAAGGCGGGCACCACGCCGCCAATGATTGCGGTGGGATCCATGCCCACGGCGGCTAGCAGGCTGGCGATCAGGCTGCTGGTGGTGGTTTTGCCATGGCTGCCGGCCACGGCAATGCTGCGCTGGTTGCCGATCATCCAACTGAGCAGTTCGGCCCGGTGGCGGATTTCCAGGCCCGCTGCGCGGGCGGCGGCCAGTTCAGGGTTACTGGCAGGTATGGCGCTGCTCACCACCACCAGGGGGGACTCCGAAACGCCGCTGCGGATGGCGGCCACCGTGGCGGCGTTCTGGTCTCTGAAGATGCGGGCCCCCCGGTGGCGTAGGGCCTGGGATAGGGCGGTTTGCTTCGGATCGGAGCCGCTCACCTGGTAGCCCCTGTCCGCCAAAATCCCTGCCAGGGCAGACATGCCGATGCCACCGACCCCAATGAAATGCACAGGCCGTTGCGTCGAGAGGGAAAGGGTCGAAGCCAACTCTGCAAACCGCCTCCGTCGAACTTAAGTCCATCCGCTGTTCTTGTCCCGCCCGGGCCCTAGGTGCAAGGCCCATGAGCTTCTGTATGATCGGCAGCCAAATTCCCTTTTCTACCGGGTTTTCCCTTCTTTGCCATGACCCTTCGTGTTGCTATCAACGGATTTGGCCGGATTGGGCGCAATTTCATGCGCTGCTGGTTGAGCCGTGGGGCTAACACTGGCATCGAAGTGGTGGGTTTGAATGACACCTCAGATCCCATCACCAACGCCCACCTACTCACTTACGACTCGATGCTGGGTCGGATTAAGGATGCGGAGGTGTCTTACACCGACGATTCCATAGTAGTTAATGGCCGTTCAATTAAATGTTTTTCCGACCGTAACCCCCTCAACTTGCCCTGGAAGGAATGGGGTGTGGACCTGGTGATTGAAGCCACCGGGGTATTTGTTGACCAAGCCGGTGCCGGTAAGCACATCCAGGCCGGGGCCAAGAAGGTACTGATCACGGCCCCTGGCAAGGGGGAAGGGGTGGGTACTTTTGTGGTTGGTGTGAATGCCGACCAATACCGCCACGCAGACTTCGACGTCATCAGTAACGCCAGTTGCACCACCAACTGCATGGCGCCCCTGGTGAAGGTGCTGGATCAAACCTTCGGCATCGAGAAGGGCACCATGACCACCACCCACAGCTACACCGGTGACCAACGCATCCTTGATGCCAGCCACCGGGACCTGCGCCGGGCCCGGGCAGCCGCCATCAATATTGTGCCCACCTCCACCGGGGCAGCCCAGGCCGTTGCCCTGGTGTACCCGCCGATGAAAGGCAAGCTCAATGGCATCGCCCTGCGGGTGCCCACCCCGAATGTTTCCGTGGTGGACATGGTGCTTGAAGTGCAGCGCGAAACTTCTAAAGAGGAGGTAAATGCTGCCCTGAAAGCTGCTTCTGAGGGGGCCATGAAGGGAATCATCAAATACTCCGATCTTCCCCTGGTTTCCAGTGATTTCGCCGGCACTGATGAATCCACCATCGTTGATTCTGCCCTCACCATTGTGATGGGTGGCAACATGGTGAAAGTTATTTCCTGGTACGACAACGAGTGGGGCTACAGCCAACGGGTTGTTGATCTCGCCGAAGTGGTGGCTAAGAACTGGGCCTGATTTTGATCAGTTGAAATGTTCATAACCCCTGCCTCCGGGCAGGGGTTTTTTTGTGGGTCCCCAGCAGGGCGGCCCCGGGGCTTTCCCCAGCCAGCCAATGCAGCGGGCGCCAGGCAATTGGGCCACAAAGGCCTCGGCCCAGGCGGGATCTAGGGCCAGCACAAGTTCGAAATCTTCGCCGCCATCCAGGCAAAGCAGCTCAAGGGCTGGGTCGGCCCCGAAGCCGCTCGGTAGGGGTAAGCCGCCTTGGTCTAGCTGGGCCTGGCAGCCGCTGGCTTCGCCGATCAGGGTGAGGCTGCGGCGTAGGCCATCGCTGCTATCGGTGCCTGCCACCCGCCAGGGCTGCCCCGCGGGTCGGCTGCGGTGCAGGGCCTCCACCGCATCGAAGCGCGGTTGCGGCCGCTGGTGGGCTTCCACGGCCCGGGCCCATTGTTCCGGGCTGGGGGCCTGCCCTAGGGGCTGCCCCCCCTGGAGCAGGGCCAGGCCGAGGCCGCTCAAGCCATGGGCCCCACTCACCACCAGGCGATCCCCCGCCCGGCCGGCCCCCCGCTGGATCAGCGCCCCCGGGTCCACCAGGCCCAGGGCGGTGATCGCCAGCAGCCGCACCGGGGCCCGGCTGCAGTCACCGCCCAGCAGCACCCCACCAAAGCATTGCAACAGCTCCGCCATGCCCCCATAGGCCTGCTCCACCCAGTCCAGGGAGGTGGCCCCTGGGGCCCCCAGGGCCACGGTGAGCCCATCCACCTGGCGGCAACCCATGGCGGCCAGGTCGGAGAGGTTTGCGGCCCCGGCCCGCCAGCCCACAGCCCAGGCGGGGGTGGTGGCCTCGGAGAAATGCACCCCTTCCACCAGGGCATCGCTGCTGATTACCCGGCGCAAGGGTCCTTCTGCCGCCAGTAGGGCGCCATCGTCAGTGAATTGTTTTGCAGGGGCGAAGGCTTTTAGTCGCTCCAGCAGTGCCATTTCCCCCAGCTCAGCGAGGTTGGGCCCCTCAGCCATGGGGCTGCAATTGCTCAGCACCATTAATCACTTTGGCTTTAACAATCTTGTCTTCCACCGTTAGCTCCCCGAGCACATCAAAGCCATCAACCACGTAGCCAAAGGCGGCATAACGGCCATCGATCAGATTGAGGCCGGCGGGGGTGAGTTCTGGCTCAAATAGGAAGAGAAAAAACTGGGAGGAGCCGTCATCAAGGGCCGCATCGGAGTGGGCCCAGCCCAGGGTTCCCTTGGTGGCAAACGGCAGCACCGGCGTTGTTTTGAATAGGCCCAGATCTTCAAAGGTTTCGTTGTAATAAGGAGTTGCCATGCCAGGGGCCCGTATTTCCAGCGGTACCCGCCTCGGGCTTTTGCTGCCCGGTGCCACGAAGCCAGTTTCCGGACCGTTGGGATCGCCGCTTTGCAACACGTAAAAGTCTTCGGCCCGGTTGAAACCAAGGCCGTCGTAGAAACCGCGCTGCACCAGATCCACAAAAGCCCCCGCGGTGAGGGGAGCGTTGTAGCCATCCAGCACGAGGGTGAGGTCCCCCTTATTGGTGGTGAGCTGCACCGTGGCCCGCCCCAGCAGCCGGGGGAGGTCATTGAATTCGCTGGGGATAGTGAAAGGGAAGCCCTCCACAAACAGGGCTTCGCTGGCGCCGATGCTGGCCAGGGCCTGGCGCCGCAGACTCAGAAATTCGTCACGGTCCTGCTGGTCTGCGGCGGCACAGAGCTGCTCCAGTTGGCCCTTGAGCTGAACCAGGGTTTCGCTGGCCTGGCTTTGGAGGTCCTGGGGCAGGGCGGCCACGATCGCCCCCTGGCGTTGGTCCAGTTGGCGCTGGGTGCGTTCACAGCTGGAGCGGATGCCACCCCAGCGGCGGGCGCGCAGGTCATCGCTGGTGGCCTCCAGGCGATGTTGGAGATCCTCCAGGTCGGATTGCTGCACCGGCAGGGCATTTCTGAGCAGGGCGGCCGGATCGGTTACGGCATTGCCTGGCGGCAAGTAGGCCCAGGCGCTTTGCGCCGGAAGCAGCAGCCCCAAAGCCAGGGTAAGGGTGAGCAGCAGCGAAAACAAAGTGCTGGCCACGGCCGCCGACTCGGTAGCAGGGACCACCGTACAATCCGCCCCAATACTTTCCGCCGGAATGATCTCCAGCAACGATTTCCGCACCGGTACCACAATTGAGCTGGATGGCCAGGTCTGGAGGGTTATCGAGTTTCTGCACGTCAAACCTGGCAAGGGCTCGGCTTTTGTGCGCACCAAGCTGAAATCAGCCCAGAGCGGCAGTGTCGTTGAAAAAACATTCCGGGCCGGCGAGATGCTCGCCTCGGCCCAGTTGGAGAAATCCACCCTCCAACACACCTATATGGAGGGCGACGACTACGTATTTATGGACATGGCCAGCTTTGAGGAGACTCGCCTCACCGCTAAGCAGATCGGCGATGGTCGCAAATACCTAAAGGAGGGCATGGAAGTAAACGTGGTCTCTTGGAACGGCAAGCCCATTGAGGTGGAGCTACCCAACTCAGTGGTGCTTGAGGTCACCCAAACTGACCCCGGCGTTAAGGGTGATACGGCCACCGGTGGCACTAAGCCCGCCATCGTTGAAACCGGGGCCCAAGTGATGGTGCCGCTTTTTATCACCATTGGCGAGAAGATCAAGATTGACACTCGCTCCGACAGCTATTTGGGCCGGGAGTCCTGAGGAGATGCAGATGAATCAACAGGAATTGCGGAGCCTGCTTGAGTTTCTCTCCGGCAGTGATATTCAGGAACTCAAGCTCGAAGGCGACGATTTTCGGCTTGAGGTACGGCGTAATTTGCCCGGCCCCGCGCCGGTGTTGATGCCAGCGGCGGCGGCCCCCCTAGCGGCCCCGGCCCCGGCGGCCCCCGTGGCGGTGCCCCCCCCGGCCGCCGCCGCTGCCCGCAGTGACCTTGTGGATGTGCGTGCTCCGATGGTGGGCATCTTCTATCGGGCTCCGGCCCCAGGGGAGGCCCCCTTTGTGGAGCTCGGCAACCGGGTCAGCGTTGGTCAAACCATCTGCATCCTCGAGGCGATGAAATTGATGAATGAGCTGGAGGCCGAACTCTCCGGTGAGGTGGTGGAAATTCTTGTGGAAAATGGCACCCCCGTGGAATACAACCAGGTGTTGATGCGGGTTCGCACCTCCTGAGTTTTATCCAGCCTGGGTTGTTCAGCCCAATTCCAGGGCTGTTTCTAGGGCGGCCACCATGCTGTCGGCCCTGGCGCTGCCTTGGCCAGCCCGATCAAAACCAGTGCCGTGGTCTGGGGAAGTACGCAGGAAAGGTAGCCCCAGGGTGGTATTCACCGCCTGGTCAAAGGCCAGCAACTTCACGGGGATCAGCCCCTGGTCGTGGTACATCGCCAGATAGCCATGGGGAGCCAGGGCGGCGGCCCCGGGCTCGCGCCAGGCCTGGGCGGCCCCCAGCCAGCAGCTGTCGGGGGGTAGGGGCCCATCGAGGCTGAGCCCTGGCCGGAGCCGCCGTTGCTCGGCCAGCAGCGGTGCGATCCAGTCCTGTTCTTCCTTACCCAGTTGGCCCGCTTCGCCGGCATGGGGGTTCAGCCCTGCCACCACCAAGCGAGGGGCGGCCGTGAACCGTTGGCAGAAGTTGAAAAGCTGGCCCAGGCGCCGCTCCAGCAGCTCGCCGCTGAGGGCGCCAGGCACCTGGGCCAGGGGCAGGTGGGTGGTGGCCAGCAGGGTGTTGAAGCGCCACTGGCTGTGGGGGGAGCGGGCCGTGAACAACATCGCCCCATCGCTGGCGCCGCAGAGTTCGATGAGCCGCTCCGTTTGGCCTGGGTAGTGGTGGCCGGCCAGGTGCCAGGCCACCTTGGCGATCGGGGCGGTGGTGAGGGCCCCACAGCGGCCATCCAGCACGGCCCCCACGGCGGCGCTGAGCCAGTGGAAGCTGGCGGCCCCACTGCGGGCGGAGGGGGCCCCGGCTTCAATGCTGGTCCCCAGGGGTAGGTCGAGGATTTCCAGTTCCCTGGGGTTGGCCAGGGGTAGCGAACTCCCCCTGGCCAGTTGCTCGTAGCTCTGTTGTAACCAGTGGCGACAGCCCACCAACAGTGGGTTGAAGCCTGGGTCTGAACGCTGCAGTTGGGCGATGGCCTTGAGGGTTACTTCGGCGCCGATGCCGGCGGGATCCCCCAGGGCGATGGCGATTCGTGGCAAGGGTTCAGACCATCGCCATGGGGCTATCTACTTCCACGCCGGGCAGGGCTGAGAACAGGTTGAGCAGTTGCTGGAAGGTGTCTAAACAACGGTTGCTGCCACTGCCGGCGATGGCCTCGTTGCTCACCACACACTGCAGTTCAGCGCGACCATCTTCGCTGCGGTTTTGGTCGAGCACCACTATCACCCGATCGCGCAGGCGTTTGCTTGGTGTCATGTCGATCAGGCTCACCGACTCGCCGATGGCGGAGCGGAGCTTGAAACCTTCGCTTTCAAGCGCTTTCGTGGCTACGGGCAGGAGCATCGCCCCGTCCTCGGCTCGGGAGAAGCACTCGTAACGGGCCATCAATCCAATTCAACCGATGGGTATTCAAATAGATGCAGATTAAGAATTCAGCAAATATGCCGCAAATACGACGCTGATCTCGGTCAGCTGAGGATCATTTCCCCTTCCACTGCCTATGTTACGTCTTTTGTTGTTGGCTTTGCTGCTCCTGGGTTTTGGGGTTGGCCTGCAGCGGGGTTGGTTGGAGATCCGCTGGGATCGGCTCGGCCAGGAACTCCAGCGCTCGCTCAGCCCTGGCCCCCCCACCCCGGCAGCTGCTCCTCCTCGCTGAGACAGGCCCTCAACCCTTCCCTGTAACTGGGATAGAGCAGCCGATAGCCCAGCCCTTCGGTCAGTAGTTGGTTGCTAACTCGCCGGTTGTCCTGCCAGAAACTCAAAGCCATGGGGCTGAGTTGGGGGGCAACCGCCTCGAAGTTCTGGTAGGGGGGCAGGGGGCACTGCAGCAAATGGGCGGCAAAGCCCAGCAGTTCGCTGCTGGGGGCGGGCTGCTGGTCCACCAGGTTCAGCAGCGGCGGCCGCTGGCTAGGGGGCAGCCCTAGGCAATGGAGCAGGGCGCCCACGATGTCGTCCCGATGGATCCGACAAAACACCTGGCCGGCTTTGTGGATCAGGCGCGCCTCCCCCCGCCGCAGGCCCAGCAGGGGATTGCGGCCGGGGCCGTAGATGCCAGGCAGGCGGAATATTTGCACGGGTAGGCCGCTGGCTTGCCAGGCCTGCTCACAGGCCAGCCGGGCGGCGCTGCGCCGTTGCAGGGGCGGGCCCACCGCGCTGGTTTCCGTGACCCAGCCCCCCTGGCGGTCCCCATAGACGCCGGTGCTCGAGAGATAGCCCACCCAGCGCAGTGGTAACTGCTGCAGCTGTGCTCCGAGGCACTGCAGCACCGGGTCTTGGCCCCCTGGGCTTGGGGGAATCGTCACGAGCAAGTGGGTGGTGCCCCCCAGGGCAGCGGCGGTGGGTACTACGCCATTGCCGCTGTCGAAGGCCAGGTCATTGCTGCCGGGCTCCGGTTGGCGGCGGCTCACCCTTACGGATCCGCCCAGGCGCCGCACCTGGGCGGCCAGGTGCTGGCCCGTGTAGCCCCCACCAAGTACCAGCAGTTGCCCCTGGGCCAGCTCCGCCGGCAAGGGGTTGACATCCAGCTCAGTCATGAGTACATCTGTACTGTCTTGTAATTTCTGCTGCCCATGGCCCCCCGTTCCCTCTCACCCCAGCGCCCCCGTCGGGCGCTGATTATGCCCTCTATTCTCACGGCCCTGCTTGCCACCGCTGGCTTGCTCCTTCCCGAGCAGCCCCAGCTGCAGCAGCAGATCTGTGAACAGCACATCAACCCGGAAGCTTGCCGGGTGTGGTGAGTTCTCAGGCCGCCTGCAGGCTCAGGTCCCCTGCCTGGGGGGGCAAATTATTAGCTGGGTTCCGGGTTTGTTGTGGTGGTCGCGATTGTTGTGGTTTGGCTTCCGCCTGGGCGGGGGTAGCCCATTGGAGCAGCCTTACCGCCAGCCGCAGGTCCCCATCCAGCCAGGCCCTGATGGCCATGGCGCGGCGGGGGTCGTAGAAGCGTTGGCGGCGGTACCACTGGAAGGCATCGGCATCACTTTTGTGGCCGTTGCAGGAGAGGCAGGAGGGCACGCAGTTTTCGGTCACGCTGAGGCCACCGCGGCTGCGGGGCAATACGTGATCAATGGATTCTGAGGCCCTGCCGCAGTAAATGCAGGTGTTATGGGTGTGGCCGTGAAGCGATTGCCGCCAACGTCGGACTCGGAGCTTGGGACAGAGTTCCTCGAGGAACACCGCATCGCTCTCGTGCATCCGAAACCCCCGGATATGGGCCAAGTGTGAAGCTATTCATGCCCCTGTCAATGTGTCGAAGGCTGCACTTCTGAATCTTTTCAGGGCTTTGCTAAATCTGCAGATCTGCTGGGCTTCTAACCCCTTGTGCCGGGTCCCAGGGGCTTTAAATTTGCCTTTGGCTCCGCAGCCCCCCTGAAGCCTTCCGTTAACGGTCTTTCACTCACCGCCAGCGGCGACGTGCTTTTCCGTTGCCCCTTTGATCCGGTCACCGTGGCGCAATTGCGGCGGATTCGGCCCAGGGGCTGCTGGCAAGCCCGCCTGCAGGGTTGGGTGTTCCCCTTTGAGGCGTTGCTGCGCCTGGTGGACTGCTTTGGTGAGCGTTTCCCCATAGATCCCAGCCTGCGGGAGTGGTGGCAGGCCATCGATAAGCCCTTGCCGCCGTTGCCCCCCCACCGGCAACTGGTGAGTGCTGCGGATCTGCAGGCCCCCCTGGCCGATGGTCGGCAATTGCTGGCCCACCAGCGGGCTGGGGTGCGCTGGCTGCTGGCCCGCCGCGGGGCGCTGCTGGCCGATGAGATGGGGCTCGGCAAAACGCTCACGGCCCTGGCGGCGGCCCGGGCCTTGCTGCGCCTCACTGACTGCCGTTTGCTGGTGGTGGCGCCGGTGGGTCTCCATGACCATTGGCGGCGGGAGGCCCTGGCCCTGGAGTTGGCGCCCCAGCTATTCAGTTGGGCCCGCCTGCCGGCGGAGCCCCCCCCCGGCGGCTTGGTGCTGCTGGTGGATGAGGCCCATTTCGCCCAAAACCTCCAGGCCCAGCGCACGGCTGCCCTGCTGCGGCTGGCCCGGCATCCGCGGGTGCGGGCCGTGTGGCTACTCACTGGCACCCCCAGCAAAAATGGCCGGCCGATTCAGCTGCTGCCCCTGTTGATGGCGATCGGCCATCCCCTGGCCCGGGACCGCCGGGCCTACGAGGAACTGTTTTGCAACGGCCATTGGCGCCAGGTGGGCAAGCGGCAGGTGTGGGATTGCCAGGGGGCCAGCCGTCTCGATGAATTGGAAAGGTTGTTGCGGCCCCAGCTGCTGCATCGGCGCAAGCTCGATTGCCTCGATTTACCCCCCAAGCTGCGCTGTTTCCATCCGGTCCCCCTGGCGGCGGCGGCAGAGCGGCAATTTCAGCGGCAGTTGGCGGAGCGGGTGGAGGCTTACCGCCGCCGGGCGGCGGCGGGGCTGGTGCGTTCCGACGCTGAAGCCCTAGCCCTGCTCACCTGGCTGCGGCGCTTGGCGGCCCTGCAGAAGCTGCCCGCTGCCCTGGCCTTGGTGCAGCAGTTGCAGGCCAGGGGCGAGGCGGTGGTGGTGTTCAGCAGCTTTGTGGCCCCCCTGCAGCAGTTGCATCGCCTGCTCGGGGGCGCCCTGCTCACCGGCCAGGTGTCCCCCCCGGAACGGCAGGAACGGCTGGCCCGTTTCCAGGCGGGTTCTGGGGATCTGTTGTTGGCCACCTATGGGGTGGGGGGCCTGGGCCTGGGCCTGCAGCGGGCCTCCCAGGTGGTGTTGCTGGAGCGCCC
Source organism: Synechococcus sp. UW140 (assembly GCA_943369595.1). Lineage (GTDB taxonomy): Bacteria > Cyanobacteriota > Cyanobacteriia > PCC-6307 > Cyanobiaceae > Synechococcus_D. The sequence continues at coordinate 95,240 of CALRNU020000002.1, forward strand.
CTGGACCCCTGGCGATGCGGCCCAGGCGGAGGACCGTTGCCATCGGCTGGGCTCCCGGCGCCCGGTGACCAGCCACTGGTTGCAGCTGGGCAGCGCCGACGCCTTGGTGGATGGCTTGATCCTGAGTAAGGCGGATCGGATCGAGGTGCTGTTGGGGCAGCGGCGTCGGCTGCTGCGGCGCCAGCCCGTGGCCCGCATGCTCCAGGAATTGCTCCAGGACTAATAGCAGCTGTCTAGCCGCACTTGAACTTCGTCTTTCAGGTCCTGGGGCAGGGCTTTGCCCTGGCGTTTGAGTAACCCAGCGGCCCTTTGGATGTCGGCACAGGCGGCGGTTTTGTTCTGCAACAGGGTGTGCAGCAAAAAGCGGTCATTAAGGGGACGCGGGTCCTTGGGGTGGGCGGCCACCACGGCATTGCAACGGCCCAGGGCCTGGGGCAAGGCATGGGCCTCCACCGCCGTTAAACAGCTGTCCACCTTGGGCTGCGGCTTGCCACAGCCCCCCAACCCCCACAGCCCCAGGGCTGCCCCCAGGGCTAGGGCCCCCACCCCTGGCTTCTGCCCCCTGCCCATGGCTTGGATCAGTAGCTGTAGCGACCGCTGTCCGCTGGTTTGGCGCTGCCACCCCCCCCAGTACTGCCGCTGCTGCTGCTATTGCCTATGCCCAGGTTGGGGGTGTGATCTGCGCCGGTTTCCTCGCGGCCGGAGTAGAGGGCCCCGAGGAAGCGGGCACAGCTGCCGAATTTGTCTTTCTGGTTCACCACGGTTTCGGTGATCAACACCGCCGCATGTTCTGGGGAGGTTTTGAACAGGCCATTGTTTTGGCGCTTGATGCGGGCATAGGCCGCATCCCAGCTCACCCCATGGGGGTTGCCGGCCTGGCGCATGAAGCAATAGATCTCGGCGCCCTTCTCACCCAGTTCATCGGCATGGCCCGGCAGCGGCAGTGCGGCAAGCCCGCCCATGGCTAGCAGCAGGGCGCCCAGCAGCTTTCCACGGCGTGCAGCCATCTTTCATCCATCACTAACTGCGCCCAACCTATCGATTGGGACGCTTCTGTCCAGGGTGCCCCGGCTTGAGTTGTGCCTGGGTCTGTGTTGTCATCGCCCCAACGTCTGTTTTTGGTTTTTATGGTTTCGGAATCCCTTTCCTTTCGGGTTAGCCGCAGCACTGAGGGGTTGGCGGAAACCCTGGCCACCCTGTCCCAGCGCCTGGTGAAGCTGGAGCAGCGGCTCGGGGCCCTGGAATTGCAGATCCAGAATCAGCTTTCCCCCCATCCCCAGGAGTTGGCCTCCCTGCGCACGGTGGAAACCCTGCTGCAGGATTGCCGCACCCTGTTAGATCAGGCCCCGCCCCAACCCCCTGGGGAGGTGGTTTGGGAGGATTGGTCCAAGCCGGAAGCCCAAGCCAGCCCCTAGGCTTGGTACAGATGTACTGATGCCATGGCGATGGGAGGGGCGGCAGGCCTGGCCCGAGGAATTGCTGTGGTGGAGGCTGGTTTCCCCAGTCCTGCCGACGATTACATCGAGGCGGGCGTAGATCTCAATAGCCAGTTGATCCCCCATCCGATCAGCACCTTTTTGCTGCGGGTGAGTGGCAACTCGATGCTTGGTGCCGGCATCCACCATGGCGATCTGCTGCTGGTGGATCGCAGCCTTCAGCCCCGGCCGGGGCGGGTGGTGGTGGCGGTGCTGGATGGGGCCTTCACCCTCAAGCGCCTGGAGCGCCATCGGGGCCGCTTGCGGCTGCAGGCGGCCCATCCCGACTATCCCCCCCTGGAGCTGGAGCGCTGCGGTGAAGTGCAGATCTGGGGGGTAGCCACCCAGGTGATCCATGCCCTTTGAGGGGCTAGGGCCGGGGGCAGCCGCCCTGGCATTGGTGGATTGCAATAACTTTTATGCCGCCTGTGAGCAGGCCTTTGATCCGGCCTTGCAGGGGCGGCCGGTGGTGGTGCTGTCCAATAACGATGGCTGCATCGTGGCCCGCAGCCGCGAGGCCCGGCAGCTGGGCATTGGCATGGGGGTTCCCTATTTCCAGCTGGCAGATCGGCTGCGGCAGCTGGGGGTGGTGGTGCGCAGTTCCAACTACGCCCTCTATGGCGACATGAGCCAGCGGGTGATGGCCTGCCTGGAGGCTCGGGTGCCGGAGCTGGAGGTGTATTCCGTGGATGAGGCGTTTGTGCGGCTGCCGGCCCTGGCCCCTGGGGCCCTCAGCGCCTGGGCGGCGGAGTTGCGGGTGACCGTGCGCCAGGACCTCGGTTTGCCCATTGCCGTGGGCCTGGCCCCATCCAAGGTGCTGGCCAAGTTGGCCAATCAGTTGGCCAAGCGGCATCCCAGTCGGGGGGGTGTTTTCAATTTTTTCTTGGAGCCCTGGCGGGAGCCTTGGTTGGCCCAGGTGCCGGTGGAGGAGGTGTGGGGGGTGGGCCGGCGCTGGGCCCGTTGGTGTCGGCTGCGGGGCCTGGCCACGGCCCTAGACCTCTCCCAGGCCGATCCCGAGCTGTTGCGCCGCAAGCTCGGGGTGGTGGGTTTGCGCCTGCAACAGGAATTGCGGGGGGTGAGTTGTTTGCCCTTGGAGTTGTTGCCGGCCCCCCGGCAGGAGACCTGTGTGAGCCGCAGTTTTGGTACTCCGATCCAGGAACTGCAGCCCCTGCGGGAGGCGGTGGCCGGTTATCTGGTGCGGGCCGCTGAGAAATTACGTCGCCAGGGGCAGCGGGCCGGTGGCCTCACGGTGTTTGTGCGCACCAGTCCCTTTGCCTCTGGTTTCTATGGCAACAGTGCCAGCGTGCGGCTGCCCCTGGCCAGCCAAGACACGGCTGTGCTGCTCCAGGCGGCCCTGCCCCTGGTGGATCAGCTGTTTCGGCCGGGGCAGCGCTTTCAAAAGGCAGGCGTGCTGCTCCAGGAGCTGCAGTCCCTAGGCCAGTGGCAAGGCCATTTGTTTGTGAGCTTGTCGGCGGAGCAGCGGCAACGGCGCGAACGGCTCCTGGCCCTGGTGGATGGGCTCAACCGTCGCTATGGGGCCGGCACCATGCAGTGGGCGGTGGCCGGTTTGCGGCCGGCCTGGCGCCTGCGGCGCGATTATTTGTCTCGCAGCTACACCACCCAATGGCAGGATTTGCCCTTGGTTTATGCCCGTTAAGGGGGCTGCGCCGGGATGCCAGAAAAAATGCGTGGAAATGCCTATCAGAAAAGTGTCGATTTGCCTTGGAAAACCTGCTAAGGCGTGGCAAAATGAAAAGAAAGCGAACCATGGGCAGCCTCACCCACGTTCATCAGTCAGGCCTACCAGCCACCCCCGCCTGCCAGCTGCGCGGTTTCATCGAGGGTGATCACCAGATTGAAAAACTGGAATTTGCCCTAGCCGTGGCGATCAGCCGCGGCGATGCTCCACGCATCGAGGAATTGCGGTTGCAGATTGCTGCCTTGGGAGACAACAGGGAAGAGCCTGGCACCTGAAAGAAGTGTCCAAAGCCTGAATTATTGGCCGCCGGAAGAGGAAGTGCCCCATGTGTTGGGATTGAGGATTGCTTTTGGCGACGAAATTTGTCAGGCTGTAAATATAAGTTGGTGGTGAAAACACCTCCGCCATGGTCACGGCTCTACAAGTGAAGACAACTCCCCCAGGCACCAATGCCATGGCTGGGGCAGGGGCTGATCGCCAACGGCTATTGGATCAGGCAGCGGAATGGTTTGGCAAAGCCAGCCGCTTGGCCGCCAATGGTGAAGTTGTGGAAGCCGGGGCGCTGATCCTGAAGGGGCTGGATTGTGAACGGCGGGCCCGGGCCCGGGGTCCCCAGGTGCTGGGATTAATCAAACGTCGAGTTTGAATTTTGCTCGTTAGGCCCATTGCTGGCCATGGCAAATATCCAAGCACTGTTATTGAAGTGTGCCCACAGGCGCTGAACTGCCTGGGTGAGCGTCGCGGCCGGGGCTGTGGATTCGGTCAGTTTTGAGTTCTGTACGGACCGTACGGTTTGGGATTTGTAGGTGGCAGAGTTCTTCGGGGCCCTCAGGGACGACAACACCCTGGCCATCGGTGCCACCTGGGTCAGTCCCAACGTCAGCGAGTTCAGCCGTGGGGATGGACTGCAGCTGGTGGACTGGGCTGCCTGAATCGGCCTAAGCCTCCATGGCCTAAACCTTCATAGGTTTGCTCAGACAGGCCCCGCGAGTTCAATGCTGGGTTCATGTCAAAGCTTTTATTCTTAATTTTGATTAGTTTTGTTTTGGTTGGTTCTGGTTGGTTAGTTCTGGACTACAAGCGGGTGACCGGACTCGAACCGGCGACGTTCAGCTTGGGAAGCTGACATTCTACCACTGAATTACACCCGCATTCATTCAATTTAGCAAAGGGCCCCGCCTGGGGGGCAGGGCCCAAGGCCATTACTTTTTCATCTTCATGGTGGCGGCGGGTTCTTCCACGCACTCAACCTCGGCTAGGGCCTGCTGGCGGGCGGCGATCACCGGTTGGGCCTTGGTGCGCAGCTCCTGGGCGGCCTGCTCGAGGGTGAGCTTCTTCTGCTTGGCCACCTTGTCAACTTCCTTGTTGAAAGTTTTCAGCTGGTCGCGCAGTTCCCGCACCCGGGCTTTTTGTAGGGCTTTCTCTGATTTCTCGAGGCCGTTGAGGGCCGTCACGAGGTTTTTCTGGGCTTTTTCCGCATCACCCACGGTGGAGGTGGGGGTGAGAGCTTGAACAGATTCCAGGGCATCGCCAACGGCGGCTAGTTGGTCACAAACGACCACTTCGGCTTTCTTCTCGGCTTTTTCAGGGTTCTGTTGGCAGGCCACGAGGCTGAGGGCCAACAGGCCGGTGCCGAAGAGCAGTGCAGGACGCATGGGGAAAGGGTCTGGCCGCCTAACGGTAGACAGACCCTTCTAAGCCGCAAGGGCGTCTGGCAATCAGCCTTGGAGCACCGCGGCCGCGGCGGCCACCCCGGCCCCAGGCTGGGCGGGGGGCCGGCCCAGTTCCACCAGGGCGCCTTCGATGGCAGCCACGGCGGTGAGGATGTCGCGGTCGCACACAAAGCCCAGGTGGCCGATGCGGAACACCTTGCCCTTGAGATGGTCCTGGCCACCGGCCAGCAGGATGTCGTAGCGGTTTTTCACCACCTTGCGCACGGCCTCCGCATCGAGGCCCTCAGGGGCCACGGCGGTGATCGAAGGGCTGCCATGGCCAGGGGCCGCATAGAGCGGCAGGCCGATGGCTTGCATGGCGGCCTGGGTGGCCCGTTGCTGGCGGGAGTGGCGGGCAAAGATGGCCTCCAGCCCCTCCTTCTGCATGATTTCCAGGGCGGTTTCCAGGGCGAAATAGAGATTCACCGCTGGCGTGAAGGGATTGCTGTCCTTGGCGGCGGTTTTGCGGTAGGGCCCCAGGTTCAGATAGAACTTCGGTAGATCCGAGCGTTCATGGGCCTTCCAGGCCCGTTCGCCCATGGCCACAAAGCCCAGGCCGGGGGGCATCATGTAGCCCTTCTGGGAGCCGGAGGCCACCACATCGAGGCCCCAGGCGTCCACCGGCACGGAGGTGGCCCCGAGGCTGGTTACCGCATCCACCACGATCAGGGCCTCCCCATGGGCCTTCACGTGGCGGTTGATCGTTTCCAGGTCGTTGATCACCCCGGTGGAGGTTTCCGAGTGGGTGATGATCACCGCCTTGATTTGTTTGCCGGTGTCGGCCTCGAGGGCAGCCCGGAAGGCCTCTGGATCTAGCGGTTGACCCCACTCGGCGGAGATCACCTGCACGTCAAGGCCATAGGCCTTAGCCACCTTCACCCAGCGCTCGCCAAACTTGCCGTTGTCGCCGCAGATCACCCGGTCGCCCTTGCTGAGCACGTTGATGATTCCGGCCTCCATGGCGGCGGTGCCACTGCCGGCCAGCACCAGCACATTGCCCTTGGTTTGATGCAACCACTGCAACTGCTCGGTGGTGCGTTTCACGATCGCCTGAAACTCACCGCTGCGGTGGCCGATCGGATGTCGGGCCATGGCCAGCAGCACGCTTTCCGGCACGGGGGTGGGGCCGGGAATCATCAGTTGCAGTTTGTCTTTCATGCCGCAAGGCCGGGTGCGGTGCCCGGTTATTGGATCATTCACCTTAAAAAGCGATCGGACCCCCCTTTGGTAGAGCCCACTACTTTCACCCTGCCGGTATGGGTGGCGGTGGCCGCCCGGGGGGCCCTGCGCCAGCTGCGGGGGGAACCCTTTCAAGCCCAGGAAAGCCTTGAATTGCTGGAGCCCCCGGGCCAGTGCCCCGTACCCCTGGAAGAGGCGGCCCCCCTGGGCAATGGCGAGGCCCTGGCGATTAGCCGCTGTGACCCCGGCCCCGGCTTAGACCTCACCCGTGGGCTGGCGGTGTGGGTGCGGGCCCGCTGGGGGGAAGCCAGCGGGGAAGCCCCTGGTGATGCCAGCGCCCCTGGCCGTTGTTTCCAGCTGCGGGCGGGGGAGGGGGTGGGCCGCCTGGGGCCCGGCGGGGACCCCTGCCTCTCCGACTATTGCTTGCGCCTGCTGCAGGTGAATCTCGCCCCGCTGGTGCCGCCCGATCGCCTGGTGGATCTGGAGGTGCTCCTGCCCCAGGGGCGGGCCCTGGCGGAACGCACCAGCAATGCCGCCTTTGGGGTGGTGGAGGGCCTGGCCCTGATCGGCACCCAGGCCCAGGTGCAAAGCAGCGCCGCCCCCGACCAGCTAGGGCGGGCCCTGGGGGAATTGCGGCGCCGGGCGGCCCTGCCAGGGGGCTGCCCAGAGCTGATCTTGGTGGTGGGCGAAAACGGCCTCGACCTGGCCGGCCGTTTTGGTTTGCCGGCGCCGCTGCTGCTCAAGGCGGGCAATTGGCTGGGGCCGTTGCTGGCGGCGGCCGGGGAATTGGGGGTGCAACGGCTGTTGCTGTGGGGTTACCACGGCAAGTTGCTGAAGTTGGCGGGGGGGATCTTCCACACCCACCACCACCTGGCCGATGGCCGCGCCGAGCTGCTCACGGCCCTGGCGGCCCTGGAGGGGGTGGATGGTGCGACCCTGGCGGCCCTGTTTGAGGCCCCCACGGTGGAGCAGGCCCTGCAGGGTTTAGCCCTGGCCGATGCCGCCGCCGCCGAGCGCCTGCGCCAACGGCTAGTGCGCAGCATTGAGCAACGGGCAGCGGCCTATATCAAGCGCACGGCGGGGGTGCAGTTGCAGCCGGGGGTGGCGCTTTTTGACCGCTCCCGCCAGCTTTGGGCCTTGGGGCCCGTAGGGGAACAGCTATGGAGGGAGCTGGCCCCGTAGGGTGGAGCCATTGCGCAGAAGCTGATGTCCGCTGCTCTGGCCGGCCTGGAGGGGGCGGAGGGGCGCCGCCCGGCCATCATCATCCTTGATTTTGGCTCCCAATATTCCGAACTGATTGCCCGTCGGATCAGGGAAACCGAGGTGTATTCGTTGGTGCTGGCCTACAGCACCAGCCTCGAACAAATTCGCGAGTTGGCGCCTAAGGGGATCATCCTCAGTGGCGGCCCCAGCTCCGTGTATGCGGCCGGGGCGCCGGTGTGTGACCCAGGCCTCTGGGACCTGGGCATCCCCGTGCTCGGGGTTTGCTACGGCATGCAGTTGATGGTGCAGCAGCTGGGGGGTCGGGTGGAGGCCTCCGAGCGGGGCGAATACGGCAAGGCACCGCTCTACGTAGACGACCCGATCGATCTGCTCACCAACGTCGATAACGGCGCCACGATGTGGATGAGCCATGGGGATTCAGTGGCGGCCTTGCCCGAAGGTTTCACGAGGCTGGCCCACACAGACAACACGCCCGAGGCGGCGGTGGCCCACCACGGCCGCAAGCTCTATGGGGTGCAGTTTCACCCGGAGGTGGTGCATTCCAGCGGCGGCATGGTGCTGATCCGCAATTTTGTGTACCACGTTTGTGGTTGTGAACCCGATTGGACCACCGATGTATTCATCGATGAGGCGATCGCCAAGGTGCGGGAGCAGGTGGGCGAAAAACGGGTGCTGCTGGCCCTCTCCGGTGGGGTTGATTCCTCCACCCTTGCCTTTCTGTTGCATCGGGCCATCGGTGATCAACTCACCTGCATGTTTATTGACCAGGGTTTCATGAGGAAGGGGGAACCAGAATTCCTCACAGAGTTTTTCGACAAACGCTTCCACATTCGCGTTGAATACATCAATGCCCGCGAGCGGTTCCTGGCGAAGCTAAATGGTATTTCTGACCCGGAGGAGAAGCGTAAAATTATTGGCGCTGAATTCATCAGGGTTTTTGAGAAAGAAAGTAAGAAGTTGGGGCCATTTGATTACCTCGCCCAGGGCACCTTGTACCCCGATGTGATTGAGTCGGCGGGCACCAATGTGGACCCCAAAACCGGCGAAAGGGTGGCGGTGAAGATCAAGAGCCACCACAACGTGGGCGGGCTACCGAAGGATCTGCAATTCAAGTTGGTGGAACCCCTACGCCAGCTGTTCAAAGACGAGGTGCGCAAGGTGGGCCGCAACCTGGGCCTGCCCGAGGAGATCGTGCGCCGCCATCCCTTTCCCGGCCCCGGCCTGGCGATTCGAATCCTGGGGGAAGTGAGCAAAGAGAAGCTCAATATCCTGCGGGATGCCGATTTGATCGTGCGCGAGGAAGTGCGTGATGCCGGCCTGTATCACGATATTTGGCAGGCCTTTGCGGTGCTGTTGCCGGTGCGCAGCGTTGGTGTGATGGGGGATAAACGCACCTACGCCTACCCAATCGTGCTGCGCTGCGTGGGCAGTGAAGACGGCATGACCGCCGATTGGTCACGGCTGCCCTACGAGCTGATGGAGCGAATTTCCAATCGGATCGTGAATGAGGTGGAGGGGGTGAACCGGGTCGTTTACGACATCACCAGCAAGCCACCGGGAACGATCGAGTGGGAATAGGGCCCCAAGGGGGCTGGAGCCCCCTTGCCGGTGCCGATACGATCGGGGCCCCTAGAGCGAGCAGTGAGCGCGTCTCTTCAGCAGGATCCCCAGTTGCAGCGCCGGCTGCAGCAAGACAGCATTCAGCTGGCTGGTAAGACCGTTTATCTCAACCCCTTTCTGTATTGGCGTCGTTTTGACGCCAATACAGATCGCTGGCTGCGGGAGCCCGGTCAGCTGGGGGAGGAACAGATCGAGAGCAATCGCTTCCGCTTTTACCCCGAGGTGGTTTGGGATGGCCTTAGCGAGGAGGAGCGCGCCACCAAGGATGGGGCGGTGGAGATGTTCCTCAAGAGCCTTGAGCTGATCAGCACCTTCAATCCCGAGCTCACCTCCGGCCAGTTGCTCGAGCTCGAGCGCAAGATGGCCGTTACTAAAAAGCGGGCCTTCGAGCGCTGGGTTGATAAGTCTTTGCGCCGGCGTTCCCAGGCCGAAAAGGCGGAGAAGCGGCGCTTCTCGCGGGAACGCTGGCTGCGGGAGTGGCAGGAGTGGGCCCTGGATCCGGTAACCCGCAAGGCCCTGTTGCCCATGAGCGGGGTGCTGCTGCTGGCCGCATTTGGCGGCTGGTATTTGGGCTCCCAGGAGTTTTGCCGTCAGCTGATCCTTCAACCCGGTCTCCAGAAAATCCGTTGAGGCGGAGGGCCTGTGCCAGCCTTGGGGGAATGCTCCGTCGCCATGGCTGAACAGAACCCGATCAACCCCCTGCTGAGCCTGGGTATTGAGGCCGCTGGGCGGCTGTGGCGGGAAGGCATAGGCCGTTGGCAGCCCCCCGCTGGGGAGGAGGTGGTCACCGTGCAGGTGAGCGTGAACGAACCGGAGCCCCCGGCACCGAGTTCAAACCAAGACGACCTGGCGGAAAGGCTCAGCGGTATCGCCCAGCGATTGCGGCAGCTGGAGCAGCAGTTGCTGCCATGACGGCCTTCGGCGGGCGGCGCCAGCAGCGGCGCACGGGCATGGCCCAGCAGCCGGCTTGGCTGTTGGCATTAATGGCCCTGTTATTGACGGCGATGGCCGGCCGCCTCGCCTGGTTGCAGTTGGGCCATGGGGCAGAGAACCGGATCCTGGCCGATGAAAACCGGGTGAGGCTGGTGCCGCGCACACCCATGCGCGGTCGCCTGCTTGATCGCCGCGGCCGGGTGATGGCCGGCAACATGCTCACCTACAACCTCTACCTATTACCCCGGGAGGTAGACGACAGCCGTTGGGCCCAGCTGCGGCCGCGGCTGAGCAGCTTGCTGCGCCTGCCGGAGCCCCTGCTCGATGGCCAGCGCCTCCATGGGGCCAACCCGGAGGGCTACCGCATCGAACTGGTGGCAGACCTTAAGCCCCACCAGGTGCTGCGGCTTAAGGAACAGCTGCCCAGCCTGCCGGGGTTGCAGGTGGACCAGGACTATCGCCGCTCCTACCCCCACGGCGTCGTAGGGGCCCATGTGCTCGGTTATGCCAGCCCGATCACCGGGGAGGAATACAAGGCGCTGCAGGAGAAGGGCTATCGCATCCAAGACCGCATCGGTCGCATTGGCGTGGAGGCGGTGTATGAGCCCTATCTGCGGGGGGAATGGGGCGGCCAGCAGCTGGAGGTGAATGCCGTTGGCCAGGTGCAACGGGTGCTGGGGGAGAAGCAGGCCCGGGCCGGCAAGGATCTCACCCTCACCCTCGACCTAGACCTGCAGCGGGCGGCCGATGAGGCCCTAAGCAGTGTGGCTAAGGGGGCAATTGTGGCCCTTGACCCGCGCACGGGGGCGGTGCGCGCCATGGCCAGTCGCCCCAATTTCAACCCGAATATTTTTGCCAAGGGCATTACCACCGCCCAATGGAATGAGCTGAACCGGCCTGAGGCCCCACTACTGAATCGGGCTTTGCAGGGATTTCCGCCGGCCAGCACCTTCAAGATCGTCACCACCACGGCCGGCATTGAGTCGGGAAAGATGAATGCCCAATCGACCCTGCCCACCACCAGCTCTTTTTGCTATGCCGGCATGTGTTACGGCGACCATGGCAGCTTCGGGGAGATTCACTTTCCCTTGGCCCTGGCGGTAAGTAGCAATAGTTTTTATTACCAGGTGGGGCTGAAGGTGGGGGAACCGGAGTTATTTAAGGCCGCCCGCCGCTATGGCTACGGCAGCTACACCGGCATTGAACTAAGGGCGGAGGAGTCGAAGGGTTTGCTGGGGGATGCGGCCTGGAAGAAGCAGGTGCTGAAGGAACCCTGGACCCCGGTGGATACCATCACCTCTGCCATCGGCCAGGGGGCCCTGCAGGTCACCCCCTTGCAGATGGCCCGGCTCTATGCGGCCGTGGCCAATGGGGGTTATCTGGTCACCCCCCACCTGGTGGAGGGGCCCCATGGGCGCAAGCCGCAGTTGATGGGCCTTAAGCCAGACACCCTGAAGATGCTCCACCAGGGTTTGCGCATGGCCGTAACCGAGGGCACCGCCAAGGTGCTCAACGACCCCAGCCTGCCACCGGTGGCAGGTAAAACCGGCACCGGAGAGGACCCGCCGCGGCCAGACCATGCCTGGTTTGGCGGCTATGCCCCGGCCGATAAACCGCAGCTGGTGATCGTTGCCTTTGCGGAAAACAGCGGTGGATTTGGCGGCACCGTTTCAGCGCCCATGGTGAAGAAACTGATGGAGGTTTATTTCCACAAGGGCGTTAACGCACGCTGAGCTGGGGCAGCTCTTGGCGCACCACCTGTTGGTAGTACCGGCGCAGTTGGGCGGTGGCCCCAGCCCAGCCCCAGCGTTCCGCCTCCTTACGGGCCTCAAGCCGCAGCTGATTGCGTTGTTCCAGGTTGCCCAGCAGCCGTTGGCTGGCGGCTGTGAAGCTGCTGGCGCCATCATCCATGCCATCGGGTTCGTAGAGACAGCCGTTTAGGCCATCGGTAACGATGTCTGGGATGCCGCCGCGGCGGGCGGCCACCACCGGACAACCGGCGGCCATGGCCTCCAACAGCACTAGGCCCAGGGTTTCGGTGCTGGAGGGGAAGAGGAAGGCGTCGGCACTGGCGTAGGCCCCAGCCAATTCTTCGCCGCCCAGGTAGCCCACAAAGGTGGTGGCGCTGCCGGCAAATACTTTTTCCAGTTGTTGGCGGTGGGGACCGTCGCCCACCAGGGCCAGCCGCGCCTGGGGCATGGCGTCTAGCACCGGCCGGATCCGTTCGATCTGTTTTTCAGCGGAGAGCCGGCCCACGTAGAGCAGCAGGGCATTGCTGTCGCTTTGGCCCCCCAGGAGCCGCTGGCGCAGCTCGGGCCTGGCCCGGTCTGGGCGAAATAGCTCTGTGTCTACCCCCCGCTGCCAGAGGGCCGTGTGCTGGATGCCCCGCTCCCGCAGTTCCTCCACCATGGCGGTGGAGGTGCAGAGGTTGAGCTGGGCCTGGTTGTGGGCGGCCTTAAGCAATTCCCAGAGCAACGGTTCCAGCATGCCCATGCCGTAGTGCTCCAGGTATTTGGGCAGGTGGGTGTGGTAACTGGCCACCAGGGGTAGTTCCCGGGTTTTGGCCAGCCAGATGCCGCCAAGGCCGAGTACGGCCGGGTTCACCACATGCACCAGATCCGGTTGGAATTGGTCGAGGGCGTCCGACACCGCTGGGCGCGGGAGGGCCAGCTTGAGTTCGGGATAAAGCGGCAGCGGTAGGGCGGGCACCCCCACGATCTCGGCCCCGGCGAAATGGGAGGGGGCCCCCTCCGGACAAAACACCATCACCTGGTCGCCGGCGGCCCCCAGCTGCTCAACGGTGCGGGTAAGCCGGGTAACGATGCCGTCCACCTTCGGTAGGAAGGTTTCGGTAAAAAAGGCGATTTTCAATGGCGTCAGCCTGCCGCCACTGCCTTGGCCTGGGCTTGGGTCCAGGCGGAAACACAGGGAATGCGGCGCCGGTCACAACGGTCGGCAAAGCGCCGGGCCACATCCACCACTTCCGACAACAAGCCATCGTCGAGGGTGGTGGGTTTGAGGCCCAGGTCGATCAAACAACGGTTGTCCACGATTAGATCGTTTTCAATCGCCTCCTTGCGGGGGTTGGGCAGGAAATTGATCTCGGCACCGGTTACGGCCGCCACCTTTTCGGCCAGGTCCTTCACCCGATGGCTTTCGGTCATCTGGTTAAAGATCTTTACCTTGTCGGTGGCGGTAGGTGGATTTTCGATGGCCAGCTGCACGCACTTCACCGAATCACGGATGTGAATGAAGGCGCGGGTTTGGCCCCCGGTGCCGTGGACGCTGAGGGGATAACCAATCGCCGCCTGCATCAGAAAGCGGTTGAGCACGGTGCCGTAATCCCCGTCGTAATCAAAGCGATTCGAGAGGCGGGGGTCCCTGTCGGTTAGGTCGGTGTTGGTGCCCCACACAATCCCCTGGTGGAGATCGGTGATTCGAATCGAATCGTTTTTGTTGTAGTAAAAGAAAAGCAGCTGATCCAGCGTCTTCGTCATGTGATAGACGCTGCCCGGATCGGTGGGGTGGAGGATATTTTCCCGGAAACGGGTGCCATCGGGCTGGGGCACCTCCACCGTGAGGTAACCCTCGGGGATCGTGGCGCCCCGGTGGGAGCCATAGCCATAAACCCCCATGGTGCCCAGGTGCACGATGTGGATGTCTAGACCGCTCTCAACGATGGCGCAGAGCAGGTTGTGGGTGCCGTTGACGTTGTTATCAACCGTGTAGCGCTTGTTGCGCGATGACTTCATCGAATAGGGCGCCGCCCGTTGTTCGGCGAAATGGACCACGGCCCCTGGCTGTTCGCTGCGCAACAGGGCCAGGAGCTGGTCGTAATCATGGGCAATGTCCATGGCAACAAAGCGCATGGCTCGGCCGCCGGTTTGTTCCCACACCTCCAGGCGGTCGCCGATGCTGGCGATCGGGGTGAGCGATTCAACCCCTAGTTCCAGGTCGATCTTGCGGCGGCTGAGGTTGTCGACCACCACCACGTCGTGGCCGTTTTCAGCGAGGTTCACGGCACAGGGCCAGCCACAGAAGCCGTCACCACCGAGTACCAGGACCTTCACGACTGTCTCCTGTCGATCGGAGCAATGCTCCATCGAGGCAAGCTACTACAGGGATCCGGCGGCTTAGCTGATGCGAATCGCCACGGCCACCATGGCCACCACCACCCCTACCCCCACACCGATCCACAGCAGGCGGCCACTGGTGGCACCGGCGCTAGGGGGATCCACATAGCGCATGCGTGGTTCGGTGGCGAAGGCGTTGAGGCGACCGCCGTCTTCTTGCGTGACTGCCATGGGCTTTTTCCCTTTGGTTTGACCCTATGGATTTGTGGCGCCTTTGGGGGGAGCTCTTAAGAAGCTGCAATGGCCCAGGGTTGGGCTAGCTGCCCACCCGCCCCTGGCTGGGGGAACTGGCGGCCGCCTCGGGCCGGCGCCCCATGGGCTGGGCCTGGAAGGCCCAGCGACCGGCCTCGGTGGCCAAGGCCATGGCTTTGGCCATGGTGGCCGGCTGGCCGCTTAGGGCGATGGCACTGTTGATCAACAGGGCATCGGCGCCGGCCTCCATGGCGAGGGCAGCATCACTGGGCACGCCGATGCCGGCATCCACCACCACTGGCACCTGGGCGGCTTCGATGATCAGGCGAATGTTTGAGAGGTTGCCCAGCCCCTGGCCGCTGCCGATGGGTGAGGCCAGGGGCATCACCGTGGCGCAACCCACTTGCTCCAGCCGTTGGGCCAGCACTGGGTCGGCGTTGATATAAGGCAACACTGCAAAGCCCTCCTTCACCAGCAGCTCCGCCGCCTCCAGGGTGCCGATTGGGTCTGGCAGCAGATGGGGGCCAGGGGGGATCACCTCCAGTTTTACGAAGTTGTTGTCGGGTTGGCCGGCCAGCTTGGCCAGCTCCCGCCCCAGCCGTGCCACCCGGATTGCCTCCTCGGCCGTGGCACAGCCGGCGGTGTTGGGCAGCATCCAGATCCGGCTCCAGTCGATCGCCTCGAGCAAACCTTCATGGCCTGGGGCCTTGCTCTGGACCCGGCGCACCGCCACGGTGACGATTTCGCAGCCGCTGGCCTCGATGCTTTGCTGCAGGCTCGTGAGGTTGGGGTACTTGCCGGTGCCGGTCATTAGCCGGCTGTGGAAGCGCCGGCCGGCGATCACGAGGGCATCTTCCTGGGCCATGGGGTGAGCGATCTGCATTCGAACGGATAAGAAGCTGGCGTTAATCGCCCGTGGGTCGGGCGCAAGCCCTTTAGTTTGAGGCTAGAAAACCCTTTGGCCATGCCGCTGCTGCTGACGCCGCCCCTGCCGCCGTCGCCATTGCCATTGCTGGCGGTAACCCCGGGATCTTTTATTCCCTTTCAAGCCCCAACGCCCGGCAGCCTTGGCCCCTTGAATGTGGAGCCGCTGGAGCCGATTAATGCCGATCGGATTCAGGTGGATAGTTTTGATCCAGAGGCGCGGGCCCGGCTGCTGGCTGAGCAAATGCCCCGGCTTTGGCGGGGGGCCCTCAGCACCCCTGGCTCTTTAAACACGATGCCAGCTGAATTGGTGGTGACCCGTTTGGTGGCCCTTGGCCAGATGTTGGATCTGGCTGGTTCCCTTTCCCTGGGGGGCAAAACGGTGCCGGTGCAAGCCAATATCAATGCCGAGAGTGACCAGCTCGATCTGTTGCTGCTGGGCGACAACCTGCCGGCCGGCTTGGAGCCTGGCGGCGGCTTTCAAGGGTTGGAGATGTTGCGCTTGAGCAGCTGGGAAGGGCCCCGCCTCACCAGTGCGGGAGCCATCCTCGAATTGGCCCCAGCTAATAAGCCAGCGGCGGCGGCCCCACCGGTGCGGGGCCTCTGGTAGGTGGTATTCAGCTCAGCCCTCGGGGCTGAGCAGTTTCAGGCGGCGGCTGGCGGTGCGATTCTTGGGTTCGAGCTTGATTACCTGGCGATAGAGCTCAAGGGCCTCTTCCTGCTTCAGCTGCTTTTCCAGGGAGTAGGCCAGGTTGTTTAACGCCACCGGGTAATCGGGTTTAGCCCTAAGGGCAATGCGGTAGTGGCGCACCGCCTCTGCGTGGTTCTGTTGGGCCGCCAGGGAGAAGCCCAGGGCGTTTTGGATCAGGGCCAGGGCTTCGGGGGGTTCCTGGTCGGCTTGCTTTATGGCCCGTTTGAGGGTGGCCACCGCCTGGCCATAGAGGCGTTTATTCAGTTGAACTGAACCCAGTTCATAAAGACTGGCGCTATCGGTGCTGGGGCCAGTGCAGTCCCGTTCAAGGTTGGCCAGACGGATTTCGTCTTGGCGCACCCGCCACACCTGACGGCCCACCACCACAGCCACAACGCCGAGAAGCAAGATCAGCCCCAGCAGATAGGCCTGGGGCAAGCTGATGTCCATGGGACCTTGCTGGCCCCTCAGGCCTTGGCGGCGCCAACCACCGTCTCGAACCCTTGGGGATCAAGAATGGCGAGTTGGGCCAGCATCTTGCGGTTGATCTTTACTTCGGCCTTCTTTAGGCCCCCCATCAGGCGGCTGTAGCTCAGGCCATTGATGCGGGCGGCGGCGTTGATCCGGGCAATCCAGAGGCGACGGAAATCGCGCTTACGGCGACGGCGGTCCCGGTAGGCATTGCATAGGGCCTTCATCACCCGTTGGTTGGCCGTACGGAAGAGGGTGCCATTGCCCCCCCGGAAACCCCGGGCCAGGCGAAGGATCTTGTTACGACGTTTGCGGGCTACGTTGCCCCTCTTAACGCGGGCCATGGTTCAAATACGAACAGAGAGAATTTTCAATGGGGTTGGGGCCGGGGCCGCAACTCAGGCGTAGGGGAGCATGAGGCTCACGTTGTCGTGGTCCCGCTCATCAACCACGGCCATGGTGCCCAGGTGGCGCTTCCTTTTGGGGCTCTTATGGTCGAGCAGGTGGTTGTGGAAGGCATGGCGGCGCATGAACTTGCCACCGCCCGTGATCCGGAAGCGCTTGGCGGCAGCTCGGCGGGTCTTGAGCTTCGGCATTTCTTACGCCCTGCGCACAAACAACCAAAGTACGACCTCACCTCCCCTTTCGCCAAGCCCCATGCCCCCGTTTCTCAACGCCCCCCCCTGGGGGCTGCTGCTGGGACTGGTGCTGGTGGGCGGCTGTCGCCAAACCACCAGCGCCGGCGACCTGCCCCTGCACTGGCCCACCCAGCCAGCCCCGCCCCTGCGGGGCCCTAACCCCCAGATTTGGGTGGCCCTCGCCGATCGGCTGCCGGCCCCTGCCGGGGTCGGGGGCCCAGGGTTAAGCCTGGAATTGCGAGCCGCCACGGGTCGGCTGCGCCTGCGGGATGGGGCAGGGCTTGATAAACAGGCGGATCAGTTTGAGATCCGTTGGCTGCGGGAACCGCTGCCGCAACCGTTTGTGCTCGAACGGCAGGTGATCGGCCCCTTTCCTTCCTATGAATCCGCCGCGGAACAGGCCCGGCTTTGGCGGTTGAAGGGGGCCAGTCCGGTGGTGGCCCGGCCGGGGGAATGGGAGGTTTGGGCCCCCCTGGCCAGCCCGCCCCCCGATGGGCCGGTGCGCCAGGAACGCCAGGAGCATCAGCAGCGCTGGCGCCCGGCCCTAGTTAGCAAGGCGGCCGCTGCCCCCCTGCCCCTCCAGGGGCCCGTGCGCCTGGAGGCCCCGGGCGGATTGCTCTGGCAGGGGGTGCGGTATCCCGGCCCCTTTCGGCTCCAGGCCGATGCCTACGGCAGTTGGACCCTGGTGGAACAGCTGCCCATGGAGACCTACCTGGGGGGGGTGGTGCCCCATGAGATCGGCGCTGGCGCCCCGCCGGCGGCCCTAGGGGCCCAGGCGGTGCTAGCCCGCACCTGGGCCGTGGCCAACCAGCGGCGCTTCCAGGTGGATGGTTACCACCTTTGCGCTGATACCCAATGCCAGGTGTATAGCGATCCCACCCAGGCCGGCAGCGAGGTGCGGGGCGCATTGCAGCGCTCGGCCGGCCAGGTGCTCACCTGGAAGGGGGCGCCCCTGGCTGGGGTTTATAGCGCCAGCAATGGCGGGGTGGCCGCCGGCTTTGAGGAGGGTTGGCGGGGCCAGGCGCTGCCCTATCTGCGGGCCTTTGTGGATGGCCCGCCGGCCCAGCAAAAGCTTTTCCCCCTGCCCCTGGCCGGGGAGGCCCCCCTGGGGAAGTTGCTAAGGGAGGGTGGCGAGTTCTATGGCCAGGGGCATCCCCGCTACCGCTGGCAGCGGCGCCTTAGGGCGGCGGAGCTCACCGCCCTCACGGCCCCAGAGGCGATTGGGCCGATCAAGGATTTAGTGGTGGTCCAACGGGGCCCCAGCGGCCGGGTGCAGGAACTGGTGTTGGTGGGGGCCGCCGGCGAACTGCGTTTGCAGCGGGATCAGATCCGCCGACGCCTGCGGATGCTGCCCAGCACCTTGTTTTTGCTGGCGCCGGAGGGGCCGGGGGTTTGGTTGCTAGAGGGGGGTGGCTTTGGCCATGGGGCCGGCCTTTCCCAGGCGGGGGCCATCGACCTGGCCCAGCGGGGCTGGGGCAGTGATCGGATCCTGCAGCATTACTTCCCCGGATCTAGCCTCCGGCCCCTGAAAACGCTTCAGCCCCAGGGATCCCCTTAAAGTCTGGCTCACTGCTAGAGGTGCCATGGCTGCGGGCGATTCAGCTGCCTGTGAATCGCTTGCTGCCGACCTCCATGGCTGGGCAGAGGGTCGCCGGCGCAAGGCCTTCTTGTTTTTGGTGGCCTGCCTGGGGGCCGGAGCGGCGCCCCATTGGCTTGGGCCCCTGCGGGGGCTGATGCCGGCCCTGGGCTGTGCCCTGTTGCTCGGCGGCTACAGCCTGCACACCCTTTTGGCAGCCAGGGATTTGGCCCCTGACCCCCCTGGGGAATTGCCCCCTGGGGAGCTGCCCCGGGTGGATGTGTTGGTGGCGGCCCGCGATGAGGAATCGGTGATTGGTCGGCTGGTGGAGTCTGTGGCGGCCCTCGACTATCCCCAGGATCGGGTCAGCCTCTGGGTGATGGATGACGGCAGCCTGGACCGCACCCCCCAAATTCTTGAGAAGTTGGCCGCCAGCCACCGCTTTTTGCAGGTGCGTCGCCGGCCCCGGGATTCTGGCGGTGGTAAATCCGCGGCCTTGAATGCCCTGTTGCCCCAGTTGAAGGGTGACTGGTTGTTGGTGCTTGATGCCGATGCCAGCTTGGGGCCAGATCTGCTGCAACGGCTGCAACCGCAGTTGCGATCTTCCCATTGGGGTGCCCTGCAGTTGCGTAAGGCGGTGGTCCACGCCGGCGCCAACCTGCTAACCCGGGCCCAGGCCCTGGAGATGGCCTTTGATGCGCAGATGCAGGAGGGGCGCATAGTTCGGGGCGGCATCGGTGAATTGCGGGGCAACGGACAGTTCCTGCGGCGCCAGGTGCTGCAGGCCTGTGGTGGTTTCAATGAAGAAACTGTTACCGATGATCTGGACCTGAGCTTTCGCTTGCTCTTGGGGGGATATCCGATCGCGCTGGTTTGGAATCCTCCGGTGCAGGAGGAGCCCGTAACCCGTTGGCCGGCCCTGCTGCGCCAGCGCCAGCGCTGGGCCGAGGGGGGCCTACAGCGTTTCTTTGATTACTGGCCGGCCCTGCTTTCAGATCGGCTCAGCCGCCGTCAGCAGCTAGATCTGATCGTCTTTTTTCTGATCCAATACGTGTTGCCGGTGGCCACCGTGGGTGATTTATTGGCGGCCCTGGGTTGGCGCCATTGGCCCTTGCTCTGGCCCCTCTCAATCTCCACCCTCACCCTCAGTGCCCTGGCCCTGGGCCTGGCCGGGCGGCGCTTGAGTGATGGTCCCCCCTTGCCCGAGAGTTCTGGCTTGCATCTGTTGCTGGCAAATACCTATCTATTGCATTGGTTCTTGGTAATTCCTTGGGTGAGTTTCAAAATGGCCACCAGGCCTAAGCGCTTGGTGTGGGCCAAAACTAGCCATGCGGGGCTGCCGGTAACCAGTTGAAAAAGCCCGTGCCATGGGGGGCTTTGGCCTGGCTAAGTGCTGGGCAATACTTCATTGTGCAGCTGCTGGTGGCCAGGCTTTGGCCCGTGCCCTATAGCTTCACCCGCAACTTCATTAGCGACCTAGGCAATACCAGCTGCGGTTGGTCTACAAAACATGCCCAGCTTTGGATTTGTTCTCCGGCCCACCACTGGATGAATGCCAGTTTTGTGCTTTTGGGTATAACCACAGCCGCTGGGGCTTTGTTGTTACGTAAGCAATTACTTCCCAATAGGCTTGGCCTGCTGAGTACGGCTGCTTTTGTGGCCTCAGCCCTGGGCATTGCCATGGTGGGCTTGAATCCAGAGAATCTTGCTAGCAGCCGCCATATAGCCGGTGCTTACCTTGATTGTTATGGCTCAGTTATGGCCATTGGGTTGTTTGGTTTCTCTCTTAAGCAGCAGCGACGTTTGCCTGGGCTGGCAAATTTTAGTTTAGTTTCTGCCGGCTTTATTCTTTTAACCAGCATGGTTTATTTGGTTAACTATTATTTTCATGTTGGCTCTTTGTTGGAGCTGGGCCTTGGGGAAGGGGGGTTTGAAAAGTTAAATAATTATCCCATTTATCTTTGGCAAATCAGTGTTGGGCTTTTCTTGTTAAGGCGCTAAGGAGGCCAGTTTAATGCGCTGCTTGTGATGCCCTGGTTTAGGTATTTCGCTTGAAATCCTTTACTTGAAAAGAATTGCTTGATCGAAACTCGAAATAAATAATAGATATGTAGTGTAAATTACATGGCATTCAGGTGAGGGGCTAATGGCCGTGCAGCGTTTCCTGTGGTCTGGGGCTGGCGTAATTATGGCGGGGCTGGCCGGCTTGATTGGCTTTGCTGAATTCAAAACCTGGCAACTGCAGCACGCCCCCCAGCAGGCCGTTTTCCTGGCGGGTGTGATTCCATCCCAGCGGCCAGAGGGGTTTTATGCGGGATCGGTGCCAGGGTTGCAAGGTTCCCCTTGGCAGGGGAAACGGTTCGATGCGCCCCACTCGGCCGGGGTGAATATTTTTCAGCCCAAAGGTATAGCCACGGCCCAGTACCCCTTCCGCACCTCGGTGGCCCCGGGGGAGTTGGACCCCCAGCGGCAGGTGTTCCGAATTGATTACAACAACCCGCAAAACCCCTGGTGGGTACGTTTGTTTTTAGATGAGGTGGTGGAGGTAAAGCCGAATCTGTGGCTTGGTAAGTTGAGCCTGCAGATTATTCCTGGCCATCCCTTTGGCCTGCTCTTCTTTGAACTAAAAAAAGATTCATTTCGGTATGTGAAGTTGCCGATCTATCAACCCCCTGGTCCGTAGCTTTCCAAGTAGGTGATTGCTAGATTTAATCTGTTGACTACCTCTAGCTGCTTTACCCTTGGACAAGCTTTTTTCCTGGCGAACTGCGCTAACCGTATATGTAGGTTTGATTGTACTTGATGTCTGGATGCTTTGGGTTACTCCCACCCTCAGCCCTTGGCATTGGGCGGGATTCGCCGGTTTTGTGATCATGCCCTTGGCGCTTGTGGCCATGCGGCGCACCGGCGACCATCAAAACACGGCAATTACCCAGGTTCATTTGGCTTTCATGGGTTTTGCTGGCTATGCCAACACAATCTTTATACCATCTATTAAGGAATTTTATTATACCAACACTTGGGGCGTGGGTAATTACTACGTGCCATCGCGTACGGTATATCCCTTCGGGATACCGCTGAACAGTGAAGCGGTGGTTACTTCCCATGCGGCAAGTGCGATTTTGCTTGCCTCGTTGATAACTTTTCAATGGATCGTGATGCTGCGCAAGCGGCGCTCGCCAGAAACAATTAAATTGCATAAATCTATTGGCATATTTACGGCCGCTGTGGTGTTGCCGATTATGGCCATCACCGGAATCCTCAGTTCGATTTATGTTTTGCGTACTCCTTTTAATCAGGTAACCTATGGGGCATTGCCTATAATCATTGTTATTTGCCTGATTTCTTCGATCCGTAGTGCTATTGCTGGCAAATTTGTTGAGCATGTTGATTCTGCCTACGCGGCCTTTATTGTGCTTTGCTCGGCGGCTCTTTATCGTTTTGCTTGTTTATTTATTTGGCTGGCGCGAGGGGTTTATACCACTCCCACCCAGGCGCCTGTGGATGGGGCAGCGATCATTACCTATTTGATATTAATTGTTTTCCTTGTGGTTCCCTTTGCGGTAATCGGCCGGCTTAAGCAAAATCTTTTCCCGATCCTGGCCCTGGCTTCAGTGCTAGTTTGTTCCATGATCTTTGTGCCTTGGCAGTTCTTTGGGGCTCCAACAACCGCCCCTTTCTGGCTTCATATGTCACTCTTTTAGGTGGGTCTTTTAGATGGGCTTTTGCTTTTAGGGGTCGTCTTTATTGGGCTGAAGTAATCTTTGTTAATTCATATCAGTCTGTTCGTCATCTTCTGCGCTGATCACTTCCCCGTTGAAAAACTCTGCCAGCCTTTGGGCTTGTACCTGCAAGCCATTGCTTGATTGACGGGGAATTAATTGGCCAATGCTGGCTGGAGTGGTGTTGGCGGGGTTGGAGGTTTCAGTGCTGGCGGCTGGGGGGGCAGTAAGCATCGTTCCTGGCTGCGGTGAAGCCGGTGCTGGAGCTGGAGTTGGGCTGGCTGCCATTGGGGTTGCCATGGTCCCCGTAGGAATTGCTGGCGCAGCAGCTGTTTGAGAACTGCTTTGTGGAGAAGCAGTTGTGGGGGCAATGGTTGTAGCGGGATTTGGCTTAGCCGCTGCTTCTGGTTGCTTGGCTTCCGCCTGATGGATAGTTGCGGTGCCGGTTTCCAGCACCACCTGACGATGTTGACCCAGGGCCCGTTCGGCCGCCTGTTCCAGCAGGGGCAGTCGGCTTTGCACCATTGCCACCCAATTGGGGGCCACCCGCACCACGGCCCGTTGGCCATCGAGGCGCACCAGTTCCCCCTGCTGGGAGAGCAACATGCGGGTGGAAGGTAGTTCGAGGCTGGCCAGGATCTGTTGCCAAAGTTCGGCCAGATTGGTGCCGGCACCGCCGGTGACAGCTGGGCTGGCACTGGAAGTTGGGCCGATTGTTGAGATTGAACCGGCGGTTTGAGGGGGTTCTAAACGGCTTCTAGCTGCGGGATTTACTGCTTCATTGGCAATTACCTCTGGGTTCGCCGCTGCCCTTGCATTCGCAACTATTCCTGGGTTTGGTTCTGCCCGAGGCATCCCTACGGAGGGGGCGGTGCTGGCGCCCGGGGAGATTGTTGCTTTCGGCGGATTCGTGGTCTGTACAGCCTGTACAGGTTCGGCCAGGAGCCCCAGCAGTAATACCTCCAGCCACAGCCGCGGCTGGGCGCTTTGGCGCAACTGCCCCTCGCTCCCCCGCAACTGCTGTTGCCAGCGCAGCAATTTCTCCCGCCCCAACCCTTGGGCCAGGGGCGGTAGGGCGTCGCGGCTGGCGGGGGAAAAGCCAGTTAGTTCCAATTGGTTGGGCGCCACCAGGGCCAGGCAGAGGTCGCGCAGCAACCCCGCCAACCCCTGCAGCACCGAGGAGGGTTCCCGACCCCGGTCGAGCAGCTCCCGGCAACCCTGCAGTAGGGCCAAGGGGTCAGCGGCCACCAGCGATTGGGCCAACTCCAGTAATTCCTGTTCCGGCACCGCCCCCAGCAATTCCCACACCGCCTCTGGCTCCACCGGCGGTGGCAGCAGGCTGAGCTGATCCAGCAGGCTTTCGCCATCCCGCAGGCCCCCCTGGGCCAACTGGGCCACCAGGTGCAAGGCAGCGGCACTGATCTCGATGCTTTCTTCGCCGGCAATCCAGCTGAGGTGACCCTCCAGGGCCCCCATCGGAATGCGCCGGAAATCAAAGCGCTGGCAACGGCTCAGGATTGTGGGCAGCACCCGCTGGGGATCGGTGGTGGCCAGCACAAACACCACATGGGGGGGGGGTTCCTCCAGGGTTTTAAGCAGGGCGTTGAAGGCTGCGGTGGAGAGCATGTGGCATTCGTCAACCACATACACCTTCCAGCGGGCCTGCACCGGCGCAAACCGGGAGCGTTCGATCAGGTCGCGGATGTTGTCTACGCCGGTGTTGGAGGCGGCGTCGATTTCGATCACATCCAGGGCAGCCCCGGCACTGATCGAGCGGCACAGTTCACATTGGCCGCAGGGTTCCGGGGTGGGCCCCTCACTGCTTAAACAATTGAGCGAACGGGCGAGGATCCGGGCACTGGAGGTTTTGCCGGTGCCCCGGGGGCCAGTGAATAGATAGGCCGGGGCAATGCGATCCCTGCGCAGGGCATTGCTAAGCGTGGCGGCGATGGCCTCCTGGCCCACAAGCTGGTCAAACCGCTGGGGTCTGTACTTGTGGTGAAGGGGTTCGTAGGCCATGGGCCGAGGCTACTCAGACCTGGGGGCCTCCCCCAGCAGCCGCTGCAGCCGCTCCTCCAATTCCTGCACCGCCGCCAGTTGATCCGCCAGGGTTTGGGCGGCCAGCCGGTGGGGGCTCCTTTGCTCCAGGGCCCTTTGGGCCAGCTGGTCTTTGCCTTCCCGCACGGCATCGGCGGCGGCCTTCCACCAGCTTTCCGTTTGCTGTAGTTCCCGCTCCAGCCGCGCCTGGAGCCTTTGGCGGAGGGCTTCCAATTCCACCAGGCTGCGTTTGGCCAGCCCCAGCCCCCTGGTCACGGTGAGACCTTGCTGCAGCAGTACCCGCAATACGGCTAGGGCCGCGGCTGGCAACAGTTGCCCCAGGGCCAGGGCACCGAGGGCACCGCTGCCTAGGGCCTGTTCCACCTGGCCGCTGCGGTGCTTGCCGGTTTTGCACCACACGGCGAAGTGTTCGCAATTGTTAAACAGCAGGTTGTAACGCTGTTCGCCGATGCGGCCCATGGCCCGCCGCAGGGTTTGGCCGGGGGCATCGGCCTGGGGATAGCTCACCACCACGGGCTGTGCGCCGCGGCAAAACTCCAGCAGCGGGCTGCGCAGGATCTCCTGGCCCTCCAGGTAATGGGCCACGGTGCCATCGCCCAGGTCGATGCCGTGGTGCATAAACAGGCCGTGGCGCCGGGGCACCTGTAGGTGATCGGCCGTGGCCATGGGCCTAGGCGGTTTCCTGTTGTTCGAGGCTGGTGGGGTGGGCCAACACCTTGGGGCCGTGGCGTTCCTCCACTAGCTCTTGGGTAACCACAAACTTCTGCACGTCATCGCGGTTGGGCAGGTCGTACATCAGGTCGAGCATTAGTTCCTCAACGATGCCGCGCAGGGCCCGGGCGCCGGTCTTGCGGCGGTGGGCTTCCTTGGCAATGGCCCGCACGGCCTCGGGTTGGAATTCCAGCCGCACGCTGTCCATCGACAGCAGGGTTTGAAATTGTTTGATCAGGGCATCCCGCGGTTCGGTGAGGATTGCCTCGAGGGCGTCCTCATCGAGGGGTTCGAGCACGGCGCTCACTGGCATGCGACCGATGAATTCTGGGATCAGGCCGTAGCGCACCAGGTCGTCGGCCTCCAGGTGGCGGAGGGCATGGATGTTTTCCAGTTCTTTGTTGCGGGCGCGGCCGCGGCTGTCGGCCTGCACGAAGCCGATGGAATTGCGGCCCAGGCGTTTCTGGATGATGTCTTCCAGGCCCACGAAGGCGCCACCGCAGATAAACAAAATCTGGCTGGTGTCGATCTGGATGCAGTCTTGGTAGGGGTGCTTGCGGCCCCCCTGGGGGGGCACGTTGGCCACGGTGCCCTCCAGCAGCTTGAGCAGCGCCTGCTGCACCCCCTCCCCCGACACATCCCGGGTGATGGAGGGGTTTTCGCTCTTGCGGGCGATCTTGTCGATTTCATCGATGTAGATGATGCCGCGCTGGGCTTGCTCCACATCCATGTCGGCTTTTTGCAGCAGCCGCAGCAGGATGTTTTCCACGTCTTCCCCCACATAACCGGCTTCGGTGAGGGTGGTGGCATCGGCCACGGCGAAGGGCACCTCCAGCAGTTCGGCCAGGGTTTGGGCCAGGAGGGTTTTGCCGCAGCCGGTGGGGCCGATTAGCAGGATGTTCGACTTATGCAAACGGGTGGCGTTTTCGTTGTGTTCCCCCTTGCCGTCCCCCTGCCAGGCCAAGCGTTTGTAGTGGTTGTATACGGCCACCGCCAGGACTTTTTTGGCCTCGTTTTGGCCCACCACCTGGTGGTCTAGGAAGGTTTTGATCTCCTGGGGTTTGGGGATCGTGGCCAGGGTGGGGGCTGGCTTGGGCGCCTTTTTAGTGGGGGTTGCCTTGCGGCTGGTTTCGCCAGCTACTCGGCCGCCGCCCCCATGGCCTTCAACGAGTTCCTCGTCGAGGATCTCGTTGCACAGATCAATGCACTCATCGCAGATGTAGACCCCTGGTCCTGCGATCAGCTTGCGCACCTGTTCCTGGGACTTGCCGCAGAACGAGCACTTCAGGTGGGCATCGAATTTGGCCATCGCCTGTTGCGGGGTGCCTCAACTTCAAGGATCGGCCTTAAAAGCCTTTCCGTCACCCCCCAGTGGGGGGGGTTGCTGGATTGTCAGTCGCGTACGACACGATCAATCAAACCGTAGGCCACTGCTTCGTCTGGCGAGAGAAAGTAGTCACGGTCTGTGTCTTCAGCCACTTTCTCAAGGGATTGGCCGGTGTGTTGGGCCATCAAACCGTTGAGGGTTTCCTTCAAATAAAGAATTTCTTTTGCCTGAATTTCAATGTCTACGGCCTGGCCCTGGGCTCCGCCCATGGGCTGGTGAATCATGATTCGGGCATTGGGCAGGGCCAAGCGCTTGCCTTTGGCGCCGCCACAGAGCAGAAAAGCCCCCATGCTGGCGGCGAGTCCATAGCAAATGGTCACCACATTTGGGGTTACCTGCTGCATGGTGTCGTAGATGGCCAGGCCGGCAGTAACCGATCCCCCCGGGGAATTCACGTAGATCTGAATGTCCTTTTCCGGGTCTTCAGCCTCGAGAAATAGCAGTTGGGCCACGATTGCGTCGGCTACGCCATCGTCGATGCCGGTGCCCAAAAAGATGATCCGTTCCCGCAGTAGGCGGGAATAGATATCAAAGGCGCGATCCCCCCGGCCGGATTGCTCCACCACCGTGGGCACCAGTGTGTTCTGCCAGTGGCTGTGGACCGGGTGGGCACGGAGGGCGTCGATCACGGGCAGGGAACGGGCGGGCGGTAAGTGGCACTCAATCTATGGGCTGCGCTCAGTCCTTGGCTTTTGCCTTGGCCTTGGCCTTTGGTTTGGCTTTTGCTTCGCTGGCTTCGCTGGGGGCGGCTGCTAGGGCCACGGTGCTGTGGGCCTCGAGAAACTCAAACAGCTTTTCCTTGAGCAGGTCTTCGGCCACGGCGGCCCGCAGCCGGGCCGGGTCGATGCGGTTGGTGTCGCTCAGCCCGCGGCTCACTTCCTTGAGCTTGGTTTCCAGCTCCTTGTCGTCGAGGCTGATGGCCTCTGCTTTTGCCAGGGCCTGGAGGGCCAGGCTGCGGTGCAGCCGTTCTTCCGCTTCAGCGCGGGAGCTTAGGGCCAGGTTGCGCACCACATCAGGGGTGAAGAGTTTCTTGATGTCGAGCCCCTGCTGGGCCATCTGGGAGGCGGTTTCCTGCAGCAGCACGTTTATCTCCTCGCGGATCAGGCTTTCCGGCAGTTCCACCTCCAGTTCAGCCACCAGTGCCTTGAGCAACGCCTCCTGGCGATTGCTGCGCTGGCGCCGCTCGGTGTCCTGCTTCAGCCGTTCCTCCAGTTGCTGGCGCAGTTCCGCCATGGTCTTGCTGTCACTGGCCTGCTGGGCAAAGGCATCGTCTAGCTCAGGCAGTTCGCGGCCCTTGAGGTCCTTGAGGGTGATGGCGAAGTTGGCGCCGCGGCCGCGGCAGCTTTCCTCGGCGTAGTCGTCGGGGAACTGGCAGCTCACCTGGCGTTCCTCCTCCAGCTTCATGCCAACGATCCCTTCCACAAAGCCAGGGATCATGCGGCCGTCTTCCAGTTCCACCTCAAGGCTTTCGGCGCTACCGCCGCTGATGGCTTCGTTGCTGTCGCTGAAGGTGCCGCTGAAGCTCACCACGGCCACATCGCCGAGGGCGGCAGCCCGGTCGGCCACGGGCACCAGGGTGGCCATTTGGCGGCGGGTTTTTTCGAGCATTTCCTCCACCACGGCGGGGTCGAATTCCACGGCCTCGGCTTCGGCCTGGAGCCCCTTGGTGGTTTTCAGCGACGGGGTTGGGGCCACGTCTAGTTCCAGGCTGAGCAGCAGCTCCTGGCCGGGTTCAAAGGAGGCAAGCAGGCTGTCAAAGCCACCGCTCAGTTCCGGTTGGCCGATGGCATTCACCTGCTCCTGGGCCACGGCATCCCGGAAGACGCTGTCTACAAGTTCCTCCAGGGCGGTGGCCTTCACCCGCAGGGGGCCGATCTGTTGCAACAGCACCGGCCGCGGCACCTTGCCCTTGCGGAAGCCGGGCAGCTTGATGGTGCGGCTCAGTTTTTCCAGGGCGGCGTCGTAGGAGGCCTGGCTGCGCTCGGCGGGCACCCCCACCTCCAGGGCCAGGCGACTGCCAGGGCGGGTGGAGGTTGTGACCTTAAGGGCCGTACTCATGGGGGTGATCCGGTAGCAAGCCCACGATCCTAGAAACTGATGGAGCACCCCCCAGCTGGGGGCCCGGCACGTATTGTTGGTTCGGCAGAAGCACGTAGGGATATTTCATTTTTGGTTCAGCGGCTTGGGCCGCAGGGCTTCCACTGTTGACCCCGTTTCGTTTCCTTGACTCCCGTTTCCGCGGCAGAGCCGCAGACCGTTGCCATCCTTGGAGCCACCGGCGCTGTGGGTCAGGAATTGCTGGCCCTGCTGGAGGAGCGTCGTTTTCCGATTAAGGAATTGCGTCTTCTGGCTTCCCCTCGCTCGGCGGGGGTGAGCCAGCAGTGGCGCGGCCAGTCTTTGCAGGTGCAGCCCGTAACCGCCGAAGCCTTTGTAGGGGTGGACCTGGTGCTGGCCTCCGCCGGCGGGTCGGTGTCGAAGCAATGGGCGCCGGTGGCGGTGGCCCAGGGGGCGGTGGTGATCGACAACTCCAGCGCCTTCCGCCTGGATTCCGAGGTGCCCCTGGTGGTGCCCGAGGTGAACCCCGAGGCGGCCTTTGGCCACCGGGGGGTGATCGCCAATCCCAACTGCACCACAATCCTGCTCACCCTGGCCCTGGCGCCCCTGGCGGCCCGGCGGCCCCTGCGCCGGGTGGTGGTGAGCACCTACCAATCGGCCAGTGGTGCCGGCGCCCGGGCCATGGAGGAATTGCGCCAGCTCAGCCGCACGGTGTTAGACGGCGGCGAACCGGTGAGTGAGGTGCTGCCCCATTCGCTGGCCTTCAACCTGTTTCTGCATAACTCGCCGTTGCAGGCCAATGGCTATTGCGAGGAGGAGCTGAAGATGCTCAACGAAACCCGCAAGATCATGAATTTGCCTGGGTTGCGGCTGTCGGCCACCTGTGTGCGGGTGCCGGTGCTGCGGGCCCATTCGGAAGCGGTAAACATTGAATTTGAGGAGCCCTTTCCGGTGGCGGAGGCCCGGGCGCTCTTGGCGGCGGCCCCGGGGGTGGAGCTGCTGGAAAACTTCGAAACCAACCGCTTCCCGATGCCCACCGATGTAACCGGCCGGGATCCGGTGGCGGTGGGTCGGATCCGCCAAGACCTCAGCGATCCCAATGCCCTGGAGCTTTGGCTCTGTGGGGATCAAATTCGCAAGGGGGCAGCCCTGAATGCGGTGCAGATCGCTGAGCTATTGCTGCAGGGGCCCCGGCCATGAGCACCACCCCCACCCCCTTTGGCCGGTTGGTTACGGCGATGGTTACCCCCTTCGCCGCCGATGGCTCCGTGGATCTGGCCCTGGCCGGGCGCTTGGCCATTCACCTGGTGGAGCACGGGTCCGATGCCCTGGTGGTTTCTGGCACCACCGGTGAGTCCCCCACCCTCACCTGGGATGAACAGCACGCCCTGCTGCTGGCGGTGAAGCGGGCGGTGGCGGGCAAGGCCCTGGTGCTGGCTGGCACCGGCAGCAACAGCACCGCCGAGGCGGTGGCAGCCACCCGGGAGGCGGCGGCCCTGGGGGCCGATGGGGCCCTGGTGGTGGTGCCTTACTACAACAAGCCGCCCCAGGAGGGGCTGGAGGCCCATTTCCGGGCGGTGGCGCAGGCGGCCCCCGAGTTGCCACTGATGCTTTACAACATTCCTGGCCGCACCGGCTGCAGCCTGGCGGCCGAAACCACGGCCCGACTGCTGGATTGCCCCAACGTGGTGGCCTTCAAGGCCGCCAGTGGCAATTGCGATGAGGTGAGCGCCCTGCGGGCCGCCTGCGGCACCCAGCTGGCCATCTATAGCGGCGATGATTCCCTCACCCTGCCGATGCTGGCCCTGGGGGCCGTGGGGGTGGTGAGTGTGGCCAGCCATCTGGTGGGCCCTGAGCTGAGCCACATGATTCAGCACTTCCTATCCGGCCAGCCCCAGCAGGCCTTGGCCCTGCACGAACGCCTCTTGCCGTTGATGAAGGGGCTGTTCTGCACCAGTAATCCGATCCCCGTAAAAGCGGCCCTTGAGCTTGAAGGTTGGCCCGTGGGTGCCTCCCGCTTACCCCTAGTTCCTGCCGATAGCACCGTGCGTGAATCCTTAGCTGTTTTGCTCGCCGCCCTGCGTCCTACCTGAACGGATGGCGATGGGTAGCCCTGCTGCCGCTTTGTGTTTCTAGCTTCATCTAATCCTTTTTATTCTGATCTCTCCATGGCTCCCAACGGTTCCCAGCCCAAGCAACCCACCCTGCGTGTGATTCCCCTGGGGGGATTGCATGAAATCGGTAAGAACACCTGTGTGTTCGAGTACGGCGATGACCTGATGCTGGTGGATGCCGGCCTGGCCTTCCCCAGCGATGGCATGCATGGCGTGAATGTGGTGCTGCCAGACACCAGCTTTCTGCGGGAAAACCAGAAGCGCATTCGCGGCATGATCGTGACCCACGGCCACGAAGATCACATCGGTGGTATTCCCCACCACCTCAAGCATTTCAATATCCCGATCATCTACGGGCCCCGCCTCGCCCTCTCGATTCTCACCGGGAAGATGGAGGAGGCGGGCGTGATGGACCGCACCATCCTGCAGACCGTCTCCCCCCGCGAGGTGGTGAAGGTGGGTCAGCATTTCTCGGTGGAGTTCATCCGCAACACCCACTCGATGGCCGACAGCTACACGCTGGCGATCACCACTCCGGCTGGCGTGATTGTTTTCACCGGTGACTTCAAGTTCGACCACACCCCTGTGGATGGCGAGCACTTCGACATCGCCCGCCTGGCCCAATACGGAGAAAAGGGGGTGCTGTGTCTATTCAGCGACTCCACCAATGCTGAGCTGCCGGGCTTCTGTCCCCCCGAGCGTTCGGTGTTCCCCCACCTGGATCGCCACATCTCCCAGGCTGAGGGTCGGGTGATCATTACCACCTTTGCCAGCTCGATCCATCGGGTGTCGATGATTCTTGAGTTGGCGCTCAAGAATGGCCGCAAGGTAGGCCTGCTGGGCCGCTCCATGCTCAATGTGATCGCCAAGGCGCGCGAATTGGGCTACATGCGTGCCCCGGATGAATTGTTTGTGCCGATCAAGCAGATCCGTGATCTGCCCGACCGGGAAACCCTGCTGCTGATGACCGGCAGCCAGGGCGAGCCATTGGCCGCCCTCAGCCGCATCTCCCGGGGGGAACATCCCCAGGTGCAGGTCAAGAGCAGCGACACGATCGTCTTCTCCGCCAGCCCGATTCCAGGCAACACCATCTCCGTGGTGAACACCGTTGACCGGCTGATGATGCTCGGCGCCAAGGTTGTTTACGGCAAGGGGGAAGGCATTCATGTGTCTGGTCACAGCTTCCAGGAGGACCACAAGCTGATGCTGGCCCTGGCGCGGCCCAAGTTCTTCGTGCCCGTGCATGGGGAGCACCGCATGCTCGTGGCCCACGCCAAAACCGCCCATTCGATGGGGTTGCCGGCCGACCACACCCTGATCATCGACAACGGCGATGTGGTGGAACTCACCCCCGATTCGATCCGCAAGGGCGATCCGGTGAAGGCAGGCATCGAACTGCTTGATAACTCCCGCAACGGCATCGTTGATGCCCGGGTGCTTAAGGAACGGCAGCAATTGGCCGTAGATGGGGTGGTAACCCTGCTGGCGGCGATCAGCACCGATGGCCTGATGGTGGCGCCGCCACGGGTAAACCTGCGGGGGGTGGTAACCACCGCTGAACCCCGCAAGATGTCGATGTGGGCCGAGCGGGAGATCGGCTGGGTGCTGGAAAACCGCTGGAACCAGCTGGCCCGCCACACCGGTGGCAAGGCCCCTGACGTGGATTGGGTGGGCGTGCAGCGGGAGATTGAAGTGGGTCTGCAGCGGCGCCTGCGCCGGGAACTGCAGGTGGAGCCCCTAATCATTTGTTTGGTGCAGCCTGCCCCCGCCGGCACCCCGGCCGTGAAGCCCCGCAATGCCGGAGACGAACGCCCGGCTGCCCCCCGCCAGGAGCGGGAGCGCACCCCGGCGGCGGCCCCAGTGCCAGCCCCTGGGGCCGCCAGGGCCAGTGCGGCTCCCGTTAGCGCCGCCGCCGCCGCTGTCGAGCCCAGCCCCGAAGACAACCGCCAACGGCGCCGCCGCCCCAGCGCTGTCGCCTAGGGCTCCGGGCTGGTGAGGTCTACCCAGAGCCAGCCCCGGGCCAGTTCTGCTTCTTCCTCGGCCGTGGGGCCGGGGACAGAACCAGTGGGGCTGGGGATGGCACTGGATAGGGGTTTTTGGTTTGCTCCAGGTTCCTCTGCTTCGGGGATGCTGGCGGCCAGTAAGGCTGCAGCCTCAGCCAAGGGGGTGCTGGCCGCGATTACCGGCCCCAGCCAGGGGGTGGCGGCCGCTGGTTCAGCCTCCTCTGGTTCAACCTCCTCTGGTTTTGGCGGGTCTGGGGCTGGCTCGGCGCCCTGAATGCCGCACTGACTTAGGCCGTCCTCGGCCAGCTGCCGGTAGGGACCATCCCCTGCCAAGGCCAACACCTGGCTGTAGCAACCGGCGGCTGCCGGTTTGTTTTCGAAGCCAAAGAATTGGATGTAGCCCCGCAAGAGCAGGGCCCGCAGGTCGTCCGGTTGGTCTTTGAGGTGCTCTTCCACCTGGCTGAGGGCCTCCCCAAAGCGGCGCCCCTGGTAGGCCGTTTCTGCCGCCTCGTAGGTCATGGGCTCTGCAAATCAAGGGAGGGATCCGGGCAGGCTGCCTGGGGCGCCAGCCAGATGTTATGGCGATCCCAGTGCAGCTCCTGGCCCTTGCCTGGGCCCCCAAGGGTTAGGCGGCCCGGGCCCCGTTGCGGCTCCAGTTGCTGCAAAAGTTTCTCCAGTTGCGCGGCCGTAAATGGCCCAATCCCCTGGCCCTCCAGCCAGCGCAGCAGCAGCAGGCCACGGTTGGCCGGCTGCAGGGCCAGCAAGGTTCGTCTCTGCAGCTGCGTTTCGGGCCCCGCTTCCCCACTGATCAGAGCCCCCAGGGCGAGATCCGCCAGTTCAGCGCTGGCCCGCTGCTCCTGGGCCAGCCGTTCGGCCATGGCGGCCATGCGACGGGTGGCGCCGGGGTGCAGCTGCTCCAGCACTGGCAACACCTCGGCGCGGATGCGGTTGCGGCTGAAGCGTTGGTCTTGGTTGCTGGGGTCGAGCCAGATCGGCAGGGCCCACTGCTCACAAATCCGGGCGGTGTCCCCCCGGGAAAAGCCCAGTAGGGGCCGCACCAGGGCAATGCCAGGGGCCAGGGGCCTTAGGCATTGCAGGCTGGCCAGCCCCCGGCGGTGGCTGCCGCGGGCCATTTGCAGCAGCAGGGTTTCAGTGCGGTCGTCGGCGGTGTGGGCCGTGAGCACATGGCTGGCGCCGCAGGCCCGGGCCCGGACTTCTAGGCAGCCGTAGCGCCACTGCCGGGCCGCCGCCTCCGTGGCCAGCGGTTCGGCCCAGCTGTCGATGTGTAGGGGCAGGCCTTGGGCTTCGGCCCACTGGGCCAGCTCCAGGGCCTGCTGGCTGGATTCCGGCCGCCAGCGGTGGTCCCCATGCCAGAGCTGCAACGACCAGTGGTGCAGCCGCTGCAGATCGCGCAGCAGCGCCGCCATCGCCATGGAGTCTTGCCCACCAGACACCGCCAGCAGCAGCGCCGAGCCGGCCGGCAGCAACTGCGGCTGCCGGCCCAGCTGCCGGTGCAGCCGCAGGTGATCGGTGCTCCAGGGGGCGGCCATCGTTCCAGCTTGGCCCAGGCCTGCGTGGGAGAATCAAAGGATTGCGTTTAGTACCGGCATGTCGCCCCTCGCCCAGTTGCCCGCTTCGCTCCGTACGGCCCTTAACGAGCGG
The DNA here is from genome assembly GCA_943369595.1 of Synechococcus sp. UW140. Classification (GTDB taxonomy): domain Bacteria; phylum Cyanobacteriota; class Cyanobacteriia; order PCC-6307; family Cyanobiaceae; genus Synechococcus_D. The sequence goes on from CALRNU020000002.1 coordinate 129,419, forward strand.
CGCCTGCTCAAGGTGATTGCTGGCTTGGCCAATTTCGAGGCGGCCTCGGTGGCGCGGGTGGCCCGGGCCGCGGCGGCTGGCGGCGCCGACCTGATCGATGTGGCCTGTGACCCAGAGCTGGTGCGGCTCGCCATCGCCGAGTCAGGGCTGCCCATCTGTGTGTCGGCGGTGGACCCGGAGCTGTTCCCCGCCGCCGTGGCCGCCGGCGCCACCATGGTGGAAATCGGTAATTACGACAGCTTCTATCCCCAGGGCCGGGTCTTTGGCGCCGAGGAAGTGCTCGAACTCACCCGGCGCACCAGGGCCCTGCTGCCCCACGTATCCCTCTCGGTGACCGTGCCCCACACCCTGCCCCTGCACCAACAGGAGCAGCTGGCCCTGGAACTGGTGGCTGCCGGCGCCGACCTGATCCAAACCGAAGGCGGCACCAGCGCCCGGCCCTACAGCCCTGGCGTGCAGGGCCTGATTGAAAAGGCGGCCCCCACCCTGGCGGCAGCCCATGCCATTAGCCGGGCCGTGGCGGTGCCGGTGCTCTGTGCCTCTGGCCTCTCTGCCGTGACCCTGCCCCTGGCCCAGGCGGCCGGCGCCGCCGGCGTGGGCGTGGGTTCTGCGGTGAACCGGCTCAACGATGAGCTGGCCATGGTGGCGGTGGTGCGCGGCCTGCGGGAAGCGCTGGTTGCCGCACAGCCCCTACAGATCGGCGAAAGGCTCGCCTGAACACCGCCCTTGATTCCGTTCAAGGCTCTGTAACGCCTTAGATACTTTCCCAGGCGCCCCGCCAAAGGGTAATTACTGTTTGCCCAGTCAGTTTTTTGCTGCCATGGGCGGACTTGTGTGGTTGCTGCAGTGGCCGATCCGGGCCCTGGTGCTGCTGCTGATCACCTATCTGCCCCTGGGGGTGGAGATGGGCAGTTTCCCGGTGGCGCTGCTGGCGGCCGTGGTGATCGGTTTGCTGGGCAGCCTGCTGATCCTGCCGCTCAAGGCCCTGTTTGCCCTGCCCTGGTTGCTCACCAGCTTTGGTGGGCTGTTGCAGCCCGTGAGCCTGCTGTTCAACTGGATCATCACCGTGATCCTGTTCGCCCTGGCCGCCTGGTTGATCGAGGGCTTTCGGCTTAAGAACGGTATTTTCAGCGCCATCCTCGGCGCCCTGGCCTACAGCATCATCAGCACAATCGTGCTGCGGCTGGTGGGTTTGGATGTGGATTTCACCCGGGCGGCCCAGGCCCTGGTTAGTGCTGGGGTTGCCTAGAATCGCGGGCCTGGTGAGCGGCCCCGGTGGATTTCGGCCTCCATGCTCCCTATAGCCCCAGTGGCGACCAACCCACGGCCATTGAAACCCTGGTTAAGGGGGTAGAAACTGGCCAGCGCTATCAAACGCTGCTGGGGGCCACCGGCACCGGTAAAACCTTTTCGATCGCCAATGTGATCCAACGCACCGGGCGTCCCACCCTGGTGCTGGCCCATAACAAAACCCTGGCGGCCCAGCTCTGCAATGAGTTGCGGGAATTCTTCCCCCACAACGCCGTTGAATATTTTATCTCCTATTACGACTACTACCAACCCGAGGCCTATGTGCCGGTCTCGGACACATATATCGCCAAAACAGCGTCGATCAATGAAGAGATCGACATGCTGCGCCACTCGGCCACCCGCTCCCTATTTGAGCGCCGCGATGTGATCGTGGTGGCCTCAATTAGTTGTATCTATGGCTTGGGGATTCCGTCTGAATATCTCAAGGCGGCGGTGCCTTTTAAGGTGGGTGAAACCCTAGACCTGCGCAGTTCCCTCAGGGAATTGGTTAATAACCAATATGCCCGCAATGATGTGGAAATGGGCCGCGGCCGGTTCCGGGTGAAGGGGGATGTGCTGGAGATCGGTCCGGCCTATGAGGACCGCCTGGTGCGGATTGAATTGTTTGGTGATGAGGTGGAGGCGATCCGCTTTGTGGATCCCACCACCGGTGAAATCCTCCAAAGCTTGGAAACGGTGAATATCTATCCCGCCAAGCACTTTGTAACGCCTAAGGATCGCCTGGAGGGGGCCATTGCTGAAATCCGCCAGGAACTGCGCCAGCGGCTTGATGAATTACAGGGCCAGGGCAAATTGCTGGAGGCCCAGCGGCTGGAGCAACGCACCACCTACGACCTGGAGATGTTGCAGCAGGTGGGCTATTGCAACGGCGTTGAAAACTACGCCCGCCACCTGTCCGGTCGCCCTGGCGGCACGCCACCGGAATGTTTGATTGATTATTTCCCAGAAGATTGGCTACTGGTGGTGGATGAAAGCCATGTGACCTGTTCCCAGCTGCAGGCCATGTACAACGGCGACCGCTCCCGCAAGCAGGTGCTGATCGACCATGGCTTCCGCTTGCCCAGTGCCGCCGATAACCGCCCCCTGAAGGGCTCGGAATTTTGGGAAAAGGCAAAGCAAACGATCTTTGTGAGTGCCACCCCCGGCGATTGGGAGATGAACCAAAGCATTGGCCAGGTGGCCGAACAGGTGATTCGTCCCACCGGGGTGCTTGATCCGATCGTGGAGGTGCGGCCCAGCGGCGGCCAGGTGGACGACCTGCTCGGGGAAATCCGGGTGCGGGTGGAGAAACGCGAACGGGTGCTGATCACCACCCTCACCAAACGGATGGCGGAGGATCTTTCCGATTACCTGGCCGAAAACCAGGTAAAGGTGCGTTATCTGCACTCGGAGATCCATTCCATCGAGCGCATTGAGATCATTCAAGACCTGCGCAACGGCGAATACGACGTGCTCGTGGGCGTGAACCTGCTGCGGGAGGGCTTAGATCTGCCGGAGGTGTCCTTGGTGGCGATCCTTGATGCCGACAAGGAGGGTTTCCTGCGGGCAACCCGTTCCCTAATCCAAACCATTGGCCGCGCCGCCCGCCATGTGGATGGCCGGGCGCTGCTCTATGCCGACAATCTCACCGATTCGATGGCCAAGGCGATCTCTGAAACCGAGCGGCGTCGGGCGATCCAGCAGGCCCACAACGAGAAACACGGCATTACCCCCACGGCCGCCGGCAAAAGGGCCACCGGCAACAATCCGATCCTGGCCTACCTGGAGATGTCTAGGCGTCTCAATGACGACCAGCTGGAGGTGGCGGTGGAAGCAGCGCAGCACAACAGCGTGCCCTTGGAATCGTTGCCAGAACTGATCACCCAACTGGAAGAAAAGATGAAAGAAGCGTCAGCCAAAATGGATTTTGAACAGGCCGCCAGCCTGCGGGATCGCATTAAGCAACTGCGCCAGAAGTTGGTGGGCAGGGCCCCCCAGGCCTAGGGGTGGGGCTTCAGCGGCCGGCGCCCTTGAGCACGGTTTTGATTGTTTTAGCCATGATCAAGAGATCTAGCCAGAGGCTGGCATTGCGCAGGTAATAGAGGTCGTAGGAGAGTTTTAGTTCGGCATCATCAAGGCTGGAGGCGTACGACATATTCACCTGGGCCCAGCCACTGAGGCCCGGTCGCACCAGGTGGCGGAGCCGGTAGTGGGGGATCTGCTCCTCCAGGGATTCCTCCAGTTCCGGCCGTTCCGGCCGGGGGCCGATCAGGCTCATCTCGCCGCGGATCACATTCAGCAGCTGGGGTAATTCATCAAGGCGGCTGCGCCGCAACCAGTTGCCCAGGGGGGTGATGCGCTTATCCCCCACGGAGCTCCAGCGGGCCCCATCGGTTTCAGCCAGCTGGCTCATGCTGCGCAGCTTGTGAATTTGAAAGGGTTCGCCAAATAAACCGGTGCGGATCTGGGAATAAAACACCGGTCCGCGGTCCTGCAAATAAATCGCCAGGGCCACCGGCAGCAGCAGGGGCAGGGCCAGCAGTAGCAACAGGGCGCTTAGGAGCAGATCGGCAAAACGTTTCAATTGGCGGCTTAGGCCCCGCTGGCGACCGTCGGCTAGCTGGCCCAGCTGAAGCAGGGATTTATCCAGCCATTGGGGCGGGATCCGTTGCAATTCCTCCTCCGCCAGTTGGGCAAGGCTGGAAAGACGCATCCCTTGGCCCAGGGCCTTTTCCAGCAGCGGTTGCAGCTCTGGGCGCTGCTCCATCCCTGGGCTGATCGCCAACAATCGGCCTGGTTCCTTGATGTTTAAGGCCAAGCTTTGGGGATCGATTAATTGCGGTTGGGGCCGGTTGTGGGAGCCCCGTTGGCGCCGCCATTCCCGCACTAATTCCTGTTGTTCAGCCGGTGAGGCCAACGCTGACCATTGGGGCAATTGCTGGCGGCCTAGGTGATGCAGCCAGGCCCGAGTTAATACGGAGGCGATGCCGGTGCCCAGGAGCAGCGGGCCCAGGCTGCCCCGTTGCAGCAAGGGCAGCTCCAGGGGGGAGATGTGCCATACCCAGCCGCCCAGCAACACCAGCGTGAGCGTGGCCCCGGCGCTGAGGCCCACCCGACCGATTAGTTGCGGCCAGTGGAGCCTGGGCCAGCGCAGCAGGGAATAGGTGCCAAATAACCAACCCAAGCCCCAATAGCAGAGCAGCACCCCCACCAGGGTCACCGGGTGGCTCAGCACCGTGCCGTAACGCATGCCGTCGAGCAGAAAGGCAATCACCACCATGGCCAGCCCATCCAGCAGCGCCGATAGCAGCAGGGGTTGGCGATGTCGCAGCCAACTCATTCAGCCGAGACAATTGCGACGAACCTAGGGGCTATTGCTTGGCCAATTGAAAGCATTGGTGCACTGCCTGGAGTGCCCGCACCCCATCGGCCTCTGCCACCACACAGCTGATCCGGATTTCGCTGGTGGCGATCATTTCGATGTTGATGCCCGCCTCCGCCAAGGAACGGAACATGCGGGCGGCGGTGCCGGCGGTGGAGGGCATCCCCGCCCCCACGGCGCTCACCCGGGCGATGGCAATGCCCTCCTGCAGCTGGGCGTTACCCCATTGCTTTAGGAGGGGGTCGAGGGCGGCGCGGGCGCGGCTGCGGTCATCACGGGGCAGGGTGAAGGCGATGTCGCGGCAGGGGCCGCTGCTTGTTTGCCGCCGCCGTTCCGACTGCACGATTGTGTCGAGGCTGAGGCCGGCTTCCGCCAGGGCGCGGCAGAGGGCGGCGGCGGAACCGGGCCGGTCGGGCACATCGCTCACGGTCAGTTGGGCCTGGTCGTTGTCGAGGGCCACGCCCCGCACCTCCGGTTCGCCGGCGCCACCTGGTTTGGGGTTATGGCGCAGTTGGTGGTCTTCCAGTTCAAAGGCATGGGCCGCCGTTCGCAGGGCCTTTTCCCCCTGGTCCCCCTGGATTAGGCAGCTCACCTTCACTTCGCTGGTGGCGATCATGCGCAGGCTGATGCCGCCGCGGCCGAGGTTGTCAAACAGCCTTGCCGCCACCCCGGGGCGCCCCATGATTCCGGCGCCGGCAATGCTCAGCTTGGCCAGGTGGCCCTCGGCCTGCAGCTGGCAATCGGGCCCCAGCAGCTCCCTGCACACAGCTTCCGCGGCCTGGAGGTCGGTTTCCTCCAGGGTGAAGGCGATGTCGTTGGTGTTGCCCTCATGGGTGGCCTGCACGATCAGGTCTACCGACAGCCCGGCGGCGGAAAGCGCCTCAAAGAGCCGGGCGGCGATGCCGGGCTGGTCGGGCACATGGGCCAAGGCCAGCACCGCCTGGTGTTCCAGTAGTTCGGCGCCATCCACCGGTTTGCCCAGTTCAAGGCCTTCGCTGCCAACGCGGCGGCCGCCGGCACTAAACAACCGGGTGCCCGGTTGATCGGTCCAGCTGGAGCGCACCACCAGCGGCACGCCGTAGTTGCGGGCGATCTCCACCGCCCGCGGGTGCAGCACGGCGGCGCCCAGGCTGGCCAGTTCGAGCATTTCGTCGCAGGACACCTGCTCCATCAGCTGGGCCTCAGGCACCTGGCGGGGGTCGGTGGTGAGCACCCCTGGCACATCGGTGTAGATCTCGCAGGCGTCGGCGCCGAGGGCGGCGGCCAGGGCCACGGCGGAGGTGTCAGAACCGCCGCGGCCGAGGGTGGTGATCTCCTGGGTGCCGCCGCTGCCGGTGCTGGTGCCCTGGAACCCTGCCACCACCACCACCTGACCCTCCTGGAGCCGGCGCATTACCCGTTCGGTGCGCACCTCGAGGATGCGGGCACGGCCGTGGGCTGATTCGGTAACGATGCCCACCTGGGGGCCGGTCATCGACACGGCCGGCACCCCCTCCGCCTGCAGGGCCATGGAAAGCAAGGCGATAGACACCTGCTCGCCGGTGGCCAGCAGCATGTCCATCTCCCGCTGGGGCGGGTCGGGGCTGATTGCCCGGGCCAGGGCCGTGAGTTCGTCGGTGGTGTGGCCCATGGCCGATACCACCACCACCAGGTCATGGCCCTCGTTGCGACAGGCCGCCACCCGCTTGGCCACCGCCTGGAGCCGTTCAACGCTGCCCACGGAGGTGCCGCCGTATTTCTGAACCAGCAGCGCCATGACCCGGTGGATGCCAGCGCCGATTATCCGTCGGGCCCGGTCAGAAAGCCATCGCGGAAGGCATCACCGGGGTTGGCCCCCAGCTTGAGGGCCGCCTCCACCTCCAGCAACCGCGCCAGCAGCTTGAGCAGGGCATCGGGCTTGCGGCCGCGCAGTTGCTTGCGCATTACATAGATGCGTTTGGGGTTGCCGATGCCGGCGGCCTTGGCGATCACGGCCACGTCCTGTTCCCCCTGGCGGTCGAGCAGGCTCACCCAAAGCCAGCCCCGCAGTTGACTGGTGAGGGAAGCCACCAGCCGTAGCGGCGGTTCGTTGGCGGCGATCAGGGCATCGAGCTGGCCGATGGCCTCGCCCAGCTGGCCATTGAGCAGCGCTTCCCCCACCTGCAGGCTGGTGTGGTGTTGGCCGCCGCCCAGGGCGGCCACGGCGGCGGCGCTGATCGGTTGACCATTGCAGTAAATGCTCAGTTTTTCCAGTTCCGCCGCCAGGCGAGAGCTGTCATTGCCGACGCTTTCAGCCAGGGCTTCCGCGGCCGCCCGTTCCAGCTGCAGCCCCAGGGCTTCGGCGCTGCGCTGCACCAGCTCCAGCTGGCCGGCCCCATCCCAAATCGCCGGCAGCACAAAGCTTTTTTCCTGGGCGATCGCCTTGAGGGCCTTGGTGGTGCGCAGGCGGGCGTCGGGTTTGTTGGGGCTGCTGAGCAGCAGGTGGGTGTCGCTGGGGATCAGGGCCAGGCAGTCCTCCAGCTGGCGGGCCAGCTCCGCCGGACACTGGCCGCAAAAGGGGCTGCGTTGCAGCAACACCACCCGGGCGCCAGGGCCAAAGGGGGGGGTGCGCGCTTCGCTGAGGGCCTGGGCCGCCTGGGCGGTGTCGTTGCCATCCAGGCGGCTGAGGTTGAGGCTTTGCCAGGCGGGATCCACCAACTTTTCAATCAATTGCTGCAGCGCCCGTTCCCGGCCGGCCTCGTCGTCGCCCCAGTAGAGGTGAATCGGCATCAGCGCAGGGCGGCTAGGGGCAAGGCGGTGAGTGGCAAAGCAGTGAGCACTGGCAGTGCTGCAGTTTGGGCCAATTGCGGGTTGTGGGTGGCCATGGCGATGGCCCCCCCATGCAGGGCAGTGGCCAGATCGATGGCGGCGGTTTCCGGCAGGTCTTGGCTTAGCTGCAGGCGGGCGGCGGCCCCAACGATGGCAGGGCAGGGTGGTATCAGCTGCCAGCTGGCTGGATCGCAAAAAACGGACGCATAGCGTTGGGCGAGGGCTTCGTTGCCCTGGCGCAGGGGGCCCATCAGCAGGTGACCAATGCTGAGGGTGCTAATCAGTCCGCCACAGTGGCCAAGGGCAATGGCCTGCAGCAACGGGTCATAACCAGCGCCGTCCCTACCCGTTTGGGTGAGAAAGGCGATCAGGGCTGAGCTATCGATGGCAACTAGCGCCCCAAAGGGAAGCATGCTCGCCGGCACTGGGCGCCAGGCCCGATGCCGTTCATCCACCTTCCAGCAGTGGCGACCACTGCCCCGTAGCCCCAACAAAATCAGCCGCTGGGGCAGCATTCGCTGGTGCAGGGGCACGAGGGCGGCCACGGATTGGCCATGGCGACTGATCAGCGTTTGCTTGCCCCGCAGGGCCCGCTCCAACAGCTCCGGCAGGCGTTTTCGGGCGGCTTCGGCCCCAACAATCTCCATTTTTCCTGTTTCCTGTTTCCTGTTTCCTGTTTTCTGTGTGGTTCTGTTCGGTTGGTTTGCTAGTTATCGCCGTACCCGTTGATTACCCGTTTTGATATCTGTCTCGGCTTGATGTCTGTCTCTGCTTGATGCCTGCCTCGGCCTTCGCTCGGGCCTCGGGCTTCTCTCGGGCCTCGGGCTCGGGCCTCGGACTTATCCCCGCAGCGGATTTCGAGTTCTGTACGGGCCGTACAGAACGCCGTTTCGCCTCAAAAGAGTTACTTCGCCCCCAGGCTCAGCCCTGGTTCCACCCGACCGGTCCAGCTCCAGCCTTGTTTTTCCAGGCTTGTCTTTACCCATTCTTTACCCATCGTCTGAGTCTGGTTGCTTTTCAGTGTTCCCCTATCCGAAAGTTCCTCACCCCTTCCCCAAAGTTCACCCGCGCCTTTTTCTCCAGTTCTCTTGCCTTTTTTCTCGAGATCCCTCGCCTTTTTTTATTTCCTTCGCATTTTTCAGTTCCCCTTCTTTTTTTGCCAAGATCCCGTTTTAAAACCATTTCCCCGGTCGATTTCCCACTTTGAGCGCCAAAAACGAGCCAGAACCCACCATTAACCCCCTCAGCTCATCCAGCTCACTAGATCATCCGATTTTCACGGAGAGTGTGGGGCGGATTCGGGCTTGGCTTGGACCCACAGGCCTAGGGGCCCCAGAGCAGGAGCTGCTGGAAAGGTTGGTGCACAGCAGTGGCGACCTGGCCCTAGCCCCGTTGCTGCGTTTTTCGCCAGGGGCCTGTGCCAAGGGCATGGCGGCCCTGGCCGGGGGGGCCCCGATCCTCACGGACACAGCCATGGCGGCCGCGGCGGTGGCACCCATGGCGCGGCGCACCTTTGGCAATCGCGTTTGCAGCGTGCTCGATTGGGCCCCAGCCGCAGCACCCCCGGGGGGCACCCGCAGCGCAGAAGGAATGGCCGCGGCCCTGGCGGCCCATCCCGCAGCCGTGGTGCTGATCGGCAGTGCCCCCACCGCCCTGGAGCGCCTGTTGGAACTTTGCCCAGCGGAGCACTTTGAGTTGCCCAGAGACCCTGCGCTAGCAAGAAACCCATCACCCGCTCTGGTGATCGGCATGCCGGTGGGTTTTGTGGGGGTGGCGGAAAGCAAACAACACCTGGCCGCCTGTGGCCTAGCCCAGATCCGCCTGGAGGGCAGCCGCGGCGGTGCTGGCCTGGTGGCGGCCGCCGTTAATGCCCTGCTGCGGCGGGCCTGGTTGGATCAGTACTCCGATCAGTACTCCGATCAGCGCACCGATCAGGGTTCGGATCAGCATTTGCCCGGGGGCTGAACGATGGACCTGCGGGGTGGGGGATTGCAATGGCGTTTGGATCCCAAGCAACTGTTTTTGAACCACGGCAGTTTTGGCGCCGTGCCCCTGGAGTTGGAGCAGGAGCGCCAGCGCTGGCAGCGGGCCCTGGAACTGGATCCGGTGAGCTTTTTGGTGGAGCAGTTGCCAGGGGCCCTGGCCAGCGCCAAAGGCTCCCTGGCCCGCTTCCTGGGGGCCGATAGCGCCGGTTTGGCCTTTGTGCCCAGCACCACCTATGGCCTCAATGAACTGCTGAGTCAGCTGGAGCTGCCGGCGGGCAGTGGCGTGTTGCTGGGGCTAGACGCCTACAACGCCACCGCCAACATCGTTGAACACTGGGCGGCCCGGCGGGGCTGGACGGTGCGGCGGGCCCAGTGGCCCCTGCCTTTGCCCTCCACGGAGCTGTTGCTGGAGGCCTATGGCCGTGAACTGGCCGCCGGGGTGGAGCTGCTGGTGGTCGACCACATCACCAGCCCCACCGCCCTCTGGCAGCCCCTCGATCAGTTGTTGCCCCTGGCCCGCAGCCATGGGGCCAGGGTGATCGTCGATGGCGCCCATGGGCCCGGTTCGGTGCCCCTAGAGCTGGATAAATGGGCCGCCGCAGGCATGGACGCCTATGTGGGCAACCTGCACAAATGGCTCTGTTGCCCCCGGGGCAGCGCTTTTCTTTGGGTGGCTGATCCCTGGCGGGCTTGGCTGCGACCGCTGGTGATCAGCCATGGCGCCAATGCCCCCGCCGGTGAACTGTCGCGTTTTCAGCAGGAACACGACTGGATCGGCACCCACGACCCCTCCGCCTATCTGTGCCTGCCAAAGGCCCTGGAATTACTGGGTCTTGCCCAGCCCGGGGCCCAACAACGGCTGCTAGACCAGCGCCGTTCGCCGCTGTTGGCGGCCCGGCAGCAACTGCAACAGGCCCTCGGCCGCGGTGATGCCCCACCCCTAGTGCCCGCCGAGGGGGTGGCATCCATGGTGGCGCTGGATCTGGGGGTGTGTGATCCCCTGGCGGTGTATCGCTTTTTTCGGGATCGGCGCCTGCAGGTTCCTGTGATTCCGTTGGTCCCCCACCAGACCCCCAGCCGTTCCTTCCTGCGGCTCTCCTGGTTCGCTTACAACGAACCGTCGGATCTGGAGCTTCTAGCCCAGGCCCTGAGGGAGGCCGCTAGCTATTTCGAATTTGCTCCTTGGGGCTGATCAGGGTCGTCTCAGCCGTTGCAGCAACTGCAGGATCAAGAGTGGTTTGTTTTGGTGGCTGTAGGCCTCAGCTTCCTGGGGTTCGCGGTGGCGCAGGCTCTCCTGGGGGTTGCTGCCAAGACCGATGGGATCCACCCCCTTCAATCCCCTGCCGAAGTGCTGCAACACATGGATCATTTCGTGGGTGATCAGCTGGCAGCGGGTCGCTGGACCCATGGGCCGAGGCGAGAGGGTGATCGTTCCCGGTCTGCCATGGAGCGCGCGGTAGCTGGCATCCTTGCCCGCCAGCTCCGCAGGCCCCTGGAATACCTGAATCCCCAGGCGGGTGGCCTCGCCTAGCAGTCGATCGGCCAGCTGGGGGGCGTTGTTGCAGTCAGTGGTGCTGGTGCCGCTGATGCCGGTCTGCAACAACAGCACCGGCATCAGCAGGGCTCCCCAGTAGTTCAGCTGAACTGGATGCTGTCGTTGGCGCCGGGGCTGGGGTCGTTGCCAAAGGTGACCGGACTGTCGCCGAATTCCACCAGGGGCTGGGCTGACGACCACGGCGCTTCGTTTTCTTTATAGAGCCAGTCTGACCCTCCCCAGAGGTGGTTTGGGGCCTCCATGCCGGCGTCGAGCAGTTCGATGTCGCCGCTGGGGGACGGCACTGGCTTGCTAGGGGGATTCTCAAGAAAGCGCAAGATCGGTTCGGCCAGCTGGCCCTTGGGGTTGCCCCATTGGGGCTGGATCAGCAGCCGGTCGTCACCACAGATATCCCCAGCGGCGGCGGAGCGCCAACCGAGATGGGTGTTTGTTTCGTAGTCCTGGGCCATGGCAATGGACTGGAACAGCTTTCTTTTTTCTAGCAACGGTTGGCGGTTATGGCTGGGGGCCATCGCCGGAGCTTTTTTCCAGCGCTTGATTGTTGGGTCGTTTGAAGATCATTAGTGGCAGATCGCCAAGTTGATAGATCTGCACAAATTCCCAGCCGTCGTCCCCCAGGCGGTCCATGAAGCCATTGATCTGTTCGCGGGGGTTGCCCTGGGCGGAGGGGGAATAGATCTCCGGAAACTGTTTGCGGAGGCCTTCGGCACTGAGGGCGCCGCTTAATTTGCGGCTGGCCTGTTCTGGGTCTGGGGGCTGATGGGGCACCATCTGCACCACTTTGTAGAGCCAACGGGGTTTTTGCGCCGTCCGGGGCTGGCGCCGCAGGCGGGCTCGGATGCGACCCAGGAGGCCAGTCACAGGGGCATGGCAACGGCGCCACACCCTAGGTCTCACCCCCCGGCCCAGCACTGATCACCTGGTTCGCTTCGATGCGGCTCAGGATCTGGCGGGCCCGTTGCACCACCGCCGCCGGCACCCCTGCCAGCCGGGCCGCTTCGATGCCATAGCTGCGGTTGGCGCCACCGGCCACCACCCGGTGCAGAAACACCAGCGCTTCCCCCTGTTCCTCCACGGCCACCTGGAAGTTGGCCACGTTGCCCTTGGCATTCGCCAGCTCATTGAGCTCGTGGTAGTGGGTGGCAAACACCGACCGGGAGCGCAACTCGGCGGCGAGATGTTCGGCCACCGCCCAGGCAATCGACAGGCCATCAAAGGTGGCGGTGCCGCGGCCGATCTCATCCAGCAACACCAGGCTGCGGTCGCTGGCGTGTTGAAGGATGTTGGCGGTTTCGGCCATCTCCACCATGAAGGTGGATTGGCCACTGGCCAGGTCATCCACGGCCCCCACCCGGGTAAAAATCCGATCCGCCAACCCCAGCCGGGCGGAGCGGGCCGGAATCCAACTGCCCAGTTGGGCCATTAGTTGCAGCACGCCGGTTTGGCGCAGGTAACAACTCTTGCCGCTGGCATTGGGGCCGGTGAGCACGATCAGGTCGGTGCTTTCGCCCAGGTCAATGTCGTTGGCCACAAAGTGGCTGTCGATCAGCAGTTGTTCCACCACCGGATGGCGGCCGGCTTCGATCACCAGGGCGCGACCCTCAACAATTTCCGGTGGGCAGTAGCCCTGGGTGGCGGCCAATTCCGCCAGGCCCGCCAGGGCATCCAGGGCGGCCACGGCCCGGGCCGCCTCGCGGATTGGTGCCGCCAGCTCAGCCACCTGCTGGCGTAAACGGCAAAACAGGTCGTATTCCTTCTGGTAACTGCGGGCCTTGAGCTGCAGGATCCGCCCCTCCCGTTCCTTGAGTTCGGGGGTTACAAAGCGTTCTTCGTTGGTGAGGGTTTGGCGGCGGATCCAGTGGTCGGGCACGGTGGCGGCCTTGGCCCTACTAACGCTGAGGAAATAGCCAAAGCTGCGGTGGAATTGCAGCCGCAGGTTGCCGTTGCCACTGGCCTGGCGTTCCCGCCGTTCCACCTCCGCCAGCCAGTTCTCCTGTTCATCCAGGCGGTTGCGCAGGTCATCGAGGTCCCCATCAACGCCGTCGTGGATGAGGCCCCCCTCCAGCAACGCCAGCGGTGGACTATCCACCAGCTGATGGCGCAACAGCTGGGCCAGGGCCGCCAGGGCCGGCCGCGGCTGCTTTAAGGGCTCCAGGGGTTCACTGGTGCTGGCCTTGAGCAGGGCCGCCAGGGGCGGCAGCCGTTCGAGGCCATCGGCCAGGGCCACCAGGTCGCGGGCGCTGGCACTGCCGGCGGCACAACGGCCCGCCAGCCGTTCCAGGTCGGCCATGGGCCGCAGCAGCCGCCGCACCGCCAGGCGCAGGGGCCGTTGGCCCACGAAATCCGCAATCGCCTGCTGGCGGCCGCGGATGCCGTTGGGGTCCATCAGTGGTGCCTCCAGCCAGCGGCGCAGGGCCCGGGCCCCCATGGCGGTGTGGGTGCGATCCAGGGCCCAGAGCAGGGAGCCCTGGAAGAGGCCATCCCGTTGGGTGGCGGTGAGTTCGAGGTTGCGGCGGGTTTGGTGGTCGATCACCAGGGCATCGCCGGCAAAGAAACTCACCGGCCGTTCCAGGGGCAGGGTGCTGCCGGGTTGGCTTTCGTCGAGGTAATTCACCAGGCCGCCGGCGGCCCTCAGGGCCAGGGGCTGGTCTGGCAGGCCCAGGCCCTCGAGGGAGGCGAGCCCAAAGCGTTGCTTGAGGCAGCGGCTGGCGGCGGCCTTCTCAAAGGGGGTGCGGGCCAGGGGTGTGATGCCCAGGGCTTCCGGACACCAGGGGGGCCGCTCCTGTAGCCCCGGCAGCAACAGTTCGGCGGCCTCCAGCTGCAGAAGTTCCTGGTGGAGGCGGTCGAGGCCTTGCCGTTCCGTAACTCGAAACTCACCGGTAGACACATCAGCCACGGCCAGACCCCAGCGGCCCCCGTCCCCCAACAGCACTGCCGCCAACCAGTTGTTGCGGCGGGCCGAAAGCATGCCCTCTTCCAGCACGGTGCCTGGGGTGAGCACCCGGGTGATGTCGCGTTTGAGCAGGGCGCCCTTGGCGGCGGTGGTTTCCAGTTGGTCGCAGAGGGCCACCGCATGGCCGCGACGCACCAGCTCGCCGCAATAGCGCTCGGCGGCGTGGTGGGGAATGCCGGCCATGGGCACCCGGCCAAAGGCCTTGCCCGCTTCTTTGCCGGTGAGGGTGAGCTCCAGCAGGCGATTCACCAGCAGGGCGTCCTCAAAAAAGCACTCAAAAAAGTCGCCGAGCCGATAGAGCAACACCCGCTCCGGATGGGCGGCCTTGAGCTCCACGTAGTGGCGCAGCATCGGCGTGAGCTGGGTTGCCTCCACCTGGCTGTGGTGATGCCAGCGGGGCAGGTCGCTGGCGGTGGAGTTGTCGTCCTGGGCGTCGTCGGAAAGCTGCTCGCCCGCCTCTTGGCTCGCCCCTGGGTCGTCGCTGGTGGCGTGGAAGTTTTTCACCCCCGGGTGCTGCCGGCGCCGGCGGGAGTTGGGTTCGGTTTCTTCTAGGTCTTGGGATTGGTTTTGGTATTGGTTTTGATCTTGGCCCTGGTCGAGGCCCTGGGGGTGCCCCTGCCCCTGGGTTTCGGCTGCGCTGGGTTGCGGCGGACCAAACAGGCTGCCCTGGATGGCGCTTTCTGGCACCAGCGACAGTTGTTGTTCGCCGGCGGCCACGGCAGCGGATCAGGGGGCCTGATCGTAGGCAGGGCCCAGCGGGGGGGTCTGCGGGGGTTCAGCAGAGTTTCAGTGCGGCTTCAGCGCGGCTTGCCCAGGTTCAGCACGGTCCAGCAGAGTTTCACTGGAGTTCAGCAGCGGTAGGTACCTGGAAGTCAATGGGAGTACCGGGGATTTAGGCCTCTGGACTTTCTGCGTCACCGTCGGTCTCGGGGATCACGATCACGCCCGCCACGGCGCCGCCGCCCGCTGCGGACTTGAAGCTCTGCTCCAGGGTGAGCACCGTGGCGTTTTGACTGCGGGCCGTGGCCAGCACGATGCTTTCCGCCAGCGGTAGTTGGTATTGGAGGCTGAGTTCAGCGGCCTGGAGGGCTAGGGGGGTGGTGAGGGGCACCACCGTGGCCTGTTGCATTAGGGCCACCGCCTGCAGGGCTGGGGTGGCGCCATGGTTGCGACCCACCCACTGGAACACCTCCATCAGGCTGAGACTCGCCACCACCAAGCCCTGGGATTCTTCGATGGCGCTGGCAAAGGCGCCGGCGTTTGGACCATTGGTGAAATATTCGATCCAACCGGAGGAATCCACCAACTGGGGGCCGGTCTCCACTGAATGGAGGTCAAATGGATAGAGCTCAGAGTTGTCTGCCGCGTTGCCTATCGCCAGGAAGTTCATAGACGATCCACTTCGCGGTCAAAGTTGTTCGCGCCGGGCAGAAAGCCCCGCAGGGCAGGGGCCGGTTGCAGGGGCACCAGTTCCAAACGATGGGCCAAGGCCACCCATTGGAGCCGCTGGCCGGCTTTAAGCCCATAGAGCTCCCGCAGCCGCTGGGGGATCACCACCTGAAATTTGCTGGAGAGCTTTACGGCATCCATGGGCGCTGGGGCAAGGGGGTGATGGGGAAGGGGATTGGGGGACGGTTGGGTCAAATGTTCCTCAGCGACCAGAGATTGGCCTCGAAGTTGCTGCCATGCCAGCGATTGCTAGCAATTGGGGTCGATGCCAGCGGTTGAGGGGCATTTGCTTAGATGCCAGCCATGGCTGCGATGGGAACGCTGAGCTCCCGAGTGTTCCCCATAGGTAACGCGCCACTCGACCATCGATGGCATAAGCGTAAAACGCACTACCGATCGATCAGGCGAACTGGCCAGGGAGTTATCGCCCAAGGCCCAGTTGAAATTCATTAGGTGCCCAATGAGGTGCCCAATTAGGAGCCCATGGGTGCCTATAGGTGCCTATAGGTGCCTATAGGTGCCCAAAATTGCCAGTATCCAAGCCCAAAATTGTCCTTATCCCAGCGCCTTAGGGGAGCAGCCGCTGGCGTATCGATGGCAAAGCCGTAAAACGCTCTGGCGATCGATCAGGTTGAGGGGCCTAGCAGTCATCGCCCCTGGCCAGTTCCAGGGCCCCCACCCTGCTCGGTTCAAATGCTCGCTCTCCTTCCTGCCCACCCTGGGCTGCCCAATAGGGGCTGTGTAGCTGGCTTATCGATGGCTTAGGCGTAAAACGCTCTGCCGATCGATCGGCGGAAGGCCCCAGATGGTTTGTTGCCCCAGCCCCAGCCCCAGCCCCAGCTCCGGCTCCGGCTCCAGCAGCACCCGCAGTTGTTGGGGCCGCCTGCCGCTTGCTACCACCACAACCTGTGAAGTTCCGGACGGCTGTCCCCCCGGGGCGCCGCATCCCCATGGGAGAATTCACCGAGCCAGTCCCATGGTTGCGCCTTCGCCATGCAGATTCTCAACACCCTTACCGTCTTGGCGCTGGTGGTGATGTCCTTCGTTTTGATCGTTGCTGTTCCCGTGCTGTATGCCAGCAATGAGGACAGTGGCCGCAGTAATCGCTTGATCCTGCTGGGTGGTATCGCCTGGGTGGCCCTGGTGCTGGTTAATTGGGGCATGAGCTTCTTCGTGGTCTGATATGGGCTAGATACCGCGGGTCCCCAAGGCATGACCGTTTTTGAAGGCCGTTTCACCGATGCCGCAGACCTGCGCATCGCTGTGGTGATCGCCCGTTTCAACGATCTCGTCACGGGCAAATTGCTTAGCGGTTGCCTCGATTGCCTCGGTCGCCATGGCATCGACACCGCCCCCACCAGTGCCCAGCTGGATTTGGCCTGGGTGCCCGGCAGCTTTGAAATCCCCCTGGTGGCCCAAAATCTGGCCCGTTCCGGTCGCTACGACGTGCTGATCACCCTTGGGGCAGTTATCCGCGGCGATACGCCCCATTTCGATGTGGTGGTGAACGAGGTGAGCAAGGGCGTTGCCGCCGTCGCCCGCGACACCGGGGTGCCGGTGATTTTCGGCGTGCTCACCACCGACAACCTGCAACAGGCCCTCGAGCGGGCCGGCATCAAGAGCAACCTGGGCTGGAGCTACGGCCTACAGGCCCTGGAAATGGGCAGCTTGTTTAAGGCACTAAGCTGATGCACATTGCTTCTACCAGGCTCCATGTGCCAGAACTGTTACCTGATCACCGGCGATGCCGCTGACCTGGATCAGCTCCATGGCAGCGCCCTAGCCCTTGGGGGGGCAGCAGCATCAGCAGCGGCCACCAGCCTCACTGTGGCCACCATTGCCCCCAATATTTTAGTTTCCACCGACCTCTCCAACTTTGCAAAGAAGGTGGTGGCGAAAGATAATGTTCTTGATATCTATTTGCACAGTAGTGGCGCCACGGTAATCGTGGGTGGCGGTAGTTTTGGTAGCCAACAGATTAAGCCGCTGTCGATTAGTCAAGACCTGCAGCAATTCATTCAAGATACCCTGATTAGGCTGGATTCCCTGATCGATCTGGATTTCAGATTCACCACCAGTAAAGATGCGGCAGACCTTGATTTCTTTGTAGATAGTACAATTTCCCTTGGGGGTACTGGTACCACCTTGGGGATCGCCCTTAGCAACAGCTCAGCGGGCCGAAATTGGTGGGAGATTGCCCTGAATGGTCCGGCTTTGCAGAGTCAGTCGGATTATTTGCGCTACGCCACCATCCATGAATTCGGCCATACCCTTGGTTTAGAGCATCCCTTTGATAACGGCGACGGTGATTACTACGGCAGTACTTCTTCTGCTGCCAGCGCCTTCCCGGAAGACACGGTCATGGCCTACCGCTCCCCCCAGGGCAGCAGCTGGCCCACTTGGTACAGCACCAACGACATCAATGCCCTCGTAAGTATTTGGGGGGTGGAATCCACCCCTGCGGCCGTTGCTGCCCCAGTGGCAACAACCCCAGCAACCCCAGTGGCCTCGGTGGCAGCAATGAATTCGCCTGTTTATCGATTTTATAATTCTCAAAATGGCGAGCACTTTTACACGGCCAGCGCCGGCGAAAAAGATGTATTGCTTGGCCAATTTGCCTCTGTTTTCAGCTATGAGGGCGTTGCTTTTAATGCCCCTGTTCAAGGGGATCAGGCCCTATATCGCTTCTGTCGCCCTGGCACCAGTCAACACCTATTTACGGCTAGCAATAGCGAACGCGACGCCTTGATTGCTGATCCAAAATCGGGTTATACATACGAAGGAGCTGTTTGTAATGTCTACACAGCGGCTTCGGCGCCCCTAGGGGCGACGGCGGTGTTTGGTTTCCTTGATCCAGGCACCGGCCAATACTTTTATACGGCCAGCGCAGCGGAAAGGGCGGCGCTGGCCACCGGGGTGCCCAGCTGGAAGGACCAAGGAGCGAAGTTCTTTATTTAGGGCTGGGTGCAGGTAGGGCTGGGTGCAGTGCAGCATGCAGTTGAAGTTGCGGTGCTGGTTCTAGGCCTTGTTTGCCAGGTCGGCTTCCAGCCACCCTGCTCACCATCGCGCTCCCCAGGGCGCAGCACATGTGAAACAATCGCCCCAGCGAGACCCGGCAGCTGTGGCACGTAAGGGGATCATTCTCGCCGGCGGCAGCGGCACGCGCCTGGCACCGATGACCACGGCGGTCAGCAAGCAGCTGATGCCGGTGTACGACAAGCCGATGGTTTATTACCCGCTCAGCACCTTGATGCTGGCGGGCATCCGCGAGGTGTTGGTGATCAGCACCCCGGTGGATCTCCCTGCCTTTGAGCGGCTGCTGGGGGATGGCAGCGCCTGGGGCATGGAGATCCGCTACGAGGCCCAACCGAGCCCCGACGGTCTGGCCCAGGCGTTTCTGATCGGCGCTGATTTCCTGGCCGGTGCCCCGGCGGCCCTGGTGCTGGGTGACAACCTTTTCCATGGCCACGACCTGTCGGTGCCCCTGCAGGCCGCCTTCCAGGCGGGGGCGGGCGCCACGGTATTTGCCTATCCGGTGCGGGATCCGGAGCGCTACGGGGTGGTGGAGTTTGCCGACGACGGTCGGGTGTTGAGCCTCGAGGAAAAACCGCAAAAACCGAAGAGTCGCTTTGCGGTTACCGGCCTTTATTTCTACGACTCCAGCGTGGTGGACCGGGCCCGCCAGGTGAAGCCCTCCCCCCGCGGCGAACTGGAGATCACCGACCTAAACCGCTCTTATCTGGAGGAGGGTCTGTTGCGGGTGGAGCTGATGGGCAGGGGCATGGCCTGGCTGGATACGGGTACCCCGGATTCGTTGCATGAGGCGGCCGCCTACATCCGCACCCTCGAACACCGCCAGGGCATGAAGGTGGGTTGTCCGGAGGAGGTGGCCTATCGCATGGGTTGGATTGCGGGCGAGCAGCTGGAGCGCCTGGCCCAACCGCTGCGCAAGAGCGGTTACGGCGACTATCTGTTGGAGTTGATCGCCGAGCGCGAGGTGGCGGTATGAAGCTGGAAAAGTTTGCGGTGGAAGGCCCCTTGCTGATTACCCCACGGGTGTTTGGCGATGACCGCGGTTTTTTCCAGGAAAGCTGGAATGCCAAGGCCTTTGCCGATGCCCTGGCGGAGGCTGCCACTGGGGCACCAGCTGGTTTTCAGCAGGCCCCAGTGTTTGTGCAAGACAACCATTCGCGCTCAACCCGCGGGGTGCTGCGGGGGCTGCACATGCAGGTGGCGCCCCACCCCCAGGCGAAGTTGGTGCGCTGTGTGGTGGGGGAAATTTTTGATGTGGCGGTGGATCTGAGGCCCGGTTCCGCCAGCCATGGCCAGTGGGTGGGGGCACGGCTGAGTGCCGACAACCACCAACAGCTCTGGATCCCGGAGGGTTTTGCCCATGGGTTTCTCACCCTTAGTGCGGTGGCGGATGTGCTCTACAAAACCAACGACTACTGGAGTAAGGAGAGCGAACGCTCCCTGCGCTGGGATGACCCCGATCTGGCGATTGCCTGGCCCCTCGAGGAGCTGGGCGGCATGGAGCCGTTGTTGTCTGAGAAGGATGCGGTGGCACCGCTGTTGGCTGACGCCTAGTTTCTGGGTGCCAATGGGGGGCGGGTGAGTGTCAGGATCCCCCTGCGCTTCCCCCTGAGAACAGCATGCGTGTGTTGCTTACCGGTGCCGGCGGCCAGTTGGGGTATGCGCTGCAGGCCAGTTGTCCGGAGGGGGTGGAGCTAATTGCCACGGACCTGGCCGAGCTTGATCTCAGTGATCCAGCCGCCTGTGGCCGGATGGTGGCAGAGGTGCGGCCCGATTGGCTACTGAATGGGGGGGCCTATACGGCGGTGGACCAGGCCGAACAGCAGCCGGAGCTGGCGGAAGCGGTGAATGCCGGCGCCCCCCGGGCCTTTGCCGAGGCCCTGGCGGAGTTTGGTGGCGGCCAGATGCTGCAGATCAGCACGGATTTTGTTTTCAGTGGCCAGCAGGGGCAGCCCTACGGCCCCGAGGACCCGGTGGCCCCCCTGGGGGTGTATGGCGCCACCAAGGCCCGGGGTGAGGCGGCGGTGCTGGAGTTGTTGGGGCCGGAGCGGGCCTGTGTGCTGCGCACCAGTTGGCTCTATGGGCCGGTGGGTAAGAACTTCTGCCTCACGATGTTGCGCTTGCACCGGGAGCGGCCGGAGCTGGGGGTGGTGGCCGACCAGGTGGGCTGTCCCACCCACACCGCCGGCCTGGCGGCGGCCTGCTGGGCGGTGCTTGCTAAGGGGGTGGGCGGCTTGCAGCAATGGAGTGATGCCGGCGCCGCCAGCTGGTACGACTTCGCGGTGGCGATCGGCGAGGAGGCCCAGGCCCTGGGGCTGCTGGAGCGCCAGGCCCAGGTGAAACCGCTGACCACCGCTGAATACCCCACCCCGGCCCAACGGCCCGCCTATTCCCTCATGGACTGCCGCGCCAGCCGCGAGGCCCTGGGCCTCGCTCCGCTGCATTGGCGCCAGGGGCTGCGGCAGGTGCTGGCCGCTATCGCTGCCCAATGAATTTTCGGCTCTAATTTTCGGCTTTTTTTATTAGCTCTGCCTGTGTGCTCTGGCTAGGGGTTATTGCTGCTGAGTGCCTTGGAGGCTGGGGAGGCAGTTAATGGCTGGCCTGGCGGGCTGATCGATCGCCTAAGCGTTTTACCGAAAGGGGATCGATCCACTTGACGGGGCTAAAGAATGGCCGCCCCGCGGTAAGCCGGCTTCGAATCAGTTCCTAGCCCAGCCGAATCACTGCCCCGTTGGGAGCCCTGCCACAATCGCCCCCAGCTGAAGCGCTCCGATGGCCCCCTTGCTGCCTGCTGCCACCCGTCGGGTGTTGGTGACCGGGGGGGCCGGTTTCATTGGCGGGGCGGTGGTGCGCAAGTTGCTGCGCGATAGCGACGCCCAGGTGTTCAACCTCGACAAGCTGGGCTATGCGAGCGATCTGAGCGGCATCGAGGCCAGTGTCCAGCAGCTGGGCAGCGCCGCAGAAACCGCCGGGGGACCGCGTCACACCCTGCTCCAGGTGGATCTAGTAGATGGCGACGCCACGGCGGAGGCGGTGCGGCGGGCGGATCCGGATCTGGTGTTGCACCTGGCGGCGGAGAGCCATGTGGACCGCTCGATTGATGGGCCGGGGGCTTTTATTGATAGCAATGTGACTGGCACCTTCCAGTTGTTGCAGGCGGTGCGCGCCCACCACGAACAACTGCCGGAGGAACGGCGGGCCCAATTTCGTTTCCATCACATCAGCACCGATGAGGTGTTTGGTTCCCTGGGGGAAAGCGGTCGCTTTTCGGAAACAACCCCCTACGACCCGCGCAGTCCCTATTCGGCCAGCAAGGCGGCCAGCGATCACCTGGTGAGCGCCTGGCACCACACCTATGGCCTGCCGGTGGTGCTCACCAACTGCAGCAACAACTACGGCCCCTGGCAGTTTCCCGAAAAGCTGATCCCGGTGGTGTTGCTGAAGGCGGTGGCGGGCGAGCCCATACCGCTCTATGGCGATGGCGCCAACGTGCGCGATTGGCTCTATGTGGACGACCACGTGGATGCCCTACTGCTAGCCGCCACCCGGGGCGCCATCGGCCGCAGCTACTGCGTGGGCGGCCATGGGGAACGCAGCAATAAGCAGGTGGTGGAGGCGATCTGCAGCCTGCTGGATCAACTGCGCCCGGAGGGCGCCCCCCACGCCCGGCTGATTACGCCAGTGAAGGACCGTCCCGGCCACGACCGCCGCTATGCCATCGACCCCACCCGCATCACTGACGAACTGGGCTGGCAACCGGCCCATGGCTTCTCCGCTGGCCTAGAAGCCACCGTGCGCTGGTACCTCAGCAACCTCGATTGGTGTGGGGCGGTGCGCCAGCGGGCCGGTTACGACGGCGGCCGGATTGGCACCACTTGAGCAGACCTACTTGAGCAGACCCGCCTTGCGCAGCTGGGCATCAAAGCCGGGGGTGTGGTTGGGGTCGGGGAAGCCAATGCGCTTCTTTTCGCTCCGTAGGAACGCCTGGGCCTCAGGCACCGTGAGCTTTTTGTCTTTCACTGCCTTGAGCAGTTCCTGATCACGCATTTTCAGGAAACCAGGCTCATCGCTGGTTTTAGTGAAGCTGAGTCCCTTGTAGCTAACGGTGCTTGGACCCACTACAGGGTTTAGCTCCGAGGGTTTGGGGGAACAGGCGCTGAGGGTGACGGCCAAGGCGATCACCACGATCCGAAGGGCTCGTGTCATGGGAGACAGGGGTGTTCGCCGTCAACTTAGGCGGCTTCTGGCAGGATATCGAGGCTTTCAGGCGCTGGAGCTCCGCTCGCGCCGCTGCTTCACTTGGGAATGTTGTGGGGAAGGCTGAAACGGTGGGTGCCAGCAGAGAACCCTGGGGTTTCAGCTTGATCGTTAATGGCCACCGGGAGGGGCCCCTGCTGGCGGCGGCGCTGGCCAGCGTGGAGGAAGCCGCTTCCCCGCTGGTGGCCCGGGGAATACCGGTGGAACTGATCCTTTGCCTGGATCGCCCCGATCACTACACCCTGGCGGTGGCCAAAATCCTGCGGCAACGGGCCCGCTGGCCCTTTCGCCTATTGCGCCTAAATCACGGTGATCTCGCCCTGGCCCGCAACAGTGCGGTGCGGGTGGCGCGACAGCCCTGGCTGGCCTTCCTGGATGGCGATGACCTTTGGGCAGCCAATTGGCTCGAGGCCGCACTGGCGCTACTGCAGCGCGAAGAAACGCCAGAGCAGTTGATTCTTCACCCCCGCTACAACGTTTATTTCCCGGAACCTGGGGTGTTGGTGTCGCCTGATCAGGGGGAACTGGATGATCCCCTGGGGGTGCTGCTGGCCGACAACCTCTGGACTGCTCTTTCCTTGGCCCACCACCGGGTGTATCGCCGCTATCCCTATCGGCCAAATCGCTTGAAGGAGGGTTTCGGCTATGAGGATTGGAACTGGAACCTCCGTACTGTGGCCGCAGGTTTTCAGCACCGGGCAGTGCCAGACACCTGTCATTTCCTGCGACGCCAGCCCCAGTCCCTCGGCCAACGCAGCCAAGCCCTGGGGGTACTGGTAACCCCGCTTACATGAGCGACCCCCGCGCCACCGTGGCCCCCTCCCAACCGGGGGAGATCTGGCTATTCCATGGTCCCAGCTATCGTGCGGCCCTGGCGGAGCCGCAGCGCCTGGGGTTGGAAGCCGCCAGTGAGGAGGAGTTGCTGCAGCACTGGCTGGAGCAAGGCCTGGCCGAGGGGCTGAGCCCTAGTCCCCGCTTTTTGGCGGAGTATTACCTGGCCTCCAATCCGGATGTGGGGGCGGCAGGCCTGAACCCATGGCTGCATTGGTGTGAGTACGGGGCCCAGGAAGGGCGCTTACCCCATCCGGCTTTCCCCAGGGCGTTAATGCAGGCCCGTTCAGGCCCAGAGGCCCTGCGGGCCTGGATTGCTGAGGTGGGGGAGACCCCACCGGAATTGAAGTGTTTAGAGCCGTTGTGGCGGCGGGCCCTGGCGATTGAGCCATTGCTGGGGCGACTGCAATGGCAGGGCCAGTTAGAGGGCCAGTTGCTGTCTGATCAGGCTTACAAAGGCACGTTCCGGGCCAGTCATATCTGCCGGATCCGGGCCCTGGTGCCCCAGCTGCGCCGCTTGGTGTTGCTGCCCCAGCTCGACCTGGGGGGCGCCATCCGGGTGGCATCCCATGCGGCGCAGTTGGCGGCGCAATTACATGGCAGCGAGGGCACGTTGCTGCTCTGCACCGATGGCAGCGACCGGGGGGCGGCCGCTTGGTTTGCTGGAGCGGGGTTGATCTACGGCCTCCAGGATGATCCGTTGCTGGCTTTAGACCGTGAGCAAGCGGCACTGCTGGTGGCCCAGTTGATCTCGGGGCTGCAGCCAGCCCAAGTGTTGCTGGCCAATAGCGCTGCGGGCTGGGATGCCCTGGCCCGTTGGGGCCCTCAGTTGAGCAGGTGCAGTGCGATCACGGCCCAGCTCAATTGCCGGGATTACGCCCCGGGGGGGGTGCCCTTGGGGGGTTATGCAGATGATCAGTTGCGTAAGGCCCTGCCTTATCTGGAGGCGGTGCTCTTTGACCACCGCCGTTTTGCCGATCAGTTGGTGCAGCAGTTCGCCCTGCCGGCGGCCGAGGCAGTCAAGTTGAAGCTTCAATATCAGCCCGTAAGCACAGCAACGGCCCTGGAGCAATGGGGCCCGGCGGTGCTTTGGGCGGGGCGACTGGTGGCACAGAAACGGCCGGAGCTGCTGGCGGCGGTGGCAGGGCTCTTGCCGCACAGGCGCTTTGAGCTGTGGGCCCCTGGCCGGGGGCTGGAGGACTGGCGCCATTGGGGCCTGGAGCTGCCGAATGTGCACTGGTGTGGAGCGTTTACGGCGGTGCACCAGCTGCCGCTGGAGCGTTACGGCGCCTATTTGCATACGGCGGCGTTTGAGGGAATGCCGAATTTGGTGTTGGAGCTGGGGGCCCGGGGAATGCCGGTGGTGGCCAGCGATGTGGGTGGGTTGTCGGAATTGTTAAACCGCGAAAATGGCTGGTTGGTGAATACCAGCACTGGTGATCTAGGGGCCCAGGCGGGGCGGCTGGCGGGGGCGCTGGACCAATTGTTTGGCGACCCGGTCCAGGCCCGCCAGCGGGGGCTGGCCCTGCAGGAGAAATTGCGGCAGCAGCACAGCCACGGGGCCTTTGGCGCCGGCGCGCCGGCGTTGAGTGGTTTCTTTCGGCCGATTAGGGGGCGGGCTGGTTGAGGAAATGGGTCACGGTGCCCAGGAGTAGTTCTTGGAGTTGCTGACGGCTGCGGCTTTCGCTGGCGACATCGTTGCCACTGAATTCCTCCAGTTTGGTGATGCTGAAATGCACCCACTCGGGGCTTTCTTCAATGACGCTGGTTTTGGTTTTTACTTCTAAGCCAGCCTCAATGCTGATCCGTTGGCCTTGGTTCCAAAGGATCGGATGACCGTCGGCGGTGTCGATATTGAACTGATGCAGACCGTGATACTGGGCGTTTAGACCTTCATTGCGTTTGTGGGAACAGATCAAGAGGCCGCCAAGCCGCACCACCCGCAGCATTTCGTTGAGGGAACGGATTGGATCAAAGGAATGGTCGAGGGCGTTGTTGCAGGTGATCACATCGATGCTGGAGGGGGCATAGAAGCTGGAGAGGTATTCGGCCAGGGCAAAGCTGGGCGGATTGGGGATTGGGATGCCGTGGCGGCTGAAGGCCTGCAGGTAGGCGGGGGCGAGGGGATCGCAGGTGTGCACCCGGATCAGCAAATCCGCTGGTGATTGGTGGCCCACCTTGGTGAGGGGGCCGGAACCCACATCAAGGACCTCCAGCTCGGTTTTGCCAAGGCTGCGGCCGTAGGCCACCACCCGCTCTTGCACGGGGGTAGCCGGGTTGGTGCGTTCAGCGTGGTGGGCAGGGTTGGGGGCACCTTTGGATTCAGCCCAGTAGGACCAGAACTCAAGCTCCTCATGGAGATTGCTGGCCCAGCGGAAAAACGCCGTGGAGAAGCTTTCGGAGGTCATAGCCTGCTCAGTAACTGGTGCACACCGCCGAAACCTTAAACCTGTAGCCATGCCTTGCAAACCCGATCGTTCGTTGTTGTTTATCCATATCCCCAAAACAGGGGGTTCCAGCATTGAGCAAGCCCTGGGGATGTATGGTCCTTGGGAGCTGGAAAACCAGGAAATTCTCTTTGGCCTAATCCAGTCAGCGGAGCTGCTGGCCCATGGCTGGGGCAGCGCCTTTTTACAACACCTGGGCTGGCGGGAGTTGCAACAGCAGTGGGATTTCAGCGGGGCCGAATGTTTTGCGGCGGTGCGTAATCCTTGGGCCAGGTTTGCTTCTGTTTACACCAATACTGACACCCATCTCAAGGAGGAGGCTCGGCTCCAGGGCGTGGAATTGGAGGGACTTAGCTTTGGGGAGTTTGTGGATGCTACGGAGCAGTTGGAACATGCTCATTTGCGACCGCAGCTTGATTATTTAGTGGCGGAAGATGGTGAATTGGCTGTTAAAAATCTATTGCGGACTGAACAGTTGAATGCAGACTTCCAGCAGTTATGTAAACAGTTGGGACTTGAGCTTGAGCTGCCTTGGGTGCACCGTTCTTCTCCACGGAGCCAGCCCTTTGAAGAGCTCTATAGCCCGGCTAGCTGGCAGCGGATTGGCGAGCGCTATGCCATGGATGTGGAAAGGCTGGGTTATGGAGCTTTTGCCTGATGGGCAGCACTGTTGCGCTGGGCTGGCAAGTGTTGTTATGGCCGTTTTTAGCTTCTGTACAGCCTGTACGGAACACAGCAGCCCAGCAGACTGCTGGCCAATAGCTACCGCAGCGCTTTGGCTAGCGACAAACTCTTTTTCCTGATCTTTCAGAGCGAGCCGGATCTGATTCTGCGCTGGCTGCAGGACCTGCCTGCTGATGCCGGCGGCTACAGCTTCTCGGCGCCGGTCTTGAAAGATCGTGAGTACCGTCTTGATGGCTTGTTTTCCCCGCCGCCGCAGCGCGATGACCTGCCGGCGGTGGTGCTGGAAGCGCAGATGGCCGCCGACCCTAATTTTCTGTTGCGGCTCTACGCGGAGTCGGCCCGCTTCCTGCAGCAGGAACGCTGGCAGCGGGACTGGCGGGTGGTGGTGATCTGCCCCAACCGCGAGCTCAACTTTGGTGAACTCACGCCGGTGCGTGAATTTGTGGAGCACCGGGTGGAGTGGATCGAACTGCAACCCAAAAGCGGTGAGCAGCCCAGCGAACCATTGACTCTGGTGTTGAGCCTATTAATGCAATCGGAGCCACAGGTGCTGAGTGTGGCCAATGATTTGCGGCAGCAGGCGATTACCAACCCCATGGCAGCTGAGGTTTTGCCGTTGATCCCGGCTATTCTGCTTTCAAGATTTAACGATCGTCCTATTCAGGAGATTTGCGCCATGGGCGGCATCACTGTTGAGGATTTCACCAAGAGTCGGGCTTACCAAGAGATCTTTGGCGAGGGAGAAGCCCGCGGAGAAGCCCGCGGCGAGGCCCGAGGAGAAGCCAAGGTGACCCTGCGGCTGCTCAACCGCCGCTGCGGGCCGCTGGATGCCTTCACCACCGCCCGGATCCAGGCGCTGCCGCTGGATGAGCTGGAGGCGCTGGCGGAAGCCCTGCTCGACTTCACCGGCCCCGGCGACCTCAGCAACTGGCTGGTTCAAAACGGCTGACCAAGCGGCTTTCGCTGGGCAGCACGCCTTGGCCGGGGTCCCTGGGCTGCTGGTGATCGAGATCAATCCACTGGAATCACCACCAGCTGCTCGGCGCTGGCCTGGGGCACCAAAGCCAAGGGAATGCGCGCATCAAAGCTCACAAACCGCCCGCCCTCCGCCACTGCAACGGCGAGTAGGTAGGCATCGGTGACCTGACGCGGCCCCAGCAGCTGGCGCCAATTCACGGCTGTTTCAGCGAGCAGGCTGATGCCGCCAGGCCAGAAGTGATGGCTGGGGTGGCTGCAGGCTTCGGCGAGCCGTTCGGCTACTTCAGCGACAGGTCTGTGGTTGGGGTAGGCGGGTTGGGAGAGGATGCGCAATACGCCGTTTTGGGTCACGGGGCAGCTGGCCCAACCCGTCTCCAGCTCGCGTTCAAGCCAACGCCGCGCACAGGCATGCATCACGTGGTTGGCATCGAGCAAGGCGATGATCACGTTGATGTCGAGCAGGGCGCGCATCAGATGCCCTCCTGATCGCGAATGGCCTCCACCTGGTCGTTGCTTGCTAGCTGATGGGCGGCGCTGCTGAAGGGCCGAAAGCCAGCCACACCTGCCTCAGCCTGCGTTGCAGGCGCCTGAACGCCTCCTCCGACCAGGGCCTGCCGCAACAGCCGTGACACCACCTGCCCAGCCGAGAGCCGTTGCCGGCGGGCGAGCTCCTTGGCCGCCTGCAGCACATCGTCGTCTAGGTCGAGCGTTGTTCGCATGATGCACTGATGCGCAAACATCAGTGCATCATAGGTGGCGTGCCATCAAGGTGAGAAAGGCTTTTGGTCTGGAGCGGTTGAGTTTGGAGGGATCGCGCCGCCAGTTGAGCAACTGCTTCGCAGAAGCCTGCGGCTACGACAGCCACAACCGCCAGCGAGGCAACGATGGGCCGGAGTCCCTCCACAGCAGTAAATAAGTTCCGTACGGACCGTACGGAACCCAGAAACGTTTGAGAGCAATCACCAAGCGCAGCTGCCCCCCTACGGCGCCAACACCAGAACACGGATTTG
This sequence comes from Synechococcus sp. UW140, assembly GCA_943369595.1. Lineage (GTDB taxonomy): Bacteria > Cyanobacteriota > Cyanobacteriia > PCC-6307 > Cyanobiaceae > Synechococcus_D. The sequence continues at coordinate 158,060 of CALRNU020000002.1, forward strand.
TGGAGTGGTGCGTTATCCCGCCCCAAGAAGCCGTAGATCAAACGAGAACGGCCCATCGCTGATAAGTCGGATGCTCCGGGCATCGGGATGGAGCGGGTTGAGCAGAATGTTGCGCTCTACTTGGATCACCGCCGATGGAACACTCAATGCCACGGTCCGCATACTCCTCAGCCAGGCCGTTCCGATCATCTGGAGCTCTGGCGACGCTGGAACTTCAGCCCAGGCCTTTGGCAAGCCGCTGATTTCCAACACCTCAATGGCACAATCTGCAGGTAGATCGAGGGTGAGAAGACGCAGGTCAGCTGGAGCAGTGAGCGGATCAACGTGAACGAGTACCTCTAGGGCTGCGAGCGCCGCTGAACTCGCTGCGTAGACGATGGGTATGCCCTTGTTGTGCCAACGGCCAGAGGTGTAGGTGCCGCCAAGGCCATCAAGGACGTTGGCGACATAGGGCTGCCGACAGATTCTCCAAACGTGCGTCAACTGAAGATGCCGTAGTTGAGACGTAGCAGCACCTCTTCCACCTGCCGGGCTCCGATTTCAGTGTCGAGGAGATCGAGCGGACGATCACAACTGAGTGCACGGTTTGGTGTTTTCAACCAGAAGCGGGCTTTGTTGAGCGAGCCCAGAACCTCAACAGCCTGGGAGGCTGCTCGGGCCACTCGATAAAGACGATCCGATTCTTGGGGATTGAGCTGCTTGCTTTCTTTGCGGCGGGCCACTGTGCGAGGGGGAATGCCAAGAACCTCACTGCATTGCTGAGGGGAGATTTCAAGTTGATGGCTGAGGGTCTCTAATGCGGAGAAGGGCAGGCCTCGACGCACTGCATCGCGAAGCTCGGCGGCCTTGGTGGCGCGCAGGCCCAGGAAGAGCTGCACCCCATCAGGGGCAGGAACGACCGTCGCCGGATTTGACTTTGCCATCTGGCAATGATAACTCAGCCATCTGGCAGCAGAAGCTGGCCTCCTCGGCGCAGTACATGGGTTCGCCACCGGCGAGGTTCAATTTTGCCCTCTTTTCGCCAGGCAGCTCAAGGGCCTAGGGCCGGAGTCCCTCCACAGCAGTAAACCAGTTCCGTACGGACCGTACGGAACCCAGAAACGTTTGAGAGCAATCACCAAGCCAGCGGTCCCCTACGGCCCCAACGCCAGCGCATCCGAGGCAGAAGGCTTTCCTGCCACCTTTCGAATTCTGTACAGCCCGTACAGAACTCGAATCTGCTGTCAACGGTCAACCATCGCCCCGTTTAGGTGGTCTGCGTCCATGGGCGGCAAAATATTGCAAGATCTCTCAGGTTTAATCAGTCCCTTGTTCTTGGAAATAGGAGAGGTCTAATGGGCTTAATTCGGGGCAAGATCCAGTTGGCTAATCCATCACGGCTGGAGCTACAGGCTATTGATGTGCTGGCATTGGCTGATACCGGGGCTGTGCACCTGTGCATACCAGAACATCTTGCAATTCAACTAGATCTGCAGGAATTAGAACAGCGGGAGGTGATATTAGCTGATGGATGTAGGCGCAAGGTGGGCTATGTGGGCCCGGTGGAAGTGAGATTTCGTAACCGCCGCTGCTTTACTGGCGCGATGGTGATGGGCGATGAAGTTTTATTGGGAGCGATTCCAATGGAAGATATGGACCTCGTGCTTAGGCCGCAGCTGCAATCTCTTGATGTGAATCCTGATAGCCCTAATATTGCAGTGAGCTTGGCAAAGAAAGTAAAATAATTTGTGCCTAACGGCAAACCCATCAAGGGCTTTGTACTGTGGACTGAATGTTCAGCTGTGCTGCTAGCTGGGCCAATTTCTGGTAGCTCCAGGCGAAGACCATCGGCCTCCAGGCTCAAGGCCAGCTGGTCTCCAGGCTGGAGGCGCTTAAATAGTGTGCTCAATCAGCCGAGCCATTCCTGCGGAAGGTTGGCGATGGCACGAAACTCAGGATCCTTGTGCATCAGGGTGGCGCCCACCTGTTGCGCGGCCGCCGCGATCCAGGCATCAGCCAACGAGAGGGAATGACGGGCTTTGATGCTGGCGGCTTGCTCGAGCAGGGGCTCTGAGGCCTCCACCCAGTGCAGCGGCAGGGCCTTGAGCTGCTCATAGGCCAGGCGGCCGGCGCGCTCGTCTTCGTCTTTCCAAACTCGGTAGAGCACCTCCATGCGGCTGAAAAAGCAGGCATAGCAGCGCTGAGGCTGTTCAAGCGCCTCTTCAACCCGTGCGGCACCGGGTTCGTCGTCGCGGAGGGTGAGTAGCGCCGAGGTGTCGAGCAGGAGTAGCGATCCCATCTGGCGCTAAATCAGTGGCCAGCCGCCTGCTCGGCCTGCCGCTCGGCTACGCGATCAGCAAACAAGCGCTGGCTGGAGCCCCCACGACGGCCCATGCCGCGAAAGGCTTTCACCGGCGAGAGATCCACCGGCACCACCCGGATGGAGCCATCGGCTTCCACGATCCATTCCAGCCGCTGGGATGGGCCGAGGGAGAAGCGCGCCCGAATCGGAGCAGGGATAACGGTTTGCCCCCGGGCGGTGATGGGGCTGAATTGCCCGCATCCCCTGGGTAGAGGCCCATCAATCTGGCCCCTGTTGATAAAGAAACGCCTGTTCAGCAAGCAGGGCCAGAAAGGCTGGAGTTACCCCTATCCCGGCTGAAGATCACGACCCACGGGCGTTGTTCCCACCAAAACATATGCCCCCTTCAATCTCGTAGGTCGCCAGTTTGTCGACGGCATGGGGTGCTCAATTACCAAAAAGTAATACCCCATGACAGCGCGTATGATGGGTGCAAGCACCGGCACTGCCCATGGCCCTTCTCACCGTGAAGCTCACCCCTGAGCTTGAGGCCCAGCTCCAGAGCCGCGCGTCCCAGGAGGAGCTGAGCAAATCAGAGCTCGTCCGTCGTGCCCTGTGGGCCTACCTCACGCAACAGCCCTGCTCTGCGCCGAAACAACGCCTGTCGGCGCTGGATCAGGTTGCCGATCTGGCGGGCATCTGCGCCGGCGCACCAGCTGACCTGGCCTCAAATTCTGAGCATCTGACTGGTTTCGGGGAGCGCTGATGCCCGCCGTTCTGCTCGATACAGGGCCTTGGGTGGCCCTTCTGAGTGCTAACGACACCCATCACGCCTGGGCCAAACAGCAATTCGCCAGCCATCCAGGCCCCTTCATTACCTGTGAGGCTGTGGTGGCAGAAGCCTGTTTTCTGCTGGCACGCTCAGGCTTTGATCCGTCGCTGCCTTTGGTCTTCATTGAACGGGGTGTTGTGCAGTTGCCGTTTTCGTTGCAGGAGCACATCAGCACGGTGCAACAGCTGTTCAGGCGCTACAACAACGTGCCTGCATCCCTGGCAGACGCATCGTTAATCAGGCTCAGCGAACTGATCGATCCCTGTGAGCTGCTCACACTGGACAGCGACTTCAGGGTGTATCGCCGCCATGGCCGCAAGCTGATTCCCCTCATTTGCCCGTAGAAGCCGCTCCGCCACCTGGGCTCAACCTGAGCACTCATAATGCTAGCCCCAGATACAGGCAGAGGCCCCTATCGATGGCCTCAAGCTCTGCCGCCGACACCTGGCCATAACGCCGGCGGATCCGCTGTTTGTCAATTGAGCGCACCTGATCGACAAGAGCTGTTGACGGTTTGGTGAGCCCGCTGGCCCCAGGTGCGAGATCAGGGTATAGAGCACCCTGGGCGGGTGTGCCCGTCACGGGGACCACAGCAATCAGGGGGAACCTCTGATTGCTGTTCACAGCCTGATCGCTCACCACAACGCAGGGCCTGGTGCCCTGCTGCTCATGCCCCTCGGTGGGTTCAAGATCCACCAGCACCACCGCGCCCCTGGCCAGGCTCATGCATCCGACTCCTGCCAGCCCTTCTCCCTCTCCCAGTGGAGCGGCACACCGGCACTGGGGTCAAGAAGGTTGTGATCACCAGCCGGTAGCCCCTGGCTCCAGGTCTCAAGACCCAGTTCGGCAGTGATGAGGCTGTCTGGATGGGGCTCCTGCAGCGAGCGCAGCAACTCCTGCCGTTGCCTGCGTTTGAGCTCATGGCGCACAGCTTCTGCAATGAAACGACTTCTGTTGCGTTCGATCCGATCAATCCCTGCCACCAGCTCCGCCGGCATGGTCACGGTGACGCGCTCAGAGAGGGCCGAAGCCATGGGAAGGTATGAGCATTTGTATGATCATACTGCGAGACGTTGCCGCCGTAGGTATGGACCAGCTCCTCGGCGATGGCCTGAGGTTGCTCAAGCGCTTCTTCAACCCGTGCTGCACCGGCTTCCTCGATCCTTTCCAGCCCCTGGGTAGAGGCCCATCACTCCGGCCCCAGCTGATCCAATAAGGCTTGTTCTGCTAACAGGGCCAGGAAATGCGTTCAGCTGCTTCAGCTGCTGTTCTCTCATCCTGGATTCTTCGATTTTCCTCTCCAAGCCTGGATCGTGACGCCAGTTGAGCAACTGCTGCGCAGAAGCCTTTGGCTACGGTAACCACAACCGCCAACGGGGCAACTATTGGCCAGACGCCCCATTGTTGGTTGAGGTGGATGGTGCTGCTGAAGAAGTTGACATGGTCGTTGGAGCTGTAAAGAGCAATTAGGCCGATAACAAGGCCGCCGATTAGCTGCAGGCCTCCCTGGCCATCAAATCTAAGGAGCCTGAAACTGCCTATTCGTTCACTGTCGTCGTGCCCAAACGCAGCGACCCCCCTAAGGCGCAAACGCAGCCTTAAGTAAATCCTTCAACTCCCAATAGGGTGGCGGCGCCACCGCTATCTGCCCCAACCGCTCCGGCTCAGCAAATAACCCCAACACCAACTCTTCCAGCTCCTCCAACGAGGAAGCCCACAACACATCAGGCCGCTCCGCCAGCGCCCGGTGGTCCCCCACCAAGCCCGGATCACCAAACACCACTTGGGGCACCCCAGCGGTCATCACCTCAAAGAAGCGATGGTTGAGGTCGTGGTTGAGGGGCACATTCAGCACCAGGGCGTGCTGGGCATAGAGTGCAGCGGCTTCCTCAGGGCTGGAAGTGCTGGCATGGCGAAAGGGCAGCCGCCCGCGGATCTGCAGCCCAGTCACCAGCTCCCGACGGCGGGGATGGTGCGGCCCAAGGCTGCCCACATGCAACAACTCCAGCCGGGGCCGCTCAACGGGCAGGGCGCTGGGGTAACGAAAGAACGTGGGCGGCAGACAACGCACCGGCACCCGTAACCGCTCACTCACCGCATCAACTAGGGCGGGATTAAAGGTGAGCAGCACGGCGTCGTGGGGTTCGGCCTCTAGGTAGGCGGCGAGCACCTCAATGGGGTTGCTGCCGTGGTGGAGATCACCGCAGGCCAGCAGCCGCGGCCCAGGCCAATGGCGCAGCCCGCGCAGGGGGGCGGACCGCAACAGGAAGGGGTCGCTGTAGTGGAGCAACACAGCACGGCGATCAAGTCCGCGCTGCTGAAGGACTGCCAGCAGGGCCTCCACGCTGGGCGGCGTATCCATGGCGGGGCCTGCCTGGATCAGACCGGGCTGTTGCCAGAGGGGTTGGAAGGGTCCGTAGTGGAAGAGCAGGGCGGGAACGGTTATGACTGAGATGCCCCTAGCCGAAAGGAGTAGAACTGATGGAAGCCATAAAGTGCAAAGTTACCCATTGCAATCTACTACTTGAGCTTCGCTCACTTGTGAATGCTTTGCTTGGGAAATCCTTTTGGCCGCCAAAGCTTATTAACAATGAAGACATTAATCCACCACGCATTTTCTTTGTGGCGTCAATTCATTGACAGCAATCGAGATAACTTGCAGCCAGGCCTAATTGTTTATCCGGAGCTAGCCAAAGGCTTTCAGGCGGTGGCAATCGATGCAGAGATTGCCGAGGTATTTGAGATTGGCAGGTCTTATGGATTTGCGCCAGTATCAATCATTAATATGTTGGCTCTGAATGGCGGTTATTTTCGCTTGCTGCAATCAGGTGTTCTAAGCAGGGGAGAGTGCCGGTTCTTGGACTCCCTATATCATCCAACTTTTCCTGAGCTTACTTATAATGTTAATAATTCAGAGATTCTTGCGCCTTGGATAACGCTTTCAGCGAAGGAAGCGCTGCTTGATTTAGGTCTCTCAAGCTATACAGTTGTGGAGTATGGCAGTGGAATGAGTACTTTTTTCTTTGTCAAGGAAGCCAAGGCCTGCTATTCATTTGAGGATGATGCAGATCCTGCTGGTAGGGGGTCCTGGTCTTCAGTGATGCAAGCTCAGGCAGGTCGAATCAATCAATCAATCAATCTTATTCGGCCTGACTTAAATAATTGTTTGCCAGAGTGTATTGTACAAGATCTATGGCAAGGTATTGGCAATCTTCTTGTCTCTATTGACGGCGGAGATAGGTGCAAGCATTTCAGTGATTGGGCTAAATATATAGGCGCCAACCGACAGCATCCCATTGTATTGCTCGTTGACAATAGTGAAATAGGTGGTTTTGACAAGGACTTTGAGCGCCTTTGCTTTATGGGTGCTTCTATTGATCATTGTTACGGCAATGTCTACGGCCAGCTAACGACGAAGCAATGCACGTCTTTTGTTACATTTAATCCTGCTTTGATGCACCTTGCCGGTGCGGCTCCTTCTGGCCATGATCAGAGATGGGGCAAAATGAATATGCAGTAAACTTGCGTTATCCTCTGGCTTCGGTTGTATTCAAAATCTCAGGCGAAAATCATGTTTCCCAATTGGCTGCAATCAAGCCTGCCCCGCGAAGTTCTGAACGAGAAATACCTAAAGATTAGCTTCTCTCAAAACGGTGAAGATGATTTTATCCGGAGCCACTTCTGGAATGATATTCTTGCTGGTCACAAAGGCACCTACCTTGATATCGGCTGTTATCACGAAACTCTCTACTCAAACACCAAACTGCTGAATTTGATCGGATGGCGAGGTCTAGCCGTGGATGCCAATCCCGACTTGGAGCAGCCCTGGCTTGAGGCTAGGCCGCAGGACCATTTTCTGAACCGCTGTATCTCTCCCAGTGGTGAGGTTATGGAGGGGCTGGAATTTTTCCGCTTCCAGGATGGCGCCATGTCAACGGTCAACCCTGAGCGTGCACAGCAACTAGTTAATGAGGGCTGGGTCCTGCGAGATCGTGTTCAAGTGCCGGCGATCAGCTTGGCAGCACTGGCGAAGCTGGTCCTTGCGCAGGGCATTAGTCAGCTTGATCTGGTTTCGATTGATCTGGAAATGGTGAACTTTCTTGCGGATTTGCCTGCGTTTTTAATGGAATTGCGCCCGAGGTTGCTTTGCATGGAATGTGTAACCGATTCAGTTAACCTGCATAACTTGTTCTCGAGCGATGAATCCGATCGCTTGGTTGAAGCAGGCTACGAACCGATCGCTTTGATTGGCGGCAATATCTTTGCTATTCCTCAGCCCAGCAGCCCAGCCGTCATGCTATTTGGCTGAGGATATGAATCCCCAACTCGAACGCCGCCGCCTGCTATCTGATCCATATCCCAGCCCAAGGCCAGCTTTGTTTCTAGATCGCGATGGTGTGCTAATTGAAGACAAGCATCACCTCTGCGACCCCGATAATGTGGAACTTTGCCCCGGCGCCCAGCTTCTGCTGGAGCAAGCTCACCAGCGGGGCTGGCCCGTGGTGGTGATCACCAATCAGTCCGGCATTGCACGCGGCTATTTCGATTGGTATGCCTATGAACGGGTTAATGATCGCCTATTGGAGCTGCTCGGATCTGCAGCTCCAGTGGCAGCTATCTATGGCAATGGTCATGGACCGGAGGCCCAGCCAATCAGCTGGCGTAAGCCCAGCCCAGCGATGCTGTTAGTCGCAGCCGAGGATCTCAACCTAAATTTAAAGCAATCTCTGCTGATCGGCGACCGTCTTTCGGATCTGGAAGCAGGCTCGCGCGCCAATTTACCTTTGCTGGCCCATGTGCTCAGTGGCCACGGCCAACGAGAACGACCTGCCGTGGAGCAATGGGCCGGCGAATGTGCCCATAGCACAAGCGAGAACCCCGACTTTGAGCTTGTGTTGCTTGAGTCTCTGCTCAAGTTTCCGCCAAAGCTACTTGGTATGCAGGCTTAATCCACCCCATGAAGTCCACCACTACGGATGTACTGATTGTTGGTGGCGGCATGGTCGGTCTCTGCATCGCCCACCAACTCTTAGAGCGCCAGATAACACGTAGCATCACGATTATCGATAAGGAAGCCGAGCTGGGCCGCCACAGTTCAGGCCGCAACAGCGGCGTGCTGCATGCAGGGCTCTATTACAAACCTGAATCCCTCAAAGCGCAGGTTTGTGTGGCCGGGGCTAAACGCCTGCGGGCTTGGGTAAAGGCGCGGGATCTGCTGATCAATCCCTGCGGCAAGGTGATCGTGCCGCCGCGTGCTGAGCTGGATGGCCAACTGGAGCTGCTAGCTGAACGCGGCCGGGCCAACGGTGCCACGGTGGAATTTTGGGATGAGCAGCAGCTCCATGAACTGATCCCTGAGGCACGTAGTGCCAGTGGCCGGGCTCTGTGGAGTCCGAACACTGCTGTGGTGAAACCACTCCAGGTGGTGCAAAGGCTGAAACAGGAGCTGCAGCAGCAGGGGGTGCGGCTAATTACGGCTGCTGCTGGCTGGCGGGTTCAGCCGGAACAATGCAGCCTCAGCCTTGCCGATGGCAGCAAGTTGACCTACTGCCATCTATATAACTGCGCCGGTCTTCAGGCTGATCGGGTGGCCCATCAATTTGGGGTGGGGCGCCATTACAGCCTGCTGCCCTTTAAGGGTCTCTACTGGCAACTGAAGCGCAACAGCCCAATTCAACCGCGCACCAACCTCTACCCAGTGCCTGATCTGAGCGTGCCGTTCCTGGGGGTGCATTTCACCCCCAGTGCCGATCCCACGCCGCTGGTGAGCATTGGCCCCACTGCAACGCCGGCCTGGGGCCGCGAGAACTACCGGGGGCTAGATGGCATCGAACCGGCCATGGCCGCAGCCAATCTGGCCCTGCTAGCTCGTCAGTACCTGGCAAATCGCGGCGGTTTCCGCCGCTATGTGCATGAGCAGGCTTTTCTGGCCCTGCCACCGCTGCTGCTCAAGGCGGCCCAAGAACTGATTCCGGCAGTGCGGGCTGAGCATCTGGAGCTGAGCCAGAAGGTGGGGATCCGTTCCCAGCTGTTCAACCACAGCAGCCAGCGCCTAGAAGACGACTTCCTTTGCCTGCCAGGTCCAGCCAGCACCCATGTGCTCAATGCCATCTCACCGGCCTTTACGGCCAGCTTTGCTTTGGCAGACCTGATCCTTGATAGACGATGATGAGCAGGTCCTGTTCGTGGCGCTGAGGCTTGCCCGCGCTCGGAGCGAATCTGCTGCAGGGATGCTGTGCCTATCGATACGCTGCAAGCTGATCAGGCATTGATCAAGCCGCACCGTGCCCTGCTGCTTGCTGCCGGTTTCGGCACGCGGTTGCGGCCGCTGACGCTGGATACTCCTAAATGTCTGGTGCCCGTAGGGGGGCAGCCATTGCTGGCCCATTGGCTCCAGCAGCTGGAACTTATTGGCACAGATGCTGCGCTGGTGAACACCCACTACCTGGCTGATCAGGTGGAGGATTTTTTGGCTGGCTGGCACCAGGGCTCGATGACGCTGCAGCTCAGCCATGAGCCCAGCCTGCTGGGCACCGCAGGCAGTCTGTTGGCCCAGCGAGCTTTCTTTAAGGGCTGCACCGGCTTGTTGATCCACGCCGATAACTTCAGCCAGGCTGATTTAGGCCAACTGCTAGCTGCCCATCGCCGGCGCCCGGCGGGCTGCTTACTCACGATGCTCACTTTCACAAGCCCTCGGCCCAGCAGCTGCGGCATCGTTGAAACCGATGGCGATGGGGTGGTGGTGGGCTTCCACGAGAAAGTGGCTAATCCCCCAGGCAACAGGGCCAATGGGGCACTGTATGTGTTTGACCAGCCGTTTTTGGATTGGCTCATTACTTATTACCCCAGCGCCAGCGACTTCAGCACTGAAGTGCTGCCCCATTGCCTCGGTCGTATTTATACTTGGCACACTAACTTGCCCTACATAGATATTGGTACCCCAGAAGCACTCCTTGAAGCCGAGGCAATTTGCAGCGAGTTGGCTACAGCATCCTCCTTCCATAACCCTGAATGACTCTTGCCCTGTCCAGTTTTGGCTTGCGGGCCCGCGACTATCTCGATCGACTAAATAGTTGCTTTAGTGGCGTAATCCTCGATCAGATCGAGACCATGGCCCATGATCTGCGGGCTGCCTGGGTCGAGGGGCGCCAGGTGTATATCTGCGGTAACGGCGGCAGTGCCGCCAATGCCATGCACATGGCTAACGATTTTCACTATGGCATCGGAGCCTGCGGCCCGGGGCCAAAACTACCGGGGCTAAGGGTGGAGGCTCTACCAGCGAATGCAGGCTTGATCACTTGTTTGGCAAATGATACGGGATATGCCAACATTTATTCCCACCAGATTGAGGTGAAAGGTCGCCCAGGCGATTTATTGATTGTGCTTTCCGGCAGTGGCAATTCCGCCAATGTGGTAAAAGCCCTTGAAACCAGCAAGCGCATGGGCTTACGAAGCTACGCAATCTTGGCCTTTGGCGGCGGCAAGTGCCGTGATCTGGCTGATCTGCCAATCCATTTCCAGATTGATGATATGCAGATAGCTGAAGATACCCAGCTGGTGGTGGGCCACCTTTGCATGCAATGGTTGAATACCAACAAACCCGAGCAAATTTGAGCAGTTTTGCAATTTACTTTCTGAGTAATTGATGCCAGTTGTTTCTGTATTTTTGGAATTGTTATTAGGATGTGGCATGATGACCATCCGCCACCACATATTCATGTATCTTATCAGGGGTTTGAGGCGTTGGTAGAAATTGGCACAGGTAGGATCAGTAAGGGGAAGTTGCCAGCCAAGGCATCACAGCTTATTGCAGCCTGGTGCAGTGCCCATTATTCTGAGCTTATGGCTAACTGGGAAAGAGGTCAGAGCTTTGAGCCTATGCAAATGATTCAAGGAGCTGATTATGATTAGGCTTGTGAATGCTAAAGTCTGCGATGATCTTAGGATAGCAATTGCTTTTTCAGATGGCTCTGAGGGCGTTTTTAATGTTCAGAGTTACCTTGCGGGTAAACACGGATCGCTTTTGGAACCCCTTAAGGACAAGGCATTTCTGAAGCGTTGTTTTATAGATGCCGGCGCTCTTTGCTGGCCAAATGGGCTAGAGCTATCTCCGTTGCGCTTGCATGAGATTGTGGTTGCCAATTCTAATCTTGATGTAGCAAGTATTTAATTAGACTAAATCTAAGACAAAAATCATGGCCGAGATCGATTTCATGAGCGTGCTCCACAAGAGCACCAAGCGAGACTATCTGGCGCGAGTTAATGATCCAGAATATCCTAAGGCCAAGGCTGCAGCGCTAGCCAAAAAATTTGACTTTGACTATTGGGATGGTGACAGGCGGATTTGCTACGGTGGTTACCGCTATATGGAAGGCCGCTGGGAGAAGGTGGCCAGGGCGATAGCAGAGCATTACCAGCTGCCACCTAATCCGAAGATTCTTGATATCGGTTGCGGCAAGGGCTTTTTGCTCTACGACTTTCTCAAGGTCATCCCAGATGCCGAGGTGCATGGGATAGACATATCACCTTATGCAATTGCCAACAGTAAAGAGGAGATCCGTGATCGCCTTCAGGTGGGAAGTGCAACACACCTGCCTTGGCCTGATGATCACTTTGATTTAGTGATCTCGATTACCACCCTGCATAATCTGCATGCTTTCGAGCTAAATCTTGCCTTGCGAGAAATGGAGCGCGTTGGCAAAGCCAACAAATACCTATGCGTTGAGAGCTATCGCAATGAGAATGAAAAAGCCAATCTGCTTTATTGGCAAGTTACCTGTGAAGCCTTTAATAGCCCTAAAGCTTGGCAGTGGTGGTTTGATCAAACTGGCTACAGCGGCGACCATTCCTATATCTACTTCGAATGAGCAATAAAACCATGCAGGCCGCCATTCTGGTGGCCCAAAATCAGCCTTTAGTAGTAGATACGGTCGAGCTGCCGTCTGAGTTGGGTGTTGGCCAGGTGCTGGTGAAGCTGCATGTGAGTGGCATCTGCGGCTCCCAACTTGGTGAAATATCTGCGGTTAAGGGGCCTGATCGCTATCTGCCCCACCTTATGGGTCACGAAGGCAGCGCCACCGTGCTGGAGGTGGGTCCAGGGGTGAAACAAGTTAAGCCTGGTGATCTGGTTGTGCTGCACTGGCGGAAGGGCGCTGGCATCCAGGCTGATCCTCCCCAATATCGATGGCGCGGGGAAGCTCTTAATGCTGGCTGGGTTACCACCTTCAACAGCCATGCGGTGGTGAGTGAAAATCGCTGCACTCCGATTCCAGCTGATACTGATTTAGAAGTAGCTGCCCTGTTTGGCTGTGCGGTTACCACTGGTTTTGGAGTAGTGGAAAACAACGCCCAGGTGCGTATTGGTGAGTCTGTAGTTGTGTTTGGAGCCGGTGGTATTGGACTCAATATCATCCAAGCCTCAGCACTGGTATCGGCGTGGCCGATCATTGCGGTTGATCTATTTGATAGCCGGCTGGAATTGGCCAAGCGCCTTGGAGCCACCCACATAATAAATAGCAGCAATGCCGATGCAGCTTCAGGCATTAAAGAGGTTTTGGCTGGTTGGCCCCTAGATGTATTTATCGATAACACCGGTTCACCGGCGGTAATAGAGCTGGGCTATCAACTCACCGATGCCGAAGGCCGGGTGGTGCTGGTGGGGGTACCGCGTAAGGGGGCAGATATCACAATTCATTCGTTGCCGCTGCATTTCGGTAAGCTGCTAAGTGGATCCCATGGCGGTGAGTGTGAGCCTGCGAAAGACATCCCCCGTTACCTAAATTTGTTGAAGCAAAAACGCTGGAATGCAGATGGCTTGATTACTGCCCGCTATCCGCTGGAGCGCATTAATGAGGCCATAGAGGCAATGGGCACAGGGGCCACTGCTGGCAGGGTGTTAATCACTTTATGACCACATTCCCTGTAAATACTCCTTTGATCCCATTGGCCCAGGCCCAGGGGCTAGAGGGTTGTGTACTCACCTATGGGCATTTCAGCACGATCCATCCGGGGCATATCCGCTATCTCAAGCACGCCTCAAAACAGGGCGATCGTTTGGTGGTGGCGTTGGTGGGAGATGGGCCAGCTAATCAGCGGTCACGCTTTCAATTCAGCCAGCAGGAACGGGCTGAGGGGCTCACGCTACTGCCGATGGTGGACGCGGTGCTTCTACTGGCTGATGATGAACTTCCCGAGGCCGTTAGCCAGCTGCAGCCCCGGGTGCTGGTGCTGGGTAAGGAGTTTGAACACAGCCCAGAGCCGCTGATTCGTAGGGCGATTGCAGAGATGCGCAGTGCCGGTAAGGCGGTGCAGTTTCATGCGGGCGATATTAATTATGCCAGCGCTGAGTTGTTATCCAATTCCGAACGGGAGCTGGTAGACCAACGGCGAAACCAGTTTCGTTTGGCCTGTCGCCGCCAGGGGCTAAGCCTTGATGGCTTGCTAGAGGGTATGCAGGCTTGGCGCCACAGCAACTTGATCGTGCTGGGCGACACAATCGTGGATCAATATGCCGCCTGTGAAGCTGTTGGCATGAGCGCAGAAGCACCGGTGGTGGTGGTGCGGGAGTTGCAAAAACGCAATTTCATCGGTGGAGCGGCGGTGGTGGCTTCGCATATCCGGGCCCTAGGAGCCCAATGCCAGTTGTTGAGTGTGGTGGGCACTGATAGCACAGCTGAGCTGGTGCGCCGTGAATTGGCTGAGCGCGAGATTGGTGATGGGCTGGTGAGTGATCCCAGCCGACCTACCACCTTCAAGAAGCGCTATTTGGTGGAAAACCAAAAGCTATTTCGCGTTAGCCGCTTGGAAGACCATGGGCTTGATAGCGAGGTGGAAGCTCAGCTGATCTCTAAGCTTGAGCAACTTGCGCCGGCGGCTAACGGAATTGTGGTGTCTGATTTTGTTTATGGTGTGGTAACTGATCGATTGCTGGAGCTGTTACGCGAGTTGGCTGCACGCCATGGGCTGATGCTGTTTGGTGATCTGCAGTGCAGCAGCCAGGTGGGTTCGGTGACCCGTTTCCGTAATTTTTCATTGCTCTGCCCCAATGAACGGGAAGCGCGGGTGGCACTACAAGACAAAGATACGGGCTTGGAGCTATTGAGCCAGCGGCTGATTGCTACTACGGCCAGTGAACGGCTTGTGATGAAGCTAGGAGCAGATGGATTTATCGCTTACGACCGGAATGATGCAGGCGAACTAAGAAGCCAGCCATTCCCTGCCCTTTGCGCAAACCCCCTGGATGTGACGGGAGCAGGGGATTCGCTCTTGGCTGTTATGGCTACGGGCCTAGCCAGCGGCCAGGCGATGATGCCTACAGCTGCATTGGCCTGCTGCATGGCAGCCTTGGCTGTTGAAACCATGGGCAACACCCCTATTAGCGCCGATCGCTTGCGCCAGCAACTCGAAAACCTCCTGAGCAGCTAAACTGTGGTAACAAATGTCTGACGACACCATCGGCAGCAAGTCAGAGCGGCTAACGCTTCGCGTTAGCGATGCGTTTCTTGAAGGGCTTGATGAGCTTTCGATCAAGGAAGGCATGTCAAGATCAGACCTGATTCGACGGGCCGTTGCTCTGTATTCCTTTGCGAAGGAAGAAGAGCGGCAGGGTCGCAAGTTGGGCTTCTTCAGCGAGGAAGATAATCGGGATGTTGTTAAACAGTTTATTGCTCTATGAACGACGAGCAGCCAAGGAGCTTGAATCCTTCCACGGTTAAGTTAGACTACCTTGTGAGTGCTTTCGAGAAGCTCAAGTCAATTAGTAGTAGCGAATCGCAAAGCCCTGAGGATCGTGCCCACAGACATCGCATTGATTGGCTTATTGCAAGATCAGCAGTTGCATCTGTAAGTTTGGTGCCATTCGTTTCTGCATATGTTGCGATAAATCCATGGAATAAATATTCGGAAGACTTGCAGCGTGTGGCGGGCAGTGCTCTTCTCTCAATCATAACTGGCTTAATTGGCTATTCTATCAAGCGATTAAAAGATTTAAATAATGTCAAATTCCAGCTTTCTAGTAATTGGCAGCAACAGCTTCAGCGGCGCCCATTTTGTGGCTGGTGCCTTAGCGGCTGGCTACCGGGTTTGGGGCGTGAGCCGATCGGCGGAGCCGGATCCGGTGTTCCTGCCCTATCGCTGGCCCCAGCCAGCAACAGGGGAACCACTGGCTGGGGCTCACAATTTTGAGTTTCAAGCGATCGATCTCAACCACCAACTCGATAACCTGTTGGAGCTTGTGGATCGGGTGCAGCCCACCCACGTGGTGAACTTTGCCGCCCACGGCATGGTGGCTGAAAGCTGGCTTAATCCCACCCATTGGTATCGCACCAATGTGGTGAGCCAGGTGGCATTGCATGATGCCCTGCGCCAGCGCCACTTCCTGCAGAAATATGTGCATGTAACCACGCCAGAGGTTTATGGCAGCACCGATGGTGGCTGGATCAAGGAAAACAATCAGTTTGCCCCTAGTACCCCCTATGCGGTGAGCCGAGCAGCTTGTGATCTTCATTTGCTTAGTTTTCAAAAGGCCTATGGGTTTCCGGTGGTTTTTACGCGGGCTGCGAATGTGTATGGACCCGGTCAGCAGCTCTACAGAATTATTCCGCGCACTTTATTAAGTGTGCGATCAGGTAAGCCGCTGCAGTTGCATGGGGGCGGCCATTCAGTGCGTGCCTTCATCCATATCGCTGATGTGGTGGCAGCCACGTTGCAGTTGGCCCTAGAGGCAGAACCTGGTGAGTGCTATCACCTCTCCAGCCTCGAAGCCCTGTCGATTCGTGAGCTGGTGCAACAGATTTGTATTAAGGCAGGGGTGGATTTTGAAGCGATTGTGCAGGAGGGCGATGAGCGCCTGGGTAAAGACCAGAGCTATTTGCTTGATAGCAGTAAAGTTCGAGAGCGGTTTGGCTGGCAGGATCAGATCAGCCTCGATGCCGGCCTAGATGAGACCCTGGGCTGGGTCGATAACCACTTTGATCAGCTGCGGCAGCTGCCGTGGCACTACATCCACAAGACATGAAAATCCTTGTTACAGGCGGCTGCGGCTACAAGGGCTCAGTGCTAGTGCCTAAGTTGTTGGCTGATGGCCATGAGGTGATCAGTTTTGATACCCAGTGGTTCGGCAATTACCTTCCCAGCCATCCCAATCTGAAAAACATTCAGGGGGACATCCGCGATACCGATACCATTCCGCTCGATGGGGTGGAGGCAATCATTCACTTGGCCAACATCGCCAACGATCCGGCGGTGGAGCTTAACCCCACCCTCAGCTGGGAAGTGAACGTGCTCGCCGGCCAGCAGCTGGCTGATCGGGCCGTACGGGCTGGCGTGAAGCAATTCATCTTCGCCAGTTCCGGCAGTGTGTATGGGGTAAAGGATGAGCCGAACGTCACCGAAGACCTCCCTTTGGTACCGATCTCGGTCTACAACAAGACCAAGATGGTCGCCGAGCGGGTGTTTCTGTCCTACCAGGATCAGATGCAAGTGCACTGCATCCGGCCAGCAACCGTGTGCGGGGTGTCACCAAGGATGCGGCTTGATGTGAGCGTGAACATGCTCAGCTATCAGGCACTCAAAAACGGCAAGATCACTGTCTTCGGTGGGGACCAGACCCGCCCGAACATCCACATTCAAGATATCGCAGATGTCTACCGCCACTTCTTGGCCCATCCGGAGATCCCCAGCGGCTGCTACAACGCTGGATTTGAAAACATCTCGATTCTTGATATCGCCGAGCGGGTCAAACACAAGGTCGGAGCCGAGATCGCGGTGAGCGCTTCTAACGACCCCCGATCCTACCGCCAGGATTCAAGCAAGCTTCGTGCCACAGGATTCGAGCCCAGCCACAGCGTGGCCGATGCCATCGCCGAAATTGCCGAGGCTTTTGCCCAGAACACCCTGCCGGATGGAGATGCCTGCTACACGGTGAAGTGGATGCGGCAGCTCGATCTAGCCACGCCAGTGGAGAAGCCATGATTTCTGCTGCCCCTGGCCAGCCTAGGCCGGCGGAACTTTCCGCCACGGCCCTCACCTTGCGTCAGCGGCTCGTGTCCACCTCGGCGGCCGCCAAGATTCCCCATCTGGGATCATGCCTCTCCTGCGTGGAGCTACTGGTGGCGCTCTACTGGCGGGAGCTGCACGTCGATCCCGCCAATCCAGAG
This sequence comes from Synechococcus sp. UW140, assembly GCA_943369595.1. GTDB lineage: Bacteria > Cyanobacteriota > Cyanobacteriia > PCC-6307 > Cyanobiaceae > Synechococcus_D. The sequence goes on from CALRNU020000002.1 coordinate 175,329, forward strand.
GATCCCAATCGCGATCGTTTTTTGCTGAGCAAGGGCCATGGGGCCCCGATCCTGTTTCAGGTGCTCGCCGAGCGCGGTTTCTTTCCACTGGAGCGCTTGGCCGATTTCGGCAAGGCTGGCAGCGTGTTCCACGAACATCCGCCCAAGCCGGGCTACATCCCCGGCATCGAAGCCGCCACGGGCTCCCTCGGCCATGGCCTGCCGATGGCCCTGGGGATGGCCCTGGCCGCCCGCATCCAGCAACGGCCCAGCCGTTGCTATGCCCTGCTCAGCGATGGCGAATGCAACGAGGGCAGCATCTGGGAGGCCGCCCTACTGGCAGCCAGCCAGAAGGTCCACACGCTCACGGCGATCATCGACTTCAACAAATGGCAGGCAACTGGTCGCAGCCAGGAGGTGATGGCCCTTGATCCCCTGCCGGCCAAATGGGAGGCCTTCGGCTGGCACGCCCAGGAGATCGACGGGCACGATTTTGTGGCGATCGGGCAGGCCCTGGCGGCCGCCAGGGCGGAGATTGAACTGCCCAGCGTGATCGTGGCCCACACGGTTAAGGGCAAGGGCGTGTCCTTCATGGAAGACGACAACAACTGGCACTACCGCACCCCCAATCCGCAAGAACTGGCCGCTGCCCTCGCTGAACTGGAGACCGTCTAATGCGCGATTCCTTCGCCCGCGAAATGACCGCCCTAGCGGCCCAGCGCAGTGATGTCACTCTGCTCTCCGGCGACATCGGCAACCGCATGTTCGATCGCTTCAAGGACGTGGCGCCGGCGCGCTTCTTGAATTGCGGCATCGCCGAGGCCAACATGATGAGCCTGGCGGCCGGCATGGCCCTCAGCGGTCTGCGGCCCGTCATCTACACGATCACCCCCTTCACCACCACCCGCTGCCTGGAGCAGATCCGGGTGGGGGTGGCCTATCACCAGGCGCCTGTGGTGATCGTGGGCACTGGATCAGGCCTTTCCTATGCCGAGCTGGGCCCCACCCACCATTCCCTGGAAGATATGGCAATCCTGCGTACTTTGCCTGGGTTGAATGTTTTGGCCCCTGCAGACAGTGCTGAATTAGTGGCGCAGTTAAGGGAAGCTTTGAATTCTCCAAACCCAACGTATATAAGGATTGGCAAGAAGGGTGAACCACAATTACATCAAGAGGGCAGCCATCTTGGGATTGGCAAGGCAAATCTCCTGAGGGATGGAAGCGATCTGTTAGTTGTTGGTGTTGGCCCAATCCTTGGCGAAGCACTGAAAGCAGCTGAAAACCTTGCAGGAGATGGTTTTTCAGTTGCTATCGCCAGCCTTGGCGGTGTGAAGCCCCTTGATGACGCTTTCCTGAAATCAATGGCTGAGCGCTTTTCCCGCTGGTTGAGCTTGGAGGAGCACGGCATGACTGGCGGACTGGGCAGTGCCCTGCTGGAGTGGCTGGCCGATCGCAATGGCCCACCCATCCGCCTGAAACGGATTGGTGTGCCCGATGCCTTTCTGCATGAGCTTGGCAACCAGGCCTACACCCGCCAACAGCTGGGGCTGGATGCCGCTGGTCTGGCCCAGAGCTTCCACCAGATGTTCGCGGTGTAACACCATGCTGATCGGCCTGGATTTCGACAACACGATCGTCTGCTACGACCAAGCCATCGCACTACTGGCAGAAGAGCTGTTTGAGTTGCCAGCAGAAGTGCCCCGCACCAAGCTTGGCCTACGCAACCACCTGCGCACAGCCGGCCGCGAACCGGAGTGGACGGCTTTTCAAGGCGAGCTCTACGGACCAGGCATGAATCACGCCCAGCCCTTTGAAGGAGCAATTGCCACGATGCATCAACTTGTGGCGGCTGGACATGAGCTACTGATCATCAGCCACCGCAGCCGCAGGCCCTACGCAGGGCCGCCCCATGATCTGCATGCAGCTGCTAGGAGCTGGGTGACGGATCGGCTGCAAGGCTTAGGCTTGTTTGGTGCCGCGGGAGACGAAGCCTGCGTGCATTTCCTGGAAACCCGCGATCAGAAGGTGGAGATGATCACCCATCTGGGTTGCGAAGCTTTCCTGGATGATCTGCCTGAGGTGCTGAGCGCACCTGGCTTTCCAGTTGCAGCCGCGGGAATTCTGTTTGATCCAGCGGGAGTATCCGTTTCTTACGAGGAGAGCGGCTCCATACGGATCAGCTCATGGGTTCAACTCCCCGACAAGCTGTTTTCACAGTGAATGTAGCCCCAACTCCGTTGCCCCCTGAATTTGCGCGACACTGGGCCCGAGAACTTGGATCCAAGGAAACAACTTTGGTAAGGCTGCAGGGCGGCATTAACAACCATGTTTACCGATGCGGCGATCGTCGCTTCTGGGTAATCAAGGGATATGCACCTTTGGAGCCGGGGTTACGCGACCGGATGCAGGCTGAGGTGGAGTTTCTGCGCTATGCGGCTCAAGCAGCCCCTTGTTTTACTCCGGAGTTGATCCATGAGGATCTAGGCAGGCGCTGTGTTGTGCTGGAACATCTGAAGGGAGAAGAGTTCCCAGAGGGAGTGCGCCCACCCCAGGAAGCCGTGGACGCCGCAGTGCTCTTTTTTCGTTGCCTAAACGAAGATCACTCTGCTGCTAGGCAGGCCATTCGATTGGAGGCTGCTGAAGGATTTCTCAGCTTGACTGAGCATCTTGATAACATTCAGCAGCGCATACTAAAAATGGGATGCGAGCACCTCCCCGCCGAAACCAAGCCACGGGCTGAGTTGCTTCTCTGCTCCTTGCAAAATGAATTTGAGTATATACACACCACTATCAATCAGCAGATTAATAGTGGTGTGTTAAATGATTCAATCAAACCAGAAGAATGCCATGTATCTCCTGGTGATTTTGGTTTTCACAATTCTATCCAGACAGATGCAGGATTGAAATTTATTGATTTTGAGTTTTCGGGTTGGGATGATCCGGTCAAGACTCTTCTCGACTTTATTCTTCAGCCGCGCGTTCCTTTGATTGGAGTCCGATCACCATTGCGTGATTCACTAAACTTGAACCAGTCCTTTGATCTTGAACGACGTTACCAAGCTCTCATGCCAATCCTGAGGCTAAAGTGGTCTTGTATTATTCTCTCTGTTCTCAACTCTGATCGATTAGTTGAGATGTCCCGCATAATTCCTAAGCAGGCAGTTGCAAGCCTGATTTCACAGCGCATAGGTACCGCATTTACCTTTATGAAAAATTATCCAATCATCTAATTACTCTTGAATAATTATATCTCCAAAGCCAGCAATGATGCAATCTATTAATTGGCCAACTTGGCCGCAATACGATCAAACCCATGAAGAAGCTGTGCTGCGTGTGATCCGCAGCAATCAGCTTTTTGCAGCCGCAGAAGTTTCTGCTTTTGAGAACGAGTTTAAAGAATTCGTTGGTGCGAGCCACGCGATTGGTGTTGGCAACGCAACCCAGGGTTTGCAGTTGGCATTGGCGGCTCTCGGTATTGGAGCCGGAGATGAGGTCATTGTTACTCCCTATTCATGGATTTCATCTGCATCCTGCGTCTTAATGCAGAATGCCATCCCTGTATTTGTTGATATTGAACCAGACAGCTTTGGTCTCTGTCCTGAGGCTCTAGAGAAAGCGATCACGCGTCGCACCAAGGCTGTGATTCTTGTTCATATGTTTGGTCTGTGTTCAAAAGTGGATGAAATCCAAAAAATATGTGCAAAACATTCCATTGCATTGGTTGAAGATGGCAGCCATGCTCATGGCGCACGTTTAAGAGGAAAACATCTCGGAACTTTTGGCCAAGTAGGTGTTTTCAGCTTGCATCAGCGGAAGGCTATTGCCGCTGGTGATGGCGGAGTACTCTGTACTGATGATTTGACTATATACGAAAAAATCAGACGCTTAAGATCGTTTGGAGATAATCAACTCAGCTATAACTACCGAATGACAGAGTTTGCAGCTGCAATTGCAACGGTTGGGCTAAATAGACTTGAGCAGGATAATAATCTTCGCCGCAAGAATCATGCTGTGCTTGCATCGAATCTGAGTGGTTCACGAGCCCATGTCGTGGAAGCATCGGAAGATGTACGGCCAGTATTTTATTCAAATTTAATCCTTATTGATTTGCCCTATCAACAACAGGAAGAACTACTTGCAACGGCAAACTCATTCGGCATTCCACTAAAACGCACATGGCAGCCACTCCACAAGCATCCTCATTTCGATAGATCTAATATGATTAACAATATTGCTCCATGGGACAGCGCTTCTGATCAATTTGTAGAGCCATCATATCTTCACCTTGATAATTCTAAAAAATACCAAGAAAACCTTCTTTTTGAGTTGGAATGTCATCCATTAGTTAGTGAACAATTGGCAGCGGATGCTGGCCGCTATCTAGGCCATTGGATAGATCAGTGAAGGATGGATTTATTGACGATATTAGGCTGGCCAGCCCTAGTCTGTTTGAACTCAAACAGATCATTAGGGCAAGCCATGCCGCTCAGTGGATTTATCAATCAATAGACGGGCTGTATATATCGCAGACCGCCAAGCTATGCGGAATCTATGCTAACAATACACTTGCTTCATTCGCATGGCACATGAAGCGAACTTGGATCATTAATGACACAGCTTATACCGGTCTATCGATTGGAATTGTAACAACTGTTCCTGGTCATCGGAATCGAGGCCATGCAAAATCTCTTATTGAGGGATTGGAAAAGTTAGGGAAGCTGAAACAGATGGATTTTTTGTTTTTGGCTGGAATCCCTGGCTTCTACTCTAAATACGGATTCAAAGGTTTTGCCCCCAAAAGCAAACTTGTCTTCAACAGATCAGACCTTCCGTTGGGAAAAGGCTCGATTGCACCTCTTACAAAAAACCATCTTGTAACTATTTCTCAGATGTATGCTGCTTATGCTAAAGAAACCTCTGCTTACTCAAGCCGAACAGATAGTGATTGGCAAGATCTTCTGGGCCCGCTTTCATCAACATTTCTATTCAACAATCCAAGCATAATTCTCGACCATAGCAATAATGCAATCGCGTACTTCTGTGCCACACCTAGTAATTCCAGGGCGATTCGCGAATTCATTACACTCCCAAATCCTGATTCGGCGATCACCGCGCTCTCCCTGATTGCTCATTCAGCAGAATATTCAGATCAAGAACGTTTCGAGATCTTCACGCCAGCCAAGGGTCCGATTTGGGAAGCTGCGGCAAATAGCATTGGTGCTGATTTCTTGTGCTTTCTTCGTCCGCAGGCTTCGAATATGATCAAATGGATTTCAAGCAAAAAAATACCCAATGATTTTCATTCTGCCTTTATTTTTCAAGGAGATAACCTATGAAAGAATTGAATTTGCAAGGGTTTGCTACAGGGCAACTTAAGGCAATCCGCAACGATCTTTTTAATCTAAAAAAGAGTTTATCGAGCCAGGATCAAAAGCTACTTGAATTGTTGGCTGGTTTCACGATGCTCCCTCCCTCTCGTCTCTTAGATGCCTTCGCAGAAGCCTAGCGGCTATGGAACTGGCACCAGAGTTGCATCAATAATCTGTCCTTTGCGCGCTTCGTAGCCCTGGGCGCGTAGATGTTGGTCGAACAGTTCAAACAACTCTTCGATGACGCCAGCATGCCGAAGCCTCTCACGGAAGAAGGCAGGGCTGATTCAAAGTCTGGCACAGGCGGGCTTGCCGGGCCTGCGAGCATGGGTTGAGGTCGGCGGAACTGCCTCCTCCCTGTGCCCGAAAGCCGTTCAGCCGCAACTGATCTCGATCTGATCAGCTACCTCAAGTCGATTCCGGATGCCCGCATGCGGCGGGGCGTTCGCATCCCGGCCTGGTATTTGCTGCTAGTGGCGGTGCTGGGCATCCTGAGCGGCTGCCAGAGCCTGCGAGATCTGGAGCGTTTTGCCATCCGACACCGCAGCGTGTTGAGCGAGGTACTCGGCATCGGACTCAGGCGTCCGCCTTCCGATTCAGCCTTCCGCTACTTCTTCCGCCAGGTTGACGTGGCGGCTCTCAGCGCTGCCATTCGCGACTGGACGATGGCCCAGATCCCAGGTGGTGCAGCGGATCTCGATCAGCTGGTGTGTGACGGTAAGACCTTGCGGGGCTCGATCGTGCCCACCTCCGGTGGTGGCTCGGCATTCATTGCCCAGGTGACGCTCTACTCCGCTGCTCTCTGTCTGGCGATCGCCCGGACCTGCTACGCCACAGGCGAGAACCATGAGCGGGCCGTGCTCAAACAGTTGCTTGGTGAGTTGGATCTGGGTGGCGTGCTGATCCAGGCAGATGCGCTCCACACTCTAAGCCGTTTTTCACCAGCTCCAGGAGCAGGGAGCCGACTTCCTGCTGACGGTAAAAGGCAACCAGAAGACGCTGCATCGCCAGATCCGCAGCCAGTTTCAGGGAAAGCGTCACATCCCTTTCGTGGCAAGCGATCACGAGATCAGCCACGGCCGCAGCATCACCTGGACGCTGCGGGCAAAACAAGCACCAATGCACATCCGTGAAGCCTGGAGCGGAACTAGCTGGATAGTGGAGTTGGCGGCCACCGGTACCCGAGCCGGCAAGTCCTTCTGTGCCACTCATCTGTTTCTCACGAGTCTGCGCACCACCCCAAAAGCGCTGCTGCAACTGGTAAGAGATCGCTGGAGCATTGAGTGCTGGCAATGGATCCGGGACACCCAGCTCCATGAAGACGCCCACCGCTACCGAGGTAACAGCGCTGGGACGATGGCCATATTGCGAACCGCAGCGCTCAACCTGCTGCGGCTGGCCGGCTTTCAATCGATCCTCACCGGCTTGCAGGCGGTGATGCACGACATCACGGCGCTGCTTGCGATGGTCATGCGCAGGCCCAACCCTTGCTAAGACTTTGAATCAGCCCTGGGATGTGGAGCAATGCGAGGTCGCCAAACTTGTTGCCGACCTGGTGAGCCGCGCTTGCCTCAACAAAAGTATCAGCCGCTGCCACAAACAGCCGCTGATCTTCCATGCCGATAAAGGAAACGCACTAGTCGAAGGCTTCCGCGCAGCGATTGCGTGCTGCGACGCTGGAGGTGCAACCGGAGGAACTCGGAGTCTTGAGATCCTTCTCCAGGCCGCAGGTGAGCAACGACAACCCCTACTCAGAATCGTTGTTCCGCACCGTTAAATACCGGCCCGACTACCCCAGCCGGCCATTCAGCAACAAAGAGCAGGCCTGCCAATGGGTTTCCGCATTTGTGGATTGGTACAACCACCAGCACCGCCATAGCGGCATCTAGCCCTCAGACTTCTGCGAAGCAGTAGTTTGTGACGCCTCAACAGCGCAATTGCGGAGAGGCTATTGAGATCTGCCGCCAACGAAGCCATGTGTATGAACAGGCACGTCAACGCCATCCCCTGCGGTGGACTGGGGCCCCACGCTGTTGGCGCCAACCACAAGTGGTGTAGATCAACCCGCCAGCTGATGATTTCGTCGCTCAAACAGCTACGCTGGTATTAGCCGTCTAATCGGCGGCATGGACGTCATCTTTCCTGGCAGTCACCGATGCAAGACTATCAATTTAAGCAACAGCAAAATCATCTCAAATGTTTTTTAGAAGTCTGTCCAAAGGATTTTCTTGAGTTATATGATCGTCACAGGTCAAATTCTATGTGTTCCCCCGAAGTGCTTTATAATGCATTTTCCTCAATTTTCTACTTGGAAGAGAATGGAATAGATGGTGATATTGTTGAAATGGGGTCATGGAGAGGTGGTGGAGCTGCCATTATGGCAGAAGCTCTCTCAATGCTAAATTCTTCTAGACGTCTTATTGTTTATGATACTTTTGAAGGCCACCCTCGGCCAGGTCATGGCGAAATAGATATATGGGGAAATAGCATGACTGAAATGTATGATAATGAGATTTTAAGAGCTGGCAATTGGGTCTCGGCGGATTTTGAAATAGTATCCACTTATCTCAGTGAAATACACAAAAATGTACTAATATTTAAGGAGCTTGTGGATGCTTCAAGTGATTTTCCAGATTTAAATAATATAGGCATGCTCAAGTTGGATATGAATTGGTATGAACCTACAGTTTCAGCACTTAGATCTTGTTGTCACAGGATAGTCAATGGTGGCTTGCTCATACTTAATGACTATGGCCATCATAGCGGCGCAAGAGCTGCTGCTGATGAGTTTTTCAAGAATAAAAAGCCATATTTTGTGCATGTCAACTATTCTTGTATTGCAGCAGTTGTCGTTAAATAGAGTTCAGATTTCAACGCAGGTTCCTCATGCTTGGTCTGAAGAGCTAATTTTTTGTGTTGGAGTTGGAGAATGCAATCTGCTGATGCTATGCTGATATTCCTGTTGTTTGTTGTTACCATCTCAGGGTAATTCCGCGTGGATACCATTATTAAGCCTGGTATTAATTATGGCCACCTTGAAAAGTATGAATTCATAGCCATTTCTGGTCAGAGTGGATATAATTACCACGGTTAAATCATGAGTAGTCATGGGTCAGCTCGGTTGCTGGGACTAAGAGCAACGATTCCAAAAGCTTCAGGAAAAAAGTCATTACTTTTTCTGCTTTCTGCTCAGTTTCAATTGGATACCTTTCTACCCCTGCTTGATCGTGGCTACAGCCAGGAAAGAAACAGCAATGCGGGGAGAAAGCGGATTGATCCAATGATCTTTTTCAAGATGCTGGTACTTTAGTAGCTCTTCAACCTGAGCGATAAGGAGCTTGAGTTCCAGGTCCATGACCGGCGTTTGTTTGAGGATTTTGTTGGGCTTGGCGTGAAGAACTCAATTCAAGCTGCAACAACTGTCGCCTTCTTCCGTGAGAGGCTTCGGCATGCTGGCGTCATCGAAGAGTTGCTTAAACTGTTCGACCAACATCTACGCGCCCAGGGCTACGAAGCGCGCGGAGGTCAGATTATTGATGCAACTCTGGTTCCAGTTCCATAGCCGCTAGGCTTCTGCGAAGCAATAGCAACGGAACACCCAGAAGGAGAACGAGACCATCAAAGAGGGGGGTATCCCAGAAGAGTGGTTGGAACAGCCAAAACGGTTGCAGCAGAAGGATACTGATGCCAGGTGGACAAAGAAGATCGGCATCAATCACTATGGCTACAAAAACAGTATCAGTGTAGATGTTGAGCATGGCTTCATCAGGAGGTACATCGTTACGTCTGCGAGTGTCCATGATAGTCAGATGCTCCCAGCTCTGCTTGATCCAACCAGCGACTCTAATTCTCTCTGGGGAGATTCAGCATTTGCAGGGCTTATATACAGAGCGTTTCTTGAGACCGCCGGGTATCAAAGTCATATTCACGAAAATGGTACACGTAATCACCCCCTATCCGTGGATGCTAAAGCAAGGAATAGCATGAGATCAAAGACCCGTGCACGAGTTGAGCATGTTTTTGGTCAGATGGTAATGACAATGAAGGGGAAATATACCAGGTTGATTCGGATCAATCGGTTAACGGCCTGGTGGGGACTGCACAACCTCGCTTTCAACTTCCTCCGGTTTATCCACAAGGAACAACAGCAGCGCGTTCCTGCTTGATTAAAGTCTCACGTCCCTGCTGGTAGTAGTCCACACAGGCTGATTGGCACGTTAAGGCTATGTCTTTTTGTGAAGATCTTTGCATTTTGTCGTGTACTTTTATTCTGTTAAAGTCTTATTTTTTGAGGTGCCCTTAAGCTGATTGAAAGCGAAACTTGGCTTTGCCTGGGAATTTGAATATTGATTCTTGTTTATTGTTTTAGCTTTTGGATCTTGTCTTGTAGGTTTTTGTATGTATATAAATCCTTCTGGCTCGGCATATAGGTAAATCTTTTTTGCCGAATCTAGTATGTCAGCTTCTCAAGGCTGGTGGTATTATATAGTTTATAAGGTATTTTGGTTTTGCTTTACGATAACTGCTGGTACTTTTTTGCATATTGATAGTTCCCTTTTGCGTATTTGAAAATGGCAAATATGAATGACGCAGCTATGAGGCTACGTGATTTGAGGATTCCTGGCTTTCTACGTACAGCTGTCAATAATGCAATTGCAAGTGTTGTTGATTCTGGCGTTTTTATAGGTGGTGAGAAAGTTGATCAGTTTGAAGAGCTTTTTGCTGACTATCTAGGAGCCTCTCATTTACTTGCAGTTGATTCTTGCAGTAATGCCCTTTATCTGGCTCTCAAAGCCTTGGGTATTGGTAAGGGAGACTCAGTTATTACTACTCCATTATCGTGGCTTATATCCTCAACTGCTATTGCCAGAGTTGGAGCTGATCCAATTTTTGTTGATACTAAATGGGATTATCTACTTGATGAGGCATTGATTGAAAAATCTATAACCTCTACCACCAAGGCTGTTTTAGTCGTTCATTATTACGGACGCAGCTGTAAGATGGATGTTATACAAGATATCTGTGAACGTCATTCATTATTGCTTATTGAAGATGTTGCTCAGGCTTTTGGCGGAGAATATTGTGGAAAGAAGCTTGGTACCTTTGGGGATGCTGGTTGCTTTAGCTTTAGCCCTATGAAGCTTCTCCCTACACTTGGTGATGCCGGTGCGATAGCATTTAGATCATCTGAGCATTATGAATTTTGTCTTAGCTTAAGGCATTGTGGGACAGATTCTTCGCGAGAGATATGTAATCATGTTTCTTCTAAGTTTTTAATGGATTCTATTAATGCTTCCGTTGGGCTTAGTATTCTTCCTTTTTATGACCAACTTTTAGACCTCCGCTTTTCTCTGGCATATGAATATATTGATTGTCTATCTGGGACAAAGCTAAAATTTCTTCCTTTGTCTGAGATTTCTGGTTGTAGAGAAAATCTTTTTTATGATCTACCCATTTACTTTCTGCGAAGAGATTGGTTGATGGAATGTCTTGGTAAATTTGGTTTTCCGACAAAAATTCGCCATCCCCTTCCAATCAGCGATCAGCCAGTTTTTTCTTCGTTAGCATCTTGTGACCTTAATGTGGCCCGTCACTTGACTCATAATACTTTCTGTGTACCCATGCACTATAATTTGACTGTCTCTGAGATTAGGAAATTTTGTGATGCTACTAAATTCATTCTCCGATAGAAGTGGCTTTTGTTTTAATACCGATACAGATTCAACTGATTTTGCAAGGCGCTTAATAGTTAATTCATTTCCTTCTTGCTTTGCGCTTACTGGTGATGATCTGAATATTATCAATATTCCAAATGATACTCGATTGAATAAATTGCTTAATATTGCTCTTTTTCAGTATGCTATTAGTCTTTGCGCGAGGTTTGCTGAAGATGCTAAGTCGATATGGGTGCAGTATCCAGTTAATATTAGATTTTTAAAATCTGATGTAGACCTTCTTGTTGAGCATGCGAGGGATTATAGTCCTTATCTTATACATAGTGATTATTGGTCTGGAGCTCCCTCTAATTCCTTTAATATCTTTAGCTATCTTTATTGTGACCAATTTTCAACGCGATTTCGTTTGGGCCAGCCTTTCTCGGATAGGTTCATAGCCTATCAAGGCTCCTATGTTGATTTACAGAAGGAGCTGTCTGATGATGAGCTTGATGATATTCCATTGCATCCTGGTTCATCAGCCTTTTGGCCTACTAGACACCTACATAGGCTTGCATTAGGTTCGTCAAGCGCTTTGTCAATTGACTTTCGTTTCTGTAATACTACTCCTTGTAACCTCAAGTCATCTATTGAATCATTCGAAGGTTCCAAACCCACAAGAAGTGCTTTGTGTTATTTGCCTGTCCATTATGTTGATTCGTCTGGTATTACTATCAGGGATGTTTCGGATGAGATAGGTGGTCTAGCTTCTTCTTATTATTCTGCTCTAAAACGTTTCTCTTCTGTATTTAAGCTTGATGAATTGTTTATTCCTTCTTTGTTAGGTTAGCGTTTCGGTCTGTCTGGTCAATTCTCGACCTTATTTCGAGTCTTTTGCATAGAGGTGGCTTTCTAATTTCTCGCTTTATTGAGGCGTGATAAGTGTCATCTGCTGTCTGCTTAGAATTTCTTTTTTTCCTATATATGGCGATACTATAGTACTTTTTTGGCAGCCTAATGCAAATTATAAGCTTACGTGGCTAAATGGCTACTGGCTCACGAGCTTATCGCTCATGGGTAATTATATGCGGAGCTACAGATGTTGATTTCTTTTACAGCTTCTAGGGCACCTCTAAAAATCTGAATCCATAGCTATTTCTAGTCAGATTAGATATAATTACCGCAGTAAAATGTGAGTACTCATGGGATAGCGTGGATTCTGGGACGAAGAGCAACACATCCAAAAGCTTCAGGATAAAAAGCCAGTACCTCTTCTGCTTTCTGCTCAGATTCCATGGGATACCTTTCTACCTCTGCTTGATCGTGGCTACAGGCAAGAGCGAAAAAGCAATGCCGGGAGAAAGCGGATTGATCCACTGATCCTTTTCAAGATGCTGGTACTTCAGCAGCTCTTCAACCTGAGTGATGAGGAGCTTGAGTTCCAGGTCAATGACCGGCGTTCGTTCGAGGATTTTGTTGGGCTTGGCGTGATGAACTCAATTCCAGATGCAACAACTGTCGCCATCTTCGGTGAGAGGCTTCGGCATGCTGGCGTCATCGAAGAGTTGTTTGAATTGTTCGACCGACATTGTTCGACCAACATCTACGCGCCCAGGGCTACGAAGCGCGCAAAGGACAGATTATTGATGCAACTCTGGTGCCAATTCCACAGCCACTAGGCTTCTGCGAAGCAATAACAACGCAACACACGGAAGGAGAACGAGACCATCAAGGAGGGGGTATCCCAGAAAAGTGGTTGGAACAGCCAAAACGGTTGCAGCAGAAGAATACTGATGCTCTGTGGAATAGTAAAAACGGCATCAATCACTACGGCTACAAAAACAGTATCAGTGTAGATGTTGAGCATGGCTTCATCAGGCCCCCGGTTTCAGGAAAGATGTCACCCCTCTGATCAGTACAACCGGGGGCTTGAGGGCATGACTAATGCGTCGATACAGCGAGGCTCTTCCGGTTGATGTTAGGAAAAGGATGAACCCGCCCCATAGGCAGAGCGTGGTTCAGATTTCCCAGGAACTGGGGATTCACCAGGCCACCCTCTACAACTGGAGGAAGAGCTGGCGGTTGCAGGGAGAGGTGGTGCCGTCATCCGAGAAAGAACCAGAGGGCTGGAGCGCCGCCGACAAGTTCACGGTGGTGCTGGAGAGCTCCGGGCTCAACGCCACCGAGCTCAGTGCCTACTGCCGCGAGCGGGGCCTGTTCCCGGAGCAGGGGGAGCGCTGGCGGCAGGCGGCTCAAGATGCCAACGCCAAGCCTGTGCTCACGATGGGCGAATAGAAGGAGCTTGAGAAGCTCCGCACCCAGGACCAGCGGGAGATCAAGTCCCTCAGAAAGGAGTTGCAGCGCAAGGAGAAGGCCATGGCGGAAATGGCGGCTTTGCTGGTGCTGCAAAAAAAGTGGGATGCCTTCTGTTCGGAGGACGAGGAAGGCTGACCAGCGCCGTGCACCGGCGGAAGGTGATCGAGTTAATCGGCGAGGCCAATGCTGCGGGCGCCGGCCTGTTGAGGGCCTGCGGTGTGATCGGCATTTGCCTGCGCACCCTCAAACGCTGGCGCAAGGCCTTCCTGGGTGATGGGGACGGCAAGGACCGCCGTAAAGGCAGTGCTCGCCTGGTGGGTCACCGGCTGAGCGAGGAAGAGCGCCAGCGAATATTGCTGACCTGCAACCAGCCGGAGTACGCCGCACTGCCGCCGGGGCAGATTGTTTCGGCACTGGCCGATCAAAAGCTTTTTATTGGCTCAGAGAGCAGCTTCTATCGGGTGTTGCACCAGGCGGGTCAGTGCAACCGCCGGGGGAGGGCCAGGCTGCCTCAGGAACCACGCTCGGTGCCGCGCCTCAGGGCGGATGGCCCAAACCAAGTTTGGAGCTGGGACATCAGCTTCCTGCCGACCACGGTGCGGGGTGTGTGGCTCTACCTCTATTTGGTGGTCGACGTCTGGAGCCGCAAAGTGGTGGCCTGGGATGTGGCCGAGGTTGAGTCGGCTCAGATCGCAGCGGATCTGGTGCAGCGTGCCTGCCTCAAGGAGCGCTACCACCGCCCCAGCGGCTTTGGCAGCCGCCAGTG
>CALRNU020000003.1:0-149522 GCA_943369595.1 Synechococcus sp. UW140
CCGGCACCGATTCAGTCACTCTTAGTGGTGGTCATGTTGCAGGGAATCTTTCCACCGGTGATGGTAATGACACCGTCCTGATCAGCAGCAACAACTCCACCATTACTGGCAACCTCGACCTGGGCTCCGGCACCGCTGACACCCTCTCCTATGCCGGGTACACCAATACAGTTAACGTAAACCTCGCCACGTCAACAAACGGCTACGCAACCGCAATTGGTGGTTACATTTCTGGCCTCGACACCCTCGTTGGTGGCAGCGGCAGCAGCGACACCCTTAATGCCCAGTGGTGGGGACCCGAGGGATATGGAGGGAACAATCTTTCCGTCGCCAGCAACGGTACATCTACTCTCGATACGAGGCTCACCTTCTCTAGCTTTGAGAACGTTAACCTCGGCTACTGGGAAGACACCGCTACCATCGATGGTGCTTTCCAAGGTTCAGGTGGTGGTGCCGTTAACCTCAACCTTGGCGAACTAAACGATACCCTCAACCTCAACAACGGAGGTTCGATCACCGGCTCTGTCACCTTAGGCTCCGAATACGACACCCTCAACTACGGCAACCGCAACAGCGCCGTATCTGCCACCTACAACAGCGGCACTAACAAATGGACTGCCACAGATGTCGGCGGAACTGTTGCCAATGACTTTGAGCGCATTAATACTGGTTCCGCCGGTGACACGATTAATGCCGCTGGTTCTGGCAATGCCCTCTTTATTGATAGTGGCGCCGGTAATGACACCATTGTTGGCAGCAACGCGTCCGATATCATCTACGCCCGCACTGGCACAGACACCATTAACGCTGGCAGCGGCAATGACCAAATCCGCTTTGCTACCAATGGTGAGCTCAGCAGTGCTGACACCGTTGTTGGTGGCGATGGCTACGACAAAATTGCCTTTGACAGTGCCGCCACCGTTGTTGATAGCGACTTCGCCAAGGTAACAAATGTAGAAAACGTTGATTTCACCAACGGCACCAACAGCATCACCCTTGCCTCCGCTGCTAGCACTGCCGCTGGCACCACTGGTGATGCCCTAAGGGTCACCACTGGCTCAGGCGTTAGCACTGACACCATCAACGCGGCCGCTTTCACCAAAAACCTCACCACAAACACCGGTGGCGGTAACGACAGCATTACCAGTGGCAGCGGAGCTGACACCTTTGAATTCATCAGCAATGATCTCGAAAGCACCGACTACCTCAAAGGCGGCACTGGAACAGATGCAATCAAAATTCTTGGAGCTGCCGCTGTTGATGACAGCGACTTCACCCTAGTAAGCGGTGTTGAAAAGGTTGTTCTTGATAACACCAGCAACAACGTTACCCTCGGAGTAAAAGCAGCTGCTGCTGCTGGCACATCAGATACGCTTGATCCAAATAACAGCAACTCCCCCTATCTAACTCTACAAGGTGGATCTTCCAGTGACACTTTCACCATCTTCCTTGATGGTGCCGGCCCCGAAGACAATGGTGTTCGCGCCAATGTCGAGGCCTTTGGTGGCGCCGGCAATGACAACTTCACCGTAGGCCGTAACGCTGCTCAACTAGTTAACAGCGCCCCAGGTCAACTAAACCTTCACGGTGGCGATGGTCATAATGCACTAACAGATAGCAACGATGGCTATGATGTGCTCAATATTACAGGCTTTGGCCTAAACCAATTCGATGATTTCACCCGCAATGGTGAGCTCGGAGACTTCATTTACTTCGCTGCGGTGCCAACCAGCGAAACCATGGATTCCGAATACTTCAACATGAAAGTTGATGGTTTCGACAAGGTGAACTGGGACAAGAGCCCCACCCAATCCGTTTCCTCCACCTCCGAGCTCAGCCTGCTCGGTGCCAACGCTTCCACGATTAGCTCCGGTTCAAACCTTGATCTGGCTTACAACGTCAATGCCGATGGCGCCGCTGATGCAGGCAGCGTTTCCGATGGCACCTCAGCCTTCAACAGCAGCGTGGCCATTGGCACCAAGAAGAGCACCATGGATGCCGCCGCTGATCTGGGCCTAGACACCTCCCTTGATGTGGGCAGCGTTGTTACTGCCATGACCAGCTCCGGTGCTGCCAATGCCTTCTCCGTTGGTTTCAGCATTGGCATGGACCGGGGTTCGCTAACCAGTGGCGCAAACCTTGATGTGGCCATCGATGACAATTCACTCGTTACCGCCCAAGCAGATACCACCACCGGCAATGCCCTGGCCGTATCCAGCAACGACGTAACCGGCCTCACAGCTCTCACAAGCTTCTCAGGCACAGAGGCTGTAAGCCTGGCCGTTCACCTGGGGCTCGATACAGAAGCAATCGCTGCCACCACCAACGGCAGTGCAGAAGCCGTGGGCTGGATGGGTTCCACTGGCCTGGAAAAAACATCGATTACTTCCTCTGGCCTCGGCTTGATTGCCATGGACACCAAGGCAATCAACGATGTATCGGCTGAATCAGTTACTGGCCCTGTGATCGCCGATGCCTTCTCAGCTGTAACCGGCATAAGCACCACCAACTTCAACTTTGCTGATACCGCCAGCCAAATCGGCGTTGCCGTAGACAGCACCACCAACTCCAGCGCCAACTCGGTGCTTGGCAATGCCTTTAGCAGCCTCACCTCAGCGGTGATGGGCCTGTTTGGCCAGGGCAATCAGATCACTGGCACCGAATCGGTGAGCGCCATCGTTACCGACCACGGCTTCTCTGATGCTGCCTCCGTGGGCGGCACCGCCACAGCCACAGCCAATCAATCGGTGGAAGCACTCTCTGGCTACAACATCACCACCACCGAAAACCTGCTGCTGCAAGGCAAGAGCAACCTCTCCTCCACCGCCTCCAGCTCCGTGGTGGATGCCTGATTTAGGCTTAAAACCTAGTTAGAACTAGGGGCGTTGGGCCAACCTTGATGCTCCTGCCACTGCTACTGGGCCAACTGGCTTTGCCAGCCCATAACCCTGGCTGGGATTGGCCCGGCCCGCCCTCCAGCTTGATTCGGGTGGTAACGGAAGGCAGCTATCAGGCGATGATCACAGACTTCAAGCAGGCCTATGGCCTGCAACAGATGCCATCGGTCACGGTTACTAACCGCTGTGAACGCACCAGCTATAACCGCGCCACTCGTACCGTATGCCTATCGCCAGCAATGATCAGTGGCCTCGCCCGGTTGGGGGATGGCGCCCTTGTGTTTGTGGTAGCCCATGAACTCGGCCATCACCTGCAAAACTCAATTCCACAGATTGTGGGCCCCATGCACAGCCGCACGCAACGGGAACTGCAGGCCGATTGTTTGGCAGGAATATTGCTAAGCCGCAACGTTCAACTGCGGATGAATGATCAAGATGTGCAAGAGGCACTCACAGCAGCCCAACGGCTCGGTGATAGCACCTACGACCACTTCAATCACCACGGCAGCGGCGAAATGCGCATGCTGGCCGTGCGTTCTGGCATGCGCTATGGACGCCTAGGCCAAAGGGATAACTATTTCCCGTTGTTCTGTGGACTACAGGCTGGTGGTACCAAAAACCGCTTGGGCAGTTGAATCCACGTGGTTAACACTGCTCAGGTTTAAGGATTCACTGGTGCTGAAGTGATAACCATCCACACCGATTGAGGCCTGGTTTGCAATGGCACTAACGCCGTTGTGGCCGCTGGAACCAGCAACGGCAGCCGCTTGGGCAAAGCCAGTGTTGTTGGCAATGGCATTGATTTGTTCGGCGCCACTCATCTTGGCCTGGAAAGATACCGCAGCAGGAGAATTGATAGTGTTCCAAGTTTCTCCGGTATTAGCAACAATGCCACCGGTGCTGCTGTTCAATTCAGAACTGGCTCTGCCAAGGGTGGATACAGCCCTCACCAAGCCATTGGTGTTGGCGTCGGCATTCACCAAGGCACCTAGGCCTGTAAAGGTGAATTCAGAGGCACCAATACCAACGGTATTCATTGCGGTGCCCTTGGCGGTGGTATCGCCGGTGATTGTATTAGCAATGGTTTTAAAGATCGTATCCACATTGGAGTTTATTGAACCTGTATCGCCAGCGAAGAGGTTGGCGTTAACTGCACCGTTATTGCTGTCTAGTTCACTGATGGCTGTGGCATGGCCAGCAACTGCATCGGCCAGGGTGGTTAAGTTTGCCTGACTATTGATGTTTAGGTCCACTCGGCCAGAGGCTTCCATTTGCAAACCACCCTTGGCATTGCTCATTAGGCCATAGGCATTACCAAGGTCGGCACGGGCAATGGCCTCATCGCCCTTGAGGTATTCAGCAGCCCCTTGGAAATGATCGCCCACGCCATCACCCACCACTGAAGCCTCGGTGAGGGCAGTGAGTTTCGCGCCGGTGTTGATGGCAAGGTCGCCTCCGGCGCTGTAGGGGTCAAGAACCTTGGATCCCACAGTGGCACCAGGATTATTCAGGGTGGTGGTACCAGTGCCAGTGCCGGTAGTCGTGGCATCACTAAAAATGCCGCGTAGATTCTCAAGGCTGGTGAAGGCCTCTGCCGACCCCATCTTCGAATCGGCGGCAGTGTGCAAACCGATGCCAGCAATGCCGGTGAGGTTGAGGTCTGCGGCAGCCTGTACGGCTGAATCACCAACGCCGGCCACATCGCCAACATCGGTGGTGGCACGGGCCCTACCGGAGGTGCTGTCGGAGCTGGTGTCTAGCTGGATCGCCGTGGTACCCCGCACATTGGCATCGGCACCGGCCACCAGGTCCATGTTGAGAATGCCAAAGCCTCCCTGGGCCTTATCAGCAGGGGATGTGGCGCCAGGGGGAGACTTGATGCCAAAACGGCTTTGGGCATCGGCGTCGGCGTAGGCAGACACGATGTCTGCACTGGTGTGGGCGCTGGCACTGACCAGGCCAGTTACATCGGCCAACACCTGCAGGTTGGCGGCACTCTTGAGGGTGGTATCCGCACCGACCCCAATTGGTGATACCCCCAAAACACCACCAATGTTGGTGGCATCAAGCAAGGCAACGGCGTTGTCTGATACGCCAGAGGAGCTCACACTGATGCCGGCCTTCACCGGCACCTGAACTGTTAGGTTGCCGCCTACGTCGGCATTGACAACATTGAGGCCTATGGCCTGGCCCGTGGAATAGGAGTAGGCCGCTGAGTCAAGGATTTGGAGGTTTACCGGGTTGACTGCGCCACTGGTGACGTTGGCAACTTCAACAGTTAATGGGTTGGCAATGGAAGCATTGGAAGCAAGCTGTGAGGCCTCTGCAGTTGGTATGAAACGGAGTTGAACATCGTTGGCTACAGGTATAGCCGTAGTAGATGTAACCTCTGCCCACTCAGGCCGGCTGGCCGCTGGATTCAACCATTGCAGGGCACCGTTGTCAGCTGGAGAGAAGCCGAAACCAACAGGGGTGGTAAAAGCAAGGGTTAGGGAAGGAGAACCCGACGGGGGTGAACCAAGACTGGCATATAAGGCTGAACTACTAAAGAGATCGCCGATTGATTGGTTTTGAGTGGCCACGGCGTTAGCAGTTGGATCGCTATGTAAAACAGCATGGCCGAGGCAAACCCCTTTTGGCAACATGCATTTGCATGGGTGCAATCAATACGAGCCGTATTGCTCAAGCACAGCAATACAAAGGAGCTATACCTTTTGTAATTAACAACTAAGCGCAGATATACAGGCCATAGGCCAGTGCTCCACCTAAATCCCAAAGTCAAAAGAGACAAAAGGGGGCGTTAGCCGCCCCAGCAACCGTCTAATTGCACCGACCACCGGAGCGGCAAATCCCGTATGCACAGAGGGTGATTAGCATTTCTTATCTAGTTCGGCAAATTGCTGGGCTTCCCATCGGCCGGCGCTTGGGGTAAAAGGCAAGCAGTAACAGGTGCTCCCGCCAAGATGGAGGACATGCTGGCGGGGCCACCCGAGGAGCTAAAGGCGTTTAGTGCCCGTTTCCGATCGGAAACGCTGGAAGGCTTTAAGGCGATCTGCAAATCGCAAAACAAGCAGTACACCAAGGTTCTTGAAACCCTGGCCGAGGCCTACGTGCGGGTGGAAGGCAACCTGCGCCAGGCGGTGGTGGAGTGCCTCAAGGAGGGCAGCACCGAAAGCGAGGTCACCGCCCTACTCGGCGGCATGGGCAATGAGCTAGTAGAAAAAATCCATGAAATCGAAAGCACCACCCAGGCCTCGCTCAACGAAGTAAAAGGCAGCTCTGAATCCCTAGATCTACGGCTGGCCTCCCTGGAGGAAATGCTGGCGGAAATGAGCCAGAGCGGTGAACGCACCCGGGTGGAGATCCTGGGGGGGGCAACATCGCGCCCAGAGGAGGGCAAGGAAGATATCGTGACCATGGCCCCAAAAGACTGGCGAGAGCTGGTGGGGCGCTTTATGGAATTGGAAGAAGCAGTACGCAGCGAGGATTCAGGGCTGGAGATGCGGGTGGAAATACTCGAGGGGATTGCCGAGGAACAGGGCTTCTCCGTGCGTTGGGAAGGGGGAGCCGAGCAACGCAGCAACGACATCGTTGTAGGTATGGGCAGCGATGTGGATATGCACGAGCTGATTTAAATCGCCATTGGCCACCGGCTGGAATTACACCAACTCAATCGACTTGGCATCAAGAAGGGGGATATGGCCGGTGGCGTCGGGGGCGATCTGGGCTAGGGCCTCGAGGGTGCCCTTGCTGGTGTCGTTGGCGTAGAGGATGCCGGAGTGGTTGTCGAAGACAAAGGCCGCCGTCGACTTTTCGGGGTGGTCGTCTGTAACCACCTGGAAATTGGAGGCCCCCAACACCCCGGCCTTGAGCTGCTGGGCCAGCTGGGAATCGGCGGCAAAGGCACCGGTGCGGAAAATCATCAGGCGATCTTCACCAGTGGTGAAATCCATCACCTGATCCGCCAACAGGGAGCCATTGGCTTCGCGGCTGCCAAGCAGGAACTCATCCATGCCCTTACCACCGGTTAATTTATCAACGCCAGCGCCACCAAAGAGCAAGTCATTGCCGGCGCCAGCATCGATAATATTATTGCCGCTGTTGCCATAAATTGAGTTATTCAATTCATTGCCGATGCCCTTGAGGTTCTCTATACCTTGCAGCTGCAAGCCTTCCAGTTCCTCTCCCAGGGTATAATCAACACTGGCCAGCACCCAATCAACGCCTTCATTGGCAGATTCGGTAACTTTATCTGAGGCTGAATCCACCCGGTAGGTATCGTTACCAGTGCCGCCGTTCATGATGTCGCCACCGGCGCCACCATCTAGGTAATCATTGCCGGCACCGCCCAGCAGCGTGTCTGTGTCTGCACTGCGGCCATAGAGGGAATCATTGCCATCACCACCATCCAGCTTGGTGCCGGAGGCACTGCCATACATGATGTTGCCCAGTTCATTGCCGATGCCCACCAGGGAACCGGTGCCGCGCATGTCTAGGTTTTCCACATTGGCGCCAAGGGTTTGATCCACCGTGGCGATCACCCAATCAACGCCCTCGGCGGCGGCCTCAATCACCTTATCGGCTGAATCATCCACCACATAGGTGTCGTTGCCAATGCCGCCCAGCATCACATCAGAAGAAGCGCCGCCGTTTAGATAGTCATTGCCGCCGCCGCCCTCCAGGCGGTTACGGCCGGCACCACCGAACAGGGAATTATCTAGGCTATTACCTGTGGCGTTGATATCTGTGGTGTCTACCAGATAAATATTCTCAACATTATCGCTGAGGGTATAGGAAACCACCGATTTCACCCAATCGATGCCTTCGCCCACGCCCTCAAGGATCACATCACCGGAGTCACGCACCACATAGGTGTCGTTGCCGGTGCCCCCGCGCATCTCGTCGTTGCCGAGGCCGCCATCGAGGTAGTCGTCCCCGGCGTCGCCCCAGAGGCGGTCGGTGCCGGTGCTGCGGCCATAGATGGAATCATTGCCATCGCCGCCATAGAGGTCGCTGCCGGCGGCGGAACCATAGAGAATATTGGCCAGGTTGTTACCGCGGGCCACCGCATAGGTGCTGGTGCGCAGGTCTAGGTTTTCCACATTGGCGGCCAGGTTGAGGGCCACCGTGGAAATCACCCAATCGGTGCCCTCATTGGCCAGCTCCAGCACCACATCGGAGCTGGAATCCACCAGGTAGGTGTCGTCGCCAGTGCCACCGCTCATCCGGTCGGCGCCCAGGCCGCCATCGAGGTAGTCGTTACCGGCGCCGCCATCGAGAACGTCGTTGCCCTCGTTGCCAAACAACCGGTCGTTGCCGGCCAAGCCGGAAATCAGATCATCGCCAGAGCGGCCCTGCAGCTCATCGGCTGTGGCGCTACCAGTGAGGGTGACGGAAGCAACGGCCATGGGAGGAGCCCCGCAGGGGGCGACAGAGAAAAAAGGTGAAGGTGTATTCGACCTACCGTGATTCTAGGGGCAAAGCAACACTTCTGGCAACAAATTCAAGCAACTATTTCTATCTATACAGAGCCATACAGAGCAACTATTCGAATGTGTGGCGGCAAAGCCAAGGCAATACTTTACCCATCACTACCTGCAAATTTGCGGCCCCCATTTGGCTGCCGTCAAGGCCGTTATCGATGGCCAGCGGCCCATAGCCAGCGGCTGCGCCCGGGCCCAGGGCCACCTCCAGGCCCCTGGGCTGCTTGCCCTCACAGCGCACCCGCATGGGCCTTTGCAGCTGGAACTGCGGATTCCAATGGCCTTCAGCCTGGCTAAAACTCCCCAACTGAAACAGGCGATAGGCCCCCTGCTGCAGGGGTTTACGGGTGTAAATGTAATGAAAGCGGCGGTGCAAATCCGGCGGGGCCTGCTGGGTTGGATCATCATCCTTTTCCCTTTGCAACGGCGTTTGCCTGGGTTTGATCTTGAAAGCTGAACCGCTGCCCAACCAAGGGCGGGGCGGTGGCGGTGGAATCACGCCCCATTCAACAAATTGAGTTTCCAGATAACGCCAATCTTGCTTAAGAAAACCCTTGCCGGCCTTATGCCAAGACTGCTCAGCATCATGGGGTTCCGGCGCCGGCTCCCAGGGGGGTTCCGGCGGGGTGCAAGCAGAAAGAGGCAGCAAAAACAGGCTGCTTAACAAACAAGCCAGCGGCCGCAAGTATTGCTTACACGAATTGAATATCGGAACTCTTAAGCCCACTGCTGCCAGTGCCGCGAACCACCGCCAATACGGTACTGCCCTGGCTCCAATCACCGTCTTCGTCATACATCAGCGCCCCTTGGTCTGAGGCGTAGGCCATGTGGATTGAGCTATGGCTTTGGCCCTGGATATTCTCCAGGGTGTCGTAGATGAAGGCGGTGCTGCGGTTGGTGCTTTCCGCCATGGAGGCATCCACAAAGTAGGCCTCGGCACCCTTCACAATGCCGGTGAGGGCACTGGCCAACTGCAACTTATCGCCTTCACTGCGGTTGAAATCGCTCACCAGGTCGGTGCCGCGACCAAAGCTACTCACATCAAAGAGGAACTTATCGGCGCCCTTGCCGCCCCGCAACACATCAGAGCCTGTGCCGCCGCTGATCTCATCGTTGCCAGAACCGCCGATCACAATGTCGTCGCCGGTGCCGCCAAACAGCTGCATCCCCTCAGATTTGCCCTCAATGGCAATGCGATCGTCGCCGCTACCGCCATCAATGATCGAGCCAACGCCAGTGCTGATGTCGATGCGGTCATCACCGCTGCCCCCATGCACCACGCTATCGAGGATGGAGCCCCGAACCTTGTCGTTACCAGAACCCACATTTACAAAGGAATCAACGATGCCGCGGCTGAGGTCAAGCACGCCTGTGCCTTGCACAGAGCCAGACACCTCATCGTCTCCGGCGCCGGTGTCGATGGCAGATTGATAGATGCCAGCGCTTTCGCGCAGGGTGGCCGCCAACTCTGAGGCCCCTGCACCAGACTGGAGAAAATCAGAACTCAACCGAATATTTTGGGTGGCAATACCAGTGATGTGGTCTGCGCCCTTGCCGGTGATCACGGTGGCATCGTTGAGGCCCATGGCTACGAACTGATCAAGTTCCTTGCCGGTGAAGCCAGCCCAATGGCTGAAATCAGCGGTAACCAAACCGTGGCCGATCACATCCACGTTTCCGGTGCCATCGGAAACGATCGTGGAGGAATCAATCCCGTAACCACGGGCACTAATCGTGTGGTCTGCGGCAGTGATCGAGCCCTGGGAGCCATCAATGGTGATTACTGCGGCGCCGGTGGACTTATGGAAACCATCGCCTTCGATGAACACTTCACCCTTATTAAGGCCAACGCCATCGGCTTGGAACTGGTCGAGGATTCCTCCGTCGCCCTTACCGCTGAGCTGGGCGGTGGCCAGGGCATCGGCCTGCACATTGCCGCGGATCACCACGGTGTGGCCGTCATCGCTGGGGTCTTGGCCATTTACGCCGTAGGCGCTGGCACTGGTGCTGCTGTGGTCGTTGGCGCCATCGGCAACGCTGAGCGCGTCCGAAGTAACAGTGAATACGAGTGGCGCCGAGCTGGAAACCGTGAGGTCGCCATCGCTGAGGCCGGTGGCGCTGGCATCCGTAGTAATCAGTACCCCATCGGCGTCGCTGCGGCCGCTGGCGGTGGCATGCACTTCGATGGCGCCGCCCATGGCGGTGGTGACCTGGAGAAGGCCATTGGCATCGCTGGGTTTCAGCAACACATCCCAGTCGCTGTCTTGGTGGGCGCCAATACCCAAGGCAAAAGCCTCAGAGAGCACCTGCTCTGAGTAGGTATCGCCATAGCTAAGCCCCACCTGCACCGCTTCGGCTTCGGCTTCAGCCGACAGATCCAACCTGCCACCCACCTTCACAGGGCCGCTGAGGTCTACGGCCTGGGAAGCCGAACGGGCCCTGGCACCCTCCTTGGGGTCCAGGAGGGAAAGGCGAGCTTCGTCGAGCTCGAACAGGTTGAGATCGTCTGCCATCAATCCGGTGGAGAGGATTCACAACGCAAACCTAGGGGCAATGGGTACAGCACACAAGCGAATATTTAGATGCAAGCGATGAATTAACGGCAATACATGGATAGAGCAATACAAGGCCAAGGACGGTCAAATATGGCAAGGAGCATACTCGGCAAAAATCAGTTACCCCAAGGGCTTTAGCGAACAGTTGTAGTAAATCAAACCTCAAAAAATATGCCACAAAGCAATTAAAGCCCTATAGCTTTGTATACACGGGTCGGGGTCCGTATTGCTGCGCAGCTCGGCCCGAAATCCGGAAAGCTTTGCCAGCACTACAGAGCTCAAAAAGCAGCAATACGCCCGTATAGCTCTAAAAAATCAAGCAAAAACCAATCAGCATTTCTTATGAAAGCACCCCCTTTTAAGGGGGGGTATCGGCAAGAAGCGGGGCTGAGCAATACAAAAAAGAGCAGCAAGCGGGAGTTGTATAGCTGCTGAAATCAGCTTGGGGGCAAAGGATTAGGGCTAAAAACACAATTATGCAATGGGGAATAAGAGCCGCTGTGTATACCGATTACCCCAGCAAACCACTGTGCTGACAAGGGTTTTGCCCGATTGTTGACGGCTGGGTAACGCTGCTAAGTTGCAAGGGTCGTACCGCATCGATCAGGGCCAAAAGCCATGGCACTGACCACCACCACCAACGGCAGCGTTCTGCTTGGCTCCTCGAACGGTGAAACCTTCGGGACTAGCCAATCGGCTTCCTATGTGTTTGGGGCGGGCGGTAACGACAGCTTCAATGCCACCAATGCCTATACCGCCCTCTACAGCGGTGCAGTTACCGACTACGCCTTCAGCACTGGCATAAACGACAGCGGCAACCGGGTGCTGTTTATCCAGGACGTGCGCATCGGCAGCCCCGATGGCCTGGATCAGTACCAGGGCAGCGGTTCCCTCGGCTTTGGCTTCAACCCCTACATCTCGCCCTCTGGTCAAAGCATCGACCTGCGCACGGCGGCAAGCCTGCTGGCGGTGCTGCCCTCCAGCCCCAACCAACTGCCGATCGCCTTCAACGACAGCATCACGCTGCCGGAAGACACGGCCCTCAAATTTGACCCCCTCCAAAACGACAAAGACCCCGAATCCGATCCCCTACGGGTAGTTGGCGTGGTGAACGCCGCCGGCAATGCCGGCAGCGCCGTACTCGGGGTGGATGGCCAGATCACCTACTCGGCGATTGGCAAATTTGATTCCCTCGGGGCCGGCGAGCACGCCAATGAGAGCTTCACCTATGTGGTGAGCGACGGCCGGGGTGGATCAGACGAGGGACGCGTTGATGTGGAAATCACCGGTGTAAACGATGCGCCGGTGGCCCGCACAGACCAGATCAGCCTCGGCCAAAACCAAAGCCTCAGCTTCAACCCGCTCACCAACGACAGCGACGTTGACCACAACGATTCAATCCACATAGTTGGGGTTGCCAGCCAACAGGGCAATGCCGGCATAGTTGGCATCGGTGACGATGGCAAAACCCTCACCTACACCGCCGCCGGCAAATTTGACTCCATCCCCAGGGGTCAAGCCACCAGCGAAACATTTACCTACACCATTGCAGACGAGGCCGGTGCCACCTCCACCGCCCAGGTGAACGTAACGATCAGCGGCGAAAACGACAAGCCATTGGTGGTGAACGACACCATTGCAGTTACAGAAGACCAGGCGATCAGCTTTAACCCCGCAGTCAACGACAAAGACCCAGACCAAGGCGACAAGGTGCGGGTTAGTGCCGTAGTAAACCCAGCCACAAATAAGGGCGTTGCCCAGGTGGATGGCAGCGGCAATGAGGTTACCTATACCGCCATAAATCATTTTGAAAGCCTGCCCGAAGGGGCCAGTGCCCAGGAAACATTTAGCTACACCGCCGTAGACAACAATGGCGGCAGCACCCCTGGCACGGTCACGGTAAATATTACTGGGGTTAATGATGCTCCGGTGGCCGTTGATGATGCAATTCAGGTAACAGAAGATAGCAACATCACTATTAATGCTTCTGGCAATGACCGTGAGGTTGACCGGGGCGACAGCATCAGAACCGTATCCGTAAGCAACCCAGCCGGCAATAAGGGCACAGCAATCCTTAATGCCCAAGGGGAAATTGAATATAAAACCAATGGCGCCTTCGATGATTTACCAGTGGGGGCAAAGGCCACCGAAAGTTTCACCTATGAGGTGGCCGATACCCTGAATGCCAGAGACCAGGGGCGGGTTGATGTAACCGTGGTGGGCGTAAACGACGCCCCGGTGGCGAAAACCGACACCGCCACGGTTTCAGAAGACCAATCGATAGTGATTGATCCCGTCGCCAACGACAGCGACGTGGACCGCGGTGATGTATTACAACTGGCCAGTGCCACCGCAGTATCAGGCAGCAAGGGGCAGGTAAGCACCAGCGCCGGCCGGGTGATCTACAACGCCGAGGGCCGCTTTGATTCCCTGGCCCCGGGGGAAACCGCCACTGAGAGCTTTAGCTACCAGGTAAAAGACAACAATGGAGGTTATGCCACCTCCACGGTGGCGGTAACCATTGAAGGCAAAAATGATGCCCCGGTTGCCAAACCCGACAGCTACGCCGTAAGCCAGGGTGGCAGCGTTACCGTGCTTCCCGCCAGTAACGACACCGATGTAGACCATGGCGATGTGCTGAGGGTTTCCGAAGTGCACAGCCGCCCCGGGGCCAAGGGCACCGTGAGTGTGGATGGCAACGGCAACGTTACCTACAGTGCCGTATCTGGTTTTGAGGGGCTGGCCAAGGGTGAAACCAGCCAAGAAACCTTTGATTACACCGTGGCCGATAAATATGGCGGCATCGACCACGGCCAAGCCACGGTAACTATCACCGGCGGCAACGATGCCCCTGTGGCCGTAGACGATCAGATTGTGATATCTGAGGAACAGCTGCTAGAAGCAGCCGATGGTTTGCTGCTGGCCAACGACCGCGATGTGGACCATGCCGATACCCTCAAGGTATCTGCCGCCACTGACGCCGCCGGCAACAACAGCCGGGGGGCCCTCACTTTTGAATCCAGCAGTGGTCGGGTGATTTACAACCCCGCCGGCAAGTTTGACTACCTGGCAGAGGGCGAGTCAACAGATGTAAAATTCAATTACACCGTTACCGATAAAGAGGGCGTTAGCTCCACAGCCCAGGCAAATGTACATATCACTGGGGTTAATGATGCTCCTGTGGCAGTAAATGACACCCTAGCTCTTAGGCAGGGAGAAAGCACAAGCTTTAATCCCGCTGCCAATGACACCGATGTAGACAACGGCGACACCCGCCGGGTGATCGGTGTAATCAACCCCACCACCAATCTTGGCAGAGCCGTTTTAGATCCGATCAGCCATGCGGTTAGTTATACCGCCGGCAGTGCTTTCAATTACCTAGCAGCTGGGCAAACAAAAACAGAAACCTTCAGTTACACCGTGGAAGATCGCTACAACGGTAGCGACCGCGGCGATGTAAGCGTTACTGTGACCGGGGTAAATGATGCCCCCGAAGCCATAAACGATGTGGTGAAGGTGGCCGCCGGCCAAAGCCTGCGCTTTGACCCCACCACCAATGACCGTGATGTGGACCAAGGTGATGCACTCCATGTGAGCAGTGCCACCCTGGGCACCCTTGCCCGCGGCGCCATTTCAATCGGGTCAGATGGAAAACTTTTTTACGAAAGCAGCGCCAAGTTTGATTACCTGCCCCAGGGCAGCAGCGCCGTAGAAACGGTGGATTACACCATCAGCGATAAACTTGGCGCCCAAAGTAGCGGCAAGATTAACATTGTAGTTGATGGTATTAATGATGCCCCTGTGGGTCAAAATGACAGCTTTAGCATTAAGGAAGACCAGGCAATTGCCGTAGAAGATCTGTTACTGGCCAACGATACAGACATCGACCAAGGCGACAAACGCACCATCAAAGAAATAAGTGGCTTAACAGGCCAGGCCCCCGATGGCACCGCAAAAAGCTACAACGATGTAGTAAAGCTAACCAATGGCCAGGTAATGTTAAATGCCGCAGGTAAATTTGATTACCTAAACCAAGGGGAAAACTTTAACGGTCAATTCAGCTATGTGGCCGGCGATTTATTTGGCGCCTCCACCGATCGCACCACAGTATCGGTAACAATTGAAGGTATTAATGATGCGCCAATCCTCAAGAATTTTGGCGCCCTAAAAATCAACGAGGGTGGCACCACAGTTTCGATTGCCATTGCCGACGCTGCAACCGATGCTGACCAAGGGGACATCCTGCGGTTTGACGAGCCCGCCAACAACGCTGCCTACATCAATGGCAACAACGGTGGTCGCTTCATTGTGAGCCAAGGCGGCGGCGCTGTGGCCTTTGATCCTGGCAAAGACTTTGAATATCTTGGTGCCGGTGAAAAAGCAATTAGCAGCTACAACTTCTCCATCCGAGATCTGCGTAATGCCACGGCCACGGGCCAACTGAATGTGGAGGTGACCGGCGTTAATGATGCCCCTGAACTGAAATCCCCTGGCACAGAAATTCGCTATCGGGTGGGGGAAGATTTCACAGCTACCAGCCTTGATCTTGTGAAAGATGGCAAAGTTTTTGACGTGGATCGCAATGATCTATTAAGTATCAAACAGATGCAGGGCACTGGGCTTAGCACCACGGTGGCAGATCTGCAGGGGGCCCTTGGCAGTGCCGCAACCCCAGCTGGCAGCGGCCTGGTGATGACAAATACCACAGGATCTCAGATCTTAAATCTTGGCGTAAGTGCTGCCGCTGGCTTCAACTTCACAAAGGGCGGCAGCAATGGCGCAGCCACCACCAGCTACAACCAATACGACAAACTTGATGATGGCGAATCAGCCTTTGAAAAAATTGATGTGGTGTATCAAGATAAATCCGGTGCCACGGTTACAGCGCCAGTAACCCTAGAGATCCAAGGGCGCAATGATGCCCCCATCCGCATCGATGGGGTAAGCACAAACTTAAATGCGTTAACGCCTGATTCCGTAGGCATAGCCCTAACTACACCAACCACCATCACCCAAGCCCAACTGCTGGGTAACGCCTTCTACGACGTGGATGGGGATCAACTCAGGGTTACGGAAGTAAAAGTATTACAAGGGGATGGCAAAATCACTGCGGTAGAGGGCCAACCCGGCACCTGGCAATACCTGCCCTCCCATGCCGGTGATGTGAAACTTGGCTTCACGGTGAGTGATGGCACAGCCAGCTTGAGCGCCAATGCAAATCTCACCGTTAAGGATCCCTACCTGGGTGATGCGGGAGAAAGTTGGGCAATGGTGAAGGACTCAGCCGGTGGTTGGTCCGTCCAAAACCCCGATCGCAACAGCGGTAGTGTGCAAATGGGCAGTCATAATCAGATTCAACTCACCGATGGCCGTGGTAATAACTACATCAATTCCTACTTACCAGAAGGCTATGCGGCGGTGGGCTTTGATGCCGATTGGATTGCCCCAGCGGCCGGCCAAAGTGGCGGCCATTGGCAATTTGATTTGATCCTGCGCGGTGATGACCCGGTAACCCATGAAAGTGTGTTCCGCTTGCAACGCTTTGAGGGCAGCGCTGATGGCAAAGAAGCCGCCAGCCTGCGCAATACCAGCCTGCTCACAGAAGTTGATGTGATCAAACTGGAAACTGAGCTTTACGACAGCACCGATGCCGGCACCTGGCGCCAGGTGGATATCAATGGTGATGGCGTGCTGGGCCTAAATCTAAAGGGCACAGTGTTGGCTGCATCCGGTAAAGACAAGGTGATTGATGGCGGATCCGGCCTATTGCTATTTGAAGGCAACGCCAGCAGCAAAGAAACTGCAGTTTTAGAAGGCAACACCCACCTACTCACCAATAACGATGGCACCGAGGCCTATGCCCTACAGGGTTACCGCGCCGCAGCGATTGGCGCCCTTGGTGACATGACCCAAGTGTGGTTTGTGGAAACCACCAACACCAGCAAAGCTGATTTCGTAACCCAGGTATTTGACCACGATGGCCATGCCCTTGGAGTGGCCCAAGTGGTGAGCAGCAATTCCTTCAATGCCGCCACCCAGCTGGGCGCCCAACTCACCACCGCCCAGATAGCCCTAGAGAACAGCCAAGATCCTAATCACACCATTCTGGTAAACCCAAACAATAACAATCAAAACAACCAATAATCACAAGGTAAAATATCAAATCACTGGCAACAACAACTGCCGGGAGATATCACATAACCAAGCTTCCTGCTCAGGACTGAGCGAATTTGAAGGTAAGTGATTGCCATAGAAATCAATGGCGATTACCCCTTTCACCACACTGGCTTGGATCGGGCGGAGTTCTGGCCGTTGTTTGGATAACACCGCCATCAGGGTGATGGGATCTTCCGGGAGCGGTTGGTCGCTGAGTTCAATCACCAACGATTCACCATCGCCAAGATTCCAACACAACACCCGCAGTTGCCATACCACCCGATAGCCGAGGGGTTGATCGATGTTCAACTCAGCAGCACTCAGCTGATTTCGATATTAGCGGCCGTGAGGTTGGCATTTTTGCCGTTGTCATTTAGCACTGCCACGGTGCGGCTGCCTTGGCTCCAATCACCATTGGCGTCGTAGAGCAGGGCGCCGGTGTCTGTGGCATAGGCCAGGTGGCTATGGCTCACGCTACCCATGGCTTGGATATTGGCCATGGAATCCACAATCACCGCCTGATCCATGTTGAAACCAGCCTGCTGGGCTTGGGCGGCGGTAACAAAGTTAACGGCGGTGCCCTTTTCAAAGCCTGTGAGGTTGCTGCTGAGCATCAGCTTGTCGCCTTCACTGCCGTTGAAATCAACCAACTTATCGGTGCCAGTGAGCATGTCTGCCCCGGTGAAGTGGAAGCGATCGGCGCCGGCGCCACCCCTAATTACATCGGAACCGATGCCACCGCTGAGGTCATCGGCACCGCTACCCCCTTGGAGCTGATCCTTGCCGATGCCGCCATCCAGGCGGGTGGTGCTGGAGGCACCGGTAACCCGGAGGTTGTCGTTGCCGATGCCCCCATCAAGCACCGAACCTTCACTGGCCACGAGGGTAACGGCGTCATCACCAAGACCCATCAGGAAATTACTGCCGCTGGCCCCACCGCTAACCACATCGTTGCCGGTGCCGGTGTTCACGTGGGTGTTTACAAAACCCTGGGCGGCGCGGAGGCCATCGCCGGAGGCGGTGCCGATCACTTGGTCGTTGCCGCTGCCGGTGTTGATGGAGCTGTCTACAACCCCACCGCCATTAACTGCCAGATCCGAACTGTCGAGGTAGAGCTCAAATTGATTGATGTCACTGGTGGCATGGCCTTCCACGCGGTCGTTGCCGGTGGAGGTGGTGATGGAGGAGGCGCGGATGCCAAAGCTGTTGAGTTGATCAATGGCACCGGCATCGAAATGATCCCAACCGGAGAGATCGGCGTGGAGGGCGGCACTGCCGGATACGTGGGCTTGGTCGTGGCCGTTGGTGCGCACCAACACATCATCCACACCAATGGCACTGGCGCCGATGGTGATCGAATAGAGATCAGAGCTCACGTGGGAGCCAAGGTCTTTTGCACCAATGGATGCTTCAACGCTGGCACCAATGTGGTTGGTATCACCCACACTGCTCACGGCCAGGTGTTGCAAACCAACGGCGTTGGCACTGAGGCCACCCACCTTGGTTTCTTCATTGTCGTTGCCAACCAACAAAGACTTGGCGGCCACATCAGCGAAGGGATTACCAACGATCGAGACGTAGTGGTCGTCGTCGCCGGTGCCTTGCACACCGTAGGCATCGGCATCGGCCTTGAGCTCGATGACCACATCGCCATCGGCCATGGCTTCGGCGTTGGCATCCACCCCAAGGGTGATGTCGCCATGGCCATCGGTGAATACATTGATGTTGCGCAGGCCACCGGCATGGGCATCGGCCTCGGCCACACCGGCCAGCAGGCCATCGGCACTGGCTTGGGCATCGGCGCCAACGCTAACCAAACCGCCGTGGCGGCTCACCAGGTTGAGCAGGCCCGGGGCATCGCTGCCGAGGATGGCATCCAGGGAGCCATCGTGCTCGATGGCAATGGCATCGGCATGGGAGATGGCCTGGGCCACCATGTCATCGCCGAGGCTGAAGGCCCGATCTACGGCATCGGCGGCGGCATCGGTGCTGATGGTGAAGCTACGGCCGGCGCTAAGCAGGGAACCCTCTGCTTGCACACCGGCGGTGCTGCTGTCTGCCTGGGCGCCGCCAAAGATGGCGGGATCATCTTCCCCGTGGAGGGTGATCTCGATGGTTTCTGATTGGCCATCACTGCTGAGCACCTCAAAACTTTCAACTACCTTTTGGCCGGTGTTGAGCTGATCAAGCAGGGCTTGGTCGTTGGTGAGGGTGTAGGTCCAGTTGGCGGCATTGGTGGCCCCACTGCCGGTGCCGGTGCCATTGAAATTAAAGGTGCCGTATTTGCCCTGTTCACCGTTGTAGGCCAGCAGGTGGGTGCCGGCTGGTTTAGTAACGGCATCGCCCAAATCGGCGTCGTGCACAAACAGGGTGCCCGACTGCTTATTGGTAACGCCTTCAACGATGGTGCCCTTGAGGTCGCCATCAATTACGGAGGGGTCATCTTGCCCCTGCACGTGCACATTGATCTGGTAAGAAGCGCCGTTTTTATCCTTTACCAGGTAGCTATCGGTGGCGGATTCACCGGCATCAAGGCCCCGGCCAGGGGTATAGCTCCAGGCACTGAAGCCCTCGGCGTCGGGGGCGGCAAGGGTAAAGGAACCCAGGGGGCTGGGGCGATATTGCAGCGGGATAAGTTCGGCATAGCCGCTGCCATCAACATCATTGAAGCTGATATAACCACTGCGCCCTGATTTATTGCTTTCGGAAATCTCCAGGGTGAGGCTAGGGGGGCCAGCCGGGGGCGCTGGGGGGATATCGGTGCCGTCTGCGGCGAGATCAACGCTGAACTCCATGGCCTGGGCCAGCTGCATAACCACATCCCCGGAGGTGGCAGCTGCGGGCTGGGGGGTGGGCTGGGTGGTGGTGATCTCGGTGGCCATGGCAGGAAAGCGAAGGGATGGAAGAAGAAAAGGCTTCAGCTATCGCTGCTGCTGGTGGCACGAACCACCACGTTGGAACTGAGGGTGACGTGGCCATCAACGCTGAGGTCGTGGACGGCCACGCCTACGGCATTGAGGTGATCGCTGGCATCCGCACTGCCGTGAACGGTTTGGGCGGTGACAAAGCTGGTGTGACTCATCACGGAGGACACCTTGAGGTCTCCGGCCACGGCGCTATCGGGCCCATTGAGGCCGATGCCGAGCAGGGAGGCATCGGAACCGGAGTTGACGTTGCCCTGCACTGAATTAGCGGTGGTAGAGAAATTGTCTACCAACACAGACTTCATGGTGGCGTTGGCGGCCAGGTCGAGGGTGCCCAGCTCCATGCCGGTGATGCCATAGGCAGAGTGGGCATCGGCATCACCGCCCACGTTGTTGGCGATGGTGCTGAGCTTGCCCGACACCTGGTTTTCAAAGCTGGCGTTATCACCGGCGTGGATGGTGTCTGCCACCTGCAAACCGGTGAGGGAAATGGTGCTGGTGGCGGCGGCGAGGCCGTTGGCACCCACATCAGCCACCACGCTGCTGGTGTCGATCAAACCGATGCCCTTGAAGGTGGCTGTGCCACCCACATCTACGTTGTCTAGCTGAACACCAAAGCCAAAGAAATCACCGGTGGCAATGGCATCACCCAAAGTGATGTTTGCGGTTACATCACTCTGGATGCCGGCGGTGCCGTTAACGGTGGCGTTACCGGCGATCTTGAGGCCAAAGCCCCCGGCCAGGTCATCGGTGTCGAAACCGATGGAGGAGAGATCAGCGGCGGCCATGGCCGAGTCGCTGAGGTTGTCACCAATGCTGGTGGCCTTAACGCTGGAGGTATTAACGGCGGTGCCGGTGAAGCTGGCGTCGGCTTCACCGACAAAGGCGCTGTGGGCCACACCCACATTGCTGGTAAACACCTGGGCGTAGGCGCTGTCGCTAACGCTGGCGGCGGTGGCATCGGCATCGCCATTGGTGATGGCCGACAGGGTGGTGTCACCACCCACGTTTAGATAGCTGCCGTCGATGGCGGCGTTATTAAGGGCGGCGGCATCACTACCCACCTGGGAGATGGCCAGGCCTGCGGTGGAAGTGGCGGTGGCGGCGGCCACGCTGCTGTTGGTGGCGGTGAAGGCGCCGTCGTTGCCAAATTCAATGTCGTAGGCCTGAACCGCGGTGCGGTTGGCGGGATCCACCAGGGCTGTGGCTTCGCCTTCGGTGGAGGTGGCGGTGGCGCTGGTGTTGGTGGCGACCTGGCCGGTGAGCTTGCCGGAGCCATTAACGGTGGCGCTCTGGAGATCAACACCGTAAACATCACCACCGGAGGCGGAACCGGCTTCGGCGGTGGCATCACCGGCGCTGCTGGTGGCGGTGACCTTGACCGTGTTGGACACGGTGCCGGTGAGGGTGCCATCACCGCTCACCAACAGGCTGGCCTTGGTGGTGGAGTCGTCTTGGCTGAGGCCCTTGGCCCCCTCAAGGCTGGCGGTGGCTGTTACATCACCCCCACCAACGTTGGTGGCCTCACTGGTGGCGGCCATGGTGATGGCGCCAGAAACGGTGCCATCGCCGCCGATGCTGGTTTCAGCGGAACCGAGGTAGGTGCCCTGCACCACGCCGGCGTTGACCGAGGAACTGGCGGCGCCGGTGGTGGTGGTGGCGGTGGCATTGCTGTTTAGCCGTACTTCGGCCTGGAGCGTGCCCTCGCCGGCAATGCTGTTGCTGGAGGTGTCGGGGTTGGCGGTGAGGTCGAGGCCGGTAACGCTGCTGCCTTCATCTGCGGCAAGCAGCACTTCGGCTTCGGCGCTGCCGGTGGTGGCGTTGGCGGTGGCGCTGCTGGTGGTGACCACTGAGGCGGTCACGGTGGCGCCATCGCCCAGATCTAGGGGACCAAGGCTGGCGCCGGTGCTGTCGCCCAGCTCGGTGGTGGCGCTGGCGCCATCGGGAAAACCACCGTCTCCGGTGGAATTGGTAACGGTGGCGGAGCTGGTGAGGGTATTGCTGGCGCTGGCCCGGATTGCTACATCACCGTCGGCCTTGGTGTTGTTGGCGCGGATGCCGGCGGCATCGTTGATTTGGGCTGTGGAGCGGCCATCACCACCGGTGGTGGCGGTGGTGGCAATAACAGTGGCGTTGCTGCTGCCGGTGAGGCTGCTCTGGCCACCGATGTCGAGCTTGTCTGTGGTGAGGCCGGTGCTGCTATCAACGGTGCTGCTGGCGGAACCATCGCCGGTGACGCCGCTGGAATCAGCGGTGAGCTTGACCTTGCTGCTGCCGGTGGTAGTGGCATCACCATCAATGGTGAGCTCGGTGGCGAGCACACCATCGGATTGATCAAGGCTGGCGGTGGCGCTGCTTTCGCCCTTGGTACTGGAGGCTTTAGCGGTTAGTTCGGCGTCGGTGCCGGCATTGAGCTCAGCATCGGCCTGCACGTGCAGGCTGTCGGCAACTAGGCCCTGGAGTAGGTCGAGTTCCTGCCTGGAAGTGGCGTTTGCCATGGAAGGTGAACCGGCGGAGGAGCGACACGAATGTGTGAGCTAAGCCTATACGCCCCATGTCACTTCTAGGGACTAATCCAATAAATGTATCGCAGATATACAAGGCAAAACCCTTGCTGCCACTTGTTTTTGAAGGGAGTAAGAATAACTTATCTGTACTCTGTATGTATCAATATCGCTGGAGCAATACAGCAATTCCCGTATAGACCCGTATTTCTAAGTATATAAAAGCCATAAAAAAGGGCCCATTTGGGCCCTAAAGAAATTGGCGATGGTGGAAAAAAATTCAACCCACCAGCATTGGTGCATTCATAAGGTCGTCTTCGGCGAGGCTGAGCAGATCAGCGACGAGGGCCCCTGGGATATCCAGGAGATCAGAACTCAGTAGGAGCAACAGGTCTGAGGCTTCAGTGAGCACCCGGGTTAGTTCCCGTAATACCTGCTTAAGCGTGGCCGTTGCCCCACTGAGTAGTTGAGCTAGTTCGGCGGTGGTGTCGCCGATCAACTCTTCGATGGCCTCTTCCGAATAGCAGTCATCGTCTGAATCGACGCTGACCACCGTTGGTTCGGAGGTCATGGGCCATGGCGCGAAGGAATGGATTAAGCAAGAACAAAAACTGGGGGCAGCGCCCTTGGGTTAGCTCCCCCACCGCACTATCAGGAGATGGTGCCAGCTTCTGCCTTGGAATCCACACCCACGTTGGCCAGGATGGTGGCATTACCAGCGATGTGGATGTTGCCGCCGTTGAGGCCGATGGCATCCACAGTGGCAATGGCGGTGGCGTTGCCGCTCACGGAATGGGCACCAACGAAGTTGGTGTCGTTCACGATCGCGTTGATAGCGCCTTGGCCGCCCAGATCCAGGTTCAGCGTGTTGATGCCGCGCAGGGTTTGGGAAGCACTGGAGGTGGCATTACCAATCACTGATTCAGTGTTGGTAGTGAAGGTGCCGCTGGCGGTACCAAGGATGGTGCCGTCGCTCTTACCTGCGAGCTCGATGCCATCTAGGCCGGTGATGGAAGAACCATTGCCGGTCATATTGAAATTGCCGGAGAGTCCGGTGGCGTCTGCCAGATCCGTACCTGAGTAGGCATTCACGTTGCCAGAAACGCTTTCGGCGCTCACGTCTGCCTTCACCTGGGCTTGACCCTTGAGGGTGGAGATCCCACCGATGCCAGCTTCCAGGGTCTTGATGCCGGTGGCATCGAAGTCGCCTTCTGCATTAGCAGTAGAAGCGGTAGAAGTGGCATGGATGCCGGAGTTGATAATCCCCATGCCGGTGATGTTTCCATCGGATGCACTGGAGAACCAGGCATCTTGAAGACCCATGGCGTCGATTTCGCCGCGGGCATCGGCCGGTGCAGCCACGGAGGTGGCATCGGCATTGCCGGTCACTGAACCAGTGGCGGTGAGGTTACCCAGACCGCCAGCTTGCATGGCCAGGCCATTGATGCCGGTGGCATCAAAGTCAATACCGGCAGCGGCAAAGTCAGCGGAGGTATCACCGGTAGTAGTAGCAGTGGCGCTACCAACCACAGAAGCGGTCGACTTCAGGGTGTCGTCAGAGGCGGTCTTGATCTCCAGTTGACTGATGCCAAGGGCCGATTGGCTACCAAAGGCATCGGCAAGGCCAGTCACGCTTTCTGCAGAAGCATCAGCGGTGCCTTGGGCCAGGGCGGTGAGATTACCCACGCCACCAATGTTGATGTCCATGCCAGCGGCAATGCCGGTGACGGTGGAGGCAGAGGTATTCACCCAAGCCGAACTATTACCCGTCGTAACACTCGAACCTGCATCAGCAATGGCGTTACCAGCAGTGCTGCTGGCGGTGGCATCGAGGTTGCTGAAGCCCTTGGCATTCAAGGTGGCATCGGAAGCCACATTGATGTTCAGGTCGGTATCAAAGGTGCGGGCGCCAAGGGCGGCTGTACCAGTTGCGCTCGGGAAACCACCACCCATGTTGGTGGCTGTTGTTGCAGTTGAGGTCCAAGTTGCATCAGCAACTTCACCAGCGGAAGTAAGACCCGTCACCTTCTGGCCTTGGCCAGCGAGGGCGGTGCTAACACCACCAACGCTTTCAGCGATGGAAGCGGAATCCAGCTGGGCAGCGGCGGTGAGGTTTGCCAGGCCGCCCACATTCAGGGAAGGTAAGTCGGCACCGGTAGCTGAATCGCCATCACCAGAACGGGCAGTTGCGTTCTGAGCAGTACTGGAAGCGTTGGCCTTCAGTGAACCAATCGCCATACCAGAAAGAGTGGCATCAGAAGCAACATCAATCCCGTAGACATCGGGATTAGGTGTCGTGTCAGTTGCCTTACCAATTAGGCCCTTGGCTGTGAGATTAACGTTAGCTGTATCAAGTGAACCAGCAGTGGCCAAAGCAGCTGCACCATCCACATTGCTGGCATCAGCAGTGAAGGCGAAGTTGGCTTGACCCTGAATGGTGCCCAGACCACCGATATCAAGGCCGCCGGCGGAAAGGTCG
Organism: Synechococcus sp. UW140; assembly: GCA_943369595.1. Lineage (GTDB taxonomy): Bacteria > Cyanobacteriota > Cyanobacteriia > PCC-6307 > Cyanobiaceae > Synechococcus_D. The sequence continues at coordinate 24,999 of CALRNU020000003.1, forward strand.
GCACCGTTGATGCTGGAACCAATTGCAGATGCAGTGGCAGCACCGGCAGTGGTTTCAGCGTTGGCAACACTATTAATAGAAGCCAGACCCTTCACCGAGGCATCGCTGCTAATGGTTGCAATGCCAGCCAGGTCAAGACCTTCTGCGCTGCCAAGGGTGCCGGTGCCGGTGGCGGCGCCGGTCACATTGGCGCCATCAGCCAAGGAGGTGAGGCTGGTTTGGCCAACAATGTTGCCAATACCACCCACTGTGACCTGGCCAAGCTCGGCACCTTGGAGGGTGGTAGCAGTGGCTTGAGCGGTGGCAGATTCAGCATCACCAGCAGAATCACCAACGCTCTTGGCAACGGCCGACAGGTTGGCGGTGTTCAGGCCGGTGATGCCACCATCAGCACTGATCTTGAGACCAGCCAAGGCAGACATACCGTCGGCATCCACCAACTTGGCGTCGGCGGTGGAAGCACCACCGGTGACGTTGCTGGAGTTGGCCTTACCGGTGAAGGTCGATTGACCAGCCAGGCTGCCGATGCCACCGATTTGAACGTCGCCAAGGCTGGCGCCGTCGATCGTGCCAGCGTAGGCATCCGCATCAGCCACACCAGCGGTCGTGTTGGCAGCAGCTTGCAGGTTGATGCCTGACAGACCCTTGATGGTGGCGTCTGACTTGATGTCGGTGCCGTAAAGGGGAACGGCAGGAGAGCCAATTGTTCCTGAATCAGTTCCTGTGACCAAACCCTGAGCCAGTCCACCGGTGAAGCTCTCTACCGAAGAAACAACTCCCTGATCTCCAAGAGAAGCAACTGCTTTTGCAGCACCACTTACATTCTCAGCTGTGCCCTTGGAACCGAAGTTCACCTGACCGGTGATCGAACCGATGCCACCGATGTCGGTGTCGGTGGCAAGATTTGCACCGATGAGGGTGTTCGCTTCTGCAATGGCGCGTGAGCCAATGGCTGTAGCAGCAGCAAGGCTGGGGTCAGTGGCAGAGGTTGTTCCAGAAGCACCAGTACCGGTAGCCGAGGCATCGTTGGTGATGCTGGCCAAACCTTGGATGGTGGCATCCGAGGCGATGTTCAGCTTGGCGCCGGCCACCAAACCATCAACGCTGGTGAGATCAGCTAGGGCGTCGGAGTAGCCGTTGTTGACGTTCTCAGCAGTGGCCTTAGCGCCGTAGGTGGCTTGGCCACCGATGGTGCCTACACCACCGATCTGAACGGTGTTGAGGTTGGCGCCTTGGATTGAGGTGCCGATCGCATCGGCATCAACGGAACCAGCGCTGGTTTTAGCAGTGGCGTTGTTGGTGATCGAAGCCAAGCCGGTGAGGCCAGCGTCGCTGGCCACTTCCAGGCCAGCGGCGGACATTGTTGTCGTGGCGCTGGGGTCGATATCAAAAGCAGCCCCAGAAACCAAGCCCTGGGCGCCTGTGCCCATCTTGGATTCGGCTTCTGAATTACCAGTCACGGCATCAGCCGATGACAGGTTGCTCAAGGAAGCTTGGCCGGTCACATTGGCGACACCACCAACCTTGAGGCCGGTGAGGTCTGCACCCTGCAGTTGCTGGGCGAAGGCTTCCGCATCGGCGTTACCTGTGGAAGTGGAAGCAGCAGAGGTGTTGCTGAACTGCGCCAGGCCCTGGAGGGATGCATTAGAGCTGATGCCCATTTGGGCGCCTTCAAAGCCCTCTATCGAACCGCTGAGTTCAGAGGCTGCGTTTGAGTTACCAGCCACGTTGTCAGCCTTGGCACTCATGGTGTTGAGCGACTTGCCCAGACCAGTGAGTTCGCCGCCAACGGTGAGACGATCCAGATCCTGGATACCAGCGGCTTCAGCCATCGCCGCAAAAGCGCTGGCAGTGCCATTGCTGGTGCTAGCAGAGGAGGCAGCGGTGGTGGTGGCAATACCACTCAGTCCTGCGTCAGCCTTTACTGCAGCTGTGTTGAGATTGGCAGTAGCAGCTGAGGCTTGGAGACCAGAGTTATACAGAACCTCGGAAAGACTTGTGCTGCTGCCAGTTACGTTTGCAGCATTTGCAACTGACTTAGCAGTGGAGTTAGCACCGATAGTTGCTGCGGCGTCAACAACAACATTCAGATCCTGAAGACCCGCTGCTTTGACTTGATCAAATGCTTCGGAAAGGTTAGTCGGCGAAGAAGCCGGAACTGTGGGCTTTGAAAGATCAGCCATTTGTCTAAGGGAGTTGGTTGTGGGGTTGAACGGTTGGAATTCAGCCCCACTTGGGGGCACGAACTGAAGTTATGCCCCCTGGGATGCCCCTGTCGATATTGCTGGCCCATGGATTTGGTATAGAAAAACCCAGTGGCCGCAAGGGTTTTTGGCCGCTACAGCTATATCCCTATTTACATAGACCTCGGAGCAATACAACCAAAAAAAAGCCGTCCATACAGGACGGCTATACAACCCTTAGACGTATTTTTTAGGAGCTGGGCTTATTTCTTGCTGGGCATCTGTGATCGCGGCCGGTTATTTAGCGATGACTGCTCCCCCTAGGCGTCCAACCACCGGCAGGGTGAGCAGTCAAAGCACCGGCGGTTGGTGCAGCCCCTGGGATCAATCAGGGGCTTATCAAACAGAGTTACTTATCAGTGCTAAAAACAGGCTCTAGGGGGCCGGTTTGGAGCAAAAACAAGAATCAACTCACGAACATTGGTGCATTCATAAGGTCGTCTTCGGCGAGGCTGAGCAGATCAGCGACGAGGGCCCCTGGGATATCCAGGAGATCAGAACTCAGTAGGAGCAACAGGTCTGAGGCTTCAGTGAGTACCCGGGTTAGTTCCCGTAATACCTGCTTAAGCGTGGCCGTTGCCCCACTGAGTAGTTGAGCTAGTTCGGCGGTGGTGTCGCCGATCAACTCTTCGATGGCCTCTTCCGAATAGCAGTCATCGTCTGGAAAGACGTTGACCACCGTTGGTTCGGAGGTCATGGGCCATGGCGCGAAGGAATGGATAAAGCAAGAAGAAAAACTGGGGGGAGCGCCCGTGGGCTTACTCCCCCCGACCCCATCAACCGATGGTGCCTGCTTCTGCCTTGGAATCCACGCCCACGTTGGCCATGATCGTGGCGTTGCCAGCGATGTGGATGCTGCCGCCATCGAGGCCGATGGCATCCACGGAGGCCACGGCGGTGGCGTTGCCGCTCACGGAGTGGGCGCTCACGAAGTTGGTGTCGTTCACGATGGCGTTGATGCCGCCATTGCCGCCCAGGTTCAGGTCGAGGCTGCTGATGCCGCTCAGGTTTTGAGCGGAGAAGCCCGATGCATCACCCAGGGTGCTGGCAGCGTTGGTGTTGAACACACCGGAAGCCGTGCCAAGGATGGTGCCATCGCTGGCGCCATTGAGGACCACGTTTTCCATGCCAGTGATGATCGAGTGAGGATCACTTAAACCAGCAGAGGCATTACCAGAGACGGATTCAGCGTTCAGGGTGCCAGCGATTTGGGCTTGACCCTTGAGGGTGCTGATGCCACCGATGCTCATATCCAGGCCACTGAAGCCGATGGCGCTGAAGTCGCCGTTGGCGGAAGCGTCAGCTCCGGTGCTGGTGGCTGATGCTGTGGCGGCCAACTTGGCTATGCCGGTGAGGCTGCCGTCGGAGCTGGAAGCGAAGTCCAAACCGATGGCGCCATTGAGGTCCATGCCCGCAGAGGCGGTGGCAACCCCATCAACGGTGGTGGCAGTGGCACTTTCAGCACCTTGGGCCAGGGCAGAAAGGGTGCCAACGCCGCCGATGTTCAGTTCGAGGCCAGTGGCGAGGCCAGTGAGGCTGGTGTTGTGATCACCAGCAGTTGCTGTGGCATCAGCACCGGTGCTGCTGGCGGTGGCATTCAGTGTGCCGAAGGCCTGGGCGGTGACGGTGGCATCGGAAGCCACGTCAAACAGGTTGGCATCAAGGCCAGTGACGCTGGCGGCAATCCCGCTTTCGGCTGTGGAGATCCCATCAACTGAGGTGGCGGTGCCATTGCCGGTGAGCTGGGCAGCGCCGGTAACGCTGGCGATACCGCCCACGTTGAGATCGCCAATTTGGGCACCAACGAGGTCGGCGCTATTACCCACCATGGCAGTTGCATCGGTGGCGGTGCTGAAGGCTTCTGCTTTCAGTGAACCAATGGCCGTACCGGAGATGGTGGCATCGGAAGCGATGTCGATGCCATAGGCGGTAGATGCACCGTCAATCGATTGCAAACCCATCGCTTGGAGGGTGTTGTCACCAGCGGTTGCATCAGAGCCAGCGGCTCCTCCGGTCACATTGGTGGATTTAGCACTCAGATTGAAGTTGGCGGCACCTTGGATCGAACCAATGCCACCGATATCAACTAGGTCACCGAAATCAGCACCGTTGATGTTGCCAGCGAGGGCGGCGGCGTTGGCATCACCAGCGGTGGTAGCTGCGGTGGCCGCGCCGGTTACTGAAGCGATGCCCTTGAGGGTGCCATCGCTGCTCACAGTCATGTTGTCGAGGGTTTCCAGACCCATGGCGCTGGCCAGGTCGCCCGTTGCATCTGCCATGCCAGTGACGTTGGTGGCAGTGGCAGCGCCGGTGAAGCCCACTTGGCCAAGCACGTTGCCTGTGCCGCCGATGCTCACTTCATCGAGAGAAGCACCGGTGACATTGCCACCGTTGAAGGAAGCATCGGCAAGGGTGGTGGCACCAGTAGCACCAGTGCTTTCGGCCATAGCCGACATGTTGATGCTGCTCAGGCCCTTGAGGGTGGCATCGGAATTAACGTCCACCAGCTTCGTGGTAGCAAAACCACCAGCAGAAGTCAGGTCACTGTCAGCAGTGGAATCACCACCGGTGACATTGGAGGAGCTAGCTCTGCCGGTGAAGCTGGATTGGCCGGTGATCGAGCCAATGCCACCGATTTGAGCATCCTCAAGCTGGATGCCTTGGATGTCTCCACCCATCGAATTGGCATCAGCCAATCCATTGGTGGTGGCGGCGGTGGCGGAGCTGGTGATCGAGCTCAGGCCGGTGACGGTGGCGTCACTGGAGATGTTGATGCCGGCGGCGGCAGAACCGATCGCATTGTCTGAGGCTGTGAGGCCAGTGGCAGTTAGGAGTTCACTGTTAGCAGTGGCAGCTCCCACCACGTTGGTGGCACTGGAAGTGTTGCCCAGGCTGGCTTGACCAGCGATGGAGCCAACACCACCCACATCCAGGCCATTCAGATCGGCGCCGGTGAGATTGTTGGCGTAAGCAGTGGCGGCGGAGTCACCACCGGAGGTAGCAGCGGCAGTGGCGCTGTTAGCCAGTTGGGCCAGGCCTTGGATGGAAGCATTGGAGCTGACATCGATGCCAGCGGCCTCAAAACCCTGCATGGCGCCGGAAAGGAAGCCAGTGGCGTCGGCATTGCCCACCACTGTTTGGGCCGAACCGGTGACGGTGCCAACGGCTTTGCCGAGGGCATTCAGTTCGCCGCCAACTTCCAGGGAAGAAACATCGCTGATACCAGCAGCGTCACCGATGGTGGCAAAGCCATTGGCGTTGCCGGCGCTGGTGGCAGCGGAAGCATTAGCGGTGGTGGTGGCAATGCCGCTCAGGGCAGCATTGGAGGCAACTTCAAAGGTGTTGCTGGTAGTGGCTTGCAGGCCTGAGTTGAAATCAACGTCAGAAAGGCTGCCGCTGTCGCCGGTAACGTTCTCAGCCTTGGCTGCCGACTTGGCAGTGGATGTGGCGGAAACGGTGGCTTCAGCGTCGACGGTGACATTGATGTCCTGAAGGCCAACGCCTGTTACTACATCAGAGGACCAGGACTCGAAACCAGTTGGGGAAGGATTGGTGGGGGCCATTTTTCTATTGGATGGTTTGTGGGGTTGAACGGTTCAAATTCAGCCCCACTTGGGGGGCACGAACAGAAACTACGACCCCAGAGAGGGGTAAGTCGATATTGCTGGCAGGTGAGTTTGGTATTGCAAAAGCCTTAGGGCACAGTGGTTTTCAGCGATTAGAGCAACATCGGCGATTGCATACTTAAGGCAGCAATACAACTAAAACCACCCAGGCAATACAGCCCAGCAATACAAACTGTTTATGCAGTTTCTGCAATTACTGCAAGGAGTTTTATGCAGTTCCTGCATTTTTTGGGGCCCGGAGCGGGAGCCTGACGGGCCCAGGCAGCCAACCACCGGCGGTCAGAGCGAGGCCGCCACCGGCGACTGGTTTAACCCTGGGAAGCAAAAGTAGGCCGATCAATCAGCATGACTTATGAAAAGGTTGTTTAGGCCAAAAACGCCTTATTAGCGGTTCAAAGGGCCGCTAGGGGCGCAAAAGTTAAATACGTTTCAGCATTTAATGGCCATGCATATGCACATAAAAGAGTGAGAAAACGACCAAATACGCAAGATGCAATTTTGCATATTTGGTGGCGGGCCCTGCGCGGCGGTTCACAGGCTGCAGATACAGCACCATGCAAAACTGCGCCGAGTTAAAGAATCGGCGGGACTCCAATCGAGGCAACTAACAACCAAAAAACAAGGGCCCAAAACCGGGCGACAGCAGTGCCCAAACAAAATCGGCCGGCTAAGTCGCCGATAGATCGCTGCTTAGAAGAAGGATTAGTCCGAAGGTTCGCTCGCTGGTTCGGCCAAGGGTTGGAGCAAGGGATGGGGCAAGGCCCCAGTCGCTGGTTCGGGCAAGGGTTAGATCTAAATCGCCAACCAAGCATCCAAGGCCTCGGAACCATCGAAATCCAGCAGGGCCTCAGCCAAGGCTTCCAGTTGTTCCAGCGGCAGGGCTCGCACCGCCAGTTCCTGGCTCTGGCTGAGTTGACCGCAGCGGCTCGGTAATTGACGCAGCACTAGGGCTTGGGCTTCTTGCAGTTTGCCTTGAAGTTCGCCTTCCTTGAGGTCTTGATGGCGACCTTGACTCAGCCCCTGCTGGTGTCCTAGCTGCTGGCCCCTTTGTTCCCCGTGGTGTTCTCCTTCCGCCAGGCCCTCCAACCGACCCCGGCGGGTGTATTCAGCAACGGCGGCTTGGTAGGTCACCGAATCATCCAAAATTCTGAAGGCTCTGCCTGCAAAATCACGGTGTCGGCCCGGTGACTCTCCGCCGCCAGCTCGGCATCGATCAGCTGCCAGTAAAACACTGGGGCCATCGATCCTGCGCTAGCGGCAAGGGAACTATCGCCCGCGGTGGGGACACCGGCAGTGGCGGCGGCGGCGATGGCTGAGGCGGAGGCCTTAGGAGCATGGCCATCACCAAAACCGTCGCCCACTCCAAGAAATTCACCACCAGCCAGCTCTCCAACCCCAGAAACATCAAGCAGCCACTGGGCCAAGGCGCCCGGATTGGCGCGTGCCAACTGCTTACAGAACTCATCAATCGCCACCAGAAACAGAACGCCTATTCCTTAAAAGCAACAAAAAGGCTGTTTTGTTCCAACCAAGGCACCCCACAAGAGCTCACAGGGATAGACTTACGTTTATACGGATCTAAAAAATGGCACCCGCTGTTTCAAAGCAGGCGCTCAGGCGCTGGGGCAACAGCCTGGGGGTTCGTTTACCGGTAGCCATCGCCCGTGAAGCCCACTTCCTGGAAGATCAAGAGGTGGAGATAACAGTGGTGGAGGAAGGTGTCCTTATCCGTGCTGCTCAACCACATCTTTCCCTCGAGGAACGCTTAGCCGCCTACAAACCAATGGCAGCCGAATCCATGGAACCAATGGAACCGGTGGAAGCCATGGCTTGGTCGCCGGTGGGCAAAGAAGTTCTCGAATGAAACCCCATGGGGCATCTACAGATTGGGTACCGGAACGGGGTGAGGTGATCTGGATTGATCACAACCCCCAGGCTGGCAGGGAGATGAGGGATCACCATCCATTTTTAGTGCTCTCCACCGCTTCCTTTCATCGCACCGTTGGTCTTGTGGTGGGCTGCGCCATGACCTCAGCCGCTTACAACCATGGCTCCTCCCTGGCCGTGGATTTAGGGCCAATCCCGGAAAAACCTGATGCCCACAGCTTTGTGCTCTGTAATCAGATCAAATCCTTTGACTGGAAAGCCCGCAACGCCAAGCCGCATCCGATGGGGATGCTTCGGTCCCAGCAATTAGAGCAAGTGCTGGAAATTGTGGGTCAGATCCTTGGTATTTGCCCCTAGGCCAAACCCACAGGGGAAGCGATAAATAGATCGCCAAATAGATCACCAACTAGACGGCCAACCAGGGATTCGAGTTGTTCCAGCGGCAGGGCTCGCACCGCCAGTTCCTGGTGCTGGCTGAGTTGGCCGCAGCGGCGCGGTAATTGACGCAGCACTAAGGCTTGGGCTTCTTGCTGTTTGCCTTGAAGTTCGCCTTCCTTGAGGCCTTGATGGCGACCCCTTTGTTCCCCGTGGCGTTCGCCCTCCAACCGACCCCGGCGGGTGTATTCAGCAACGGCGGCTTGGTAGGTCACCGAATCATCCAAAATTCCCATCGTGAAATACGCATTGATTAGTTCTTGGGAAAAGCCTAGCCCTGCCAACAGGTGGCAGCCGCCGGCAATTTCCTTTTGCAGCACTGGGTTTCTGATTGCCGCCACTCGCTCAGCCACCACAGCTGCAGGTGTTGCCTGCAAAATCGCAGTGTCGGCCCGGTGACTCTCCGCCGCCAGCTCGGTATCGATCAGCTGCCAGTAAAACGCTGGGGCGATCGATACTGCGCTGGCGACAAGGGAACTATCGCCCGCGCTGGCGACACCGGCAGTGGCGACGGCGGCGGTTGTGGCGGCGGGGCCATCACCAAAATCGTCGCCCACTCCAAGAAATTCGCCACCAGCCAGCCCTCCAACCCCTGAAACATCAAGCAGCCACTGGGCCAGGGCTCCGGGATAGGCGCGCGCCAACTGCTTACAGAACTCATCAATCGCCACCAGAAACAGAACGCCTATTCCCTAAAAGCCCCAAAAGGGCTGTTTTGTACCAGCCGGGCCCAGGAACACCAGGCCAAGCTCAACAGAAAGCTAAAGAGGGAGCCATACAGGGAAAGAACTGAGATGGAGAAGGAGAAGGAGAGAGAGCAAGAGGGAGGGAGACGGCAAGGGAGACAAGGAAAAGGGTCCCGCCTGCAAGCTAAATCAACGCAAAAAAGCTAAATAAATCCATTATCAGACATATCTGTCGATTAGTGTCAAAAACTCTAAATCAATTATTAAGTCGCTTCGGCGAAAAGAGTGGATTGACACTGAGCAGAACAATTAGACTTGATTGAAACACAAAAAGGGGCGATCAAAAAAAATACGAGCAAAACACAAGCAGATCACAATATAATCAAAACAAGCCCGAATCAAGATCAGAGTAGGGCTAAAAAACTAAAACAAAATCGAAGCAAGGGCCCAGCAAGATCCAAGAATTATTAAATCAATTACCATGGTAAACCCCAGTGATACCAAGGGGACCAACTCTAAGCCACCAATGGCGGAGCATTCATTAAAGAATCATTGTCTAGGCTTAGTAAATCATCTAGTTGCTGGCCGGCGTGATCAATAAGGTCATGGCCCAGCAGCATCAACAGGTCTGCTGATTCCGATAAAACCCTTGTGAGCTCACGCATGACCAGCTTTTGGGTGACCTTGGCCCCCACCAATAAAGACGAAAAATCACCAGATGCTTCCCCCACCATTGCCTCGATGGCATCCAGGGAGCCAGCGGTGGTGGCCTCCGTCTGAATTGCGGGCAAAAGGGGCTGCATCTAACGGAAAAAAGCGCAAAACGCCTAGAAATCAAGGCAACACGCGCCTATTTAACCAAAAAATCGGGGGAAAGCTAGGGAGCCTCCCCCCTTAGTAGCCCAGGGACAACCCCGGGCCAATCAACTGATATCGCCGAATCAGACGCCCACGTTGGTGGCGTTCACCCGGCTGGTGAGGGTGGTAGAACCCACCAGCGTGAGGGCAGAGTCGGTTTCGATGTGACCCAGGTCCAGGGCGATGGCAGTGATACCACTGAGGGCAGTTGCCGCTCCGTTCACGCTATGGGCGTTAACGAAGTTGGTGTCGGTGACGATGGCGGTGATAGTGGAAGAACCACCGAGATGAACGGTGAGGTCGCTGATGCCAGTGAGGTCTTGGAAAGAGGTGGCAGTAGCTGCCAGATCAACCGAGGTGGCACTGGTGTTGAACACCCCAGCGGCAGTACCCAACACCGTGGCCCCACCGGATCCAGTCAAGTCCAGATTATTCAGGCCATGCACGATCAGCGCCTGGGTTGCATCGCCCGCTGTGGCATCACTGGTGCCGCCAACGCTGGTGGCACTCACCGTGCCGGTGAGCTGGGCTTGGCCCTTGATGGTGCTGAATCCACCCACACCGGAGGTGGCGTCGAGCCCATCAAAACCGAAGGCGCTGAAGATGCCGGTGGCCTCAGCAGCCCCATCGGTGGAGCTAGCTTCCACCGTTGATGTGGTGATGCCAAGACCCACCACATCCAGCTGACCACCAGACTTGAGGCTTGTTACATCAGAGAAGCCCAAGGCACTCATGGTTGCTTGGGCGGTGGCATCAGCGCCCACACCCGTGGCAGTGGCGTTACCGATGGCAGAACCCAAGGCGGTGAGGGTGGAATCGCCGCCGGCATCCAGCTTGAAGCCGGTGAGGCCAGTGGCCTCAAAGCTCAAACCTGCATCCACATCAAGCGATCCAACGTTGGAAGCCAGGGCGGAACCGGTGAGTTTCGCCGATGTGGTGATATCGGCGGTGGAGCCCGTGGTGAGATCCAGGGTGTTGATGCCGGTGGCAATCAGGCCAGCGAAGGCAGATGCTTCATCAGAAACGCTGCTGGCAATGGCATTAGCCGTACCTTGGGCAAGGGCGGTGACGGTGCCAGTGCCATCAAAAACTGTGGTGCCAGTTGTGCTCATGCCCGTGAGGGAAGCGAGGTTGGCTCCCGCAATGGCATCGTTACCGGCGGCGGCGGCGGCGCTGCCATCGCGGCTGGTGGCTTCAGCCGAGAGGTTTGTGATCGCTTGCGCCTTGAGGATGCCATCGGCAGATCCGTCGATCAGGCCAGATTGCAGGGCCTGAATTTGAGAAGACAGACCGGCTTCGGCGATGGCTGCCGAGCCAACGCTGGTGGCAAGGGAGGCGGTGTTTGCCTGGGCCCCAAAGCTGAGATCCGAACCGCCACCAATGGTGAGGGAAGTTAGATCGGCACCCAAGGTGATGTCTGAAGCGCCGGCATAGGCAGAGGCAGCACCACCCACAGCTGTGGCAGAGACATCAAGGGAGCCAACCACCAAACCCTTGAGGCTGCCGTCGCTATCGATGGTGATCGAGGTGTCGCTGATCAAGCCTTTGGCGAAATTGGCATCGAGGGTGGCAGTGGCGCTACCGCCGGTACTGCTGGCCAGGCCCACACTGCCGAAATCCACTTCACCGATCAGGCTGCCGGTGCCAGCAAGGTTCACGGTGGCGAGGGTGGCACCTACCAGCTCATCAGCTGTGGCAAGGGCAGATGCAACGCCATCCACCGTGGTGGCAGAGGCTTCGTTGGCCAGGCTCACCAAACCGGTGATGGCGCTGGTGCTGCCGTTACCAATAATCGAGGTGGCGCCAATCCCTTGCTGCAAATCAGTGAGGTTTGCCCATGCCGTGGCATCACTGCCAACGGAACTGGCCGTAGCTGAAATCGTGTCTAGGGCCTTACCTGTGAGCGAGAGGGTGCCTCCGGCGGTAAGGGAGGCGAGGCCATCGATACCAGCGCTGGTGTCTACCAAGCTCGTGGTGGTGGAGGAACCATCCACAGAGCTCGATTCCGCCAGAGAAGAGGTGGTGGCAATGCCCTGGATCGCCACATCACCACCGCCTCCGATGGAAGTGGTGTCGATTAGGGCGGAGTTAGTGGTGATGTGAGAAGTGCTTTCGCTGTTTCCACCCACTGCACTGGAGTCCACGGTGGACTTGGCAGTGCTAAGGGCCGACAGGGTCACATCAGCGTTTGTATTTACAAAGAGGTCTTGTATACCTATGGCACTGATCGTTTTGGATGCGGAGGAAGTGTCAGCCATGGGGTGGATTGGGGTGGAGGGGTGGGGTTGTGTATAGACGCTCGGCCTTCAGGCCTCGAAACAACCGTACGCCGTAACGGTGCAAAAATCACGCTGCGCCCCAGGGGATTTCAAGAGCCCAGCGCAAGCCCAAGGGCGAATTAAAAACACCAAATCCAGCCCCAAAAAGGGCTTTGTATTGCTCAAAAGGCCATTTTCAAGGGCCACAGCAATACAAAGCCCAAACCTGTTTCTCACTCACCAGTGGTCGGATGGTTTTTCAGCCCGCAAACATCATCAATACAGCTATATACAAATAGGTCAAAAATGGGCAACACAAAACCAACCACCGGCGGGCCGAGGGAAAACGGTACCGGTGGTTGGCAAATGCAAGATGAATCTGTATGGACGTATTGATTGGTATTGCTTATTGATGGGGTTATGGGTGGGGTTGGGACGCTCCTGCCATAAAAGAGCCCGCCTTACGGCGGGCTCTTGTGTCAGCGGGAAGAGGCTGATCGGAAGGAGCTTTTCTAGGTGATCAAGCGATGGTGTGAGATTCGGATTTGGAATCTACGCCAACATTCGAGAGAATCGATGCATTTCCAGCGATGTGAATATTTCCAGCATCTAAGCCGATTGCATCCACGCTAGCCACAGCGGTCGCATTGCCGCTTACCGAGTGGGCTCCCACAAAATTGGTGTCGTTAACTATGGAGTTAATGCCGCCGTTACCACCCAAGTTGAGGTCCAGGCTGCTAATCCCCTTCAAGCTTTGAGCGGAGAAGCCAGATGCATCCTCTAGGCTGCTAGTGGCCGAAGTGCTGAACACACCAGAAGCGGTGCCGAGAACAGTGCCATTGCTAGCGCCATTAAGTTCAACATCATGCATGCCAATGATTGAGGATGCAAAATCACCAACCCCTGCTAATGCGTTACCAGAAACTGATTCAGCATTCAGGGTACCAGCAATTTGCGCCTGACCCTTGAGGGTGCTAATCCCGCCGATGCCACCAGTACCAGAGGCAAGGTGGTCAACATTTACTGTGACATCACCGATATCAAAGCCACTGAAGCCGATTGCGCTGAAGTCACCATTAGCCAGGGCATTATTGGCTGTGCTGGTCGCATCAACCGTGGCGGCCAGCTTGGCGATGCCGGTAAGGCTGCCGTCGGAGCTAGAAGCGAAGTCCAAACCGATAGCTCCATTGAGATCCATACCCGCAGAGGCTCTGGCCACCCCATCAACAGTTGTGGCAGAGGAATTTTCAGTGCCTTGAGCCAAGGCCGAAAGGGTACCAACTCCGCCAATGCTCAGATCGAGGCCAGTCTCCAGGCCAGTCAAAACAGTGGCACTTTCACCAGCTCCACTGATGTAATCACCAGCTTTAGCTGTGGCATCACCACCTGTGCTGCTGGCAGTGGCATTCAGGGTGCCAAAGGCCTGAGCGGTGATGGTGGCGTCGGAAGCCACATCGATGAAGCTGGCATCAAGACCACTGACGGTGGTGGCGCTCAATCCAGATTCAGCAAGCGCATCGTAGGGACCAGAATCACCAACGTTTGCAGCGATTGCAGCACTAGTGAGCTGGGCCGCACCGGTGAGATTGGCAATGCCACCAACATGCAGGCTACCGATCTCAGCACCAGTGAGTTCAGCACTTTGTCCGGATCTAGCAGTTGCAGCGTCGGCAGTGCTGGAAGCTTCAGCCTTCAGGCTGCCGATCGCGGTACCAGAAAGAGTGGCATCAGAAGCGACATCAATTCCGAAAACATCATCCGCATTATGAAGAGGGTTCGTGTCAGCCAGATGGGCTAAGGTAGCTGTGCCAGCAGCTCCCGCTAAACCAAACGATGAGAGGTCGGTTCCACCAGCAGTTGCAATTGCACCACCTGAGGAATCATCTGGGGTAACCGAGCTAGCAGCAGCACTCAGATTAAAGCTAGCAGCACCAGTAATGGAGCCAACACCACCAATATCAAGGAGACCTTTGAAATCAGCACCGTTGATATTATCAGCTATAGAATCAGCAGTGGCATCACCTTTAGTCGTTTCAGCAGTTGCAGAAGAAGTAACTGAGGTAAGGCCCTTGAGAGTTGCATTACTACTAACCTCAAATGCCGCCAAAGGATCAATACCACTGCCTAAATCAGCAAGATTTGTGGTTGAAATCAAGCCATCAGCATTATCAAGAGAACTTTTTGCCGTGGAGTCACCTTCAACGTTGATTGCTTTTGAGGTGTTGCCAAAAGTGGTTTGACCGGTCACCGTAGCGATACCGCCAACGTCGATGCCATCGATGTTGGCGCCGATGAGGGTGCCTGCGAGGCCTTCAGCCAGAGCCAAATCGCCTGTTGTGACAGAAGCACTGGCACTATTCACCAGGCTACTTATGCCTTGAATAGAAGCGTTGGAACTTACGTTGATGTCAGTTGCATCAAAACCTTGCTGGGTGCCAAAGAGCTCAGCGGTGGCCTGGGCACCAAGCTGGTCGTCAACTACCGTTTCGGCAGAAGCTGTGATGGTATTGAGTGCCTTGCCAATAGCCGTTAGTTCGCCACCAGCATTCAGATCAAGTACATCTTTGATACCAGCGGAGTCTTGCAGGGAAGCCAGGGCAGCAGCATCACCTTTGCTAGTAGCAGCAGAAGCACTAATAGTAGTTGCAGCAGTAGCAGTAAGGCCAGCATTAGAATTTACATCAATAATACTGGCATTGTTTAGACCAAAATTACTATCAACAAAGGCAAGGCTGGCACTGTCATCACTGACATTTGTTGAATTTGCTGTTGACTTAGCAGTAGACGTCGTAGAGATGGTTGCTTCTGAATCAACATTAACGCCGCCCAGATTATTCAGACCAGCAGCGCTTACAGTATCAACAGAGATCGCAGCGCCGTCAAATTTAGTGCCATAAGAGGCAGGAAGATGTAGTTTATTGACTTCAGACTGGATCTGCTCAATGTTTGAGCCTTGTGTACCTGAAGTAACATTAGCTGTTTCAAGTATATCAGCGATGAGACCTTGTGAATCGGAGAGGGGAGCTGTAGTTGCCATGTTCTAGGGAGTTGTTGTGGGGTTGAACGGTTGATTCGATCACCCCACAGTGGGGCGTGACAACACCTTATGCCGAAGGAATAGATCTGTCGATATTGCTCAGTATGGCTGTGTATGCACTAGTGGTAACAAAAACAAGCCCGAGAAGCCTGATGGGGGCAAGAACTTAGAGCTGTATACACAAACAAATTATCGGCCAACCTGCAGCACTGGAATCACAGCCGAGCGCATATTGCTGAGTGTAGACAGATGAAAATCAAAGCAAATTCGATTTATGCAGAAATTGCAAAAAGAAAAATCGTTATTTTGTTACAGATTGTTGCGGGGTGCCGTCCCAGGGGAGGAATTCGAGGTCTTCGTCGGGGGTTGGCCTAGCAGATCGGGCCTTGGAAGCCTCAGTGGGCTCCACTTCAGGCTGCTCCAAGCGAAGGGCTTCCAGGCATAGGGCCTGTAATTGCAGGTATTCCGGATCCGTGGGCTCGATGCCGAGGCCCTGGAGGGCAGGCTCCCATACCGCAGCAATGTCTTGCAGGGAAGCCCCCACCACCTGCAACGGCTGCTGACGCACCGCCAGGTTCCAGCCCGGCAGCAACTGCCACTCCAACCAGGGCTCAGGGCCAGTGGTGAGCAATACGCTGCGGTCAGGGTCCTGCTGTAATACCAGGCAGTTATTTATGCCGCTGGCAGTTAAACGAATCAGCACCGAGCCCGGCGAAAAAGCGCCCACGGGCACATCGGTGGCCAGTAATTCCAAAAGCAACTGTTGCAAGAAACGGCCCCTGCCCAACTTGCGGGGATTGCAATGGCGATCAATCGCTTCAATGCAAGGGGGTTCGAGCCACAGTTCCACCCGCTTGGCCAAGGGGGACTGTTTTTCTACGAAACGGCCCTTCTCATTGCGCCGTTCATTACCACCCTTGGGTTCGATCAAGACTAGCTTCGCTCAACTATGCCTGCATTATGCAGGTATCAAGCATTGCTGGAGCTGAGGGCCGAAGCCTTGGAATGGGCGTTTACCACCAGATCGCCTTCTCCGTAGAGGGTAACGTGGGCTCCGCTGATGCCAACGGTTTCGGAGCTGCTGGAGCTGCTGGCCTGACCATGGCTGGTCATGGCAGTAACAAAGCTGTTGTCTTCGGCGATCGCCACCAGATCAGCACCGGCGGTGGTGATTGTGGGATCTGCGGAGTTAGCAAACACACCCACACTGCGGCTGTTGTGGCTGGCGAATGAATCACCCAGATCCGTAGAAGTGAGGCTATCAACGGCCACACGGCTCACTCCGGTGATATCGCTGTTGCCGAAGCCAGCACCAAGCATGCTGTGATCGAGACCAACGGCCGATGCTTGGCTGTGGTTAATGGCATCGCCTTCGAGGGTAACGCTGAGCAGATCGGCACCAATGATGCCAGCGCCATAGAGGCTACCGGTGCCCCCAGCCCCTTGAACTTCGCCGCCGCTGATGCCGCTGGCAGCAAACAGACCAGTTACACCAACATTGCCAGTTTGGCTGTTGGCGATCATCGAGGCCCGGTCGCTGATCTCACCAGCGGCGTTTACGGCACCAATAACACCAACGCTATGGATATCACCCACACCACCGATGCTGATAACTCCATCGGACAACAAAGAAGCACCCACTGCCTTGAGTTGGGACTCCACTTGGGCTTGGCCCGCCTCCGATTGGGCAATTACGTGGGCATTATTGAAGGCTGTTGATTCAATCGAACCATTGCGCTCAACGGCAATGCCTTCACCACTGCCACCATTAAAGCCATGAACATTAACGCTCAGAGCAGCATTGGCATCATCAGTGGCTTCACCGCCTTCAGTGCTGGCGGTAACGGTGGCATCGCTGGCGGCAGCCAGGTCCACTTGGCCATCACGGTTGGCTTGCACATTGCCAGCATCAACCGCCGACACATCCAGATGCACAGCGGCATTTGCTGCTCCCTCTTGGGTGCTCGCCTCAGCCACCACAGCGGCATCGGCGCTGACGTTGGCGGTTAGGTCTGCACCACTGGAAACATCCACATGGCTGGTACCTGCCAGATTCAGGGCATGGCCATCGCCGCCATCCACCTGAACAGCCACATCACCGGCGGTGCTGGCAGCTTCCAAGGAAGCGGTGAATTCACTGCTGGCAGCAACGGCTAGGGAGCCATCGGCATGGATTACATCGTTGCCACCGGCTTGGCCGAAGGCTGCAGCTTCATCACCAATGGCGACACTGCTGAAGGCGTTTCCATCAACGCTGGAGGCAACCTGATCAACGGAAACAACCGCACCCAGATTCAGGTCTGCATCGCCACCGGCGCTGTAGGAACCCTCAACAGCAAATACATGATCAAGTACCGCATCGCTGGTGGCGATGCCGGCCAAACTGGAGGCCAACAGCTCCACATCAGCGGAGGCATCGGCACCAAGGGTGATATCACCACCGGCGGTGAAGCCGTCAACGGAGCTGCCAGCAACGGTGCCAACGCTGAGGCTGGAGCTGGCATCTCCAGCCAGGGAGCCGGAGCTGTTGGTGGCGGTGAGGCCAGCCTTGGCAATCAGCTCGGCATCGCCTTCTACCGCAACGGTTTGGGCCTTGAGACCAAGCAATGCAGCCAGATCTGAATGGCTAACAGCAGTGCCGTCTACGGAATTAGCAGTGCCATCGAGAACGGCTAAGGCATTGGCAACAAGCTTGGCATCGGCGTTGCCATCCAGCAGGGTGGCAGCAGCCACCGCCACTTCGCTACCCACATGGGCCAAGGCAGCAGCATCACCACGGAGGCTTTCAGCCAGCAGCTCCACTGAAGCGCTGGTATCAGCATTAATGGTGATATCGCCAGCAGAACTCGCTGAATCAACAGTTACGCCGTATATCTCAGTGGCGTTGGTGGCTGCAACGGCGGTGTCTTCGTTGGAGCTAGCTGTGCCCTTACTGGTTAAGGCGTTGTCAACGGTGATGGTGGTAGTACCACCGGAGCTGAGGCTCGTGGCCTCAATGCCAGCAAGGAAAGCTTGCACATCCTGGCTGCTGGCAGTAGCAAGCACACTGCTAGCTACGCTTTCACCGCCAAGGAAGTTATTAACAATTAGCTGAACATTGCCAGCGGCTTCCTGGACCCCAAGGCTGATGCCAACTTGGTCGGCACCGATATATGTGGAGCTGGCAGCTCCGGCAACAGCTTGGGCGGCCCGCTTGGAATCCACCTCCAAGGTGGCATTGATGGTTGTAGAACCACCGGTTTCCAGCAGGCCTTCCTGCTGCAGACCGTATACATCATTTACATGGGTGGAAGCTTCAACATCTCCACCGCTGCTCCTGGCAGTTTGATCAAGGCTGAGGGAATTATTGGTGGTGGCTGCCAGCTGGGCACCGGTATCAACGTCGCCAAGGTGGATGCCACCAACGGTGTCAAACGCAGCTGTGGCGGATGCGTCGCCGCTGGAACTGGTAGACGTTTGATTGACGTCTGTGGTTGAAAGGTTGTTGAGCAGCAGGGCGCCGCGCACCCCGTGGAGGTCACCACTGCCAGCGGCCTCATGGAGGTCAAGGCCAAGGATGCTGGCCGCATCAACAATGCTGCTGCTGGCGCCGGATTGGCTGGCGCTGGTGAGGCCAAGGCTTACATCGGTATTGCCATCAATACGGGAGGAGCCGCCCACCAGGAGCTGCTCAACATCGGCGCCCAGAAGGCGATCAATGGCAGCGGTGGCGGTGGCGTCGTCTGCGGCGCTCTCGGCAGCTGCAAGAAAATCTGCGGAAACTGCACCGCTGGCGATGAAATTATTGCCAACTTCGAGGCGCACGTGGCCGCCGTCGCCACCATTCAGATCAAGCCCTGTGGCCTGGGCAACCCCTAGATAGGCATTGGCAGCGGATGCCGCAGTACTGGAATCAGCGCCGGCTTGGATAGATACAGAAGCAGCAACTGTGCCTGTGCCACCCATTTCGATGGTGGCTTGGTCGGCCTGAACGCCAGCCGCTTCTACGAAGGTGCGGGCATTGGCAACGCCATCTACAGAACTACCACTGCTTTCAGCGGTGAGCTTGAGGGTGGAACTGAGGTTTGTGCCAGTACCTGTAGTTAGGGCATCGCGAACTGCATCACCGGTGCTGGCATCGGCGAGATCTTCAAGGGTGAGACCAAAGGCATGGAGCTCAGCTACACCGCTGCCATAACCAGAAACGCTGGTGCCAGTGGCGATGGCGTCAGCTGTAAGGGATACGGGGGCAGAGAAAGTATCGCCAACGGTGGCACCCTTGAGTTGGATGCCGCTGGCATCAACACGGGAAGAAGCTTGGGGCTGAGCCACGCCGGCGGAAGCAGCCATCACAGCCACAGGGGGATCTGCCGCCTGCGCTTGCTCGATTGTGACGGCTTCTTCTGCCATGGGGGCGGTTACCGGATCGGAAGCAGAGATAAATGGACTTCGTGGTCCACAGGCCTTTTATACGACGCCAGCTGCGGAATTAACAATGTCTCGCATACATATTCCTGACTCGCCGGCGGTACCGAGAGGGGCCGCCCAGGGGGGCACCAAGCCGAGCGCGGACTAGGGCAAGTATGTATAAAATACATACTTAAAAACTGCCGGAGTCAATGCCATGGCAATGGGCAATCACGAAAAGGGGCAAGGGGGCAGCCAAGCGAAGGCAATACAGCTAGGCAGCAGCAACAGGGATGGATAAACAAATTCCCCAGGGGAAAAAACGGGAAAATAAATAGCAAAACAACAACACAGAATCGTGATACCCATTAACCCATAAGCCCAATAAGCCAGTTGCACCAGTGGTTTCCAGCGTCATTAACGGCCAAGAAAGGAAGCATGGCCAAGCCCAGTTGAAGCCATAAATGCAAATATAAATATTAGAAATGCGAGCCAAATAGGCCTGTAGCGATGCACATATACAGGTATATAAAGGGGGTAAATAGTTGACAACAAGCGATCAAGGAGAGAACATTGGCTCCAAAGGATCACAACTGTGAACTCCGGCCCCAAAGCCAACCTCACACTGAATCTCTATACGCGTACATACGTGTATAGAGATAACTCCTTTTGCTCAAACATCGGTTCCCTTAAGCAGCAACCAACCTCCTTAGCGGTGGGGGTTGGTGCCCCATGAAAAAGGGTTTCCGCAAAGCGATCTCGCTGGAGTCCAACCAGAGCCGGCTCACGATGGAAGGGGCGCTCACCGCCGCCGCCATCGGCCTAATGATGATGCTGGTGCTCCAGCAGCAAAACACCCAGGCCTCCGGCGGCGAAGAAGCCCAAGGCAATTCAAGGCCAAACTTTGATGCCACCCGCGTACCCACCGGGCGGATTGCGGTTTCCCAGGCCACCCTTCAAGACGCCACCCGCCTGCGGCAAGCCTCCCCCTATGCCCCCCAGGAGCTGGGGGACGTAAAAATTGGCGATCAATCCCCCCACAAAATTGGCGGTTCGGCCGCAAGCCCCCGTGTTGGTTTTGGCTTAAGCGAGAGCCGCGCCCCCAACGGCGGTGGTTATGGCGGCAGTGCCCAGGGCACCAGCGGCACCTATGGCGCCGATGGCCAAGCGGGCCGCAGCTACCGCAGCAGCAGCAGCCAACCAACCCAGCAATACAGCCGCGAATCCAGCCAGCAATCAGAAGGGCCATCCATTGGAGCCTCCACTGGTCCCGGCCGGGGTGCCGTGGGTGCCCCCATAACCATCGACACCACTGGGCTTACCAGTGGAGATAACGCCAATGCCGCGGCGGCAACCCCATCGGCAGGGGCAGCGGTGGGCCCCGGCCGGGGCGCCACTGGGGTGGCAGGCGGCGCCGACCAATCCAGCCTGCAAAGTGGAAAAGCTGGAGTTGCCGTACAAGAACTGGCCAGTGCAGGCGCCTTGGCGGGGCCTGGCAGGGGTGCCACAGGGTTAGCCGGCACCTTCACCGGCAGTCTCAACAGCGGCGGCGGCGGTGCGCCGGAAGTGGTTAAGCCCTCGGCGGCCACGGCAAGCCTTGAATATCACGCCTTTGACGGTCCGATGGCCGGCTCAACGGCCTACATCGACACCAACAACAACGGATTCTTTGATACCGGAGATTGGTACACCTACACCGATGACCAAGGTTATTTCAACATTGGCTTTGTAGATAGCAACAAAAATGGCACCTGGGAACAAACGGAAGCCCTGAAACGGGAGGATGGCAGCACCTACTACCTCACGGAAGGGGCAAGCCTGCAAGTTCATGTAATCGGTGGCACAGATACTGTTTCCAATTCCCTAAACCGCCACGAGATGATCACCAGCCTCAGTGGCACCGGTGGCGTAGTTAGCCCGATCACAACCCTGGTGGAAGGGCTAAAGCAAAGCAGCACGGGCAAGGAGCTCAATATGACTACAACAGATGCAGAAAAAATGGTTGGCAAAATCCTTGGCCTAGACAGCACAGTAGATCTACTAAAGTATGATCCATTCAGCATCACAGTATCCAACTCCCGCTCCCTAAACAACAACGATGCTGCGCTTGACTATAAAGTAAAGGCCGCTCAAATCTTCAATCTTGGCTATGTAACAGAAGCAGTGGCAAACCAAGGAGAACAGAAAGGCTTTAACGGCCTCCAATCCCTAGGTGAAAAACTTTTCTTAGCCGCCAATCGTGGTGCCAGCACCCTCGACCTCACCACCAATGACGACCTTAAAGCCTATTTTGGCACTCTAAATGTTGGCATTAGTGCAGGGGCCCTAGATGCATTTACCAGCATCGCCCAACAGGCCAACAGCCTGATTAAGCAGTCTGGTGCCAGCAGCGATGTACTTTCTGTACTCAGCAGCGATCGCTCCATTGATGGCCTTGGCAGCAACAAGCTGCTCAACAGTGGAATTGATTCCTCCAGGGATTTAATGGCCGATGTGCTCAAAAAAGATGAAAGCTTTGCCAATGGTGGCGCAGCAAAAGTATTTTGGAGTGATGTAAATATTGTCGATGGCTCAGTTGCCTTTCAGGCCCTGCATGAGTTCATGGGCCTGCCCAGCGATATCCATACTTACTCATCTCTACCCCAGGTAGAACTTCAAGCAGAGCACAGGGGCGAAACCAATGCCATTGCAGCCAAAGGTGATGCAGTTGTAAAAACCTTTGAAACCGTATCTCTGCTCAAAGACACCGTACTTGATTACAGCCACTACACCCCAAAAGCTAGCAGCAGCCTAAGCAGTGCAGTGGCAGCAGCAAGTAAATCAGCTGTAACGTCAGCCCAAGCCGTTACACCATCCGCATCAACATCTATAGCACAAGCGACGCCCACAACAATCAAGCTTTCAGAGACACCGATTAGCAAGACTATTCAAACAGCTTCCACTACTTCATCAACAGTTCCATCAACATCCAACGGCAGCTCAATTACAAACGGCAATTCAACAAACCAATCAACTTCAAACTCGCCTTCAAGCACAACTCTATTTAGCACTCAAGCCTCCAGCCCAAGCTCCAGCTCCAGCCCAAGCTCCAGCTCCAGCTCCAGCTCCAGTGTAATATCAGCGGCCAATCAACTATTAAATAGCACCAACAACAGCACCTCATCATCAACCACCCAGTCAACAGTATCAACACCAAGCAACACAATTAACAATGCCACCCAAATAGCTGGTGCCACAGTTAAAAGCAATGAATCCGGCACCGTAGTCCAACTACCAAGCAGCAACACTGCAACCAGCAGCTCCACAAACGGAAATTCAACAAGTGGCAACTCCACAGGTAGCAATTCAGCTAACAGCACAAATCAATCAAATACCAATAGCAATTCCACCAGCAGCTCATCCTCTACCTCTAACACAGCCCCTGAGCTGAAATCATCTGCTGTATCAAACTCATCATCTAGCTCTAGCTCTAGCTCTAGCTCATCGTCTGGTTCCAGCTCATCGTCTAGTTCCAGCCCTACTTCTGATCAATCGACACAGTCAGCATCAAAGGCAGCGCCTGAATCACAATCTAACAGCACTACTAATTCAAATCAAAATTCAAGCTCAAGCTCAAGCTCAGCATCTACTGGTAGCAGCAACGATAACGCTGATAAACCAGCTAGCACTGATTCTGGATCAAATTCTGGATCTAACTCTGGATCAAATTCTGGATCAAATTCTGGATCAAATTCTAGCTCTAGCTCGGATTCTAATTCAGGATCATCAAATGCTAACTCAGCATCTGATTCAAATAAAAACTCTGACTCCAACTCCAACTCCAACACAGCATCAAGTTCTAGCTCTAGCTCTGATTCCAGCTCAGCCTCTAACTCTGGCTCAAGCTCCTCAACTAGCAACAATCAAACTTCAGAAAATACCAGCAGCAACAACAGCAAAAATTCCAATGAGACAACAAATAGCAACTCGTCAGAAACTAGCAAGACTACAGATAGCTCCAATGGCAGCAATGGAAACAACAGCAGTAGCAGTAGCAGTTCAAGCAACAATAGCAACAGCTCATCATCTGCCTCCAACTCCGCCAGTGAGTCAAAGGCTGCCAATGAATTAAGTTCATCTTCTGGCTCAAGCTCTTCATCTAACTCATCATCCAATTCAAGCCCAACCTCCAATTCATCATCAACTCAAACATCTACACCATCCACAGCTTCATCATCTTCATCTAATTCAGCATCTAATTCGACGTCTGACTCCTCATCCAACAACTCCGCTGCATCCAGTCAAAACTCAAGCAACAACACAAGCTCAAACACTGCTTCCACCAGCAGCGGCAATGATAGTTCCAATAAATCTACCAGCTCTAATTTAGACACAAACTCTGGATCCAACACAGGATCCAACTCTGGATCCAACACAGGATCAAGCACAAGCTCCAACCCTTCTTCTAATTCAAGCTCTGGCTCAGCATCAAATTCATTATCATCCAACTCAAACACAACATCAACTTCTACTTCATCTAATTCCTCCAATTCAAGCTCTTCCTCAAATTCAGCACCTAACACGACATCTAATTCTTCATCCAACAACTCCGCTGCTTCCAGTCAAAACTCAAGCATCAACACAAGCAATAACACAAGCTCAAACACTGCTTCCACCAGCAGCGGCAATGATAGTTCTAATAAATCTACCAGCTCTAATTTAAACTCAGGCTCTGGATCTAACACAGTATCAAGCACAAGCTCCAGCCCTTCATCTAATTCTTCATCTAATTCTTCTTCTAATTCAAGCTCTGGCTCAGCCTTAAATTCATCATCAACATCATCTTCTGCAACTGCAACCACAACCTCAGCTTTATCCAATTCATCTAATTCAGGCTCTTCCTCTGCTTCAGTTCCTAGCACAGCATCTAATTCATCATCCAGTAACTCGTCTACTGCCAGCCAAAACTCAAGCACAATCTCTAACTTTGCTTCCAACTCGGCGTCAATACCTACAAGCTTAGGAACTAGTAACAATCAAAACTCAAACAACAATAACAGCTTCACTGTAGATACGAGCAAAGCTGCCAGCACAAGCTCAGCCTCTAGCAGCAGCCCTAACTCATCAAATACAGTCAGCAGCTACTCATCCCCGGCAACATCGAGCTCAACCACTTTCACCCCTGACACTAGCAATAGCCATACCAATGAAACCACAGCCATTGGCCAATCAAATCAAGATACTTCTCATGCAAGTTCATCAACAAACTCAACAGCTGCAGCATATAGCTCAGGTACAAGCACAGCAGACCACTCAACAGCGGCGGTTCAGATAAGTAGTGGTGCCACTACAGATTCAAGCTCAACAAGCGCAAGTCAAGACAATATCCACCATTCTGCCGTTATGGCCTCAACAGCCATTGAGCCAACTGTACTCAAATCGGAAAGCTTTGATCCCTTGGCTGGCGCCCACGCCAATGCCGCTGAAATAGGCAAAGACCTCAGCACTCAACCGAGTTCAGTATTTGATGGACAGCCAATTCTGCTGGAAGCAATCCATGACCATTCAATCAATGCTCAGGCCCTGGGTGGTTCGATCCAAGCAGATATCTCCCATGAAACACGGGTGCTAGATAGAAGCACCCTACTAATGAGCAATCAAGATGACATGCTACGGGTGGAAGCCACCACTGATATACATATTTCACTATTTGAATCCATGGGTGTGGAACTACACGGCGAAATATCAAGTGTAGCCATGGAATTCAGCAAGATTGACATGGGAGGCGGTGATGACATAGTCGAAATCAATAGCGTACTCTCCCTAGATATTGATAGCAGCGAAGACATTGCAAAACTAATTGGCGACATTGACCAGCAAGAACTGGGCATGCTCGATTCAATCCTCATGGGCGGTGATGGCAACGACACCATGATCGTGAATGGTGCCGTGCGCTCACGCATTGATGGTGGCACAGGCAATGATGATCTATATCTAACCGGTGAATCTCAATACGTAACCCTTGATGGTGGCGCTGGTGACGACAGAATTTTCGGCACAAACCACAGTGAAACGCTTATTGGTGGTGATGGAGATGATCTTTTGTTTGGCCATGGCGGCCTAGATGAAATGACCGGTGGCCGGGGCTCAGATATCTTTATTGTTGATATGGACGAAGGCGTTGACCTCGGCAATCTCAATGCCCTATCTGATTTTGAAAAGACCGTGCTCAGCGGCAAGATAAGCAATGCAGAGCTTGCCTCAATCACCGATTTCAACGGGATGGAAGGGGATGCCATCGCCCTAAGATCTGCCAGCATTGGTGTTACTGAACGCGCTCAAGATCTATTTGTTTATACACCGGCAGCCTCAGACATGGATAAGCAGGTTTTGCTCCTTTCCAACTTCGATGAATTTTTCTTCTCTGGCAAAGTAGAGATGAAAGAAGGCTATGCGCTTCTTACTGACCTAGACACCCTTGTGCAAGTTACCGATGATGGCCACCTGCATGCCCTTGCCCACGTAAGCAGTCAAGTTACTCCATCCAACGGCATGGTATTTACAACAAATAACTCCCTATCAAGCTAGCCAACCTCAGCCCATAAACACAGCAACGGCGTCCAGCGCCCCACCCGATTTTTTGAAAACAGAATTCAGCTCAGCCCCTTGTGAATATGACCCTAGTCATATAACCCTAGTCATTTTCAAGAGGGCAAGCAACAGGGGCAATGGCCAGCAGGGTTCAATGGCCAGCAAAGTTCAATGACCAGCAAAGCTCACTGGCCAGCAAGGTTGAGGGCCCAAAGGATTGAAGCCCACACGTTTGACTGGCCAAAAACATTGGTTTGTTAGTCAACAATCAGGAAAAACACCTTACCAGGCAAAGCCACTGCAAAGCCTGATAAACAAGAAAGATGGATTACATTCCGGCGGTTTTGTCGCCACCCTTGCTAAACATATCAGTGAGCAATGTAATCATGGGCTTATCGCGCACCTTGATTAGAGCTGTAACACCCATGCCAGAACGCAGGGGGATTTGCTTACCGGAGATCTTAATGGACTGAGCTTGTAGTTTTACCTTGGCCGGGAAGTAGGGAGCTCTGGGGGAATTTTTATCTGGGGGCAGCAGTGAGGGGCCCACATCCACTAAACGACCCTTGATGGAACCAAACTCGGAATAGGTATAGGCATCAAGCCTAAGTTGCACTTCCATGCCAGGGCTGAGGAAGCCCACATTCATATCAGGCACCACCAACTTGGCCACATCACGGTCATCGGGGATCACACTCACCACCTCTTCGCCAGCGGCCACCAACTGGCCCGGTTGCTTGGAGAGGCCAGAGATCTTGCCAGCCATGGAGGCCCTAATAATCGTGAGATCCACGCGGCTACGCAAATCAGATAGGCGGTTGAGGGCTTGGGCTTTTTCTTCAACCGTTTGCGATTCGAGGCGCTCGGAATCCAGGTCGAGGCGTTCTTTGGTGGAGGACGTGATCATGCGCTGCACCGCCGCCCGGGCCCGGTTCTTGCTGAGCTCCTCCTGGGTAGAGGCCACGGCCGATTCCAATTGGCGCACCTTATTGCCTTGCTCAAGTACTTGTACTTCAGCCACGGCGCCATTGGCCAAAAGACCGCTATAACGGCGTAACAAACTACGGTTTAGTTCCAACTCCTTAGCTTTAGCCGATAAAGTTTGTTCCGTTTGGCGGGCACTAAGTTCGGCTTGGGTAAGATCTAATTGGGCTGAGGCAATCTTGATTTTATCTTGATTATTTATCCGCTCAGCTTCCTCCTCCAGTTGGGGACGCACACTGGCCAAGGCTTCGTCCTCACGGGTCCCATGGCCGTTGCGGAGCTTTAGCACCGCCAGGCGCCGCTCCTTCATGGCCACAATGTCGCGGGCATCCCTGGCCTGGGCTACTTCCTCACGGTTCTCCAGGGTTAACAACACCTCGCCTTTCTCTACGTATTCACCATTTTTAACAAATACATTTCCCACCCTTTTAGTAAGGGTGGAGACCACCTTGTCGGAACCATCGGAACCTTCGATTACGCCACGCACCTGAATTGTTTCATCCACCCGGCCCACAAAGCCGATCACCATGCCAAGGCCGGTGCCACCGATCATGAACCAAACCACCGCCCTAGACCAACCCATGCCCTGGCGGCCCATGCCAAAGGCACGGTTCGTGCGGAAGCGCGGCGGCTGCTTTGCCGGGGGGGTAGAAGCTGGGGGCAGCTCTGGGGCCATGGACTACGAAACTATTAGCTCATACTAGTACCTTGTTGATTATAAAGGCTGAAATAGGAGCCCTTCCGCTCGATCAATTCGCGGTGAGTACCCACCTCGAGGATCTCTCCCGCCCCCATGAGAACAATGAGATCAGCATTAACGATCGAGGAAAGACGGTGGGTGACATACAAAACGGTACGGCCCTTTAATTTGGCCATTAGGTTTTCACTGACCCGGCGCTCGGTTTGGTAATCAAGGGCAGAGGTGGCTTCATCCATGAGCAATACGCTGGGCTTCTGCAGGATCGTGCGGGCAATCGCCAGTCTCTGGCGTTGGCCACCTGAGAGATTGGACCCGCGCTCTCCCACCTTGGTGTCATATTTGGCAGGAAGGCTCTCAATGAACTCCCTAGCGCAGCTAATGTCCACTGCCTCATCGATCTCCTCCTGGGTGGCCGTGGGATTGGTGAGGGTGATGTTGTCAAGGATGCTGCCGTCAAACAGCAGCGTGTCTTGCGGAACAATGCCTATCTGCTTTCGCAGCGAGTACAACTCCAGCTTGGCAATGTCCATGCCATCCACAAGCACCTTGCCCTTCTCGGGCTCATAGAGCCTGGGCAGCAACTTGGTGGCAGTGCTCTTGCCCGATCCGCTAAGGCCCACAAAGGCCACGAAGGAGGCCGGCGGAATGTGTAAATTAATACCTTTAAGTAGGTATTCTCCGGAGGGGTTATACCTAAACCAAACGTCTTGGTAGTCTATCTCCCCACTCAGAGAGGAAACCGATGGCTTCTTCAACTCATCGGGCCCAGCTTCCTGGGGATGGTTGAGAATATCGCCTAGCCGCTCAATAGATAAACTAATTTCTTGGAAACTCTGCCATATCTGAGACAAGCGCAACACCGGCCCCGTTACGTAACCGGCAATCATCCGGAAGGCAATCATGCCGCCAAGGGTTAGCTGCCCGTTGGTAACCAAGGCCGCCCCCATCCATACCACCATTAAACTTGAGGCCTTATTAACAAAATTACTAAGGCCACCGCTGGCGGTACTCACCAGGGTGTTGTTGAAGCCATCGGCCACATAATCCACATATAGATCTTGCCATTTCCAACGGGTGCGCAATTCAATCCCTTGGGATTTAACGGTTTGCATCCCTGAGAGCACCTCCACCAGGTGCGATTGGGTTTTGGCGCTGGCCACGGATTTAGATTGGATCTGCTTGCGAACAATGGGCGAGAAGTAATAGGTGAGGCCAATCAATGCGGGAATCACCGCCAGGGTCACCAGGGTGAGCTGCCAGCTATAAACAAGCATCACAAACACATAGATAAGCGAGAAAACTGCATCAATAACCGCGGTAAGGGCTGTGCCAGTAAGGAATTTTCTGATATTTTCGAGCTCAGAGATTCTGCTGGAGAGCTCACCAACGGGCCGCTTATCAAAAAACTTCAAGGGCAGCTTGAGCATGTGGTCAATCACCTGACTGCCAAGGGCGATGTCAATGCGATTGGTGGTGTCTACAAACAAGAAAGTTCTTAAACTCTGAAGAATAACTTCAATCAGAGCAAATAGAATCAAGAGGCTTCCCAAAGAACCAAGGGCGCTGGGGGAGCTGTTAATAATAACCTTATCAATAATCTGCTGAATTAGCAGTGGATTAGCAAGGCCAAATAGTTGCACAAACAAGGAGGAAAGCAGCACCTCCGTAAGCACTACTTTATAGCGGCCCAGGGAAGGCAAAAACCATTTTAAGCTGAAATTATCCTCTGGGGTTTGATCTGTTTTAACCAGTAGTAATACTTCCAGTCGACCATCCTGTTGGCAAACAAGATCCTCGAGGGGCAGCTCAGCTATCCCCTTACTGGGCACAATAATTTCACAGGCTTGGTCAGTGGCCTTACTAACAAGCACTAACTCCTTATCCTGCAAAATCAGCAGGGGAAACTCAAATTTATGTATGGTTTGGGGAATAATTGCTGTAATTTGAGTTCTGAGGCCGAGGGTTTCACAAATTGCCCCCGCCAGGGGTAAGGTTATGCCGCCAAAGCGCTCGGTTTGGTCCCTCAAAATCCGCAGCACCATTTCCCTCTTTAGGGGAATGCCCATGGTTTCGCAAACCATGCGCAAACAGGCGGCGGAACCCTCAACCGGCCCCCGACCACGGCGATAAATAATTTTTAATTCATCATCAGACTCTACATATTCAGGCTCAAAATCTTCCTTAACAATTTCTATTTCCTTCTCGTCAAGATCCCTAATCTCATCAAACAATAAGAGATCAGGATTTTCAGCATCCTCGGTGGAATCAGCCCCAGAAAGACTGCTGCGCAGGGCCGCTTGGTCTATGCCAATCACCCGGAAGGCCTTGGTTTGGGCAAACAGGGGCTTTAAATTTGTGGTAACGGTGCCGTGGGCTGAACCGCCACTCACATACCAAAGCATCGCTCCGGTGCACAATGTTTCCACATTGGCGGCCGTTGCAATACATACCCGATAGGATGGCAGGCACTTTTTAACAATATCTAGGGTGGAAAGTCTGCAACTGGGATGCTGCTTAAGAAACTCTACCGTGGCCTCAAATAACTCCGCCTGGGGCGCCTGGCTACCCCAATAGGCCCGGGCCTCCCGCGACTTGGCAAATAGCTGAGTTACCAACTCCCGTTCAAAACGAACGGCAATTACCGGGGCAGAACAGAGGGCCGTTTCACAACTTTTACCGCGCAATACCGCCACCCAGCCCAGGGTTTGGCCGGGCCTACTGAGCTCAACGGTTTCGATCTCGTCGGTGCGGCTATCGCGACCAACTATGCGAACCTTACCCTCCACCAACAAATAGATATGGGTAACTTTTCCATCGGCCCGTAGCAGGGTTTGACCAATGGTGCCCCGCACAAGTTCGCCCTTTTGGGCTAACAGGGCCTTGGTTTCATCATCACACTGGCGAAAGGGCTCAAAAAAATCAATCAGCTTTCTGATTTTTTGAGTTACATCAGGATTTACGGCGGTGGCTGTCATTTATCCTTGCCCCAACATGGCATTGACAACCTTTTGCAACTCAATATTCATCAACTCTTCGAGGAGCTGATTTTCCAGCTCCGGGGTAAGGGTTGCTTCGATCACATGTTCAACCACAGTAATTAGAATTAAATTCTGCACAACCACGGGCTTATTGAGGTTACCCCTATTGGCGGTGGTAGAGAGGGCACGTATCTGCTCTGCTGTTTTGGCGATTGGCATCGGACCAACGATACCCTTAGTATATTTTTCCGGGCCTAGGGAATAATCAAAGGCCAGGTCTGAAATCTGACATTCTTTATTTTTTAAGCGTAGATAAAGCTCCTCCGCAAGGCCGATGTCCGTGAGCCTAAGCATTGAATACACCACTTGGTCCATGTCGCGCTTGCGCTTGTAGTAATAATCATTTAGCTGCGGCCGCAGCCATTCTTGCTTGATATATTCCCGCCGCTGGTCATCCGGGGCCTCGGGGTTGGCTTCCTTAATGTTAGCAAAATAATCCTGATAACTTTTCAGCTCAGTATCCACCTGGGCCAAGAGGCGCTCCTGGCCGATGCCATAAACAATCTGGCGCCAGCCCCCTGATTGGGAGAGTTGTTCGGCCAGCCAACCCTGGGGCTTACCGCTTTCCTGAATTAATTGAACGAGGGCTTGGGGTTCCATTTTAAATCAACTCATGCATATCAATTTCCTGGCCCATGCCAATGGTTAAACCACTGCTCTGGGCTTCGTTATCACCTTCCCAACGCACTGAGAATCCCTGTTCCTCGGCAATGCCCTCGAGAATTTCCACCCGCATCTCCAGACCTGAATCCTCACTGCGCACGGCCACCTCCAATTCCATAAAGCGACCCACCAACTCGCGCCAATCCTTGGGGGCCATCACCAAGGATTCATCACTGCCAACTTCCGTACGGGTCCTATCAGCCCCGCCAACAATCTCCACCCGGGTGCGTTCACTGCCCTGGCTCATTTCCGCCAGCATTTCCTCCAGGGAGGCCAGCCGTAGATCTAGGGATTCAGAGCTGCCTTTTACCTCTTCTAGGGACGCTTGGGTTGTGCTTTCGATCTCATGGATTTTTTCTACGAGTTCATTGCCCATGCCGCCGAGCAGGGCCGTGACCTCGCTTTCGGTGCTGCCCTCCTTGAGGCATTCCACCACCGCCTGGCGCAGGTTGCCCTCTGCCCGCACATAGGCCTCGGCCAGGGATTCAAGAACCTTGGTGTATTGCTTGTTTTGGGATTTACATATCCCCTTGAAAGCCTCCAGGGTTTCCGCACGGAATCTGGCGCTAAACGCCTTCAGTTCCTCAGCTTGGGGAGCAAGGGTCATCGCGGCCCCAGCTGGTTAGCGGCCCGACGGGAGGCCTGGGCCCGGCGCAGCATCAGAAGCCGCAATTCGCAGGTGAGCCCTGAAACAAACCAAAGTTCAGCGGTGCCCACCAACCATTGGGACCAAGTGGAAAGAGTACCTTTAAATAGGCCAAAAATTAATAAGCTGATTGATAATAACCAGGTCCAGCGAAAAATTGGTGGCTCATAGGGCCGCACCATGGGCGCCAACCTGAGCCCAACAAAGCAGGCTATTAGCCAAAGGGAAAGACCCATCTCCGCCGCTGGGGGTTCATCCTTAGATCAACTATTTATTCAGTATAGCGCTGCCCGCCAAAAGCAGTGTATGCAATTTTGCATTCTCAGTGGCAGTGCTCCGCCAGCAGCGTTCTCGCCGCCCGATTCGAATACTCGTAGGAATACGCTTCCTGTTCAAGGCGACGCTGCACAGCTGAAATCGAAGAGTACACATCAGATTTCAATGGCTTACTGGTGATTCGGGCTGGGGAGAGCGGCAAATCCAGAGGTTGAGGTCGATAATTAATGCCTCCGCCCTTGCAGCTTTGGGCCACGTGAACGGATTCATGGTTGAGGATTTCCAAAATCACCTCACTGCCCATCGTTAGGCTTTTAGGGGAGAGGCGTAGCACCTGCATGGAGGGATCCCATTCACCGGAGGCTCCTTTCTTTAGGGGTTCACCGATAACCACCGAAACCCCATGGCTGGAGAGCGTATCCAGCAGTCGATAGATTTTGCGGGTGTAATTTTCGTTTTGGCGGCTGGTTTCTAGCAATTTTTTGAGCTCCGCTTCGTTCTTCTTGGCCTCCCCCTCCCGCAGGCTATAGCGATAGCTCACCTGGCCCAAGGGATCAACAAGCATTTTCGGCCGGTGGCGATCATCGGCAGCCTTAATTGCTTCCTTAAGCACCTGCAAACCATCTGGGGTGCTTAGCGGAATCTCCTCAGCCCGCAATCTCTGGCCCTCGGGCCTCAGGGGCGCCAATAGGCCAGCCGGCTGCCAACGGGGCAGAGGTATGTGAAAACGCTCAAGCAGTAGACCAAGACAGATAAGACCTAAAACTCCGGAAAACCGCTTTACTGGTACGGGCAGCCTTAGTTCAGGCAACCTCAATGGGGGCAACCTCAATTCCAAGGCTGAATTCGTTGGGGAAAGTTGTTGATTCTAGGTGGTCAGTCTAGGTTCAATCCTCAAGGGGATCAAGTTCAGACAATTTGCGTTTCAGCTGCGAAGCCAAAACCTGGCGGCCCACGGCCACAACCCGCAATTGGTCTTGGGCAAATTTGAGCTGACTTTCGGCAGTTTGCAGACCCTTGACCAACCGCTTCATTTCATCAGACATCAGAGACAAGTCGTAGCGCTTGCCTTCGAAGTTGAGAACAGCACGGCGTTCTGCTCCCTGGGGGGAAGCCATGGTCAGGCTCAAGCTAAGTCGTTACAGGTATACCAGATCAAACTTGAAGGTCAACCGCTGCAGCGGTTTTTATGGGTCGCCTGAGATTCGAACTCAGGACCAATCGGTTAAAAGCCGAATGCTCTACCGCTGAGCTAGCGACCCTTTGCCCCATCGGGCAGAGTCGAAAGTATCACGTCAACTTCCCCTATTTTTATGGCCCCTAATCCTTGGCCCAAACCTCAGCTGGGGGCCGCCGCCTGGGTGGCCCCCAGCGCTGTGGTGATCGGGGATGTGCAAGTGGAGGAGGGGGTAAGCCTCTGGCCCACGGCGGTGCTGCGGGCAGACCTCTGCCCGATTCGCATCGGCGCCAACAGCAATGTGCAGGATGGCGCAGTGCTCCATGGGGAACCGGGTAAACCGGTGCTGATCGGCCGCCACGTGACCATCGGCCACCGGGCGGTAATCCATGGGGCCCAGCTGGGCGACGGGTGCTTGATCGGCATCGGCGCGATCGTGCTCAATGACGTGCATGTGGGGGCCGGCGCCCTGGTGGCGGCTGGGGCCGTGGTCACCAGGGATGTGGCCCCCGGCAGCCTGGTGATGGGCGCCCCCGCCCAGCTAAAGCGGGAGCTCAGCGCCGAGGCGATCGCCGCCCAGCGGGCCCATGCCCTCCACTACCGCCAGCTGGCTGAGCAGCACGCCCAGGCGGGCTAGAGGTGGGCTAAAGGTGGGCGAAACCAGGGCCGCTCATCGATTGGGGCATGGGCGCCTCCAGCCCTTCGAACCAGGCCACCGCCCGCTCGAGGTCCTCCAGCAGCTGATCGGCCATGTCGCGGGAGAAACCAGCCCGCACCACAAAGCGCAGCACCGACCGCTCTTCGCAGGCCGCTGGCAGGGTGTAGGCCGGCACCAACCAACCCCGTTCCCGCAATTTGTCGGCCAGCTGAAACACATCCCAATGGTTGATGCCGGGGGCCCGCTCCACGGCAAACACCGGCAGCTGGCCCAGGGGGTGGCTCACCAGCCGCAGGGGCCCAAGGGCGGCAATGCCATCGGCCAGGTGGCAGGCAATCGCCTCGAGCATCGCCATGCGATGGGCATAGCCCTGGTGGCCCAGGTGCAGGAAATTGAAGTATTGACCCACCACCTGGGCCCCGGGCCGGGAGAAATTCATGCCAATGGTGGGCATCTCACCCCCCAGGTAATTGACATTGAAACGCAGCTCCTCCGGCAGCTGGGCTTGGTCGCGCCAGAGCACCCAGCCCACCCCCGGCAGCACGCCGCCGTACTTATGGCCGCTGGCATTAATCGACACCACCCGAGGCAGGCGGAAATCCCAAGCCCAATCGGGGGAATTGAAGGGGGCCACAAAACCGCCGGAGGCCGCATCCACATGGATCGGAATATCGAGGCCGCTGCGCTCCTGCAGCTGATCGAGGGCCAGCTGGAAGGCATCGATGGGCTCGTAACTGCCATCAAAGGTGCTGCCCACGATGCCCACCACGCCGATCGTGTTGGCATCACAGCGTTTCACCGCCTCCTCGGCGGTTAGGTGCAAGCGGTCTTGGCTAAGCGGCACCAGCCGCGGTTCCACATCGAAGTAGGCGCAAAACTTGTCCCAGCAGATCTGGGTGTTGGCCCCCATTACCAGGTTGGGGCGGGAGCTGTCGGCACCGGCCGCCTGCTGCCGCTGGCGCCAATGCCACTTCATCACCAGGCCCCCGAGCATGCAGCCCTCGCTGGAGCCCGTGGTGGAGGTGCCCACGGCGGCACTGGCATCCGGGGCATGCCAAAGCTCCGCCAGCATCCGCAGGCAACGCTCCTCCAGTTCGGCGGTTTGGGGGTATTCATCCTTATCAATCATGTTTTTCTCGACGCACTCCTCCATCAGCCGCCGGGCCTGGGGTTCCATCCAGGTGCCCACAAAGGTGGCCATGTTGAGCCGGGCGTTGCCGTCGAGCATTAGGTGGTCGTGGATAAGCTCATAGGCCAGATCCGCCTCCAGGCCATGGTCCGGCAGGCGGTTGCGGGGAATCTCCGCCGGCAGCTGGGCCGCCGCCATCCGGGCGCTATGGCGGGAATTGAGGTGGAGAAACTCTGAGCGGTTCCGTTGAACCATGGGGGTAAAAGACGTAGCTGCTGGCATTCAAAGCTGCCTTGGCCAATTGCGCTGCCCCTCGCCCCCTGGCAATTTGCTGCGAATGGCAAAAACAAAGGGCTGGGCTGCCGGAAAGTCCTTAAGATCAGCATCGTCTTAATCCCCTGCCCCATGGATCTCCGGCTTGCCCTGGTAGCTCTCCCGATCCTGCTGGCCCTGGGCTGGGCAGGCTTCAACATCGGCCGTGCCGCCCTGGGTCAGCTGCAGCTGATGATCAAGCGAGCTGGCGGTTGAGCGTTTGAAGGTTTTGGTGATCGGCGCCGGCCTTGCTGGCGCCGAAGCTGCTTGGCAGGTGGCCCGGGCTGGCGTAGCCGTCACCCTGGTGGAAATGCGGCCAGGCTGCCAGTCCCCCGCCCACCACAGCGGTGAATTCGGAGAGCTGGTTTGCAGCAACAGTTTTGGGGCCCTCTCTAGCGACCGGGCCGCAGGCTTGTTGCAACAGGAATTGCGCCAGCTCGGTTCCCTGGTGATTGCCACCGCAGACCACCACGCTGTGCCGGCCGGGGGGGCCCTGGCCGTGGATCGGGGTCGCTACGGCGCCGCCCTCACCGCCGCCCTTGAGCAACATCCGCTGGTGACGGTGGAGCGGCGGGAACAACTTCACCTGCCCAGCGCCGAGCAAATCACTGTGCTCGCCACCGGACCATTAACCAGTGAGCCCCTGGCCGCATCCCTGGGCCAGTTCACCGGCAGGGAAGCCTGTCATTTTTTTGATGCCGCCAGCCCGATCGTGGCCGGGGAAACCATCAACCTCAGCAAGGCCTTCCGCGCCAGCCGCTACGACAAGGGCGACGCCGATTACATCAACTGCCCGATGGACCAGGAGCAATACCTGAATTTCCGCGGGGCCCTACTGACAGCGGAGCAGGCGGAGCTGAAGGATTTTGAAAAAGAAAACGCCAACTTCTTTGAGGGCTGCCTGCCGATCGAGGAGCTGGCCCGCCGCGGGGAAGACACCATGCGTTACGGGCCCTTGAAACCGATCGGCCTCTGGGACCCGCGCTGGGGGGACGTAACCGACAGGGAGGTGCGCCGCGCCCGCCGCGCCTACGCGGTGGTGCAACTGCGCCAGGAGGACAAGGATGGCCGCCTCTGGAACCTGGTGGGCTTCCAGACCAACCTCAAGTGGGGGGAACAAAAGCGGGTACTGCAGCTAATCCCGGGCTTAGAGGAGGCCGAATTCGTGCGCTTTGGCGTGATGCACCGCAATACCTTCCTGGAGGCGCCCCAGCTGCTAGATCCCAGCCTGCAATTCCGCCAGCGGCCCACGCTGCTGGCGGCCGGGCAGATCACTGGCACCGAGGGCTATGCCGCCGCCGTGGCCGGCGGCTGGTTGGCCGGCACCAACGCCGCCCGGCTGGCCCAGGGGCTGGGGGCCATCAGCTTGCCCCCCACCACCATGATCGGCGCCCTCACGCATTTCATTGCGGAAGCCCCCTGTGATGGCAAGGGCAAACGCGGCGGCTTCCAGCCCATGCCCCCCAACTTCGGCCTGTTGCCGGAACTGGCGGAACCCGTGCGCGATAAACGCCGTCGCTATGGGGCCTACCGGGACAGGGCCCTGGCAGACCTGGCCACGGCCTTGGATTCGGTATCCCTGGATACCTAAAACCCACCTCGCCCCCTCCGCCCCCCCCCCAAATGGGGGGGGGCGGATTCAAAAAGTGCATATATGCCGTTCCCCATGGCTAGGTTTGCAGCAGATCTACCCCAGATGCACAGCCCGTGCCCAACAAACGCCCGGACTCGCTACTTTTTCTGCTGGCCAACTTTAAAAAGCAGTTTCTTGCCCTTTCCGCGGCGGAAGCTGAAGTGTTTGTGAATGTGGCCCAGAACCCCGGTTGCACCTCC
Organism: Synechococcus sp. UW140; assembly: GCA_943369595.1. Lineage (GTDB taxonomy): Bacteria > Cyanobacteriota > Cyanobacteriia > PCC-6307 > Cyanobiaceae > Synechococcus_D. Next base: position 62,401 of record CALRNU020000003.1, read on the forward strand.
CAGGAAATACAAAATCAGCTAAATATCGACCAACCCCACGCCTCCCGCACCCTCAGCAAACTTGTTGAAAAGAAATATCTGCGGCGCCTCAACAATCCCAAGCAACTACGCCAGAAGGTTTACTACTTAACCCCTGTAAAGGGCATGCAAGCCCTGAACGAATGGATAGATTCCTCTTGGCAAAAACTATTGAATGACCCTGACCTGGGCCTGGCCCGCCTTTGTGCCGCCCTAGAATCAGCGCCCATCAGCACCCTAAGCACCCTGAAAGAAGTGCTGGATGATCACATCACAAAAGCGAGTACGAAACAGGTTGATTCTTCAGAAGCCAGCTATTGCCCCCGGGTTCGCAATCAATCAATCAATAAATTTAAGCTTCAACTCAACCAGCCAAACCCAGAGCCCAAAACCCTAAGCCTGTCCAACGGCCAGAAACCTCGCTAATATCCCCTAGCCATTTGGCTTGGCTTAGGCTTTGGAGTTGCTTCCCATCCGAGATGCAACTGAGCCCAGGCGCAGGGAAGTGGCCCAGTGGTTTTTGAGTAGTGGCATTCGGCCAAAATTTTGCTTGGCCTTTGGCTCCCGACTGGCCCTAATTGGTGCCATGGGTCAATTCAAGCGGCCAAAACTGCTCGTGAGTGCCAGCACCACCGAAGCGGAGGCCTTGGGGGCGGTGGTGCAGCACCAAGCCGGGGTGTTGGTGTGCAGTGATCAACTCGAAAGCGGTGATGGCTTCAGCTTGATCAAGCGCAGCAGAGAACTGGTGCCAGACCTGCGCACCTTTATTTTTCTTGCCAGCCCCGATTCCGATCTCCAACGGGCCCTGAGCCTCAACCCCGGTGGCATCTGCCATGAGCAAGACATTGGTACCGATGACTTTCCGATTAGGAGAGGTTTTTTAAGCCTGGCCACCGATCGCTTCTACCTGGGCCCCACCGCCAAGCAAATACTTGAAAGCCGTGGGGAAACCAAAATTCCCCTGCGCATGGAAGATCTGCTCACCAAGCGCGAGCAATCGGTGCTGGATCAGGTGATTAGCGGCAAGGGCGACCGCCAGATCAGTGAGGAGCTTGGGCTCAGCTACGAAACCGTGCGTTCCTACGTAAAAGAAATACGCCGCAAGCTCGGCGTTAAAACCAAGGTGGAGCTGGTGGCCATGGCCATGCAGCAACTGGTGGGTCGCAGGGATTCCTAAGGTCTTAGCCGCCACCGCAACCCGGCCTTGAGCACAACCCCTGGCGCCCCCAGCTACGACGTGGTGGTGATCGGCGCCGGCATCGGTGGCCTCGTAACCGCCAGCCAACTGGCCAGTAAGGGGGCGCGGGTGCTGGTGCTGGAGCGCTACCTGATCCCCGGCGGCAGTGGCGGCAGTTTCAAGCGCAACGGCTACTGCTTCGATGTGGGCGCCTCGATGATCTTTGGCTTCGGCGAAGAGGGCCACACAAACCTGCTCACCCGCGCCCTGGCCGCCGTGGGCGAACACTGCGAAACGATCCCAGACCCCACCCAGCTCGAATACCACCTGCCCGCCGGGCTCACGGTGGCGGTGGATCGCAACTACGAAAGCTTCATCGCCCGGCTCACGGCCCTATTCCCCCATGAGGCCATCGGCATCCGCCGCTTTTACGACAGCTGCTGGCAGGTGTTCCGCTGTCTTGATGCGATGCCCTTGCTGTCGCTGGAGGATCCCGCCTACCTGGCAAAGGTATTTTTCCGGGCACCCCTGGCCTGCCTGGGCCTAGCCCGCTGGTTGCCGGTGAACGTGGGCAGCGTGGCCCGCCAACACATCAAGGATCCAATCCTGCTCAAATTCATCGACATCGAGTGCTACTGCTGGTCGGTGATGCCCGCCGATCGCACGCCCATGATCAATGCGGGCATGGTGTTTTCCGATCGCCATGCCGGGGGCATCAATTACCCCAAGGGGGGGGTGGGGGTGATCGCCGAAAAACTGGTGGCCGGCCTCGAGCGCCACGGCGGTGAATTCCGCAGCAGCGCCCGCGTTACCAAGGTGTTGCTGGAGCAGGGCCAGGCGGTGGGTGTGCAGCTGGCCAATGGCCAACAAATCCGCGCCCGCCGGGTGGTTTCCAACGCCACCCGCTGGGACACCTTCGGCAGCCTGATCGATGCCGACCACACCCCCGCCGCCGAACTCACCTGGCGCCGCCGCTATAAGCCCTCCCCCTCCTTTCTTTCCTTACACCTGGGCATCGACGCCGCGATCGTGCCCTCCGGCTTCCACTGCCACCACTTGCTGCTGGAGCACTGGGAGCAGCTGGAGGCGGATGAGGGGGTGATATTCGTGTCGATGCCCACCCTGCTGGATCCAGGGCTGGCGCCGGCCGGGTGCCACATCCTCCATGCCTTCACGCCGGCCTCGATGGAGCTCTGGCAGGGGCTCGGGCCCAGTGCCTACGCCGCCAAAAAACAGGCCGCAGCCCAGCGGATCATCCAACGGCTGGAGGCAATCCTGCCGGGCCTGGCCGGGGCAATCAACCACCGGGAGGTGGGCAGTCCCCGCAGCCACCGCCGTTTTCTCGGGCGCCACCAGGGCAGCTATGGGCCGGTGCCAGCCCTACAACTCCCCGGGCTACTGCCGATGCCGTTCAACCGCACCGCCATTGGGGGCCTCTACTGCGTGGGGGATTCCTGCTTCCCCGGCCAGGGGCTCAATGCCGTGGCCTTCAGTGGTTTCGCCTGCGCCCATCGCATCGGCGCCGACCTGGGCCTCAACCCCTGGGCCCTGCCCAGCTGAGCCCGCTGCTCAACTTGCATGCAGCCCGCGGTAGATCGTGCTGAGGCCCCTGATGATGAACTCCACCCCAATGGAGAGGGTGAATAGCCCCATGATCTTGGTGAACACGCTCAGGCCCACCTCCCCGGCAAAGCGCACGATGCCAGCGCTGAAACTAAACACCACGTGGTTCACCAGCACCAAGGCAATAATCGCCGCCAACAAACTCAACCCATTGCCTGAACGTTCCGCCAGGTCGGCAAACAGGATCACCGCCGAGAAGGTGCCAGCCCCCACCGTGAGCGGAATGGCGATCGGCACCACCGCCGTGGCATAGAGCTGGGCATCGTTATTAGTCCCCCGGGGCCGCTGGTTGGGGTCCACCGCCTTGCTGTCCACATCATCGGGTTGGCGGGCATTGAGCATGTCGAGCCCCACCCCCCCCAGCAGCAAGCCGCCGGCGATCTGGAAGGCACTCACGGAGATGCCAAAAAAGTTGAGCACCGCCGTGCCAAAAAAGAGGAAAAGCAACAGCATCCCCAGGCAGGCGGCGCTGGTTACCAGGATGATTCGCCGCAATTTGGCCGGCGGTAACCCCTGGGTGTGCACCAGAAAGGCGCCAATGGCCGAAATGTTGTTGCCAATGGCCAGCAAGCCAATCAAATAATGCTGAAAGCTGCCATTGGCCAAAATGGATAGGGCCATGCTGCCTAGCCCCTAGGCACCGGCGCCACCATCAAAACTGATGGTGGCCGTCAACGGCTCACGGCTGGGCTCCAGGGGCTCCGCCGGGGGTTCTGGCCCCTTTTCGGGCAAATTCTCAAGGCTGAAGCGATAGCCCTGTTGCCGCACGGTTTCGATGCCACCGCCCTCGCCCAGGCCGGCCTGCTCGAGCTTGCGGCGCAGGGTGAGCACCTGGGTATCCACGGAGCGGGGGCCGCCACTAAAGGGGGGCCAAGCCATGGTGAGCAGCTCCTGGCGGCTGCGCACGTGGCCGGGGGGCATCAACAGGGCACAGAGCAGGGCAAATTCCCGGGGGCTGAGTTCCACCGGTTGGTCCCGCAGGGTCACCTGGCGCAACAACAGATGCACCTCCAGGGGCCCCACGGTCACCTTTTCCTGCAGGCCCCCCCGGCGGCTCAGCAACTTGCGGCAGCGGGCCGCCAACTCCTCCAGGCCAAATGGTTTGCGCAGCACGTCTTCAGCGCCGGCATCCAGCAAAGACACCACCGCCTCAGCGCCGGTGCGGGCGCTGAGCACCAACACGGGGCAACGCAGCTGGGCGGCCAAGCGCAGGGCGCTGGATTCCTCCAACAACTCAGCACTCACCAACAGTTCTGGCTGTTGGTCCACACAGAGCTCAAGGGCTTCCGCCACGGTGCCCACCGCCGCAGCCATGTGGCCGTCTTGGCGTAGGCGCTGGGCCAAGACCATCCGCAAGGTGGGATGGGGGTCCACCACCAGGATGCGGGCTTGGCCGTGCTCTGCCGCTGAATCCACCACATCAGGATCAATAACCCCTACCGTAGTAGGGATTTTCCGCTCAGCTGGTAATAGGCGAAGCCTTGCCAGCTGTCCCCCCATGACCGCGCTTCAGCACCCAGACGCCATCCGCCATTTCCAAAGCCTCTGTGATGCCTGTGAGGAACTGGCCATGCGCTATCACAGCCCCTCAGAATTAAGGCTTTACGCCGACGGCTACATCCATGCCCTAAGGCGCAGCAAGCAGCTGGATCACCACAGCCAAAATCGGCTGGAGGAGCTGATCGACCGCTGGATCCAAGATCCTTCCAGTTTTGTGGGCCCCGATGGCGATCCCAGCCGTTTGTATGAGTCGGAGCGGCGCTGAATTAGCCCCAGCGCCGCTCGGGCCTAATTCAGGAAGCCAGGGCGATTTCCAGTTTTTCCTGGAGCTCGCCGGAGTTATAGAGCTCAATAAGAATGTCGGAGCCGCCTAGGAATTCACCCTTCAGGTACACCTGGGGAATGGTGGGCCAATCGGAGAATTCTTTGATGCCCTGGCGGATCTCTGGATCAGACAGCACATCGAAGGTTTCAAACGACACGCCGAGGGTGTTGAAGATCTGCACAGCGGTATTGGAAAAACCGCATTGGGGCATCAACTTGTTGCCCTTCATGAACACCACGATCGGGCTAGTGGCAATCAGAGCCTCAATCCGTGATTTCAGTTGGGCGTCCATGGCAAAAAAATCGATTGAACAAGCTTAGGTGGGGCAAGACGTTTGCAGGGCCAGCGCATGGATCGCCTCCGAGGCCAGCTCCTGCTTCAACGCCCCATAAACAAGCTGGTGCTGTTTAACCCGGGAAAGGTCGCGAAACTGTTCCGACACCACATGCACCTGGAGGTGGTCACCGCCGCCGGTGAGATCTTCCACCTGCACCTGGGCATCGGGGAGCAGCTGGCGGATCGCCGCCGCCACGGCTTCGGGTTGAACCATTGGATCAGTTGGAGGTGGGGCTAGCGGGGGCGGTGTAGGGGGTAGAAACAAAACCGATTTCCACCAATTGCTGGTAGGCCTTACGACCCTCACCGGTGCTGGGGGTCATCAGCTTCACCACTTCCACCAGCAGGGGCACGGCCACCTCTGACTGGTTCTGACGACGGTAGACGGCGGCCAGCCTCAGATTTGCCTGGGCCAGCTTTTCAATGGATTCCCGACCCTTCTGGTCCATGTCGCGGGGGATGCGGGCATCAAGGCCGCGGAAGGCACCGCCCAGGTCGCGGTAAAAAGACAACAGCGAGCGCGAGGCATTACGGGCCTTGTCGTAGCTCTTCACCGCCTCGCTGAGGTTGCCACTGGCGGCATCGCGGTCCCCCTTGGCCAGCAGCGCATCCACCGAGCTCAGGTTGAAGTTGTCGCCCCCGGCGCTGGGCGCCGCCTGGGTTTGGGCCGAGGCCCTACCGCCAGGAGCAACGGCCAGCAGCGGTGAAAGAACCAGGGCCAAGCTGGCGGTGAGCAAGAAACGGCGCATGGGCCCAGGTACCTAATCAATTGAATTGGCAGGACTTTAATTTGGTCCCAAGGGGCGACCCACACTGCGGCGGGCCGCTTCCTCAGCCGAACGCATCGCCCCAGCCAGGCGATTGGTGAGATCCAGGGCCGCCGCCTTGCCCGTACCCGTCAGTTGCAGGGGGGGGGCAAAACAAAGGGCCGCCGCATCGCCGCACTGGGGCACCGCATGGCCATAGGCCAGCCCCACCGGCACCACCGGCACCTCCAGCCCCCGGGTGTGGGCCATGCTGGCCAGCCGCGGCAGGCCTTGTTCGAGCTTGATCACATCCTCATCGCGGCCGATGCGTCCCTCGGGGAACACCACCACCTGCCCCCCTGCAGCCAGCAAATCGAGGGCATAGCGCAGGCTGGCGGTGCCAGGCCGTTGCTGGTCGATGCCAAAACAGCCGAGGCGCCGCAGAAACCAACCCTGCAAACCCACCATTTCAGTGGTGGTAACCATGAAACGGCAATCGCGGCCGGTAACGCGCCGGCCCGCAGCCATGGGCAGCATCAGCGCATCCCAACGGGCCCGATGGGTGGGGGCCAGGAGCACCGGCCCAGAGCGGGGCAGATGTTCAAGGCCGAGCACCTCGGTGCGGCTGAAATAAAACCTCAGGGCCAGGTCTTGGGTGGCCCAAGTGGCCAGGGGCGCCAGCCAAGGGGCCACATGACTTTGCAAAGCCAGGGCCCGGTCGCTGCTGACCATCGTTCCGGTTATGGGGGTGCAAGCCATGGGGCGAACCCTATCCAGCCCAAGGGTTCCTAGGATCATTCGCTGGACAGCAATCGCGATGGCCAGTCTTGGCGTAAACCTCGATCACCTGGCCACCGTGCGCCAGGCCCGCCGCACGGTGGAACCCGACCCGGTGACCCTGGCCCTGCTGGCGGAGCTGGGCGGCGCCGATGGCATCACCGTGCATCTGCGCGAGGACCGCCGCCATATCCAAGACCGCGATGTGGAATTACTGCGGGCCACCCTGCGCACCCGGCTCAACCTGGAGATGGCGGCCACCGAGGCGATGCTGGCCAAGGCGATTGAGATTCAGCCCGCCATGGTCACCCTGGTGCCGGAGCGGCGCGAGGAGGTAACCACCGAAGGCGGCCTTGATGTGGCCGGCCAGGGGGAGGAATTGCGGCGGCGAATCCAAACCCTGCAGGGCCATGGGATTCCCGTAAGCCTGTTTGTGGATGCTGTACCCCAGCAGCTGCAGGCCTGTAAGGCCAGTGGCGCCCAGTGGGTGGAGCTGCACACCGGCGCCTACGCCGATGCCAGCTGGGCCCAGCAGCCCCAGGCCCTGGCCCAGCTGGTGGAGGGCTGCGAGCGGGCCCGGCAGCTGGGGCTGCGGGTAAACGCCGGCCATGGCCTCACCTATCAAAACGTGGAGGCGGTGGCCGCCATCCCCGGCATTGAAGAATTGAATATCGGCCACACGATCGTGGCCCGGGCCCTGGCGGTGGGCCTGGAGCAAGCCGTCCGCCAGATGAAGCAGCTGATTAGCCAACCGCGCCGGGAGCCGCTGTTTGGAGCAGGGGCCCTGTTGCAGAATCCTGGCAACCCCGCTGAAGCCCTGGAGCCCCTGGCATGAGCACCACCTATTACTACGTGGCCGCCAGTGAAGCCTTCCTCACCGCCGAGGAACCGTTGGAGGAAGTGCTGCGGGAACGGACCCGCAACTACGCCGAGAAGGGCAAATCAATCGACTTCTGGCTGCTGCGCCGGCCCGCCTTTTTAAATAGTGCCGAGCTGCAAGCCACGGCCCAGGCCGTGCCCCGGCCCGCCGCCGCCGTGGTTTCCACCGACAGCAAATTCATTGAATTCATGAAATTGCGGTTGGAATACGTGCTCAAGGGCAGCTTCGAAGCCCCCAGCGCCTCGATCACTGATCCCCTAGCCACAGATCCCTAGGCAACGGAGGCCTAAACCAGCCCGGGGGCCCCTTGCTACGCATCATTCGCAGCAACAGCATCGAGGCCCTGGCTGGGGCCTTGGCCCAAAGGCTGAACGCTGATCTGCCAGCGGATCCGCTGCAACCCCAACAGGTGCTGGTGAGCACCAATGCCATGGGCCGCTGGTTAGCCCTGGCCCTCAGTGAACACCTGGGCATCTGCGCCGGCATCGACTTTGATTTTGGCGGCCGCTACCTGCGCCAATTGGTGCGTAGCCTGGCCCAGCAGCCCGCCGCGGCCAGCGACCCCTGGGAGCCGGAGGGGCTGCGCTGGCGCCTGGCCAGCCTGCTGGACCAGTTGCCGGCGGAGGGGCCCTACGGGCCATTGCTAAGGCTTTGGCAACGGCGCGGTTCGCCCCCCGGCCAACTGGATCGCTATCGGCTGCAGCTGCTGTTGCAACTGGCAGACACCCTCGATCAATACGGGCTTTACCGCCCCGGCCCGGTCCGCCGCTGGCTGGAAAGCCCCGCCGGGGCTCAAGATCTGGGCTTCAACGGCGCCCCACTGGCGGCCCAGGAGTGCTGGCAACCGGCACTCCTGCGGCAATTGCAAGGGCTGGCCGCCGCCGAGGGTTTCAGCCACCCCTCCCAGCGCCTGGCCGCAGCCCTGGATCAACTGGCAACCCAGCAGGAGCTGCTGCAGAGCTGGCGCCAGCAGGGGCCCCTACATGTGTTTGGCCTGTCGTCACTGCCGCCGGCCTTCCTGCAGCTGCTGGCCGGCATCGCCGGCCGCGGCTACCGCCAGGTGCTGCTCTACAGGCTTAGCCCCTGCCTGGCCCCCTGGGCCCAGCTGCCCCTGCCCGCCTCCAGCGCCCCCGAGGAAGCGCTGGAGGCCTTGGAAGATCAGCTGTTGCACCAGGGTCACCCGTTGCTGGCCAACCTGGGCCGCACCCAACGGGATTTCCAATGGCAGCTGGAAATCCTTAGGGCCGATCTCCAGGAAAAGTTTGAAGAGGAATCCCTGCCCAGCCCCGCCGTTGAAGCCGACGGCGACCTACTCAGCCTGCTCAAGGACGACCTGCTGCACGGCCGCTGCCGATCCAGCCTGCCCGGCCATGAACCCCCGCTGGCCCTGGAACCGGCCCAGCTCAACCTGCAAATCATCCACTGCCATGGGGACCTGCGCCAGGTGGAGGAGGCCCACCGGGCGGTGCTGGCATTGCTGCGCCAAGACCCCAGCCTCGAACCGCGCCATGTGCTGCTGATGAGCCCAGATGTGGCTCGGTTTGCGCCGCTGGTGCAGGCAATTTTCGAGCGGCCCGGCGGCAATGCCAACCCCGAGCATCTGCCAATTCGGGTGACGGATCGCACCCTGCGCCAGCGCAACCCCCAGATCGACCTGGCCTTTCGGCTGCTGGCCCTGGCCGGCAGCCGGCTCGAACGCCACGAACTGCTGGACCTGCTGATGCTGCCCCTGGTAGCCAGCCAATTTCAGCTGGAGCAGCTTTCCCACCAGCAATGGCTGGGGCTGTTGGCCAGCTGTGGCATCACCTGGGGGCGCGATGGCAGCCATCGCCAGAGCTGGGGCTATCCCGCAAGCGAAGCCCACAGCTGGCAATGGGGCCTGGATCGCCTGCTGCTCGGCATCCACCTGGAAGACCGCTTCCCAGAGCAGCCCGCCGCCAGCGGGGAATGGCAGGGGCGGGCGGCCTTTAGCGATCCCCTGGCCCCCGCCGCCGTGGTGATCGCCCTGGTAGAGGCCTGTGGCTGTTTATTTGAGGTCTTAGCCCAGCTGCAGGGTTTCCAGAGCCCCGCCGCCTGGGAAACAGCCCTGGCCCGGGGGGTGCACCGGCTCTGCGGCAGCGGCGAAGACGACGGCTGGCAATCGCCAGAGCTCTACGACCTGCTGACGCCGCTGCGGTCAGCCGCCAGCCAGGCCCTGCTGCTCGACCGCGAGGCGGTAACGCGGCTGATGGAAGAGGCCGAAGCCCAGGAGCAGGGCCGCTACGGCCATGTGAGTGGCGCCGTCACCCTCAGCGCCCTCGAACCCATGCGTTCGATCCCCCACCGGGTGGTGGTTTTGCTTGGCATGGATGACCAGCGCCTGCCCCGCCGCGATAACCCCGCCAGCTACGACCTAATGGCCCTGGAGCCCTGGCGCGGCGACCGCAACCGCCGCCAGGAGGACCGGGCGATGCTGCTGGAGGCGCTGCAGGCCTGCCGCGACCAGTTCATCGCCACGTACAACGGCACCGATCCCCGCACCGGCGAAGCCCGCAACCCCGCCGCCCCCCTGGCCGATCTACTGGCCAGCCTTGAACGCAGCTTCCGGGGCCCCGGCGGCCAGCCGCTGGGGCCGCTGCTGGTGCACCTGGCCGACCCCCTGCGGCCCTGGGCCGTTGGCGCCACGGCCCCTGGGCCGCCCTGGCCCGCCGAGCTGCGCTGGCCCAGCCCTGGGGAGGTAGCTAAAGAGGAAGCAACCCTGGAGGAACTGCAAAGCTTCTTCCGCGACCCCGCCCGCGAACTCCTGCGCAGCCATGGCATCCGCCCCCAGGGGGGGCTCGAGGAAAACGCAGATCCCGAGGAGGCCCAACCGGAGGGCCTGGCCCGCTGGCAACTGGGGGAACTGTTGTTGGAGCTCGGCAACCCTGGGCTAACCCCAGAAAATTGGCCGGCCAGCCGCCTTGCCCTGGGGCGCCGTGGCCTGCTGCCGGAGGCGGAAGCCGGCGCCAGTGCCAGTGCCAGCCCCTGGCGCCGCAGCCGGCAACTGCTGCAACTGGCGGCCCAGCACCTGGAACTGCGGCCCCAAGCCCAGCTGATGGTGGGCGCCGGCCGGCTACGGCCAAAACGGCTATTGCAGGCCTGGCTTGCCCACCTCTGGGCCAACCGAGAGGCCCCCCAAGACACCCTGCTGCTGGGCCCCACCAAAGAAGGCCAGAAGGATCGCCTGCGGGGCCTGCCCCTGGGGGCACTGCCCGCGGCGGTGGCCACGGGGCAATGGCAGCTGCTGTCGGCGATTCGCCGGGAGGGGCTGGAACGGCCCCTCGCCTTTGCCCCAGAACCCAGCTGGCAGCTACTTATTCACCGTCAGAAACAGGCCACGGCCCAGGGCGCCCCCCTGGAAGGGCTGGATGCCAAGGCCCTTGAGGGGTTTGGCGGCGGCGCTGGTTGGGGGGAGGGGCCCCGCTGGTCGGAGGCAGTGCTGCAGCTGGAGGGGGGCGAAGCCCCAGATTTCGAGCGCTGGGCGGCCCAGCCGGAGGCCTGGCGGCTGGTGGGTGAGGTGCTGCTGCCGCTCAGCCTCGCCCTGGGCCAAGCCCTGGCCGCCGACAGCATCGGCGGCCTTAACCCCTTTGATCCCCGCCTGGATTCAGGGGAGGAAACCCATGGCTGAGCTGCAACCCCTCGATCTAAATGGCCCCCTTGGCGGCGGCACCCAGGTGCTGGAGGCCAGCGCTGGCACCGGCAAGACCTATGCCCTCAGCCATCGGCTGCTGCGGGCGGTGGCTGAGGAAGCGGTGCCGGTGGAAACGATCCTGGTGGTGACCTTCACCCGGGCGGCGGCGGCGGAAATCCGCCAGCGCGTCCGCCAACGGCTAAATCAGGCCGCCACCGGGCTGGCCTATCGGCTGGCGGGGGCGGCCAGCGGCACCCCGCTGGCCGAGGGGGACAGCACCCTCACGGCCCTGCTGAACCTCTGGGCCAGCCGCAGCGATGGCTACTCCCTGCTGTTGCGGCTGCTGCGGGCCCTGGATCGGCTGGACCTGGCGCCAATCACCACAATCCATGGCTTCATCCAACAGTTAATTCGCGAAAACAGCGAACAGCTGGGCCTTGATCCGCTGGTGAAGCTGCAGGAAAACAGCCAAGAACTGCTGAATAGCCTGGTCACCGACTGGCGCCGCTGCCAGCTGTCGCCGGCGCCAGCCCACTGGCAGGCCTGGGTGCAGAGCCATGGGGACCTGGATACGGCCGGCCTGCGGGCCCTGGCCCAGCTGATTGACGACGACCGCGACATGCTGATCGCCCCCCCCACGGCCACCCCTGGCCTCGGGAGCCCCTCCAGCCAGTGGCTGCAGCTGGAGCAACGCTTCCTCAGCCAACTGGGGCGCGAGGGGGCCGAGGCCAGTGCAGTGGTGGCCCAGCTCTGCAAGGGCGGTGGCAACAGCAGCCCCGTGAAGGACCTGGGCAAGAAACAACTGGGCAGCCTGGCCGAGCACACCGAAGCGGCCCAACGGCTGTTTGGGCATTGGCCGGCGGCCGAGGCAGCCCGCCGCTATCGGCTGTTTTGCCAGGGCTTTGCCACCAACCAGCTGCGCCATTGCCTGGCCGACCCAGACCAGGCCCCCACGGCGGGCATCCATGGGCTGGCCGAGCGCTTCTGCTACGAGCCGGTGGAAAAGTTGCTGCTGCAATTCAGCTGGGACCTGCGCCAGGGGGCCCGCCACCGGCGCCAACAGCAAAACCAACTGAGTTTTGCGGATCTGCTCGAACTGGTGGATCCGGCGCGGCTGCCGGCCGACAGCCTGGCGGCGTTGCAGCGCTGGGCGCAGCAACGGATTCAGTGCTGCCTGATCGATGAATTCCAAGACACCGACCCGATCCAGTGGCGCCTGTTCAGCAGCCTCTTTGATGGCCAAGTGCCCCTCACCCTGATCGGTGACCCCAAGCAGGCGATCTACCGCTTCCGCGGCGGCGACATCCGCACCTATCGGCTGGCCACGGGGGCCCCGGGCCGCCAACGGGCCTGCCTAAACACCAACCGGCGCAGCGATCCGGCCCTGCTGGCGGTGCTCAACAAATTATTTGAAAACGGCGATGCCTTTGGGGGCTCCGGCATCAGCTATGCAGCCGTGGCGGCCCCTGAGGGGGTCCCTGCCAGCCGCCTCCGCCAGGCCCCTGGCCAAGCCGCCCCCCCCCTGCGGCTGCGCTGGCTCACGGCGGGCAAATCCGCCAGCTCCGCCAGCCAGCTGCGCCAGCAGTTGGCCCCCCAACTGGCCAGCGACCTGGAAAACAGCCTGAACCAGGGGTTGGAACTGGAGGACCAGGGCCAATGGCGGGCCATCAATGCCGGCGATCTGGCGGTGCTGGTGGGCCGCAACAGTGAGGCCCTGGCCCTGCAAAAGGAGCTGTTACTCCGGGGAATTCCCGCCCGCATCGGCCGCGGCGGCAATGTATGGGAGAGCCCAGAGGCGGCCAGCCTCGACCTCGCCCTGGGCGCCCTGGAGCGCCAGGGCCACCGCCCCAGCGCCGCCGCCCTGGCCATCTCCAGCATTGGTGGCGCCAGCGCCAGCCAGCTGGCCCAGTGGGACGCCAGCGCCTGGGGCCACTGCCTAGGGCAGCTGGAACGGGCCCGCCAACGCTTTGGCCAGTTGGGTCCGCTGCCGGCCCTGGAGGTGCTGCTAAACCACGGCAGGGGCTGGGCCGCCACCGACCAGCGGCTCAGCGACCTGCTGCAACTGGCGGAACTGCTGCAGGAGGCCTGGCAGGAGCAGGGCCGCCCCACCGCCGCCCGGCTGGGCCTCTGGCTAGGGCACCAACGGCTGCAAAGCTTTGGGGGCGAAGCCAGCCAGCAGCGGCTGGTGGCCCGGGGGGCCATGGTCACCCTCAGCACCCTGCACGCCAGCAAGGGCTTGGAATTTCCGCTGGTGTGGTGCCCCACCCTCTGGCAGGCCGATGCTGGTCCTAAGCCAGAGGTGCCCTTCCGGGCCTGGGACCCAGCAGAGCAACGGCGCTGCCTGGAGCTGGGCCGCCGCGACTGCAGCAGTCCCCGCCAGGAACGGCTGCTGGAGGCCCAACGGGAGGCCTGGCAAGAACAATTGCGGCTGGGCTATGTGGCCCTCACCAGGGCCAAACACCAGCTCTGCATCGATTGGGGCCGCATCGATAAAAGCGCCGCCAGCCTGCCCGCCTGGCTGCTGCACCCGGAGCTGCGCCAACCGGGGGCCGAGCAGCCCTGGGGGGCGATCGCCGAGGCAATCAAAAACTCAGAAAACCTGGCCCAAATGGTGGAAAACCGCTGTGGGGAGCTGGGGATCCAATTTGAACTGGCCGTGCCAGGCCCAGCCCTGGAAAACGCCGGCGAAACCGAGCAGCAGCAGGAAAAAAATCCAGCACAAACCCCAGCCCCCAGCCAGCTACCGCCTCCCTCTGGCCCACGGCTGCTTTCCCCCTGGGGCCGCTGGAGCTACAGCCGCCTGGTGGAACGCAGCGCCAGCCCTGGGGTGGCCGAGCGCTCCGGCCGCGAGGAGGAGGGCTTTGACCCAGACCACAGCGGCCCCCCTGAGCAAGCTGGACCGGGGGAAACTGCATCGGCGGAAACAGAAGCCTGGGCGGCCCTGCCCGGGGGCGCCAGCTTTGGCACCCTGGTGCATTCAATCCTTGAACAACTGGATTACAGCGCTGATCCCGCCGCCAGCGAAGGCCAGCAAATCATCCGCACCGCCGTGGCCCGCTCCGGGCTCGACCCCAGCCTGGAGGGGCCTTTGCTGCCGGCCCTGGTGGAATTACTGCAGCGGCCCCTGGGGGGCCCCCTGGGCAGCACCAGCTTGGCCAGCATTGCCCGCGGCGACAGCGTGCGGGAGCTGGCCTTCGACCTGCCAATCAGTGGGTTTGAAGGGGGCCCCCAGCGGGACATCCTTGGGGAAGCCCTGGAACAGTTGAGCCGTCACCCCAACCCGCTGCTGCAGAGCTATGCGGCCCAGCGCCTGGGCCCACGGCGCCCCCAGCTGTCGGCGGGGTTTCTCAATGGGGTGATCGATCTTGTTTTCCGCCACCGCAGCGGCTCTGGTGCCACCCAATGGGTGGTGCTCGATTGGAAAACCAACCGGCTCCATAAACCTGTCAACTCGATCATGGCCGCCAAGGATTATTGGCTCCAGGCCCAGCTCTATCGCCAGGCGGTGCAGCTCTGGCTGCGGCGGCGGCTGGGGTTGGCGGCTGCAGAGCCCTTTGCTGTGCAGGCGGTGATGCTGTTTACCCGCAGTGGCGAGGGGGCCTGGCTGCTGGACCCCGGGGGCCAGCGATGAACGCCGCCCGCCGCTGTGCCGAACGGCTCTGGGCCCTCGCTGCCCCCGCCACCGCTGGGCCTAAGGCCCCAGCAGATCCAGCCCTAATCGCCCTGCTGGAACGCTTTTATCTACAGCTCAGCCAGGGGGAAGAACCGCTGCGGCTCCAGCCTGAGGAGCTGGCATCGCTGGTCCCCCTGCTGGGGTGCCTGCCCTTGGAAATCCAGCAGGGGGCCGATGGCACGCCCACCCTCTGGAGCCGTCGCAGCTGGCAACGGCAACGGCGGCTGATAGCAGACCTGGTGGAACGGCTCAGCCAGCACGGCGGCCTGCTGGTAACCGGCGGGGCCGGCAGCGGTAAAACCAGCCTGGTGCGGGAACTACTGCAACGGGAAGGCCACCGGCGGGTGCTGCTCACCGCCCCCACCGGTAAAGCCGCCGCCAGGCTGCGGGAGGCCCTGGCGGGCTTTGAGCCACCGCTGGCGGCGGGCACCCTGCACCGCTGGCTGGAGGCCACGGGGGGCGGACAGTTTCGGCGCCACCGCCAGCGGCCCCTGGCGGTGGACACCCTGGTGCTGGATGAGCTGTCGATGGTGGATGGTGCCCTGATGGAAGCGCTGCTGGAGGCCCTGCCCAGCGATACCCGCTTGCTGCTGCTGGGGGATCCAGGTCAACTGCCGCCGATCGGCGGCGCTGGCCTACTCGAACCCCTGCAACTGCGGCTCCAGGAGCTGAATTCCCCCTGCTGGCGGCACCTACAGCGCTCCCATCGCTTCAACGAAAGCACCGCCCTGGGGGCGTTTGTCACTGCCCTGCGCCAAGGGGCCCCTGCCCAGGAGCTCCAAGCGCAGCTGGAACAGTTGAGTGCCACCGACAACCTGCACTGGCACGACCTGCGCCAGGGGTTCCCCGCCAGCGTGGCCAAGCAACTGGAAAACCAACGGGATTGCCTGGGCCAGCTGGCCCAGGACCCCCACTGCAGCGATGGCGAGCTGCTTAGCCAGTTAGAGCAGCTGATGGTGCTCTGTCCGCGGCGGCTGGGGTCGCTGGGGGTGGCCGCCCTCAACGAAAGGTTCCTGGGGATCCATGGCAACAGGGTCCAGGGTTGGCCCCCGGGCACCCCCCTGCTGATAACCCGCAACGACAGTGAATTGAACCTGGCCAATGGCGACCTGGGGGTGTTGCGCCCCAGGGGCACGGGCCAGCTGGAGGCGCTGATCGCCAGCGCCGATGGCCCCCTGCGCCTGCCGCTGGCCCTGCTGCCGGGCCTGGAACCGGCCCTCGCCCTAACGGTGCACAAAAGCCAGGGGAGCCAAGCCCAGCGGGCCGTGGTGGTGGTGGCCAACCCCCAGGGGCTGGACCCCCGCTTGCTGTACACCGCCCTAACCCGGGCCCGCGCCGGGGTGGATTTGATCTGCCCCCCCCTGAATTCAGAGCCCGCTTAAGTATCAAGGGCGCCGGATTTATTCCTCCCCTTCATCTTCCGCACCGGCGGGCAACAGGCGGATCTGTTTACGGCCAAGCTTGATTTCAAACTCATCGCCCACCTCCAGGTTGAGCAAGCTGGTGTAGGCCTTGCCAATCAAAAGATTGCCATTGCCCTGCACCGTGGCCACATAGGAAAGCTTGCGGCCAGCCTTGCCACTGCC
Organism: Synechococcus sp. UW140; assembly: GCA_943369595.1. Taxonomy (GTDB): domain Bacteria; phylum Cyanobacteriota; class Cyanobacteriia; order PCC-6307; family Cyanobiaceae; genus Synechococcus_D. The sequence continues at coordinate 78,691 of CALRNU020000003.1, forward strand.
ATGGCCAGCACCAGCACTGAAGCCCAGGCCCTTGGCCTCCAGCAAGGCCTCGTAAAAGGCGGTGAAGTTGAGGCGTTCACCACCGTCTTTCTTGGTGGATACGTAGCCGGTGCTACGCACGATCTCCGATTTACTGAGATCACCAAGTTCCTTAACCTTGGCCAGTAGCGCGGGACCAGTGAGCATGGGACCGAACAATCACGTCGACTAAATTGCAGCACATAGCAAAAAATGTGCAAGTTTTTGCCCTTAGTAAGTCGCCCGCAATACATGGCGATTTAGCTAGCAAACCAGGCCCCCGCCAATCTTCTATTCCTTGCAATTTCACCGCCCCAGCCAGCCAAGGGCTGCGCCAGCACCGAAGCTGGGGACTACTGAGCCCAGGCCCATGGACCCCTTCTTTGGTGTGCCCTTAACAGACACCCCCCCCGCCGAGGTGCGCAGCTGCATGCAAACCCAACTGGGCATAGACATTTACCTGAATAACAACGGTGCCCTGGGGGAACAGCTGCCCTACCCCAATGGACTCACTGAAGGAATGGTTGCCGTGGCCCGCCGCTTCTGCAGCTCCCTCAACGAATAACACTCAACCCACAAGCACCCCCTAACACCGATGGCCCGCACCGATCGCCCCTGGGGCTGGTTTGAAACCCTGGCCAGCGGCGAGGGGTACCTGGTGAAACGTTTAGCAATTAACCCGCACCAGCGCCTTTCTTTGCAACTGCATCGCCATCGGCAGGAACATTGGCATGTGTTGCAGGGCTCAGGCACTGTGAGCATTAATGGGGAGCAACTGGCGGCCCAGCCGGGGGACAGTTTTGAGGTGCCCTGCGCGGGCCTGCACCGGGCCGAAGCCGGGGACGAAGGCCTGCTGATCCTGGAAGTACAGCGGGGGGAACTGCTTAGCGAAGCCGACATCGAGCGCTTCGCAGACGACTACGGCCGCTGCCCTGGATAGGTGGGGTGTTAAGTTTGGAATGTTGAAATCCATCTGAAGAAGGCGAGGCAGATCAGAACGTGGGTTCTGCCGGGGCCTGAAGCGAAGGAATTTCAGGCCAACCCGCGGCGACATTCGCCTTTTTCCGTGACCACTACGTCTAATTTTCCGCTGTCCAGCGACGCCCCCACAGAGGCGCCCATGGATCAAGCAGCCATTGAACTGAATCTCGAGGCCAGCCTTGAAGCCAGCCCAGGGCAGGTCAAAACCGCCCCTGCTGAAGCCACAACTGAAGCAGTTGCCGAAGCCGAAGAAACCGCTGAAGTTTCCGGTTTCAGCCGTTTTGGTTTGCCAGAAAATCTGATCAACGCCCTGGCCCGTTGTGGTTACCAGGAGCCCTCGCCGATCCAGGCGGCGGCCATCCCCGAACTAATGCTGGGCAGGGACCTCCTCGGTCAAGCCCAGACCGGCACCGGTAAAACCGCTGCCTTTGCCCTGCCATTGCTGGCTCGCATCGACCTACAGGAAAGGTTGCCCCAGGTGCTGGTGTTGGCCCCCACCCGCGAACTGGCCATCCAGGTAAGTGAGGCCTTCCAGCGCTATGCGGCCTGCAGCCCCGGCGTGCAGGTGCTGGCCCTCTACGGCGGCTCTGATTTCCGCGACCAAATTCAGAAACTACGCCGCGGCATTCAGGTGGTAGTTGGCACCCCCGGCCGGGTGATGGACCACATGCGCCAGGGCACCCTTGACGTGTCAAGGCTCCAGGCCCTGGTGCTGGATGAGGCCGATGAAATGCTCCGCATGGGCTTCATCGACGACGTGCAATGGGTGCTGGAGCAATTGCCCAGCAAAAGGCAAGTGGTGTTGTTCTCGGCCACCATGCCCCCGGAAATCCGCCGGATTTCCCAGAAGCACCTCAAGGATCCGGCCGAGATCACCATTCGCACCCGCCAGGCCGATGCCACCCGCATTCGCCAGCGCTTCTTGATGGTGCCCCATCACCAAAAGCTTTCGGCTCTCCAACGGGTACTCGAGGCCCATGGCCGGGGCGGCGTAATCATCTTTGCCCGCACCAAGGCGGTAACGGTAACGGTGGCCGAAGCCCTAGAAGGCCAGGGCACGGCCTGTGCAGTGCTTAATGGCGACATCCCCCAATCCCTGCGGGAACGCACGATTGAGCGGCTTAAGGACGGCAAGGTGGAAGTACTCGTAGCCACCGACGTGGCAGCCCGGGGCCTTGATGTGGAACGCATCGGCCTTGTAATCAACTACGACGTGCCCTTCGACAGCGAGGCCTACGTGCACCGCATCGGCCGCACCGGCCGGGCCGGCCGCGAAGGTGATGCGGTGCTGTTCCTTTCCCCCCGCGAACGCCGCTTGTTGCATGGCCTGGAACGGGCCGTGGGCTGCCAGATCGAACAGATGGATGTGCCCTCCGATGCCGAGATCAACCAACAACGGCTCGACAACCTGCAAAGCAAGCTCACCGAACTACTGCAGGAGCCGGTGCCGGCCCCCCGCCAGCAGGAAGTGGCTTTGATGGCCGAAATCATTCAGCGCATCAGCCGCGAAGCCGAGGTGAGTGCCGAACAGCTGGCCCTGGCCGCCCTACGGCTAGCCCAGGGGGATCAACCGCTGCTGGTAATCCCCCAAGCCCAGCAGAGCAGCCCCCGCAACGGCCGCATTGAAAGCCGTGGTGACCGCGGTGATCGCGGCGGCGATCGGGGCGGTGAGCAACGCTTTGAACGGCGCGGCCCCGGCCAACGCTCCGAAGGCCCCGAAGCCAACATGGAACGGTTCCGGGTGGAAGTGGGCTGGCGGGATCGGATCAAGCCCGGGCACATCGTTGGTGCCATTGCCAACGAAACCGGCCTGGAGGGTCGCAAGATCGGCCGCATCAACATCTTTGATGACCACAGCACCATTGATCTGCCCAAGGGCATGCCGCCCGAAATGCTGCAAACCCTGAGGCGGGTGCGGGTGATGCAGAAGGAGCTGCAACTCACCCGGCTAACGGTGGGCTGATTAGCACCTGCACCCTGGGCGCTGACAACGGCTGGCCAATGCCGTTAGATCGTGCTGTATCAACCGTGACCCCCATGGCAGCCCAAAGGGCCTTAACCAAGCTGGTGCTTGCCATGGGGATCGGCAGCGGTTTCGCCTTCGCAACCCCAGCCCCCGTTGCCGCAGCTCCCGGGGCCGACGAGGGCGACACGATTCAGCGGCTGTGCTTGGCAGGTTTCCAAACGGCATTTGTGCAGGCGGGCCAAAGGCCCCCAGAGGGCATGGGCCTATTTACCTGCCGTTGCCTGGTGCAACGGCTCCAGGATGGCGAACCGTTTGCGCCGGCAAAGGAAAGCTGCAAACTTGAGGCCACCCGCCGTTTCCGGGTGCTGCCAAAAGGTTGATTACTGAGGTTGACTAGAGAGACAGATCAGTGATGCCGTTGATTAATCGCAATTTGGCCCTCCCCCTACCCAAGCACCTATCCCCAACGTTGTATCGATTAAGCCTCATGGGGATTTGCAGCCTCGGGGTGCTGGGCGGCTTCAGTGGGGCCGCCCTTGCTGGCTCGGTAACGGCGGAGTCAATCTGGAGCCAGCAAAACGCTGAAGAAAGGGCGCGCAGCCAGATGCCATCGGGATCAGTGCTGCTAAACCGCTCCTGTGAAACCCTGGAGGTGCGCAACGATCTGCGTTATCGCTGCACCTTGGATTACGGCCCCGCCCCTGGGGCGGAAACCCTGCCAAGCGCCACTCCCTAAACCAAGCAAAAACGAAAGATAAAAAACTCAAACGAAGTACATACAACTCAACGGCACTTTCACCTATTGGCAGCGCCTGCTGAATCGGTAAAAGTGTGCATACGAATCCCAGGAGGCGCCGATGACGGAAGACACTCCACCCCAGTTCAGCAAGCTCAAACACTGAACCATTGTTGATGCAATGGAGCTGGAGGCGGCTGCGATCACTTCGCTTATCCCTCGCCCAAGGGCAATGCTTTGCACAGCTATTGCCAAGGGATCTTCGATTCCGAAACCAGGCGAACCATCAGAATTAATGGTCGCAACACCACTGAATCCTTACCGAAAAACAGTGGCATTGCCCCCTTAATCAGGCCCCCACCAGTAGCCCTTTGCATTGCTTTTCAGTGCCATTGGCAGGGCACAAGATCCCTTGATCCAGGTCAAAGACCTAATACGGGCCCTAACCCCAAGCCCATTGCAGTGCTTATCGAATTCTCTGTTTCCATCTAACATCCAAAACAACCTTCGCCCCAGGGCGCCCTTGAAACCAGTTGCGTTGCCTTGCCCATGACGGCCAAGGCTTTTGAAGGGCCCTCGCCCAGCGGGGGCCCTTCCCCATGGCAATCCGCCCCCCTGGGGCGACTGATCAAAAGCCTGCGGCCCTACGGCCGGCGCCTCTGGCTGGCGAGCAGCTGTTCGGTTCTAAACAAACTCTTTGACCTGGCCCCACCGGTGCTGATCGGTTTGGCCGTAGACGTGCTGGTTAAACAACAAACCGCCTGGCTCACGGGCTTTGGCTTCACCAGCGTTCCCCAGCAATTGACGGTGCTGGCAGTGCTGTCGTTCCTGATCTGGAGCCTGGAATCACTGTTTGAATATTTCTACGGGCTGCTTTGGCGGGGGTTGGCCCAAAGCCTGCAGCACGACCTGCGCTTGGCCAGCTACAGCCACCTGCAGGAGCTAGATCTCTCCTTTTTCGAGGCGCGCAGTAGTGGCCGGCTGATGGCCGTGCTCAACGACGACATCAACCAACTGGAGCGCTTCCTCGACAACGGCGCCAACGACATCCTGCAGCTGATCACCACCGTGGTGGCCGTTGGGGGCGCCATGGTGTTCCTCTCCCCCAGCCTGGCCCTGTTGGCGATGCTGCCGATCCCGGTGATTCTTTGGGGGTCGCTGCGTTTTCAACGGCGGCTGGCCCCCCGCTACGGCCAAGTGCGCGAACGGGCCGGCGACCTCAACAGCCTGCTCTCCAACAACCTCGGCGGCATTCTCACGATTAAGAGCTTTGCGGCGGAGGCCTGGGAGGCCCAACGGCTGGAAAAGGAAAGCCTTGCCTATGGCCGCAGCAACCGCGAGGCGATACGGCTTTCGGCCGCCTTCATTCCGCTGATTCGCTTCGCCATCCTGTTTGCCTTCATCGCCATCCTGGTGGTGGGGGGCCTCCAGGCCTGGCAGGGCAGCATCGCCATTGGCAGCTTCAGCTTTCTGCTGTTCATCCTGCAGCGGCTGCTCTGGCCGCTCACCGGCCTGGGCCGCACCCTCGACGACTACCAACGGGCCATGGCCTCCACCAACCGGGTGATGGCCCTGCTGGATGAGCCGATTCAGATCAAATCTGGCGGCCGCCAACTGCTGCGTACCCAGGTGAGGGGCCAGCTGAGCCTTGAACAGCTGAACTTCGCCTATCCCGGCCGCAGCCCGGTGCTCCAGGACCTCTGCCTAGAGATTCCAGCGGGCGAAACCCTTGGCCTGGTGGGGTCCACCGGCTCCGGCAAGAGCACCCTGGTGAAGTTGTTGCTGCGCCTCTACGACCCCAGCGCCGGACGCATCCGGCTTGATGGCATCGACCTGCGGGAGCTGGAGCTGCGGAATCTGCGCTCCCTGGTGGGTCTGGTGAGCCAGGAACCGTTTCTGTTCCATGGCAGCGTGGCCGAAAATATTTGCTACGGCAGCTTTGGGGCCAGCCCAAAGGCGATCGCCAAGGCCGCCCACCTGGCCGAAGCCAGGGACTTCATCGAAGCGCTACCCCAGGGGTACCAAACCGTGGTGGGGGAAAGGGGCATCCGTCTTTCTGGCGGCCAGCGCCAACGGATCGCCCTGGCCCGGGCGATCCTCAAGGACCCACCGGTGTTGATCCTGGATGAGGCCACCGCCTCGGTGGATAACGAAACCGAAGCCGCCATCCAGCGCTCCCTAGACATCATCACCAAAAACCGCACCACCCTGGTGATTGCCCACCGGCTCAGCACCGTGCGCCATGCCCACCGGATCGTGGTGCTGGAGGCCGGTCGCCTGGTGGAACAGGGCAGCCATGATGCCTTGATCAAAGCCCAAGGGGCCTATGCCCGGCTCTGGCGGGTGCAGGCCGGCCTGCGCGACAACGAACCGCTCCAGCCCTAGGCCTGTTGCGATGCAGAAAGTTCCATGACCCTCGAGCTGCCCCCCTATGAACCGCTGCCGGCGCCCCCCAGCTCCAGCCGCGAGCTGCTGGAGCTGCCGATTGCCAGCCTGCACCCCACCCAGATGTGTGTGGGTCTGGCGGAAGTGTTGAACCGGCACAGGGATTTTTCAGCGGAAAAGGCCGAGGAGCGGCGGCGCTACCTCAAGGGCAAGCCGGTGCCCTTGGTGCGCAGTGGCAGCGGGGAGCTCTGGATGGTGGATCGCCACCATCGGCTGCGGGGGCTCCTGGAGGTGCAGGCCAATGCCACCGCCTGGGGCTATGTGGTGCTGGAACTAGCAACTAGCGACCCCGCCCAAGTACTTATCAACCTGCGGGATCGGGGCTGGCTTTACCTCTATAACGGCCGCGGCCAGGGCCCCCTGGAGCCCACAGCCCTTCCCGACAATCTTTTTGGCCTCGAGGATGACCCCTTCCGCAGTTTGGTTTGGAAGCTCAAGCAGGAGGGGGTGATTGCCTCGGCTCCCCTAATCCCCTTCCATGAATTCCGCTGGGGGGCCTGGCTGCGGCGCCGACCCATGCCCCCCTTCAGCTCCCTGCGACTGGAGGCAGCCCTGCCCGCCGCCCGGGCCTATGCCCGCTCCCCTGCCGCCGCCCATTTGGCCGGTTGGAAGGGCTAAGAATGCTGGGCCGCGGCAGCCAAAGCGGATATCCCTACCGGCAACCGAACCGGGGGCTCAGCCAAAGCTCCATAGGCTTCAACTACTTCTGATTAGATCAATGGCGCAGGAGCCTGAGTTCCTCATCCCCGCAGCGATCAGCTACCAAAGCTTGAAGCAACTCCTGCCCACCGCCCCCCGGGGGGCGGCAGAGGCTGAAAACGAGCTGCCAGCCCTACAGGATGCACTGGGAAATTATGCAGCGGCCAGCAAATTATTACTCCAGGAGCTGAAAGCCCAAAACTCCATTGCCAGCAACCATTTCTCCCAAAACCAGTTGATGGCCCTAGGGGCCCTTAGCGCCCATGTGCAGATGGCCCTCCAGGCGCTAAAAGCCAGCCAAACCTGAAGCAGCAGGGGCGAGCCGCTTGGGCCCCCTGGGCGACCCCCTGGACAATGGCAATGGTTGCTGTGTTCTTGCACACCACTGGCTGGTGTTTTACGACAGCTTGAGAACTGGATCGAGACAGGGGCTAAAGCCTTGGGGGCAAAGGCATTAGGCAGTAATTTCCAGGGATGAAGTGTCTCAACCCGATACGGGGCTGCCCAGGGCGCAAATTATGTCTGGCCGTGTTTCACCAACCCGCCCTGGGGCCTTGGGCCTGGGGCCGCTGTTGCTGGCCCTGGCCGGGGGGCTGAGTTTTGGGGCCTTTCTACTGGAACCAACCCTGAATGCCCTGCGGCACCTGGACCCAAAGGCACCTCTGCAGCAACTGATTAACCCGGTCCCCCAGGAGGTGCTGATCCTGGGCACCGATGGCTCTGGGGCACTTACCGATGTGATCGCCAGCCTGCACCTCCACGGCGCCAGTGCCCGCCTGATCCAGGTACCGAGGGACACCTATATCAATTCCCCCCAGTACGGGGAAATCAAGGCCAACGCCCTATATGCCCTAGGCGGCATTGATGCCGTGGAGCAGGAGCTTTCCCAACTGCTGGGCAGACCAGTACAGCACCACGTGATGGTGAATCTGGAGGCGGTGAGGCACCTGGGTGATGCCTTGGGGGGCCTGGAAATCACCGTGCCGAAACGGCTTAGCTATCACGATTACAGCCAAAACCTACATATCGAATTAGAAGCCGGTCGCCAAACCCTCAAGGGCAAAGATCTGGAGGGCTTTCTGCGTTTCCGCCACGATGAGGAGGGGGATCTGGGCCGGATGGATCGCCAACGGTTGGCCTTTGCCGCCCTGATCAAGAAGTTATCGGAACCCCAAACCCTTGCCCTGTTGCCCCAGCTGCTGGGCGTGGCAGGCAAGGATCTAAAAACAGACCTAAACCCCCTGCAATTGATTGGTCTAGCCAGCGCTGTCGCCGGCAAAAAGCTAGAACCCTCAAGGCTTCCAGGCCATCCGGAGTACTACAAAGGAGTTAGCTACTGGTTCCTGGGGCAAGCCCCAGGAACCTAATTCAATTCAGGCAGCTTCCCCTTCGGGGGCAGAGGCGAACATGCGGAAAGAGCTGAACAAAAGGGCAACACCAAAGAGGGTGCCGATCACCCAAAGGGTGTCCGATGGCCATTCCACCAACACCATGCCCCCCAGCAGGCAAGTGATCACGCCATCGATCAACACCAGGTTGCGGGCCGCGCCTTGGGAGGCGGCGGCGGCGGCCAATTCTGTGACCCCTTCCACCACCAACAGTGCCCCCACAAATAGGGTGAGGCTGAAGGTGCTGTCTAAGGGAAACAACAACACAAACAAACCACCTAACACATAGAGCAACGCCGTTAAGCCTCGGAAAATCTTGCCCTTGGGATCAGCGGCACCGCCCAAGCGCAGCAATTGAGTTATCCCAGCCACCACCGCCACAGCCCCAAAGGCAACGGTGACGGCAGCCGCTGAAACGAACGGGAAAACAATCGAGGCAAAGCCGGCCAACAGCAGGAGTACGCCTGTGATCAAACGAAGGGTGCGGGTGGGGGGCACGGCCATGGGGCGTTATCAGAGCTGAATGAAGCAAACCCTAGGGGCACTCACCACCATTAACCTCCCCATAGCTTTTGCTTCGGCAAGCTGGCCCCAGCCCTGTTGATTGCCATGCCCTCTAATGACCCCGTTCCCGATGGCGGCGGAGTGCTGGATGAGGCGCTCAAGCGGCGCCTAAAAGCGATGCCGAAACAGCAGCAGCCAGACCATCAGCCCCTGGGGACCAGCCATCAATCCCACGAAGTTCAGCAACCCCAGGGCAACGACCAAGCCATGGAACTGCGGGGCCAGGGCCTGCGCAGCGACATCTAAATGACCTCTGCTGACCCCCTGGAGCGGGTGAAACGCATCCGCCGGGAGGATGCCCTGGAGGGCCTAAATCGGCCCACAGTGATTCAGGCCTTTGTGAAAAAGGAACCCGTATTTCTCGGCAAACGCCATGGGCTCTGGGACTGGGGCCGGGATGGCATTCCCCTTTGGTTGGTGCCAGAACTTCAGGACTGTGGATTATTAGGGGGCTGAGGCGGCAGCGGTCCGGAAAGGGTGACCAGGGCCAGCAGCAGGGCCATGCCGGCCAGGAACGGCGAAGCTACCCCTGCAGTGATGCCAAGGGCGGCGGTAAACCACACGGCGGCGGCGCTGGTGAGCCCGCGCACCACTGGGGTGCTGTGCTTTCCCTGGCGGGGTTCCACCAGGATTTCGCCAGCCCCCAGGAACCCCACCCCTGTGGCCACCCCCTGGATTGCCCGGCTGGTGGCATTGGCATCAACCCCTGCCGCCAGGGCAAACAGGCAGGAACTAAGGGCCACCAGCACATGCACCCGCACCCGACCGGGGTGGCTATGGGAGGCATGGAGACGGTTAACCCCCACCGCCAAGCCACAGGCCACCGCCAGGCCCAGCCTGAGGAGATGTTCAGCATCCTGCTGCAACAACACAGACCAAGGGCAAACCGTTCCCATAGCTTGGCCCCAGTGAAAGGGTTGTGGTGCTTAGCCATCGGGCCTTAAAAGCGGCGATCAAGTACGCCGTGGCCGCAGCGGTGGCGGGCAGCATTGCCGTGGCCACCGATCGGGTGATGTTCATCTGGTATCCACTGCTGGCGGTGGTGATGTGCATGGATGAAACCGAAACCCAGGTGGTGGCCGCCGCCAGGGGTCGCTGCCTGGGCACCATTGCCGGTGGCCTGGTGGGTTTCCTGATCCATCCGCTGCTGCAGGGCTGGATCGCCCTCACCGTGGGCCTGCTGCTGGTGTTACCGCTGCTGCGCCGGTTCGGCTGGCAGGCCGGCATGTCCACCGCCGTGGTGCTGCTCTCGATGCTGTTTCTGGTGGTGGAATATTCAGATTTGAACTGGATTTATGTGTTCAACCGCACCATCGACACCCTCATGGGCGTGGTGGTGGCTTTGCTGGTAACCAACCTGCTCTGGCCGGTGAATCGCCTGGCGGAAATCCAGGGGCTAGACCAACAACTGCGCGAGGCCATTGCCCGCCGCCTGCTCAGCATTCAGCAACAACTCAGCAGTGTCAGCCCAGCGCTGACGTCGGCCAAAGGTCCAGCACCAGCCCTGGAGGGCACCCGCCTCTGGCGCCAGCTAAACCAATTGGTAAACGATGAATTGCGTAACCATCCCCAGGGCCAAGCCCGCCGCCAGCATTGGCGCCAACGCAGCCTGCTCTGGGAACGGATCAACCACCACAGCATGCAGCTGCAACGGTTGTGCCAGCTGATTCCCGCCGGCAGCCTGCCCCCCCCCTGGACAGGGCCCAACGCCTGGCTGGAAAGCCTGCCGGCCCTAGTAGACCCCAATGGCAATCCGGCTGCCCGGGTGCCGCTACCCGCCCGCCAGCAGCTGGCCCCCCTAGCCGAGCAGCGGGGACTGCCGCCGCTATTGCTCTACGCCCTTGAAGATGAATTACGCCGGCTGGTGTGCAGTGCCCAAAGCCTGGCCCTGGCTGGTCGCCCCGGGCCCACCGGCCCATGAGAAAGGCCATCCCCTTGATCCAGCAAACCGAGTTAAGGCTCGCGCTCACTGCGGGGCTCTCGGCGGGCCTGGTGATCTGCCTGGGCCTACCCGATGCCATGTATGCACCGATGACGGTGGCCGCCGCCCTGGGGGGCACCATGGGCAGCAGCTGGACCCTGGGGGTCCAAAGGATCGAAGGCACCCTGCTGGGGGGCCTGATTGTGGTGGTGGCCCATGGGGGCATCGGCACCGCCATGCCCATGCCGATTGGCATCGCCATCGCCCTGGCCTGCACCCGCCTCTTTGGCGGCTCCCTCGGCCTGCGCTCCGGCTACAAGGTGGCCGGCCTAGTGGTGGTAATGGGCTGGACCGTGCACGGCAGCTCCCTAGCCAGCTGGTTGCCCCTACGGCTACTGGTAACGATGATTGGCATTTTGCTTTCGCTACTGGCGATCAATTGCTTCTGGCCCAGCCGGGCCCTGGCCGAACATCAACGGCTATCGCGGTCGCTTTTTAACCAGTTCGCCTCGGTGTTTATCGAACGGGCCGATCAAATGGCCAGCGGTGGGGACATGGACGCCCAAACCAAACGGCAACGGCGCGATGGCCTAATCAAGAACCTCCTTGAACTCCAAAACCAGCGGCCTGCCGCCAAAGTTGAGCTGGGCTCAGATGGGGCCGGCGAACACTATCTGCGCCTCTGGGACCTAGAAGAACAATTTTTTAGCGAGTTGATTGGTTACTACCGCACCCTGTTGCGGCTGCCGATGGTGCCCATGGAGGGCACAAGCCTCAAAGCAGTGCTGGCGGCGGAGGTGAACCTGTTACGCCAATCGGCCCAGTTGCTCGAGGCATGGGCCAACCACTGGCCGGAGGGGCGGCCAAAAAACACAACTGCCCTTGGCAGGGGCCAGCAGTGGCCCTGGGAAGAGGCACTGGTGCAGGCGGAGCAAGAACTGTTTAAAGACCCCGCCAGCAGCGAGATCATGCTGCAAAAAGGTAGGGGCCGCCGGGCGATGTTGTGTCAACAGCTGGCCGCCGCCATGGGGCGTTTTGAGCAGAGCTGGGCAAGCTTGGCCTAGGCCCAACCAATTGATTAGCTGGGCTGCTCGGGCCGACAAGGCCAGGCTCCCCCACTGATGCTCAACGCTTCGGCAGGGAGTGGTTAGGGCCATGGGCTCACGCTGGATTCCCCTGGTCAGCCTGCTGCTATGGCAGGGGCTGGCCGCCCGGGCCGCCCTGGAGCCGAGCACCCAGCAACTGGAACGCTCCTGGGGCCAGTTGGATCAGCAGCTGCGCCTGCTGGATCAAATGCTGCCCGCTGAAACTGAATTAGCCCCCAGCCGTTCGGCCGAAGCGGCCCCCATACCCAGCTCCCTACTCGAAGCCAACCAGGCCCCCAAGGGTTCCCTTCCCCCAGCCGCTGAAATCCAGCCCAGCCCCCCCCTGGCCCTACCCACGGCCCCCCAACTCAAGGCCAACGGGGTGCAAGGGGTGAGCCTCGCCCAAACCCTGGCCATCGGCCTAGCCCTAAACCCCACCCTCCAGGCCCAGCGCTTGGAGGTGGCTGCAGCCCTGGCGAATTTGCAGGCCCAGCTGGGCAGCTACTGGCCCCGGGTCGCCGCCTTTGGGGGCCTCGGCTACGACCAGAGCGCCAACTATTACGGCACCCCCCAGGGCAACAACAACCTGGGCTTTGGACCCAATTTCGCCCCCAACAGCCTGGTTACCACGAGCGGCGGCTCCAGCAATGGCGCCTTTTACGTGCCCTCCGGCGCCCAGGCCTACCTAAACCAAGGGGTGCGCCAGATCAAGGGCGGCCTTGAACTGCGCTACGCGCTGCTGGATTTCGCCCGCACCCCCCTGGTGCAGGCCGCCCAGGCGCGGCTGCAGCAAAGCCGCCAGAGCTACGCCAATGGCCTTAGGGAACTGCAACTGCGCCTCACGGAGGCCTACTACCTGTTGCAACGGGCAGACCAACTGGTGTTGATCCGCGATGCGGACGTGCGTAACGACCTGGTAGTACTCAACGACGTGCTTGCCCTTAAGCAGGCGGGCCTGGTGCCCAGGCTTGATCTGTTGCGCCGCCAGGCGATCGAAGCGGAGGCCCAGGAGCAACTGGTGCAAGCCCTGGCCGACCGGGCCGTGGCGCGGCGGCGGCTGGCGGTGCTGCTCAACCTGCCCCCCCAACTCACGCCAGCCGCCTCAGACCCGATCCAATTGCAGCCGGCCTGGCCCCTAAACCTGGAGGAAAGCCTGCTGGCCGCCTACCGCGACAACCCCGAACTGGAGGCGGTGTTGGCCACCCGCCAGGCCCTGGCGAAGGAGAAAACGGCGGTGGCCGCCCAGCTGTTGCCGCAACTGGGGCTTTTCGCCAACGGGGGAGGGTTCAGCAACCAAACCAAACAATGGGAGATCTCCGGCAATTGCTGTGGGATCGCTGTGATTCCCAATTTGAATTTGAACGGCAGTGACTGGGCCGTGGGGCTCACCTTCCGTTGGTTGCTGTTTGATGCCGGCAGCACCGCCGCCCAGGTGCGCTCCCTGGCCCAGCGCGAGGAGGCCCAGGCCCAGCGTTATGCGGCCCAGCGCAATGACATTCGCCTGCGGCTGGAGCAGGCCTTCTTCCAACAGGAGGCCAGCCTTGCCAAGTTGCTGTCAGCCCGCCGGGGGGTGGCCGCCAGTCTGGAGGCCTTCCGCGACGCCAAGCTGCGCTATCAAACCGGCCTGGCCAATGAGGTGACCCTCTCCCTCACCCAAGACCGCTTGATCCAGAGCCTGGTGCAACGGCTAAACGCCACTGTGGAAGTAAATATCAGCTACGCCCAGCTACTGCGCGAACTGCTGCCGGTGCCGCGGGATCCCCATGCGCCCATACCCAACCGCTGGACCCTGCCAAACCCTGGCGAAACCCCTTGGTCGTCTTCCAGGCCCTAACCAGAACCCAGTGGCAAGGCAGTGCCCGCATTGCCATAGCCACGTTGATCACGGGAGCCATGGTGTTCCGTTGGGCCGCTGGCTCCACCGTGGACATTTGGTATGCCCTCTACGGAGTAGCGCGCAGCAACCTGGCCAATGAAGAGCTGTCCATCAGGGTGGGCCGGGAACGCCTGTGGGGCACAGCCTTCGGAGGGGTGCTCGCGGCCCTGCTTTTGCTCATAGGCAATCCCTGGCTGTGGGTGGGGTTGGCCTACCTGCTGGTGGAACTGTTGGGCGCCCATCTGGGCCTAAGTAGAGGCACCCGCACCAATGCCATGGTGGCCGCGGTGATGGTGCTGATGGTGCCAAATAACAGCGCCGAAGGTTTCAACTACGTGCTCTATCGCACCCTCTGGCATGGCCTGGGCCTGGGCATCGGCATGGCCATTGAGCATCTGTTCTGGCCCAGCAATGCCAAACAACGGCTAATACAAAGCGAACAACGGCTGATGGCCTTTCTCAAGGATCTATTCCTGAACCCCAACCCCAGCGCTGATGCCGCAAAGAGCCGCCAGCTGGTGCAGCTCTATCGCGGCGTGCGGGAACTACAAACCACTCAAACCCCTGCCAGAGCCCATGGGTCCCTGGACCATGCCGTGGCCCATGGGGCGGCGTTACTGCGGCAATCGAACTCTTCCCCAGGTCCCCTGGAGCGGCACTGCCAACAGCTGGATCGGGAGGCCCTAGGGGAACACCTGGCCCAGCTGGAGGCCAAACCCCAGCCATGACGCCCCTCAACCTCGGCCTCACCCTGCGCAACAGCTGTGTGGTGGGTCTCAGTGCCGGGGTTTGCAGCCTGCTGCGGTTGCCCGAAGGCCTGTTCCTGGTGCTGGCGGCCTTCATGACCCTGGACGACTCGCTCGGGAAAGGGCAAATAGCTGGGCGCGAAAGGTTTCTGGGCACCCTTTGCGGCAGTGTTGCCTGCCTGCTGATTCTGGGCTTGGGGCAGTGGCATGGCCTGCCCGCAGCTGTGTTGGCCATGACCCTGGCGAGGGTGTTGGGGTTAAGCCTGGGGCTCGGCAGTGGCTTCATCGTGGGCGGCCACGTGGTGGCGGCCTCTGTGGCCCACCACACCAGTGAGTGGTTGAGCTACGTGCTGTATCGCACTGCGGAAACCCTATTCGGGGTGTTGATCGGAGTGGTGGCCGCACGACAACTCATCCCCGTGCGGGCCAGCAATCAATTGGAAGAGCAGCTGCGCCATTGGAATGAAAATTTAGCCAACCTTCTCTTGGCCCCAGAAATAAACCCCCTCAGCCTTCAAGCCAGCAGGGAGCAGCGCGATAATTTATTGGATTTGTTGCGTTTTGCCAGGGAGGAATTGCCCCCCTCTAGCCGGGGTAAGCAACGAGAACAAAGCTGGGGGGCAATCCTCTTCCATGGGGAGGCGCTATGGGGATTTCTGCGCGATTTACAGCCCCTTTTAGAACCAGCCCAGCATTATTCCAAAGAACTGGCCCAATGCTGCTTCCAACTGCGCAGCAGTTGCGGAAAAAGCTTGTTAATAAGTTGGGAGCCAAACAATTCAAATGACCGAGCCAAGGCCTTTCAAATTCAGGAGCAGAGCCAGGAAAGACTCCAACAACAAATCCAATGGCTTGAAGTATATCTTCAAGATCAAGATCACAATTCCCTAAACTTACTTGCCCTTCTGGTGCAGCGAAGCCGTCAAATAAACGCCCATACCACAGCCCTAGATGAGGGAATCCAGATGCTGAAAATCCAAATGCTGAAAACTATTTAATCCCTTTTCAGGAATGGGTACCACCACTGGAGAGAAAACGTTCAATCCTGTAGGCGAGGACCACAAGCAATACCACCAACCAGAACCAAAGTTCTGGGGCGTTGGCATTCAACAGCACCAGCATCAATACCACCTCTGCCACCAACCAGGGCAGCTCCTGGCGCAACAATTTTTGACCAGCTTGCTTGGGGGAAGGGTTTACCAACTGGATGCCCCCCCCTGTAGCAGGTTTGGACCAAAACTACGGTCCACTTTGCCACTGCGATAGCCGCCAGTGATCGAGCGCAGGCCAGGCAGCACATAGGAAAGTGGGGTGCGCCATTCCACATAGGCATGGGTGGTCATGGTGAGACCATCACGGATGGGAAAAACCCTGCTGCCACTAGACAAAGTCCACCGAAAGCCATCGGGGCTGTGGGGGTCCCGGAGCAATTGCAACTCCGTGCGCATTACGGGCCCCTCCTTAACTAAATCCTTGGCAAATTGAGGATTACCCGTGGTGGTGCTGATGTCCTCTTCCGTGGCTGGCAAAACATTAACGGCACCCACCTCAGCAACAATGCCCCCAAAGCGACTGCGTTCCTTCCAATCGGGCACCACCTCCACCCTCAGCTGCTTGGGCAAGCGACGGGCATCGGCGGGCTTGAAATAGGCCACCGCCCGCAGCGGGATCGAATTCAGGCTGCTGCCAATGGTGCCGAGCCGGTTACCCAGTTTCACTGTTTGCCCCGGGATCACCTGCAGATCCAACACTTGGCCATCGCGGTCTGCGAGCACCTTGGCGTCATAGGCCAGCTTCGCTTCGGTGACCTCCACAGACCTACGCAAATCATCAATCTGCATTCGCCGCTCAAGCGCTTCAGTTTCAATTTGGAGCTTCACCTTCTGGTAGGTAGTAAGCACATCCTTTTCACGGATATGTATCT
Source organism: Synechococcus sp. UW140 (assembly GCA_943369595.1). Taxonomy (GTDB): domain Bacteria; phylum Cyanobacteriota; class Cyanobacteriia; order PCC-6307; family Cyanobiaceae; genus Synechococcus_D. The sequence goes on from CALRNU020000003.1 coordinate 95,040, forward strand.
CATCTAAATTCACACCAGTATCTACGAAACCCTTCTCCACTTGCACCACTTCTTGGGCCAAGGGCGCCACCACATCCCGCTTAGACAACCATTGCAAGTTTGTAAGTTTGTTTGCAAATAACTGCTTGAGATCGCCATAGCGTTGTCGATCACTTCCTAGCTTTAGCAAAGCGGTATCCACCGATAGTTTTTCGGTGGAAAGTCTTAATTGGTCGCGGGCGTCCAGGCGGCGGTTATGGAGTCGCAATTCCACAAGGTTTTGGCGTTGGCGCTCCAACTGCTTCTCCAGCACCGGCAGATATAGCTCAAGCAATAACTGCCCCTTTTGCACCCGATCCCCTGGGGTCACTAGCACCCGTTTGACCTGGCCCTCGGCCCTGGCATTTAAGAGGCCAGCATCATTGGGCACTAGCAACACCCCTCGGCCAGTCACCTCGGTGGGTACCCGCCAAAACAGAGCCCAACCAATAAAGCTAAAGCTCACCAAAGCCAAGGCGAGCCCCACCTGTTGGCGGGGCTCCAGGCTGGGCAAGCGCTGACGCAGCGGAAGGGATGCACCCATGGCTGGCAGCATGGCGCGTTTTGGTTGATTTTTAGCCGGCCAGGGGACGATCGGGGGACAGTTCTAGGGCCTCCAGCTCCCGTCGATCCGCCTCGCCCCCCAGCAGGGCCCGGGCCAGCAGGGGGGCCAACACCGGCGCCAAGGCAAAGGGGCCGGCAAAGCCGGTGAATACCGCTAACCCGGGCAGCGAAGCCAAGGGCCCCACCAGGGGGCGGCCATCGCGGCTGTAGGCCACCGGTTGCTGGAGCAGGGGCGCCTGGTCCAACTGCCGGGGAGAAAGGGTGGGCAGCAACTGGGCGGCGGCGGCCTCCAGCCCCCGCCGCAGGGGAGCTTCCGCCGGGGGCAGGCCTGGGTTTAGGGCCAAAGCACCTGCAAAGACTGAGGTTTGGCCAAGCAACAGCCCCTCACCCCAGGGGGCCAAGCCAGGGTCACACACCAGATCAGGGCCGCCCTGCAGCTCCCTTAGGGCCCTTTTCCCCTGGAGGGGCATCAAAATGCGCGGCCCGCCCAGGCCAAGCCCCGCCAGGGCCAACACCGCCGCCCAACTAAATGACAGCAAAGGCAGCTCTACCCCCAAGGGGAGCAGCAGGGCGCCGCTGGCGGCCCCGGCACAGAGCACCGTTTGGCCGGCCAGCAACTGCTGGCCCTTGGGGCAAACACCGCCGAGCACCTGGCCATGGCTGCTGATTAAGCGCTCCAGCCGCTGCCCCCCACGGCTCACCCCGAGCCGATCAAGGGCCCGATCAAGGCCTAGTTGGAAGGCAAACGGATCTACCCGCCCATAGGGCAGAGCCACGAAGCCGCCCACCGCCGCCTCCGCCAACAGCGGTGCCTCCCGCCGCCACTGCTGCGGCTCCAACCATTGGAATTCAGGCCCATGGGGCAAGTCCGCAAGGCCGGCCAGGGCCTGGCTGGGGTCCTGGCCCTGGGGCCAGTGGAGCCACAACTCCGCCGGCCCATGGCCCAGGGGCCCATGGCATGCCTCCAGGGCCCGCCAGCGGCCGGGGGCCGTGGCCTGGAGCAGCCCCAGCCGGTCATCGGCCCCGGCCCACCAGGGCACCCCGCCGTAACTGATTGCCGTGGCCATCGGCGCCCCCGCCACCAGGGTGACCCGGGCCCCCAGGGCGGCGGCCTCCAAGGCCAGCAACCCCCCAGCCAAGCCAGCCCCCACCACCAGGAGGTCTGGGCTGGGGGGGGCCATCAGTAATTGAGGGTGAAGGAAGTAACCACACTTTCAAACAGGCCCGCCACCCGCGGCCAGCGCAGTTCGTTGGTGCTGGCCGCCAAGGTGTAGAGCTGGCCCTTGTCTGCCACCACCGTGGCGAACTCATGGCGATCGCGGTCGGCCAGGTGCACCTTGAATTCCAAGTCATAGAAGGTGCGGCCCTGGTCTTGGCGCTCGCTGGCCCCCAGTAATTCCGCCTGCCGGCCGCTACCGGCCGGGGCGATCACGGTTAAGCCAAGTTTTTCACCTACGGCCTCGGCGCTGCCGAGGTCCTCCAGGCGCTTGCTGGGGTCCAGCGGGGCAATCACCAGGCTGAGGGTTTCGTCACTGTTGATCAGGTCATGGAAAACCACCTGGGGGCCATTGCTGATGGCCACCCGGGTCCAGCCGGTGGGATAGAGGAAGGCATAGCGACCGTCGGCACTGGCGTAACGGTTCAAACCGGCGGCAGAGGCGGCACAGCCCACCAATAAAAGAACCAACACCCCAGCCAGGAGGCGGCCCAGCGATGGCAGGAACCGGATTGGCAGAAACCGGATTGGCATGGGAGCTGACGCTGGGCAAAGGAATAACGAAGCCATTCTGGGTCCATCCCCCCTGGCGGCGCCTGCCAAGGGATGGAGAATGGCCCATATCCCTGGTGGAGGATTTCCTGAGCGCCTTCACCCGCCCCCTGGCCCGGCTGATCGAGCAATTCGAGCGACTGCCGGGCATCGGCCCCCGCACGGCCCAACGCCTGGCCCTACACCTCCTCCGCCAACCGGAGGAACAAAGCCGCGCCTTTGCCCAGGCTTTACTGGCCGCCCGCCAACAGGTGGGCCAGTGCCAGCGCTGTGGCCATCTCTCAGCGGAACCCAGCTGTGAAATCTGCAGCACCCCGGCCCGGAATACCGGCGTGATCTGTGTGGTGGCGGATTCCCGCGACCTGCTGGCCCTAGAACGCACCCGGGAATTCCATGGCAGCTACCACGTGCTGGGCGGCCTGATCTCACCGATGGATGGCATCGGCCCAGAGGCCTTGATGATTCAAGCGCTGCTCCAACGGCTCGATCCCGAACAGGTGCAGGAGGTGATCCTGGCCCTCACCCCCAGCGTTGAGGGCGACACCACCAGCCTCTACCTGGCCCGCCTGTTGCGGCCCTTCTGCACCGTTAGCCGCATCGCCTACGGGCTACCGATGGGCAGCGAATTGGAATATGCCGATGAGGTCACCCTGGCCCGGGCCCTGGAGGGTCGGCGCTTGATGGAATGAAACCCTGCCGCCGCTGAAAACCTGCCGTCGATGAAAAGCTCCCGCCACAGCCAAATCCGCCCCGCCGAGCGCCTACCCCAGTGGTTGCAACGGCCGATCGGCAAAGCCAGCCAGCTGGAGACGGTGCAGGCGGTGGTGAAGCAGCAACGGCTGCACACCATCTGTGAGGAGGGCCGTTGCCCTAACCGGGGCGAGTGCCATGCCGCCGGCACCGCCAGCTTCCTGCTGGGGGGCTCGATCTGCACCCGCAGCTGCGGCTTTTGCCAGGTAACCAAGGGCCAGGCCCCCCTACCCCTGGATCCCAGCGAACCCCAACGGGTGGCCGAGGCCGTGCAGCGGCTCGGGCTGCGCTATGTGGTGCTCACCGCCGTAGCCCGCGACGACCAGCCCGACCACGGCGCCAGCCTGTTTAGCAACACCATGGCCGCCATCCGCCAACGGCAGCCCCTGGTGGCCATAGAAGTGCTCACCCCCGACTTCTGGGGGGGCCACCGCGATCCAGGGGAGGGGTTGGCCGCCCAACGGCAACGGCTACAAACGGTGCTGGCGGCCGCACCGGTGTGCTTTAACCACAACCTTGAAACCGTTGAGCGCCTGCAGGGGGAAGTGCGGCGCGGCGCTAGCTGGGAACACTCCCTGGGGCTGCTGGCGGCGGCCCGGCACCTGGCCCCAGAGATCCCGACTAAATCAGGCCTAATGCTGGGGTTAGGGGAAAGCTTTGAGGAGGTGGTGGCAGCCCTGCAGGCCCTGCGGGCCGTGGACTGCCAGCGGCTCACCCTGGGCCAGTACCTGCGCCCCTCCCTGGCCCACATCCCCGTGGCCCGCTACTGGCCGCCAGAACAGTTTGAGCAACTGGCTGCCATCGCCATGGAACTGGGCTTTGCCCAGGTGCGCAGCGGACCGTTAGTGCGCAGTAGTTATCACGCCGAGGCTTGATAACTAGCAACGGCCAGCAGTAGGGCGGCGCCCCTTAACAGCGCTAATAGCAGCGCTAAAAGAAGAGTTTTAAAGACACTTCCGGCCCATATTGGTGGCTGGTATAGCCGTTATCTGGGCTGGCGCCATTGTTCCAGGCCTGGCCGAAATAGCGCATCGAAACATTCAGAGTGGTGCTGTTACCCACCGCATAGCCCAGCCCCAGTTGGGCATTGCCACTGAGGTCTTGGGCTCCGGCCAAACCAAAACCAGCGATGTCGCCGCGGGCAAAGGCCCGCAACTTTGGCGAGAGGAACACACTGCCCTGCAGCCCCACCAACGGCTGGGCCCAGGTGCGCGAAAGGCTGCCTTGCTGGGCAAACTGACGCCCCGCGGGGCCTTGGCCATTGAGCTCGGCCGCCACCGTCAACTGGGCCTCCACCAGGCGCACGCCGGCATAGGGCACCAGATTGAACTGACCGGGCTTACCTACGGCCGTCTCCTGATCCCCCAGGCGGTAGCGCAGGGCCAGGTCGTAGATGCCATTGATTGAGGTCACCGTGCTCCTACCGCTAAGCAGGCCCCTGGCAGTGCTGCGCGACGGCTCGGCCCCCAGCTGGGTATAACTCAAATCCGTCAATAAACCGATGCGGTTGTATTCGCCACTGGCCCGCATGGCAAAGGCCGACTGGAGCAACTGACCAAAAATCAAAGAAGGATTTAGGGCCGTGCTGGTTTCAAAGCCCCGCACGGTGGTGGTGGTCTCAGCCCAGGGAATCAGGCCATAAAACTCCACCGATCCAGCCCAGGGCGAAACAGCCGGCCCCTCCACTGGAGACTCTGCCTTGGCCGCCGGGGGCAGCAGAAAAGCAGCAAGGGCAGCCGTAACAATGGCCACAACAGTGGCCCTAGCGGTGAAACAAAACAAATACATCAAAGGAAAAGTCAAAGGTCACACCATTGGTATCCTGAAATTCCAGCTGAACTTCCTTAACTGAAAGTCCCGCAGCGTTATTTAACCACCACTGCTATCTGCCGGCTGGGGCTGGGCAAAGGGTTTATGGGCAGGGGGTTGAGCTGGCGCTGGGACTTTGGTGCCCGGCATAATTTCAAAATCCGGAGTGAACTGCACAAGCAACGTTTGCAACAGTTCAACCGGCGCCCCATTACCCTTCAACTTGGCCTTACCGCTGGCCACCAGATCCTGGAAGCTGGCCTGGCCCATCATCAAGGTTTCTAAATCGGTGCGGTTGAGGGTGATAGTGAGATCAGCATCGGCCGCCGTTTGGCCTTTGATATTAGTAAGAGCATCGTTATTTAGCTCCAGCACATAACGCTCCTGGTTGTCTGGAGTGATCAGATTGATCTTGAAATGTTTGCCAGAAACTTTATTGGGATCAAGGCGAATGCCAAGAAAATCAAGCCACAGGTTGGTGCCCATGGCACGGATTACATCGGGGCCACTGGATTTAGGGGTTACCCCGGTGGGAATGCCAGAACGCAACTCCAGGGCGGCGGCCAGGAAGCTGTTGCGCACACTCGGACTTTCCTTTTGATAACCAATCTGTTCAAAGCTGTCGGCCAACATATCTTTGGCCTCCTGGTTGCTGGGCTGGGCATACACCAGCTTATTGAGAATCTCCATGGCCAACCGATACTGGCCCTGGCCGTTTAACTCCTTGGCCCGGGCCAGGATCGGCCCACTGCCCCCCATCATCTCCACATACAACGGCGCCGAATCCCCTGGGGAGAGGGGAATCAAGCTGGCGGGGTTGGCATCCCAATAGCCCAAGTAGCGGTTGATCACCGCCCGACTGTTGTGTTCCTCAGAACCGTGATAACTATGGGCCGCCCATTGGCTCCGCAAACTTTCGGGCAGCTGATACACATTATGAATCTCATTAATGGTTACACCCCTGTTGGCATGGTAGAGCACATTATTATTTAGGTGGGCATAGGCATCCCGTTGGGCACTCATCACCTCGCGGATACGACCATTGCCAAAGCGGGGCCAGCTATGGGAGGCAAACATCACATCGGCCTTGCTGCCAAAGCGATAAAGAGCTTCGTTAATCTTCTTACTCCACTCCAGGGGATCACGGATCAGGGCGCCGCGAAGTGTGTAGATATTATGGATGGTGCCAGTGATATTTTCCGCCGCCCAAAATGCCTTGAACTGCGGGAACCAGGTATTCATCTCCGCCGGCGCCTCCGTGCCGGGCGTGTTCTGAAACACCATGGTCACCCCATCCACAGTTAGCTCTTCAATCGGCTTGCTGATAATTCGACTGGGGGCGATCAAACCGGAGGTGCCAGCGGCAGTATTTTTGCCGATAGACTGGTCCACATGGCCGAAGGGGCTGCGGGGCAGCAGAACTCCGTATTGATAGAAAAGCCGGCGATTCATTGCATTACCGGCATACACATTTTCGCTCACCGCATGGTCCATGAAGCCCTGGGGAGCAATCACTGGCACCTTGCCGCTCTTAACATCAGCTTCATCAACTACGCCACGAATGCCACCGAAATGGTCGGCATGGGAATGGGAGATCACCACCCCGGTCACAGGCCGAGCCCCTAACTTTTCATTGATAAAGCTCAATGCCGCCCGGGCCGTTTCCTTACTGGTAAGGGGATCAAACACAATCCAACCCTTACTGCCCTTGATGAAGGAGATATTGGCCAGGTCAAAGCCCCGCACCTGGTAGATCTTCCCCGGCACCACCTCATAGAGGCCATAGGCCATGTTCAGCAGGGCCTGGCGCTGGAGGGAGGGATGAATGCTCTGGAAATCCTTGCCCTGCAGCAGCCAGTCGTAGCTGCCCATGTCCCAGGCCACCCCGCCATCGTCCCGCAGGATTTGTCGGTAGGCCGGGGCGGCCACAAAACCTCGCTTGGCCTCCTCCAGATCCCGCTGGTCGGCAAAGGGCAAGCTGCCCTTTTGCTGCTCCCATAGCTGAATGGTGAAGGGAGAGGGTTGCTTGCCCTTGGGGTGGAAATGGCGACCCTCGGCAGCACCGGGATCACTGAGCACCGCCCCGCCCCCGGCGGCCAGCAGCGGCAACGGCGCCCCAACCCCGCAACAAAAGGCGGCCAGCAGCAGGCGTGTTAGCGCTGAAAAGGGGGCAGAAGCCATGGGGCGCAAGGGGGCCAGCATTCACTGGCAGGCTATGGAGAGCGAGTGGCCACGCCAACGGGGCAAAATTCCAAAAGTGCAGAATTACTCGCCCCTACTCAGCGTTTATTTCAGCGACATCGAGCATTTGGCCGGCATCCTTCAAGCCGCTGGCTTTCCCCTGCAACTGCGCCAATTAGAGGGGGGCCGCTGTCGCGGCCAGCTGCAGCGGCTGCAGTTAGGCAGCCTGCAATTGCTGCAAATTCAGCTAAATCGCTCGCTGGTGGTGATAGGCGATAAAGCCGTTGAAAGGATGCTGCTCTGCCTCAGCCTGGCGCCGCTTGGCCCCAGCGCCGTGGGCTTGCAATCCCATGGGCACTCCCTGGGCGAAGCAGCGCTTTATGGGTTGGATTCCCAGCGCCCCGTCCACCTGGTTACCCCCTCTTGCTACAGCTTGGCCATCGCCTCGATCAACCGGAGCCTGTTTTTTGCCCAGGCGGAAGCGCTTGGGGCCCCGGATCTGGCAAAGCTGCTGGGCCGTAGCAATGTTTTGAGCTTGCACCACGGGCGCCTAGGGGAGCTGCGCCGCTGCATTACAGCCCTGTTCGCCAGGCCGCCCATCGCCCCTGGGCCTCCCCCCCAAAACGAGCTAATACCGCTGTTGATCGAAGCAATCGTCGATGGCAAAGAACGAGAGCAGGGAATACAGCGTCAACCGCCCCGCTTTGACATCGTGCAAATGGCAGAACGTTGGGCCCTGGAGAATCCCGGCACGCCGATAAGTCTTGATGGGCTCTGCCGCCAGGTACATGCCAGTAGGCGCAGTTTAATCCAGGGTTTTAATGAACATCTAGGCATGGCCCCCATGCGATTCATCCGGCTGCAACGGCTCCATGGGGTGCGCCGGGCCCTGCTGGAAGCCGAGCCCACTGACACATCAGTGGCGGAGCTATCTGGCACTTGGGGCTTTAGCTCCTCTGGTCATTTTTCCAGAAACTACCAACGGCTTTTCGGTGAGTTGCCATCCCAAACCTTGCAGCGAGCCCCCAGGGGGGTGAGGTAGTTGTGTTTATAAACCCCTCCCGCATGCGGATCTTGGCCATCGGCAAACTGCGGCGCCATTGGGTGCAGGAGGGGGTGGCCATGTATCTAAAACGTTTACCAGGCTTGGAAATCCTTGAACTGAAGGATTCCAGCCCTGAAAAGGAAGCCGCTGCGGTGCTGGCGGCCCTAAAACCAGAGGAAACGCTGCTGCTATTAAGCGAAGAGGGGGAACTGCTCAGCTCCAGGGCCCTGGCCCAGGCCTTAGGCCAACGGGGTTCCGAACGGCTGGCCCTGGTGATCGGAGGGGCCGATGGCCATGCCCCTGGGCTTAAGGCCCGGGCCCAGGGGCTGCTGAGCCTCTCGCCCCTCACCTTCCCCCACGAACTGGCGCGTCTACTGCTGCTGGAACAGCTCTATCGAGCTAGCACAATCCTGCAGGGGGGGCCTTACCACCGGGACTGACCCCCCAAAGCCGCTGGCTGCGCTCCAAGCCCTCGGCACAATCGCCTGTCATCAACAGGCCGGCCCCGCCCCACACCAGGCGCAGGGGCAGATCCAGCACCCCCGCCCCCAGCTCGCGCACGGGCCTAAAACCTAGGCGCCGGAAATAGCGCACCAGCCTTTGGTGTTGGCGGTCGTCATCTCGAATTGCCAGTAGCCGGGCGCGGCGACAGGGGGTTGCCTCCAGGGCCCAGGCAAAGGTGGCGGCCCAGATCAGGGGGCCCACCCCCTGGGTATCGGATCCCTGCACCCGCATGGTGTCCAGCTGCAGTCCAGCCACCAGCGGGGAGGTCCAACCCTTCAATTCCCCCAGCAACAGCAAGCGCTCCCCTTCCCGCCGGGCCACTGCCACCCGCAGGATTTGCAAACCGCCGGCGCCCCCCACCTGCAGGCGTAGGAGCAGGCCGCGGTCGCTGGCCTGGCTTTCAAGGGCTTCGAGAAGGCTCAATTTGCTAAGGGCGGTGGGCCAGATGCGGTCGGGGTGCCGAGGTGCTGTTGGCCCCGGGCAGCCGCCAGCCGCATCTGCCGTTGGCGATCGGCAAAGCGGCGCCGGTCGGCGTCACTGAAACGCCCAAGGCAATGGACACAGCTCACCCCCTCCACATAGCTGGCCAGCTGCCGATCCTGGGGGGCCAAGGGCAGGCCACAGGCATGGCAAAGGCTGTGGTCGCCTGGCTCCAGTTGGTGGTTAACAGCCACCCGCTGGTCAAAAACAAAACACTCACCATTCCAACTGCTCTGGGCCTCTGGCACCTGCTCCAGGTACTTAAGAATCCCCCCCTGCAGATGATTAACCCCCTCAAAACCCTGTTGCAAGAGGTAAGCAGTGGCTTTCTCGCAACGGATGCCACCGGTGCAAAACAGGGCTAAGCGCTGCGGTTTCTTTGCTTCCACCAGGGGACGCAACTTTTCTTCCACCCAGGCGGGAAACTGACGAAAGTGACTTATTTGCGGGTCAATCGCCCCTTCAAAAGTACCCACGGCCACCTCGTAGCCATTGCGGGTGTCCACCACGAGGGTGGTGGGGTCATTAATCAAGGCATCCCACTCCTGGGGGGCCACATAGGTGCCCACCTGCTCCGTGGGCTTCACCCTGGGGCAACCCATGGTGACGATTTCATTTTTAAGCCGCACCTTGAGCCGATAGAAACTCTGGCGGGGGGCCCAGCTCAGTTTTGCCTCCAGATCAGCAAAGCGCCGGTCGCTGCGTAGCTGCCCCAACAGCCGGGTAATCCCCTCCTCCGGGCCGCAAACCGTGCCATTCAGCCCCTCCGCCGCCAACAGGATCGTGCCCTGCACCGCCCCTGCCTTGGCCACGGCGAGCAGCTGCTCCCGCAAGGCATCCAGCTCCTCCAGGGCCACAAACTTGTAGAAGGCGGCCAGTTGGAAACGGCGGGACAGATCAGCGATGGGAGGCTCATTCGCGGCAAAGTCTTCCACTGAACTAGCCCTGTTCCAGCACTTTCACCCCGGCGGCGGCCAGCAGGGCCTGGTCTGCTTCCACACTGGGGTTGCTGGTGGTTAGCAAGCTGTCGCCGTAAAAGATTGAATCGGCTCCAGCCAAGAGGCAAAGGATCTGGGCTTCGCGATTGAGCTGTTCACGGCCAGCGCTGAGCCTCACGCGGCTATGGGGCATCAAGATCCGCGCCACGGCCACCATCCGCAGCAAATCCAAGGGCTCAAACGGGGCCTGGCCCTCGAGGGGGGTGCCCTCCACGGCCACCAAACCATTAATCGGCACGCTTTCAGGGTGGGGACTGAGGTTTGCCAGCACCTGCAGCATCGAGGCCCGGTCGCTGGGCTGCTCACCCATGCCAATGATGCCGCCGCAACAAAGGCTTAGGCCAGCCCCCCGGGCCCGCTCCAGGGTTTCCAGCCGCTCCTGGTAGGTGCGGGTGCTGATGATCTGGCCGTAATGCTCAGGGCTGGTGTCGAGGTTGTGGTTGTAGGAGGTGAGTCCGGCCTCCGCCAACCGTTGGGCCTGCTGGTCAGTGATCATGCCGGCGGTAACGCAGGCCTCTAGGCCCAACTGCCGCACCCCCCTCACCATCTCAAGCATCGCCTCAAAGGGGGCGCCATCGCGGATTTCCCGCCAGGCCCAGCCCATGCAAAAGCGATGGGCTCCGGCCCGTTGGGCCGCCTGGGCCCGTTCCAACACCGCCTGCACCTGCAACTCCAGCTCCGGGCGGCCGGTCACATCACTGCTGTGGTGCAAAGACTGGGGACAGTAGGCACAATCCTCCTCACAGCCACCGGTGCGCACACTCAACAAAGAGGCCAGCTGCACCTCGTAGTGGGGATTCACCTGGCGGTGCACCTGCTGGGCCTGCCAAAGCAAATCCACCAGGGGCAGCCTCAACAGCGCCTCAATCTCCGCCAGGGTCCAGTCGTGGCGCAAGAGAGGGTCAGCAGTGGCAGGGGCGGCAGTCAAGGGCAGGGCCAGGCGCTCAAATGATCTAAGAAGGGTCTAGGACAGCACGCCGCCAAAGCGCCGCTGCCGCCTTTGGAAATCCGCCAAGGCCGCCGCCAGGGCCTCGGCATCAAAATCAGGCCAGAGCACGTCAGTGATGTGCAGCTCCGCATAGGCCAACTGCCAAAGCAAAAAATTGCTGAGCCGATACTCACCGCTGGTGCGAATCAGCAGGTCTGGATCCGATTCCCCGGCGGTTTGCAGGGCAGAGGCAAAGGCAGATTCATTGATGGATTCAGGGTCTAGCTGCCCCCGCTGCACCCGCCGGGCCAGCTCTTTGGCGGCGTGCACCAACTCCTGGCGGCTGCCGTAATTGGTACACACATTGAAGCGAATGCCCCCATTGGCAGCGGTGCGGACCGTGGCAGCTTCAATCAGGTTTTGCAGCCCAGCCGGGAGGGCGGTGAGATCGCCCAGGAAACGAATGCGCACATCTTCCTGTTCCAAGCCCTCCAACTCCCGGGCCAGCACCCCCTCAAACAGGGTCATCAAAAAACTGACCTCTTCCCCCGGCCGCGACCAATTCTCCGTGGAGAAGGCATAGGCGGTGAGGGTGGCAATGCCCCAGTCGCTGCAGAGGCGCAGGGTGGTCTTTAGGGCTTCCACCCCCTGGCGGTGGCCCATTACCCGGGGCAAACCCCGCTGGCGGGCCCAGCGGCCGTTGCCATCCATGATCACCGCCACATGGGCTGGCAGGCGGTCTGGGTCCAGGTCCCCAGGCAACAACGAAAGGGCGGTGGAGCTGGCGGCCGTCACCAGGGGCCGACTCATGGGCGTATCCGTTGGCTCGGTTCAGCGGATTCACCGCTGGGAGTTGATTTAGGCAGCGTACGTGGCTGGCGCCGGCGCCGTTCGCCCGCCTGCAACTGCAGGGATTCGTTGAGCAACTCCCGCAGGCGCTGGTTGGTAATCGGCCGTTCAAACTTCCCCTGGGAGGCCAAAGAAATGGTGCCCGACTCCTCAGAAACCACCACACAAAGGCAGCGTTCAAAGCGTTCGGTAAGGCCTAGGGCGGCCAGATGCCTGGTGCCATGGCGGGTGAGGCTCTGGCGCGAGAGGGGCAGGATCACCCCAGCCGCGGCAATGCGATTGCTCTGAACTAATACGGCCCCATCGTGGAGAGGCGTTTCCGATGAAAACAAATTCAGCAGCAAATCCACCGACAGCAGCGCATCTATTTGCACCCCTGGGTTGAGAAAGTCCTCCGGGCGTAGGTCACTGCCGAGGTCCAAAACAATCAAGCCGCCGCAGCGGCGCTTCGACAGCTGCCCGACGGTATCCACCAAGATTTCTACGGTGCCTGAGCCTTGGCGATCCTGCTGGCGACTGCCCAGCAGCACATCCAGCCGACCGGTACCAAGCAATTCCAGCAGCCTTCGCAATTCCCCCTGGAGCAGAATCGCCAGGGCCAAACCACAAACCAGTACCAGGGCTTCAATCAGCTTGGCGGTGAGGGGCAGATCGCCATAGCGCTGCAACAGCCAGCCCACGGCCACCAGCAGCAGGTAGCCCCTCAGCAACCAGAGGGTGCGCTGCTCAGTAACCCGCCCCAACAATAAAAAGCCGAGGCTGGCGGCGAACAGCAGGTCGAGAAAAAGTCTCAGCCAGAACACCGTTTAGTCCTTAATTCCCCCTGACTTCACCCTACCGATCGCAGCCGCTCAGGCAGCACGTCGTAGCGCAGCAGCTCGTCTGGTCGTTCCCGCCGTTGCACCAATTCAGCTCGGCCATCGCCCACCAGCACCGTGGCCGGCCGCGGAATGCGGTTGTAGTTGGAGGCCATCGAGGCGTTGTAGGCACCGGTGGCTAACACCACCAACACATCGCCCGGTTGGCTTGCCGGCAGGGGTAATTCCCGCAACAACACATCCCCCGATTCACAGTGCTTGCCGGCCAAGGTCACGGTTTCCACCGCCGCAGCGCCGGGCCGGTCCGCCAGGCAGGCGGTGTAGCTGGATTGATAGGTGATCGGCCGCGGGTTGTCGCTCATGCCGCCATCCACGGCCAGGTAGGTGCTGAAGCCAGGAATCTCCTTGCGGCTCCCCAGCTCGTAGAGGGTGACCCCCGCCGGGGCCACCAGGGAACGGCCCGGTTCGCAAAGCAGCCGCGGCAGCTCCAGCTCCCGCTCCCGGCAGGCCTTAGCCACCGCCTCAGCCACCACCTGTACCCAACTGTCTATGGACGGGGGATCATCGGATTCCACATAGCGGATGCCCAGGCCCCCACCCACATTTAGGTCGGTGGCGCTATGGCCCAGGCGCCGGGCCAATTGCAAGGCATCGGCCAGCACCCCGGCCAGGTCCCGGTGGGGTTCCAGTTCAAAGATCTGGGAACCAATGTGGGCATGGAGACCCCGCACCTGGGCCCAACGGCAACCGGCCAGGTGGGTAAGCACCTCCTCCAGCTGATCGGGATCAAAGCCAAATTTGCTGTCGAGGTGGCCGGTGCGGATGTACTCGTGGGTATGGCACTCGATCCCTGGGGTAAAGCGCAGCAGCAGCGGCACTGGTCCTGGGCGCCCGCGGGCCAATTCCGTGAGCAGCTCCACATCCCGCCAGTTGTCCACCACCACCGTTACCCCGTGCTGCAGGGCCAGGGCCAGCTCCTCACTGGATTTGTTGTTGCCATGGAGCACGATCCGCTCCGGGGGCATGCCCCCCTCGATGGCGGTGAGCAGTTCCCCGGCCGACACCGCATCCAGCCCCAAACCCTCGGAGGCCACCAGGGCGGTAATCGCCAGGCTGCTGTTGGCCTTCGAGGCATAGAGGGCCAGGGCCGGCCCGGGGTAATGGCGGTCCAACGCCTCCCGGTAGGCGCGACAGCTGCTGCGCAGGCTTAGTTCATCCAGCACATATAAAGGTGTGCCAAAGCGGTGGGCCAGCTCACTGAGCAGGCAGCCCCCCACGGTGAGCCGCCCCTCGGCATCCAAGGCCGCAGACAGGGGAGCAAGATTGCGGTTGGGGCTCAGGGGATCAACACCAGCCCCAGCCCAAGGCAACGGTGCCGCTGCATCCGTCTGCGTACTCGCCATGACCAAGGACAGGTGTGCTGAAGAACCCCCCCATCCTTTCAGCCCCACCGCCCCCCTGCCGCTCGACCTGAACGCCCTGGGGCAGGCCCAGGCCCTAGACCAGCGGGCCCTGGGGGGCTTCTGGTCCCCAGGCCAATGGCACCAGGAGCTAAGCCGCCAAGGCGGCCTCTGCCTGGGCCAATGGCAGGGGCAGGGCTTGGTGAGCCTGGCCAGCGGCTGGCTGGTGGCCGGGGAACTGCAACTCACCCTGGTGGCGGTGGATCCCAGCTGGCGGCGGCGGGGGCTGGGGCGCCAGGTGCTCACGGGCCTGCTGCAGCGGGCCCTGCTAAGCGGCTGTGGGCAGGCCACCCTGGAGGTGGCTGAGAGCAACCTGGCCGCCCAGGGGCTCTATGGCGCCCTTGGATTTAGCACCGTTGGAATCCGTCGCCGCTACTACCGCAACGGCGATGCAGCCCTGATTCAATGGCTTGAACTGAAGCATGCTGAAGAAGTGCGGATTCCCGCCCCTTCTTTTCACTAAAGCAGAGTAGGTTTTTGGTAATAACTTAAGGCTAAACCCCTGCACCGCAAGAGATCTGCGGGTTATCGAGCATTAAAAGTTCCCCAAAGATAAAGGCAGTAATCCCCCCCACACTCCGGCACCACAGCATGCCTCTAATTCCTGATAGCTTGGATACATCTGCAGGCACTGCCGCCTCCCATGTTCGAGCGGTTTACCGAGAAGGCCATCAAGGTGATCATGCTGGCCCAAGAAGAGGCCCGGAGACTCGGCCACAATTTTGTGGGCACCGAGCAGATCTTGCTGGGGTTGATCGGTGAGGGCACCGGCGTCGCCGCCAAGGTGCTCAAGTCGATGGGGGTCAACCTCAAGGACGCCCGGGTGGAAGTGGAAAAGATCATTGGCCGGGGCTCCGGCTTTGTGGCAGTGGAAATTCCCTTCACCCCAAGGGCAAAGCGGGTGCTGGAGCTGTCCCTAGAGGAGGCCCGCCAGCTGGGCCACAACTACATAGGAACCGAGCATTTGCTGCTGGGGCTGATCCGGGAGGGCGAAGGGGTGGCCGCCCGGGTGCTGGAAAACCTCGGCGTCGACCTGGCCAAGGTGCGCACCCAGGTGATCCGCATGCTTGGTGAAACCGCCGAGGTGGCTGCGGGCAGCAGCAAGGGCAGCACCAAAACCCCCACCCTCGACGAATTCGGTAGCAACCTCACCCAGCTGGCCGCCGAAGGCAAGTTGGATCCGGTGGTGGGTCGTCAGAACGAAATCGACCGGGTGATTCAGATCCTCGGCCGCCGCACCAAAAACAACCCGGTGTTAATTGGTGAACCGGGGGTGGGCAAAACCGCCATTGCCGAAGGGCTGGCCCAGCGGATTACCGCCGGCGAAATCCCAGACATCCTTGAGGACAAGCGGGTCCTCACCCTCGACATCGGCTTGCTGGTGGCTGGCACCAAGTACCGGGGTGAATTTGAGGAACGCCTCAAAAAAATCATGGAGGAGATCCGCGGCGCTGGCAACGTGATCCTGGTGATCGACGAAGTACACACCCTGATCGGCGCCGGTGCCGCCGAGGGGGCCATTGACGCCGCCAACATCCTCAAGCCAGCTTTGGCCCGGGGGGAATTGCAGTGCATTGGCGCCACCACCCTCGACGAATACCGCAAGCACATCGAGCGGGATGCCGCCCTGGAACGGCGCTTCCAGCCGGTGATGGTGGGGGAACCCTCCGTGGCCGAAACGATCGAAATCCTCCAGGGCCTGCGGGAGCGCTACGAGCAACACCACCGCCTCAAGATCAGCGACGATGCCCTAGTGGCCGCCGCCACCCTCGGCGATCGCTACATCAGCGACCGCTTCCTTCCCGATAAGGCCATTGACCTCATCGACGAAGCCGGTAGCCGCGTGCGTTTGCTTAATTCAAAGTTGCCCCCAGCCGCCAAGGAGCTCGATAAGCAACTGCGTGAAGTGCAAAAGCAAAAGGAACAGTCCGTGCGGGAGCAGGACTACGGCAAGGCCGGCGAGTTGCGCGACAAGGAGGTGGAACTGCGCGATCAAATCCGTGGCATCACCCAAACCCGCCGGGAAGACAACGCCAATGAAGCCACAGCTTCCGCTGAAGCTGGCGATGGCGCAGCGGTGGAAGACACCATGCCCTTGGTGGATGAGGAGGACATCGCCCAGATCGTTGCCTCCTGGACCGGGGTACCGGTGCAGAAACTCACCGAAAGTGAATCTGCGAAGCTGCTGAACATGGAGGAAACCCTCCACCAGCGCTTGATAGGCCAAGACGAAGCGGTAAAAGCGGTATCGAAGGCAATCCGTAGGGCCCGGGTGGGTCTAAAGAACCCCAATCGGCCCATCGCCAGCTTCATCTTCTCCGGCCCCACCGGCGTTGGTAAAACCGAGCTCACCAAAGCCCTGGCCGCCTACTTCTTCGGCAGTGAAGAGGCGATGATTCGCCTCGACATGTCGGAGTTCATGGAGCGCCATACGGTCAGCAAGCTGATCGGCTCGCCTCCGGGCTATGTGGGCTTTAACGAGGGGGGTCAGCTCACCGAAGCGGTGCGGCGGCGCCCTTACACCGTGGTGCTGTTTGATGAAATTGAGAAGGCCCACCCCGATGTCTTCAATCTGCTGCTGCAACTCCTGGAAGACGGTCGCCTGACCGATTCCAAGGGCCGCACGGTGGACTTCAAGAACACTCTGATCATCATGACCTCGAACATCGGTTCGAAGGTGATTGAGAAGGGGGGCGGTGGCCTTGGCTTCGAATTCGGTGGTGGCGACGCCGAAGAGAATCAGTACACCCGCATTCGTTCCCTGGTAAATGAGGAGCTGAAGCAGTACTTCCGGCCTGAGTTCCTCAACCGTCTCGATGAAATCATCGTCTTCCGTCAACTCAACCGCGACGAGGTGAAACTGATCGCAGACATCATGCTGCGGGAGGTATTTGCCCGAATGATGGAGAAGGGCATCAACTTGTCCGTCACCGAAGCCTTTAAGGAACGGTTGGTGGAAGAGGGGTACAACCCCAGCTATGGGGCCCGTCCCCTGCGCAGGGCGGTGATGCGCCTGCTAGAGGACAGCCTGGCTGAGGAATTCCTCTCCGGTCGCCTCAAAGATGGGGATGCAGCCCTGGTGGATGTGGACGACGACAAACAGGTGGTAATCCGCCAGGCGACGCTGCCCCAACCGGAGCTGGCCAACGCCGGCGTGTAACAAAGCCGCATGGCTCCCTTTACCCACTGGTTCCAAAACAGCTGGCAACTGCTGAGGCGCACCCCGCCCCTGGTATTTGCCATGGCCGTTCTTTCCCTAGGCCTATGGGCCGCCAGTGGGGTTGTGGTCAAGGGAATCCGCCAGGCCAACGACACAATCACGGTCACCGGGGCCAGCACAGAGCGCATCACCAGCGACTACGGGAACTGGTCGGTGGAGGTGAGCCAGGGTGGCCCCAGCCAGCAACTCTCTTACCAGGGCTTGCAACCGCTGGTGGAAAAAACCGTGGCCTTCCTAAGAAGCCAAGGCATTAAGGCCGATGAAATGGAACTTGGTTCGGTAAAAACCGAAAAAATTGATGTGCAGGATCCCCGCACCGGCGAGTTACGCTCCACCACTTGGACTAGCAAACAGTCAGTGTTAATTGGCAGCTGGGATGTAAATAAGATCCGCAAGATCTCTGGTCAGATCAGCAGCCTCATTGGCCAAGGGGTGCCCCTAACCATCAATGAGCCTGCCTACACCTACACAAAGCTGGCCGCCAAACGGGTAGACATGCTCGCCAAGGCCACCCGGGATGCCAAACAACGGGCCAAGGCCATTGCCGCCGAGGCCGGCAGCAGCATGGGTGCCATTACTAATGCAAACACCGGCACCTTCCAAATCACCGTGCCCGATTCCACCGAAAGCAGCGACGGTGGTTCCTATGACACCCGCACCATCGAGAAGGACATCACCGCCGTGATGGCAGTTACCTTCAGGGTGCAGTGACAGAAGTTATGGCCAGTGGCCTGATCAGCCAGCACGCGATTGCCCCGGCTCGCCTGCTGCGGGGCCCCGGCGCCTGGGCTGAGGCCCTGCCCCTGATCCCAGCCCTCAGCCGCCGGCCCCTGGTGTTGGGCAGGAGCGCCGCCACCAGGCCCCTGCGCCAGCAACTGGCCAGCGACCTAGCCGAGTGGGGGCTACAGCCGGCCATGGCCGAACTGCGCTTCGACTGCTGTGAACTGGATCTCAGCGCACTCGCTGACCAGGCCCGCCGCACCGGTTGCGATGGGGTGCTGGCCAGTGGTGGCGGCAAGGTGCTGGATGCCGGAAAGCTGCTGGCCCACCGCCTGCAACTGCCTTGCATCACAGTGCCCAGCAGCGCCTCCACCTGTGCCGGCTGGACCGCCCTCGCCAACATCTATTCAGCGGCAGGCGCCTTTGAGGGGGATGAGGCCCTGGGGCGCTGCCCAGAGCTGCTGATCTTTGACCACAACTTGCTGCTGCAGGCCCCAGCCCGCACCCTGGCCAGTGGCATCGCCGATGCGATGGCCAAGTGGTACGAGGCCTCGGTGAGCAGTGGCCACAGCAGCGATGGCTTGGTGCAACAGGCGGTGCAACAGGCGCGGGTGTTGCGCGATCAATTGTTGTTAGACAGCAACGAAGCCATGGCCCAGCCCGGCGGCGAAGCCTGGGGGCGGGTGGTGGAAGCCAGCGGGCTCACCGCTGGCCTGATTGGTGGCCTAGGCGGCGCCCGTTGTCGCACCGTGGCCGCCCACGCCATCCACAACGGCCTTACCCAGCTGGCCCGCTGCCATGGCAGCCTCCACGGCGAGAAAGTTGGCTTTGGGGTGCTGGTGCAATTGCGGCTAGAGGAACAACTGGGGGGGAACCAGCTGGCCGCCCAGGCCCGCCGCCAGCTCACCCCCTTCTTCCGCAGCTTGGGGTTGCCGGTGAGTCTCGGGGAGCTGGGCCTGGGCCAGGTGAGCCTCAGCGAGCTGCAAGAGGTGTGTGCCTTTGCCTGTCGCAGCGGCTCCGACCTGCACCACATGCCCTTCCCGGTGGCCAGCGAAGACCTGCTGGCAGCCCTGGTAAGCAGCAGCCAGGGCTGCCCTGTGCTGGAGGCCCCCTGAACGGGCCGGCCCTGCTGGGTTGGGCCGCCACCGGGCTGCTGGATCCCCAGGGCCGTTCCCTGGCCGCTGCCGTGCGCTGGCTGCCGCTGGCGGTGCCAGGCATCCCTGGCCAGGAAGCATGGCCGGTGGCGGTGCTGGGGGCAGGCCCACCGCTGCTGCTACTCCATGGTTTTGACAGCTCCCTGCTGGAGTTTCGGCGGCTGGCACCGCTGCTGGCCCAAGACCACCAGCTCTGGATCCCCGACCTCTGCGGTTTTGGCTTTGGCCCCCGGCCCCCGGGGATGGCCTACGGCCCACCCCTGGTAATTGCCCAGCTGCAGGCGCTTTTAGCGGCCATGCCCGCCGGCCCAGTGGGGCTGATTGGTGCCTCCATGGGCGGGGCCGTGGCAGTGGTTTTGGCTCGAGAGGTGCTGGCGCAGCAACCGGGGCGTTTCTCGCGGTTGCTGCTGCTGGCCCCCGCCGGCCTCACCGGCCAACCCATGCCGTTGCCGCCACTCCTAGACAAATTAGGGGTGGCCTTCTTGGCCCTGCCAGGCGTGCGCAGGGGCCTCTGCCGCCAGGCCTTTGCCGATCCCGCCAGCAGCATGGGGGCCGCGGAGGAGGAAATCGCCAGCCTGCACCTCCGCACCCCAGGCTGGGCCGCCGCCCTGGCCCGCTTTGCCCGCAGCGGCGGCTTTGCCGGGGTGGGGGCGCCCCTGCCGCCGCTACCAATTCAGGTGCTGTGGGGAAGTAACGACCGCATCCTGCGGGCCCCCCAGCGGCGGGCGGCCCAACAACTCCTAGGGGACCCTGGGGAGGAGCTGCAGGCCTGCGGTCACCTGCCCCACCTCGACCAGGCGGCCCTGGTGGCCCAACGCTGGAGAGGGCAATGAGCAGCGGGCCAGTGCTCTCGCTGGTGGGCCAGGGGGTGGGGCTCTGGTTAAGGCGCATCTGCGACCGACTCGATGCTTTGGATCTGGATCTGCAGGGTTCTGGCCTTGCCCTATTGGGGGGCCGCCTCGAGGGGGCCCAGCTGCGGGCATCAGGGGTGGTGTTCCAACATCTGGCCCTGGCGGAGGTGGCCCTGGCCAGTGGGCCAGTGGAGCTGAATGTGGGGGCAATGCTTAAGGGCCAACCGCTGCAACTGCGCGAACGCTTCAGGGTTAAGGGCCAGGTGCTGTTTACGGCCGAGGGCTTGAATCAATCCTTGGCCAATGGCCCCTGGCGCCAGTTCAGCGATGGCTTGGCCCAGCAGCTGCTGGGCTGCCAGCGGCTCGGGGCCTATGGCCTAGAAAACAATCAACTGGTTTTGATTGGTGCCCACGGTGGCCGCCAGGCCTGCGACCTGCGGGCGGAGGCAGGCCAACTTTGGTTGCAGGGGTTGGCCGTTCCCTTGGATAGCGCCATCCAGATCGAACGGGTGTCAATCAATGGTGATCGGCTGCGGCTAGAGGGCTCCTCCCTGGTCAGCGCAGCAGGGGGAGCAGCAGGGTAACGGCATAAAACACCACCGCCGGCGTGAACAGATAGCTATCAACCCGGTCGAGAATGCCGCCGTGGCCAGGGATCAACGCACCGGAGTCCTTGACGCCAGCATCGCGTTTCATCATTGACTCGGTTAGGTCGCCCACCAGGGCAAACAGGGCAACCACCGCCCCCAATCCCGCCCCCAGGGCCCAGCCCCAGGGCCAACCCAGCAACCAACCGCCCAGGGCACCGGTAAGCAGCGAAGCCACTAAACCGGCCAGGGCCCCCTCCACGGTTTTACCTGGCGACACCTCCGAAAGCCGATGGCGGCCATAGCGGCTGCCCCAAAGGAAGCCAGCGCAATCGGCAGACCAGATGAGCACAAAGGCAAACAGCGTGATTGCCAGCCCCCCATGGCCCGGCCAGTGGGGGGATAGCAAGGGATCACTTAGGTCCCGCAACCGCACCCAATGGCTGGGCAAAAAGCCCAAATAAAACAGCCCAAAAATCGAAGCAGCGATGTCAGCGATGCTGCCGGTGATCGGTTGCAACAGCAGCCAACCACAAATAACTGAGCCAGCCAGGGGCAGCACCGCCGCCGCCAGGGCACTGCCAGGGGCCAGCTGGGTGGTGATCAACAGCAATTGACAAACCACCAGGGTGGTTTTGATTGCCGGGCGAATGCCCTTGAACTCAGCCAACCGGAAAAACTCCAGCAGCGCCAGGTGCACGATCACCCCCAGGCTGAGGGTGAACCACCAACCGCCCAGGCCCACGATCAGCAGGGCAAAGGCCGCCGCCAGCAGTCCACTCAGCCAGCGGCGCCCCATCAATGGCGCTCGGCAGCAATCAAAAACAGGGGTTCCGCCGCCGCCAGCCGCGTTTGATCACCCCGCCTTTGCATGCGATGCACCGTGGCCTGCACCACCTGGAGGTCACTGGCCCGCAGTTGGCCCAGGTGGTCGGTGGCATCCACCAGGCCCTCGAGGCTGGAGGTACTGATCACCAGGCGCCCCGCCGGGGCCAGGGCCTCCCAAACGGCCAACAACACATCGCCCAGGGGCCTACCCACCTCCAACAACACGCGGTCGGGGTGGGGATCCAGCCGATGGAGGTCGCCGGGGGCCTGGCCCTGGTGGATCTGCAGGTTGGCGATGCCAAAGCGTTGGCGGTTGCGTTCCAGCAATTCCACCGCCTCCGGGTCGCGCTCCAGGGCATGGACCCTTCCCCGGGGCAACAGCCGGGCAATTTCCAAGGCGAGGGCGCCGGTGCCCCCCCCCACATCCCAAACCACGGAATCGGCCCGGGGGCGCAGATGCGCCAACAGCATCACCCGCAATTCCATCGGGGTAGGGCTAAAACCCGGGGCCGCCTCAAAGGCTGCATCCGGCAGCCCCGGGGTAACGAAGTCCCACTGGTAGGGGGAAGGGTTGGGGGCCGGGTCGGGGGCCGAAACTTGAGCCGCCATGGGGATAAATGGACCCTGGGAGATCAGGCCGGACTTGATCAGCCCGGGAAGGTCACCGGATCAGGCCAGAACGGTCACCCTATCAGCGATCTGACCAGCCCAAAGCTGCCGTTGCCCCTCCAGCCAGGCCAGGCGGGGGCGATCGAGGCGTTCCCCGGGCAACAGCAGGGGGATCCCCGGGGGGTAAGGGCAGAGGGGCCGGGCGGCAATGCAACCAACGGCCGCCGCCAGGGGTAACTCCACGGTGGGGCCCCGCCAGGCTTCGGCCAGGGGCACCGCCAGCTGGGCCAGGGCGGGCAGCGGCGCTGGGGCTAAGGGGGGCAGGCGATCTGCCCCCGCCCAGGCCTGGCGCAGGTGGCCCAGGGCCGCCGCCAGGGGCCGTTCCAGCCGCCGGGGGGAGCCCAACCCCAGGCAAAAGGTGAGGCTGAGCGGTTCCGGACATTCCGCCACCACCCGGCGGGCCATCAACCAATCATCCGCCGCCAGGCCCGTGAGGCCAAGGGCGCCACAATCCAGCACCAGCCTTAGGGGGTCTTGGTTTGGCAGCAGGGGCAGCCCGGCCCGGCGCAGGCGATCGGCGATGGCGCTGGCCTGGTGTAGCCAGCGACTGAGCTGCCGCCGCCCCCGGGGGGCCACCCGGGCCGCCACCGCCCGCTCCGCCGACACCATCAACAGCGCACTGGGGCTACTGGTTTGCAACCAAAGCAGCGCCTGTTCCATGGCTGCCGACGCCAAGCGCGGCCCCTGCAGATGCAGGAGGGCCGTTTGCCCCAGCCCCCCCAGGCTCTTATGCACCGACTGCACCACCACATCCGCCCCGGCGGCCAGGGCACCGCTGGGCAGGCTCGAATCAAAGCCGAAATGGCCCCCATGGGCTTCATCCACCAACACCGGCAGCCCCCGGCCATGGGCCAGGGCCACCAGGGCCGGCAAATCGGCCGCCAGCCCCTGGTAGGTGGGTGACACCAACACCAACAAATCCACCGGTGCCGCCGCCGCCAACAGCTTCTCCAACTGGCTGGGGGGCAGGGGCTGCCAGAGGCCCGTGGCCGGATCCCACGGGGGGGCATAGAGCAGAGGCTCCACACCAGCCAGCAGGCAGCCATGCAGAAGGCTGCGGTGCAGGTTGCGCGGCAACAGCACCCTGCCCCCCGGCGCCACCGCCCCCAACAGCGCCGCCTGGAGAAGGCCACTGGCGCCATTCAGCCCATACCAACTGTGGTCGGCCCCCATTTCCGCCGCCACCCGTCGCTGGGAGGCGGCCACCGCCCCCTCGGCCAGCAGGGGGCCGCCCAATGCAGGTAATTCCGGCAGATCCCAGGCCCAGGGCAGCCGCGGCCGCCCCGGCGGAGCCCCTTGGCCGCGGCGGTGGGCTGGCAAATGCAGAAATAGGCCCCGTTGGCGGGCCAGGGGGCCAAGGCTGGCCGCTAGGGGCCAGGGGGCCTCAGGGGAAAACAACGACAGCAACCACTACTTCCTACTTCTTAAAGTCTCAACTAGCCCTGAGCGCCGCCATCTCCCCAGCCACCGCTGTTCCCCTGCACCAGGTGTGGGCCCGCCTGCTGGTGGTGCTCTGGCAGCTGGGCAACCTCTGCATCGCCCTGCTGGTGCAGGGTGATAGCAAAGATGCCGAAGTGCAACGGCGGCTGGGTAAAAAGCTGCTGGATACCCTCACCGAGCTGGGGCCCTGTTTCATCAAGTTGGGCCAGGCGCTATCCACCCGCCCAGACCTGGTGCGCCGCGACTGGCTGGAGCAACTAACGCGGCTCCAGGACGATCTGCCCCCCTTTGATCACAGCCTCGCCCTGGCCACGATCGAAGCCGACCTGGGGGCCCCAGCCCAGCACCTATTTGCCAGTTTTCCCGACCACCCGATCGCCGCCGCCAGCCTCGGCCAGGTGTACAAGGCCCAACTCCACGATGGCCGCTGGGTGGCGGTAAAGGTGCAACGGCCCCAGCTGGAAGGGCGGCTGCAGCTGGATCTGGCGGTGATCAGCCTGTTAGCCCGGTTCACGGGGCCGTTTCTACCCCTGAACCTGGGGGATGACCTCAGCGCCATCGTTGATGAATTCGGCAACACCCTGTTTCGGGAGATCGACTACGGCCTAGAGGCCGACAACGCCGAACGCTTTGGCGCCCTTTTCGCCAGCGATCCCACCATCCTTGTGCCTGGGGTGGAACGCTCCTTGAGCAGCCGTCGGGTGCTCACCACCGACTGGCTCGATGGCGTGAAATTGCAACACAGGGAGGTGCTGGAACGCCATCAGCTGGATCCCACCACGCTGATCCGGGCCGGGGTGATCTCTGGCCTGCGCCAATTGCTCGAATTCGGCTACTTCCATGCCGACCCCCACCCGGGCAACCTCTTTGCCCTGGCCGGGGGCCCCAATGGCTATGGCCGCCTTGGCTACGTCGATTTCGGCATGATGGACATGCTTAGCAACGACGATCGGCTAACGCTCACCGATGCGGTGGTACATCTACTAAATCGAGATTTCCCAGCCCTGGCCCACGACTTCGTGCGCCTGGGCTTTCTAAATCCCAACACCGATGTAACGCCGATCCTGCCGGCCCTAGAGGCGGTTTTGGGCGGTCAGCTGGGGGATTCGGTGGGCAGCTTCAACTTCAAAACGATCACCGATCGCTTTTCGGAGTTGATGTTTGACTATCCCTTTCGGGTGCCGGCCCGCTTTGCCCTGATCATTAGGGCGGTGGTGAGCCAGGAGGGCCTAGCCCTGCGGCTAGATCCAAATTTCAGCATCATCCGAGTTGCCTACCCCTACGTAGCCAAACGCTTGCTCTCGGCCGACACCGAGGAAATGCGGCGCAAGTTGCTGGATGTGCTTTTTGACCGCCGCGGCCGCCTGCAACTCCAGAGGCTGGAAAACCTGCTCGATGTGGTGGGCCAGGATGGCAACCCCACGGAGCTGTTACCGGTGGCCGGCGCCGGCATGCGCTTGATCCTTGGTCCCCAGGGCCACGACCTGCGCCAGCGGCTGCTGCTCAGCCTGGTGCGCGACGGCCGCCTCCACACCGCCGACCTGCGGGCCTTGGCTGGGCTGCTCCAAAGGCGTTTTAGCCCCAGGCGCCTGGCCGGGGACCTATGGCAAGGGCTGAGCACCTAGCCTGCGGTCCTTGGCTAGCCCCCCCCTTGGAATTCGACATCTTCGAACTGCCCTACGCCCAGTTTTCCCAGCCGCCCTACCTGGTGGCCGGCCTGGGGCTGGGCATTGCCGTGCTTTGCGGACTCACCTTTTCGCGCCTGATTGAAGCCAAGCTGGAGGGCTGGAAACAAGACCGCCTGGCCCTGTTACCGCTCGGCAACGCCGAAACCAGCCTTGCCTACAGCGGCATCCTGATCGGCATCACCCTGTTCATTGGCGGTGCCTTGCAGGTGTTTGGTTTTGGGGCTGGCACAGGCTTGTTAGTGGCGCTACTGCTGTCGTTGCTCACCGGCGGTGGCCTCTGGGTGCAGTTGGAACAATTGATGGGCCAGGTGGAAGCTGGCAATTTCAAGGCGGTGGATTTCGATAATTTCGACCAGTTCTTTTGAATCGCTTAAGGGTGCCCATGACGACCCCCCAAAGGATTTCGGCGTAATTTGATTAAGATCTAGCTTCCGTTGCCTGTCAGCTCCAGTGGCTGCTATTTCGCCTGCAAAGGCCTCCCCAGCCCGGCTCCTGGTGGTAGAAGACGACGACACCATCCGCGAAACCATCAGCGAAGCGCTCAGTTCGGAAGGTTTTTTGGTGGATGCTGTGGCCAGCGGCAATGGCGCCCTCGACCACTTCAAGGGCTCCCCAGAAAAACAACCCTTTGATTTGATCCTGCTGGATCTGATGCTGCCAGGGGTGAGTGGCCTAGACATCTGTCGCTATGTGCGCCGCCGCGGTTTCTCAATCCCGATCCTGGTGGTGAGTGCCCGGGACACGGAAACCGACCGGGTGGTGGGCCTGGAGGTGGGGGCAGACGACTACCTGATTAAGCCCTTTGGCATTCGGGAGTTGGTGGCCCGTTGTCGAGCCCTGCTGCGTCGCTCTGCCCATAACAGCGATGCCGCAGACCAGGGGGTGATCAGCCACGGCTACCTCAGCCTTTTCCCAGAGGAATGTCGGGTTACCCGCGACAACCAAGAGGTAAATCTCTCCCCCAAGGAATACCGGCTCCTAGAAGTGTTCATGCAAAACCCCAAACGGGTTTGGAGCCGCGACAAGTTGCTCGAACGGGTCTGGGGCCATGACTTCATGGGGGATAGCAAAACTGTGGATGTGCACATCCGCTGGCTGCGGGAAAAACTGGAGGTCAATCCCAGTGCCCCCAGCTTGATCCTCACGGTGCGCGGTTTTGGTTACCGCTTCGGATGATTGTTGGCCTTAAGCAGCTCTGGCAGCAGTGGCAACGCTGGCAAACCAGTCAACGTTGGCGACCCAGCCAAATCCAGGCGGAACAACTGCTGGCCTGGCTAGATAACTCCCCCCAGGGGCTGCTGGTAATCGACCCTTGGAACCGCCTGCAGCACGTCAATGGCCGGGCCAAACGGCTGCTGCGCATAGACCCCCACCAGGTCAGCCAAGGGCGTTACCTGCTGGAGGTGGTGCGTTGCTACCAACTGGAGGAGGCGGTACAGGCGGCCCGCAGCAGCGGCCGTAAGCAACAGGTGAATTGGATCTACACCGCCGTTAGTGCCTCACCGCTGCATCCGGAGCCGATCAAAAACGAACCCCTAGAAGCCTTTGCCATGCCTGGGGAGCGGGGCTGGGTGGGGGTGTTTCTACAAAGTCGCCAATCGCTGGAGGCCCTGCAACAGCAGCAGGAACGCTGGGTAAGTGATGTGGCCCATGAACTGCGCACCCCGCTCACCGCCCTGGGCCTGGTCACCGAATCGCTTGCCCTCAGCCCCAATAAAAAGCAGAGCGTTCAGATCGAACGGCTGCAGCGGGAGTTGAATCGATTACAGCAATTGGTTTCCGACCTGCTTGAACTCAGCCGCATCGAAAACAAATCGCTAAGCAACGGGGATCAACCCCAAAGCGTTGAACTGCATGAGCTGGTGATCCAAGCCTGGCAAAGCCTGGTGCCCCTGGCGGAACAACGGGGGGTGGATCTGGTTTTAGATAGTGGCGGCCAGCACCGGGTGCGGGGCGACGCCGACCGCCTGCACCGGGTGCTGCTCAACCTGCTGGATAACGCCCTGCGCTTTAGCCCCGACCAGGGGGAGATCCAGGTGCGCCTTTACCGGGAAGGTAATTGGCAACGGCTGGAGGTGCGCGACCAGGGGGAAGGGTTCAGCGACGAGGATTTACAGCACATGTATGAACGTTTTTACCGGGGGGACCCCTCCCGGTCCCGGGGTAAGCGCGTGGGCAGCGGCCTTGGGCTGGCGATCGTTGATCAGATCACCAGCGCCCATGGGGGGCGCATCCGGGCCCGCAACCACCTCGAGGGGGGTGCCCAACTGCTCCTAGACCTGCCCACGGAACCCTGAATGGCCCGCCAACGGCTACAAAAACTATTGGCCGCGGCCGGCATTTGCTCCCGGCGCCGGGCCGAAGAGCTGCTGCTGCAGGGGCGGGTCCAGGTGAACGGCCAGCGGGCGGTTCTGGGGGACCAGGCCGACCCCCTGCTGGATGAGGTGCTGCTCAACGGTCAGCCCCTGCCAGCGGCGGCCACGCCACTCACCCTGCTGCTGCACAAGCCCCGGGGGGTGCACTCCACCTGCTACGACCCGGCCGGCCGGGCCACGGTGCTGGAGTTGCTGCCACCGCGGCTGGCCCGGGGCAGGGGTCTGCACCCGGTGGGCCGCCTTGATGCCGAAAGCCATGGGGCGTTGCTGCTTAGCAACAACGGCGCCCTCACCCTGGCGCTCACCCATCCCCGATATAGCCACCCAAAAACCTATCGGGTGTGGGTAAGGGGCAAGCCCACGGCGGCCTGCCTAGAAAGCTGGCGCCGGGGGGTACCCCTCGATGGCATCGTGAGTCGGCCGGTGCTGCTGCAAGTTGTGCAACAGGCCGGGGACCGCACCCTGCTGGAGCTGGAAATGCGGGAGGGTCGCAACCGTCAGATCCGGCGCACCGCCGAGCTGCTGGGCCATCCGGTGCTGGATTTGCAACGGCTGGCGGTGGGGCCCGTGGCCCTGGGGGAGCTGGCCCCGGGCGCCTGGCGGCCATTGCAGCCAGGGGAGGAGACTGCCCTGGAACGGCTGCTGGCAGAGCTGGATCCAGCAGAATCCCCCCAGGCTTAATTCCTTAATCCCGGTATTGCTACCCCCCATGGCATGGCTCCGCGCCCGGCTAAACGAACTGCTGCAGCGCCACCAGCCCGCCAGCGGCGGGGGGCCAGCCATCCCCCCTGGGGGCCCTAGCCCTGGGGTGAGCCAAACGCCCCTGCAGGAATTGGGCCACAGCCTGGAGGCCCGCCGCGAAGCCCTGGGCTTAAGCAGACGGCAGCTGGCCCTAGATACCAAGGTGAGCACCGCAGTGCTGGAGGCCTTGGAGCAGGGCTGGACCGATCGGCTGCCCGAGGCCGCCTTCCTGGGCACGATCCTGCAGAAGCTGGCCCAACGGCTGGAGCTACCCCCCGGAGAATTGGAAAGGGCCCTCAAGGCCGCCCTGCCCCCCAAGCAAAACCAACGGGAGATCGACAACAGCGGGCTGAAGCGTTTCACCCTCAGTTCGATCGAACTGTTCAGCACCTGGCAGGGCACGATCGCCTACGGGCTGCTGCTGGCCGGTTTGGTTTACGGGCTCAACCTGCAGCAGCGGCAATTGGCGGCGGCCCAGGTGTTCAGCCTGCAGCCGATCCCCCCCAGTAGCAGCCCCCCCCGGCGCCAGGCCAACGCCCTCCAGCAACTGCTGAAGCTTTACCCGGAGTTGCGACCCCTGCCATAAACCCGGGCCATGGCGGCCAGGCCGCTGAGGTGGCCAGCGAGGTTGCCGATGGGCCCCTCCAGCCGCCAGCTCCAGTTGCCCGTGGCGGTGCCAGGGGTATTGAAGCGGGCCCGGTCATCGAGGCTGAGCAGGTCCTGGAGGGGCACCATGGCCAGGTCAGCGGTGGAACCCAGGGCCAGGCGCAACAGCTCCCAACCGGGGGCCTGCACCCCATGGCCCAGGATCGCCTCCATTTGCTCGCGGGCTTCGGCCGATTGCCCCTGCCACCAGCCCAGGGCGGTGGCGTTGTCGTGGGTGCCGGTGTACACCACCCAGGAACCGCTGCCGAAGTTTTGGGGCAGATAGTTGTTGTGGGGGTCGCCATCAAAGGCGAATTGCAACACCTTCATGCCCGGCAGCTCAAAGCGATCGCGCAGGGCTTCCACATCGGGGGTGATCACACCCAAGTCCTCTGCCACCAGGGGCAGGCTGCCGCCGCGACGCCGTTGCAGGCGGCTGAGGATCGCCGCCCCCGGCGAAGGTTGCCAGGTGCCATGTTCGGCGGTGGCATCGGCCCCCGGCACACTCCAGTAGGCACTGAAGGCGCGGAAATGGTCGAGGCGCAACAGGTCAAACAATTCCAGCTGGCGTTCGAGCCGCCGCAGCCACCAACGGAAACCACCGAGGCGATGGCGGCCCCAGCGATACACCGGGGTAGACCAAAGCTGGCCGGTGGCGGCGAAATAATCCGGGGGCACACCGCTCTGCTGGCCAAGGCTGCCGTTGGGTAACAGGCTGAACAGCTCGGGGTGACTCCACACATCGGCACTGTCGTGGGCGCCGTAAAAGGGCAAATCGCCGAGCAGTTGCACCCCCTGGCTGCTGGCCTGCTGGCGGACGCGCTGCCACTGCTGCTGGAGCCACCACTGGCGTTCGGCCTCCTGGTCCAGGGCCTGGGCCTCCTGGCGGTCCAACTCGGCCAAGGCCGCCGCCGAGCGGCGCCGCAGCGGCAGGGGCCACTGCCACCAGGGGCCCCCGCCAAACCGTTGCCGCAACACCATGAAACGGCAGTGGTCGATCAACCAATGGCGTTGCTGCCGGCGCCACTGGCCAAAGGCCAAGCGTTGGTCTGCGGTTAGGGGCCCCAGGGGCTGATCTGGGTCTAGAAACTCTGGGTTGAGGGCAAAGCCACTGGGGGAGCTGTAGGGGGAACCGGTGCTGTCGGTGGGGGCCAGGGGCAACACCTGCCACACCCGCACTTGGTGCTGGCCCAGCAGGTGTAGCCATTCGATGGCGCTGGCGCCAAAACCACCGCTGGGGGCTGGGCCCGGCAGGGAGCTGACGTGCAGGAGCACCCCTACTGCCCGCTGGCCCCCCAGTAATTCACGCAGGCGACTCATGGGTTTGGCAGGCGATAACGACTCACAATTTCCTTGGCAAAGCTGGGCAGGTGGGCTTCCAGCTTCTCCGGATGATGGCGCCGCAACCACAGGGCATTACGGGTGAAGTGGGAGTCGATGGAGAAACGCGCATACTCCAGCCCCTTGGGCCCCAGCCGCTGCACAAAGAAACCGATCAGCTCCGCCACCCACATCGGTAGCCGTAGCGCCTTGTCGTAGGCCTCGATCCCCTGCTGCACCGCCTGGCGCCGGTCACCGGCACTGGCCACCGGTTGCAGCTGCAACTCAGCCTCCACCAGGTCCAGCAGCCGCTGGCCGCGGCCATTGCGCACCACCAGCCATTGCCAGGCAAACGGCGCACCCATGTAGCCCACCACCAGGTCGGCGCCGGCATTCACATAGTCAAAACAGCTGAGGCAACTGGGGGCAAACACCTCCTTAAGCCGCGGCGTATCGAGCCCAAAGAAGGGCACCGTTTCAGTGCTGCCATCGCTATGGCGGAAGTGAATTCGGAAGTCCTGCATGAACTCGTAGTGCACCACCGTGGCCGGCGAGCGGCTGGTGGATTCCAGAAAGGTTTGCAGCCCCGCCCGGCTCACGTTGTCCACACAGGGCAGGCCAAGCACATACAACTCCTCCAGCCCCAGGCTGGCCTGCACCTCGCGCAGGGCCTGCACCTGGCAGCCCACACCAATGGCCAGGAGGCGGCGAATGCCGCTGCCGGGCAACTGTTCCAACACCGAGAGATTGTTGGAAAGGGTTGGTTTATTCACCCGGGCGGCCCGCACCTGCTCCGGGGTGCGGGCCAACACCGGCACCGGCGTGAAACGGTCGGTGGGGCTCTGCTGCACACAGAGCACCGCATCCACCAGGCCCTGCTCCAGGGCCCGTTCCCCCAGGCTGCTCACGATCCCCGTCCACTGGGCCCCCTCCAGGGGGCTTTGCCTGCGGGCGCAAACCATGCGCTGGAACACCCCGAAATACAACTCGTCCTCATTGGCCAGGTCGCGGCTGCGGCCATGGGCCCGCTCCTCCATGCGCTCAAACTGCTGGTGCAGGAAGGCACAGGCCTGGCGCACGTAGGCCACCCAGCGGCTATCGCAGAGGCCACAGTCGCTGCAGAGCTCCTTGGCGGGCCGCAGGGTGCCGCGGGCCATGGGGCGGGCCCGCAGGTGGGGGGCAGGCGTCACAAAGCAACTGCGGTCAAGACCCAAACTATCGGGCACACTGGCGGCTTCACCGTTGCCATGCATGGGCACCTGGGCTCACCTCCGGCGCCGCGTCCGCATTTTTTGGCGGATCGGTGGCGCCGGCCTGGGATTGCTGGCCGGGCTCTGGCTAGGGGAAAGGATCTTCCCCCGCGGGGCTGCCCCCCAGGCCGAAGACGATCGCCCCGCCATCGCCCGCCTGGCCGACCCCCCCGGCCGCCCCGAAACGGTGCTGCTGATGGGGCTAGATAGCGAAAACCTTCAGCGGGGCCAGCGGGGGGAGGTGCAGCTGCTTTGGTTGGCCCGGGTGTACCCAGAAGGGGGCCTGGAGCTGTTGCAGCTGCCCAGTGAACTGGCCGTGCAAATACCTGGCCAAAGGCAGCTCCAGCCCCTGGCCGCCCTGCATCGGCTGGGGGGCGTTGCCCTCACCGCTGAGGTGGTGGGTCAACTGGTGGGCGGTGAAGCCAACCCCCAACCCCCCGACCGCTACCTGGTGCTGCCCCGGGCCCCCCTGCGCCAGGCGGTGGCGGCCATCGGCGGGCTGCCCATGGCCCTCGAAACCCCCCTGCGTTACCAAGACAAGGCGGGCAAACTCACCATCAACCTCCAGGCGGGCCAGCAATGGCTGGGGGGCCAGGAGCTGGAGCAGTTGCTGCGCTTTAAGGGGCCCGATCCGGGCGACGGCGGCCGGCGCCAACGGCAACAGCAACTGCTGCTGCCCCTGGCGGACCGCCTGGCCGATGCCAGCGTTGCCCCAGGCCTGGGGGGCCTGGTGGGCAAGCTGCAAAAACAGCTAGACACAAACCTGTCCCAGGGGGAAATGCTCAGCCTGCTGGCCGCGGGCCTGCGCGATCCAGACCGGATTGTGGTGAGCCGCCTGCCGCTCACCCCGCCCCCTGGCCCCCAGCGGCTGGAGCAAAGCAATGCTGAAGCGCTGCTGGAGCACTGGCGCCTGGGCCAGCGCCCCGACCCCGCCCAAGGCACCGTGCATGTGGAAGCTAGCCTGGGGCCGGCCACTGATGCCTCCGTTGATGGGGCGATCCAACGGCTGGAACGGGCCGGCCTGGCGCCGCTGCTGAGCCCCACCCCCCTGGAGCTGCCTATCCCCCGCACCCTGATCCGCCACGGCAGCGACCCCAAGCAGGCCCTGGCCGTGCGCAAGGCCCTGGGGCTGGGGGAACTACAGCGGGGCGCCCGGGAGCCGGGGGCCAGTGTTCAGGTGCTACTAGGCCAAGACTGGCGGGCTAAGCCCTAGGCCAGATCAAGCAGCCGCAGCCGTTGCCCCAGCAGCGGCCTTAGGGCCAGCAAACCTTCGCGGTCCCCTGGCTGCCAGTAACCCAGCCAGGGCAAACCTTCGAGCCGCCGCTGCTGCGGTTGCCAATCGCCACCCACCTGCAGCAACCCCAGCAAGGGCACCTGCCGCTGGCTGAGCAGGGCCTGGTGCAGGGCCGCCTCCGCCCCCAACCGCTCGCCCCCCGCCAGGGCCAGCAGCGTGGGCAGGCGGCAGGCGGCAAGGGCCTCCACCCAATCCACCAGCTCGGCGGCGGCGGGCACCACTAGCAGGCCCTGGGCCGCGCCATGCAGCTGGGCCTCTGGGGGGGCAGTGTTATCAAGCAGCTGCAGGGCTAGCTGTTCCTGCTGCGCCCAGGCATGGGCGAGGGGCAGCACCACCCCGTTGCCATGGGCACCACAAAAAACGAAGGGGGCCATGGCGGTCAAAGAAGCAGGCACGCTTCTACCATCGGATCTCGAGACCGCTGCCCGGAGTGCCGTGACCAGTTTCGTGGCCACCGAAAGAATCAGCCAAACTTTCCCCTCCGGCGATGGCCAGCGGCTCAGGCTATTCAGCGGCAATTCCAACCCGGCGCTCGCCAGTGAAATCTCTAGCTATCTGGGCATTCCCGATGGCCCGCGGGTAAGCAAACGTTTTGCCGATGGCGAGCTCTACATCCAGATCCAGGAATCAATCCGGGGCTGTGATGTGTTCCTGCTGCAACCCACCTGTGCTCCGGTTAACGATCACCTGATGGAGCTGCTGATCATGGTGGATGCCTGCCGTCGCGCCTCCGCCCGCCAAATCACCGCCGTGGTGCCGTACTACGGCTATGCCCGGGCCGATCGCAAAACCGCCGGCCGCGAATCGATCACCGCCAAGCTGGTGGCCAACCTGCTGGTGGAAGCTGGCGTCAGCCGGGTGCTGGCCATGGACCTGCACTCCGCCCAGGTCCAGGGTTACTTCGATATTCCCTGCGACCATATCTACGGGGCCCCGGTGCTAGTGGATTACCTGGCCACCCGCGACCTGGGGGAGGTGGTGGTGGTCTCCCCAGATGTGGGCGGGGTGGCCCGGGCCCGGGCCTTTGCTAAACGCATGGATGATGCGCCCCTGGCCATCATCGACAAACGCCGTTCCGCCCACAACGTGGCCCAAAGCCTCACGGTGATCGGTGATGTAAAGGGCAAAACAGCGATCCTGGTGGACGACATGATCGACACCGGCGGCACGATTAGCCAGGGGGCGCGGCTGTTGCGGGAGCGGGGGGCCGAACGGGTAATCGCCTGCGCCACCCATGCGGTGTTTTCACCGCCTGCCATCGAACGGCTGTCGGAACCGGGCTTGTTTGAAGAGGTGCTTGTTACCAACAGCATTCCCATCGCCCAGGAGCTGCATTTTCCACAATTGCAGGTGCTTTCCGTGGCCAACATGCTTGGGGAAGCGATCTGGCGGATCCATGCGGAAAGTTCTGTCAGCTCGATGTTTCGCTGATGGGTTTTATTTCTCAGCTGGGCCGTTTAACCCCTGCCAACGGTTGGAAATTGGCGATCAAACGGCGCCTGCCGGCCCTGCTGGTGCCTTTGCTGGCCGGCGGCTACGCCCCCAATGCCTGGGGTGCCTTTAACCGGGTGGGGGTGTGGCTCACCAACAGCCCCAGCCCGCTCTATTACGACGCCAACCGCATTGACCGGGCGGTGAATGAGTTAGCCGATGCCGGCTTCAACACCCTCTACCCCAATGTGTGGAGCCGCGGCAGCACCTTCCACCGCTCCCGCTGGGCGCCCATGGAACCAACCCTGGCCCAGCGGGCCCCAGACCTGGATCCCGTGTGCCGGATGACCAGCGATGCCCATCGCCGCGGCCTGCAGGTGATCCCTTGGTTTGAGTACGGCCTGATGGAACCGGGCGATGCGGCGGTGGTGAAACAAAACCCCGACTGGGTGCTGAAAAAGCAAGACGGCAGCCCGTACTACGCCATGCATGGCGCCAACCTGCAAACATCACCGCTGAAGGATCTGCGCGTTTGGCTTAACCCGGCCCATCCCGGCGTGCGCCAACGCTTCATCGGCTTGATCACCGAAATCGTTGAACGCTGCCGGGTGGATGGCATCCAGTTGGATGACCACTTCGCCTGGCCCGTGGACCTGGGCTACGACGCCTACACCACAGCGCTCTACCGCCAGGAAACCGGCCTGGAGCCCCCCTCTGACTACACCAACCGCGGCTGGATGACCTGGCGGCGCCAGAAATTAACCGAGCTGTTGGTGGAGTTGCGCGCCGCCCTACAAAAGAGCAATGGCAACGGCCGCATCAGCCTTTCGCCTGGCCCCTTTCGCTTTGCCTACAACAAATGGCTCCAGGACTGGGAGATCTGGTCGGTGCGGCGGCTGGTGGATGAATTGGTGGTGCAGAACTACGCCTATTCCGTTAGAGGTTTTGAGCGGGACCTCGACCAATCAGCCCTGGAGCGGGCCCGCAGCTGGGGCATTCCGATCAACATCGGCGTGCTGGCCGGTTTTGGGGGCCGCACCACCGATGCCAACACCCTGCGCCAAAAGATCCAGCTCAGTGCCGACCGGGGCTACGGGGTGATCTATTTCTATTGGGAGGGCCTCTGGGGCCAATACGCCGGGGCCGAGGGGGGCGACCAGCGCAAGGCCGTGTTCACCCAGGTGCACCGCAGCCTCTACCCCGACCCCTTCCCCAACTCCAACAACCTGCGCTCGGGCCTTTAACCCCCTAGACACTGCTGGGCCACCTCACGGCTGTTGGCCGACACAAACCGCTCGGCCATCCAGCCCAGGCTGGCCCGCATTTGCCCCTGGCGTTCGGGGCTGTAGCGGCGCCAGCCCATAAACAACTTCAACAGCCGCGAAGCGGCAATGGGATTGCGGCCGTCGAGCTGCACCAATTGCTGGGCCAGCCAGCGGTAGCCGCGGCCATCGGCGTGGTGGAACGACTGGGCGCAACGGCCAAAACCGCCCAACACCGCCCTCAGGCTATTGGGCGCTTGGGGATCAAAGCGCGGGTGTTCCAGCAGGGCTTCTGCCCTGGCAATGGCATCGCCAAAGGGGGTAGAGGCCTCGAGGGCAAACCAAGCATCCAGGATTACCGGCCGCTCCAGCCAGCGGGCCTGGAACTCCTCCAGGGCCCATTGACGCTCGGGGCAATCCCAGGGCTGCAGGGCCCCTAGGCCCTGGCGGGCCAGGGTCATCGAGGGGCCAGCCACCGCTGCGGCCGCGGCGCGGCGGGCGCTGTCCACCCCAGCCCTTGCAGCAACTTGACCCTCAGCTTCAGCGGCGACCAACCAGTGCCAGGCCAGGCCCAGCAGCTGCCGTTCCCCCACCCCCGCCGGCCAGGGCAAATCCGCCAGGGGCTGGCAGCGCTCCACCAGGGCCCGCAGCTCCGGTGCCAACGCCTGCCCCAGCCATTGGCGCCGCTGCAACAGGGCCCGCCCCAGGGCCGGCGGATCGGGCACCAGGCCCCGCTTAAGGCAGGCGGCCTCCAGTTCCTCGGCGGCGGGGGCCTGCAGCAGGGCCCAGGCCAGGCAGGGATCCAAATGCCCCCCCGCTCCAGCAGCCCCGCCCACCGCCGCGAGCAACTGCCGGCAGGCAGCCAAGAGAATTTGCTCCAGCTCCCCCGAAGGCGCCAGCAGCCAGTGCTGCCAGAGCTGCTGGGCGGCATCCCAACGGCTGAAGGGGTCTGGGTCATGGGCCAGCAGCAGGGCCAACTCGCCAAGGCTGCGCTCAAACTCCAGCTGCACCGGTGCCGAAAAACCCTGCAACAACGACAACAACGGCGGCTGCGGCCCCGGCGGCAGCCCCTCAAAACGCCAGCTGCGTTCGGCTTCTTCCAGCACCAGCAGCTGTTGGCGCAGGGGTTGGCCCTCGGGGTCCAGCAGCCCCACGGCCACGGGAATCGGCAGGGGCTGTTTCTGGGGCTGGCCGGGGGAGGGATCGTGCTGCTGCTGCAAATTCAGCTCCAGCACCCCCTCAGCGCCCTGCCAATGCTGTTGCACCTGCAACCGGGGGGTACCGGCCTGGTGATACCAACGGCGGAAAGTGCTTAGGGACTTACCGGAAGCATCTTCCAAAGCCGCCACAAACTGTTCACAGGTGGCGGCCTGGCCATCGTGGCGTTGCAGATACAAACGCACCCCAGCCATGAAGGCCTCTTCCCCCAACAGGGTGCGCTGCATTCGAATTAGTTCGGCCCCCTTTTCATAGATGGTGGTGGTGTAAAAATTATCGATGGCGATGTAATGGTCTGGCTGCACTGGATGGGCGGTGGGACCTGCATCCTCAGGGAATTGATGGGCCCGCAGCATTGCCACCGCCTCAATGCGTTTAACGGCAGCCCCATGGAGATCAGCGGTAAATTCCTGATCCCTAAATACGGTCAGGCCCTCCTTAAGCGACAGCTGAAACCAGTCGCGGCAGGTAATCCGATTACCAGTCCAGTTATGGAAATACTCATGGGCGATTACACTTTCAATGCGCTCCAATTCCCCATCGGTGGCAGTTTCCCCATCGGCCAGCACCAATTTTGAATTAAATATATTGAGGCTTTTATTCTCCATGGCGCCCATGTTGAAGTGACGCACTGCAACGATATTGAATTGATCCAAGTCATATTCCAAGCCATAAACCCTTTCATCCCATGCCATGGCCCGCTTGAGGCTTGCCATGGCATGGCCACAGAACTGCTCATCCCCTGGCTCCACATGGATGCGCAGCTGCACCGGCCGGCCGGAGGCCGTAACAAACTCATCAACGACCTCCACCAGGGGGCCAGCCACCAGGGCAAATAAATAACTGGGCTTAGGGAAGGGATCCTGCCATTCCACAAAGTGGCGACCTTCAGGGAGATCACCACTGGCCCCACAGTTGCCGTTACTCAACAGCACTGGGGCCTGCTGACGATCGGCCTCGATCCGCACCCGATAACAACTAAGCAGGTCAGGGCGATCTGGAAATGGGGTAATCCGCCGAAAGCCCTCGGCTTCGCATTGGGTGGTAATAAGCCCACCACTCACATACAAACCCTCGAGGCTGGTATTCAGCTCCGGATGGAGTCGCACCAGGCTTTCCAGCTGGTAGGGCACGGTTGGCACGGCGGCCAACCTCAACTCACCAGCGGCCAGCTGCCATTCCCCTGGCTCCAGGGGCCGACCATCGATGGCCAATTCGAGCAGGTCCAGGTCTACGGCCTGGAGCAGCAGCTCGGCAGGGGAGCCCTGGGAGGGCGTGATCGCCAGCCGGGCCCGCACCAGAACATGGTCTGCAAATAATTGAAAGCAGAGCTCCA
Source organism: Synechococcus sp. UW140 (assembly GCA_943369595.1). Lineage (GTDB taxonomy): Bacteria > Cyanobacteriota > Cyanobacteriia > PCC-6307 > Cyanobiaceae > Synechococcus_D. The sequence continues at coordinate 133,241 of CALRNU020000003.1, forward strand.
CCTGCTTGATCGCCACGCTGGGGGCCCGGTAATCAGCCAGCAGCACGGGGGTGGCAGCAGAGGCGTTACTCACACGGCGGCAGTCATGGAAACCCCACTCTGCCGCCGCCGGCGCCCCTAGGGAGCCTTAGGGCCCCCACCGGCGGCCTGGCCCTTAAGGGCCTGCTTCACCTTCTCGCGCACGTCTGGGGGCATCAGATCTGGACATACCTGGGATACGCCAATCAGCACGGAATTAATCGATCCCTTACGCAGCTCTTCCAGGGGCAGCGGCTTCACACCCAACTGCTTAATGGCACCACCGTTCTGGCCCTGGATCACCTGGGTGAGCGTTTCGCCGGCGATGCCAATCGCCTTGTTGAACTCCACTCCGGTGGAGGTGGCAATGCAGGCGTTGAGGGCGGTGATCCTGGTGTACAGGGTCATTTCCGCCTCGGTGGCGGGCTGGGCTGCCGCCTTGACCGCCAGGGGCAAGCTGGTGAGGCCGGTGAGCGCCAGCAGGAACGAGGCGGGAATTAGCTGACGCAACACAGAAGGAAAGGCGTAACAGCCCCCATGTTGATGCATTCCGCCCAGGCCGCCAGATCCAGACCGAACTGGTCATTACTACGGAGCAAGGGCAAGGGCCCTGGGCCGAGGGGAGCCTCCAGCTCGGCAGCGAGGGCGGCCAGTTGCTGGGGCATGAACTCCTCACGGAAACGGAGCTCCCCGCCGCTGATTTCATCAACCAAAGGCGAATCGAAGGCCATGGCACCTGCAGACCGGGCACCCCTAGACAGCTACCCCTAACCTGGGTTGCAAGGGTACACACACAAGACCAAATGACAGACCTGGCTAACATCTGACGAGAAGAGGCGTGACCATGGCTCTTAGAGAGATTCGGAATTTGCCCAAACGGACTGGGATCAGAAAAAGTTTCTATACTTGAAATTAATACTTGAAATTAATACTTGAAATAATTGCTTGAATTAATTGCTTGATTCAATGCTTGAATTAAACATTTGAATTAAACGCTTGAATTAAATACTTTAATTAAAATTTGAATTAAAATTTTAATTAAATGCCTTGGCTCAATACTTTAATTATGCATTAAATGGGTAAGTCCAATGCTTTAATATCTAAATATTGGAATTTGCATATTTAAATTAATACTAGCTGAGCGCCCCAAAGGCGGCTCGGAATAAATATTTACCCGGTGGCCAGCAACCCCCTGAGGCCCTCAAACCCCGGGGCCAGCCTCTATGGAATATGACCCTAGTCATTTGACCCTAGTCATTTTGATTAGGGTCAGCCCAGCGATAATTGCTGGCCCAGGGCCAGGCCCCTGGGGGTTCGGAACCGTCCTTGCCAGGGGGGTTCAAGCCACGAGGGGCTCCCCGGGAGGCTCCAGCCGGATTTCGTGGTGGGTTTCAGCCACCATCAGCTTGCCATCGCTCCAGGAATAAATCGAACGGGCCCGGTATTGATCCTGACCCACAAGGCGAATTTGTTCAGTAACATCCCATTCCTCATAATGGGATTCGAATACTAATTGGTGTTCATCCACCTGGCGGATCTGGCTCTTGGTGTTGTGGGGGGAAAGATAACCACAGCTGCGGCGCAATTGGTGACCACAGAGATAGGCATCCATCGTGCCTTCGCGCACGTATCGGGGCTTCTTCTCGAAAAAGTCATATTCTTTTTCTGGCCACCAGGTAAAGCGATAGGCAGCTTCCCCTTCAACTGGTTCCTTAAAAACCTCCACCCGCAGCAACATATCCACCCGCAGACACTCGTCATTTTCAAAGAAATACTGGCGGCGGGAGCGCCAAAGGCCGAGATTACGGTTAAACCAACGCCGCAGGCCCCTATCCAGCTGAATGCGACTGGGGTCTCGGGCCACCCGCAGGGGCGGGGTTTCAGAAATCAAAGGGAACGGCTCCAGCATCGGCTTACTCAGACCCTGAGGGGCCTCTGCTAATCAGTCTTAGCCAGTTCTAGATAAAACAACCACCCCATGGCGCCCCCGCAAACTCGGCTGCAGAAGAACCGCCAGTGAAGCGATGGCCTGGCCCGGCCCCAGGGGCTGGGGTTGGGGTGGGCGTCATTGGCTAAGAGTGTCCATCCTTCCCTGGAAAGCGGAAGAAAATCCATATCCTGGTTAGATCTCCCCTAGGCGCCGGTGCCCAGCCAGGCAGCAGCAAAGCAAAAACAAGCGTTGCGCTTACTGCTGGTGGCAAGCCCCCTGCACCTGGCCCGCAAGGACCTGCGGGGGTTGTTGGAGTTTCTTGACAACCAGAAAAACCATTTCGAGCTCCAGCTCACGGTCGCAGACCCCCAGAAGGAACCAGAGCTGCTCGAGCTTTATCGACTGGTGGCCACCCCGGCCCTGATCAAGCTCGAGCCCGCCCCGAGGCAGGTTTTTGCCGGCAACGCGATCCTGCAGCAAATGGAACACTGGCTGCCCCGATGGCGCCAGCTGGGCCTGGTGAGTGGCCTCGGCATCGGCCTGCATGGCAAAACCGCCAGCGGTGACCACAGCCAGCGGGAACTGCAACTGGAGGACCAGCTGCTGGTGCTGCGCCAGGAAAACGAAACGCTCACCTCCCGCCTCGGGGTGCAGGAGAGCCTGCTGCGCATGGTGGCCCACGAGCTGCGCACGCCCCTAACGGCCGCCAAGCTTGCCCTCCAAAGCTTTCGGATGGGGCAAATCCCCAGCGAACGCTTTTTTGATGTGGTGAACCGACGGCTAGACGACATCGTTCAGCTTTCCCACGACCTGCTGGAGGTGGGCAGCACCCGCTGGGAGGCCCTGTTCAACCCCCAACGGCTATCGCTGGCCCCCATTGCCGCCGAGGCCATTCTCGAGCTGGAGAAGCTCTGGGTAAACCGCAGGCTGGAGCTTCACACCGATGTGCCCTCAGACCTACCGGATGTGTACGCCGACCAACGGCGCATGCGCCAGGTGCTGCTCAACCTGCTGGAAAACGCCCTGAAATTCACCCCCGATGGGGGCCAGGTGAGCCTCACCCTCTTGCACCGCACCAGCCACTGGGTGCAGGTGAGCGTCAGCGACAGCGGTCCTGGGATCCCCAAGGATGAGCAGCAACGCATTTTTCTAGACCGGGTGCGCCTACCCCAAACCGCCGCCCAGGTACCCGGCTTCGGCGTGGGACTTTCCGTTTGCCGACGCATCGTGGAGGTCCATGGGGGCCGCATCTGGGTGGTTTCTGCTCCGGGGGAAGGGGCCTGCTTCCATTTCACGATTCCGATCTGGCGCGGCCAAATTGATTAACCCTTGACGGTGGGAGCCCCTGATGACTAGGTTGGCTTCTTGCCAATCTGGCTTTGCCCCCATCGTCTAGAGGCCTAGGACACCTCCCTTTCACGGAGGCGACAGGGGTTCGAATCCCCTTGGGGGTATATCAAAGCAGTGGAATTCACTGCATCAGGGCAGCGGCAAGCGAGCCCCTCCCTGGCCTAAGCGACCAACTCAAGTCACCGGCCAATAACCATTAATAGCGATTGGAGTTCAAAAAACTCCAATCGCTTTTTTGTGTGAATTAAAAATTTAATTTGAAGCTTTGATTTTTAACTTTGATTTTTTAGCCTTAATTATTCACTTAGTTCAAATTGGTTAAGAATCTTTATTTACTTCTATTGATGGGGTGGTGGGTTAGCTAGGGGGCGGCTAGGGCCGGGCTGGCCTGGGAGCGACGCAGGGTTTCCAAGGCCACCGCCCGCAGGTTGCTGGCCAGATCGTCGCGCAGGCGCTGCTCAATCAGGCTGATGGGCATGCCCATGCAGGCCTGCACCAGCAGTTCGTAGCGCAGCCTCAGCCCATGGCCATCCCCATCGCCAGAGAGGGTCCAGGCCCCCTCAAAGCGCCGGAAGTCCCCAGCCACCATGCGAAAGCCAAGGATGCCGTCCTGGGGGCGCTCCTGCAGCTCCAGGCGCACGCTGGCAGTGAAACAAAGCCCTGCAAATCGCTGGCCCCCCGTCTGTTCAAGCAGCACCTTGGAGCCATCGCGGCCGAGCAGCCGGGAACGCACCAGGTTTGGGATAAAGCTCTGCAGCTGCTCGTAATCGGTGAGCACATCCCACACCGCCTCAGCCCGGAGCGGCAGCACAAGCTGAGCCGCCAGGCGACGGGTGGCTCCAGGGAGACGTTCGATCTCCTGCTCAATGGGCTCGAAGGGGAGCGTCAGGGGAAGGGCTGGGGTCAAAGACCTAAATAACGGCTAACTGCCATCAACAGCAATGCTGCTGACACTAACGGTGTTTTCCCCCTGACCGTAGCCAGGTCACGCCAGTATTCCAAGGGTCCCTATAGTCACCCGGCCAGTTCCTCTCCCATGCGCGTTTCCACAGCCTCCAGCCGCCCAGGCGAAAACCGCATGTACGAACTAGAGGTGCAAAGCCTCGCTGGCAAAGGCCTTCGGCGCAGTGTCAGCATTTGGCAGGTGCCCTACAGCCAACTAAATGCCTGCCTCCAGCGGTTAGGCCAAACCGGCGGCCGTCTCCTGCGCATTACCCCTGCTTCAGCCGCCACCGCCCCAGAAGCAGGGCAGGCAGCAGTGCCAGCAGCAGCCCCCACCCCCAGCCCCGCCCCCATGACTAACCACGCCAAAGCCCACGCCGATGTGCCGGTGAATCTTTACAAGCCCAAGGATCCCTTCGTGGCCACCGTCCTCGGCAACTACAGCCTCCTGGGGGAAGGGGCGATTGGTCGGGTAAACCACATCAGCTTTGACCTTTCCGGCGGCAATCTTCACTACGTGGAAGGCCAAAGCATCGGTGTCATCCCCGATGGCGAGGACGCCAAGGGCAAGCCCCACAAGCTGCGCCTTTATTCCATTGCCTCCACCCGCCATGGGGACAACCTTGAAGCCAGCACGGTGTCGCTCTGCGTCCGGCAGCTGGAATACAAGAACGAAGCTGGGGAACAGATCTACGGGGTGTGCTCCAGCTTCCTCTGCGACATCGAACCGGGCGCCCAGGTGAAACTCACCGGCCCCGTGGGTAAGGAAATGCTCCTGCCCCCCGATGAAGACGCCAACGTGATCATGCTGGCCACCGGCACAGGCATCGCCCCCATGCGGGCCTACCTGCGTCGCATGTTTGACCAAGGGGAGCGCGCCAAAAATCCCGAATACCAATTCCAGGGCAAGGCGTGGCTGTTTATGGGCTCCCCCACCACCGCCAACCTGCTCTACGAAGAAGACCTAAACGGTTACCTAGAGCAATATCCAGAAAACTTCCGCTACACCAAGGCAATTAGCCGCGAACAGCAAAATCCCAGTGGCGGTCGGATGTACATCCAAGACCGGGTTACCGAACATGCCGATGAGATCTTCGCCCTGATCGCCAACCCGAAAACCCACGTTTATATCTGTGGTCTGCGCGGCATGGAGCCGGGCATAGACGAGGCGATGACAGCGGCGGCGAGCAAGTGTGGTGAAAACTGGACCGAGCTCCGCCAAGCCCTCAAAAAGGCCGAGCGCTGGCACGTGGAAACCTACTGAGTCCCCTGGCCGCCCTCCGGGCGGCCTTTTTTGTGGGCATTTCCTCAGAGAACTAGGCCTAAATCCGGTAAATAGGCCCAGCTTTCACCTTCCTTTGATCTTGATCATCCATGGTGTGGAGAGGGAATGGGCTTTGCCTCCATGTCGACCACGTTGACGAATCCACTGCGGATTGGCCTGCGCCAGGAACGGGTTATCTCGCCCCAATGCCTAGTGATCTTTGGGGCCAGCGGTGACCTCACCCACCGCAAACTGATTCCCGCCCTATTTGAGCTGTTCCGCCAGCGAAGGCTGCCCAGTGAATTTGCGATCCTCGGCTGCGCCCGCCGGCCCTGGAGCGACGAGGAATTCCGCCAAAAAATGGCCGCCGCCCTCGCCCCCGTAATCAGTGAGGACCCCACCGCCTGGGCCAACTTTGCCCAAGGGATGTTCTACGAACCGGTAGACCTCGAGAAACCCGAGGATGTGGTGAAACTCGGCCTGCGCCTCGAGCAGATCGACCGGCTGAGGGCCACCCGCAGCAACCGCACCTTTTATCTATCGGTGTCGCCAAATTTCTATGGCAGTGGCTGCCGCAGCTTGGCCGCCGCCGGGCTCCTGGCCGACCCCAGCCGCAGCCGGGTGGTGATCGAAAAACCCTTTGGTCGCGATTACGCCAGTGCCCAAGCCCTGAACCGGGTGGTGAAGAGCTGCGGCCAAGAACACCAGATCTTCCGCATCGACCATTACCTCGGCAAGGAAACAGTCCAAAACATTTTGGTGCTGCGCTTTGCCAACACCATCTTCGAGCCGATCTGGAACCGTAATTACATCTCCAGCGTGCAGATCACCGCAGCAGAAACCGTAGGGGTGGAGGAACGGGCCGGGTACTACGAAAGTTCTGGGGCCCTGCGGGACATGGTGCAAAACCACCTCACCCAAATGCTGGCGCTAACGGCCATGGAACCCCCGGGCCGCTACGAACCGGAGTCGATCCGCAACGAAAAGGCCAAGGTGCTCCAGGCGGCCCGACTGGCCAATGAGGCGGAGCCCTGGAAATGCTGTGTGAGGGGCCAATACGGCCCAGGCGGCACCAGCAGTGAACCCATGGTGGGCTACCGCCAGGAACCCGGGGTGGAGGCCAACAGCACCACGGAAACCTATGTGGCGATGAAAGTTTTCATCGACAACTGGCGCTGGCAGGGGGTGCCCTTCTACCTGCGCACCGGCAAGCGCATGCCAAAACGGATGAGCGAAGTGGTACTCACCTTCCGTGAAGCGCCGGTGCATTTGTTTGATTCCTCCGGCGGCGGCCAACCCAGCGCCAACCAGTTGATCCTGCGGATCCAGCCCAATGAAGGGGCCGACTTCCGCTTTGAGGTGAAGGCCCCGGGCTCCGGCATGCGCAGCCGCCCCGTAGACATGGATTTCTCCTATGACGAATCCTTCGGCGAACCTTCCGATGAGGGCTATGTGCGGCTGCTGGCCGACGCCATGCTTGGGGATCCCACCCTGTTTACCCGCAGCGATGAGGTGGAAGCCGCCTGGCGCCTGTACACGCCTCTCCTGGAATTAATTGAACAGAGCCCCTGGCAATTGCCGGTGTATCCCTACGAAGCCCGCACCTGGGGGCCCTCCGCCTCCGACAGCCTGCTGGCCCGCGATGGCCTGCTCTGGCGGCGCCCCTAAAGCCGCTCGCCCCTTAGCTAGACCCACTTACTAGTTCGCAACTCCCAGCCCCCTCCGCCAAATAACCCCCATGGCACCGCAGCTCACGCTTCAGGCCCCCCTGGAACTTCCCCCCCAGGAAGTGTCGAATTACCTGGGCAGGCTCTGGGAAGAAAGCCAAGACCACCCCAGCGGTGCCAGCACCTTCAGCCTCTTGATCTGGGAACCGGCCTGGATCGAGCAACACCTGGTGCGGCTCGGTCGGCTCCAGGGGCCGATCACCGGCCTGGAAAGCGCCAACCTGCTGCAGGCCGCCAGGGAGGCGATCCCCAGCTGTGGCCTGCCCGCCAGCACCTCACCGCTGGCGCCGGAACTGGCCTGGCAGCTGGGGCTAATGCCCGGTGATGCCAGTGGGGAAGACCTCCGCGGCCAGCAAGTGGATGCGGCGATCAGCCGTCACCAACCACGGCGCCTGATCACCCTGGCCCCCAGCCTCAACAGCCACCAACCGCTGGAAACCCTGGTGGCCGCCTACTGCCCCCTGCCCGAAGAGGGGCCCAAAACTGCGGTATGTGGCGACGTGGTGGTGATGCGGGGCGGCATGGGGGCCTTGGAGGAGGGGCTGGCCATGGTGAATCCGCTTATCCCGCCTGAATTACCCAGCTGGGTGTGGTGGAACGGTTCCCTCGACGAGGCCCCCCAGCTATTTGAAGGCCTCAGCCAGCCGCCCCGGCGATTAATCGTTGATACGGCGATCGGCTCCGCCGCCCGGGCCCTGGAGGTGCTGCGCCAACGGGCCGCCAGCGGCCAGGCGATCAGCGACCTGAACTGGTACCGACTGGTGAGCTGGCGGGAAAGCCTGGCGATGTGCTTTGACATGCCCAGCCGCCGCGATGCCCTGGCCCACGTGTCGCAGCTCGACATCGACGTGCAGGGGCACCAGCCGGTGCAGGGGTTGCTGATGGCCGCCTGGATCGCCGATCGCCTGGGCTGGGTGCTGGAACACACCGCCCCCGCGGAGGAGGGGGGCATCCGCGCTGAATTCCGCCGGCCCGATGGGGCACCGGTGCGCTTCCGGCAGATGTCTGTGCCGGTGGGCACCCCCAGCACCCACCCCGGCAGCCTGGTGGGCCTGCGGCTGGTGTGTGAACCGCAGGACCGCCAGGGCCTCTGCGTGATTCTTTGCGCCGAAACCGGGGGCTGCATGCGGCTGGAGGCCGGCGGCATGGCCCGCATGGAGCTGGTGGAGGAGGTGGTGGCCACCAATGTGGAATCGGCCCAGAAGGAGGTGTCCCGCACCCTGCGGGGCGGCCACGACAGCACCAACCCGCTGCTGGCCGCCTGCGTGCCCTTGGCTGCCAAGCTGCTGCCACGCTGACGGTTAAACGGCTTGGCCCTGCTGATTGCAGCCCCCTGCAGCGGCAGCGGTAAAACGCTGGTTTCGCTGCTGCTGGCCGCCGTGGCCCGGCAGCGGGGCCTGCCACTGCAAACCTTCAAGGTGGGTCCCGATTACCTCGACCCCCAGCTGCTGGCCAGCGCCAGCGGCCGCCCCTGCCGCAACCTTGACCTGCTGCTCTGCGGTGCCCCCTGGGTGCGCCGCAGCTATGAGTGGTGGAGTCGCGATGGGGCCCTCACCCTGGTGGAGGGGGTGATGGGCCTCTACGACGGCCGCGGCCCCAGCAGCGAGGGCAGTAGCGCCGCCGTGGCCCTGGAGCTGGGGCTGCCGGTGCTGTTGGTGGTGGAGGCCAGCCGCCAGGCGGGTTCCCTGGCGGCCCTGGTGCGGGGCTTCCGCGACCACGAACCGCGTCTGCAGCTGGCGGGGGTGGTGCTCAATGGCGTTTCTACGCCGCGGCACCGGCAACTGCTGGCGGAGGCCCTCAGCGCCATTGGCGTGCCGCTGCTGGGGGTGCTGCCCCGCCACAAAGCCCTGGAATTACCCAGCCGCCACCTGGGCCTGCTGCCCCCCCAGGAGCTGCCCGATTGGCCCCAGCGACTCAGCCAATTCGCCGCCCTGGCCGAGCAATGGCTGGAGCTAGAGCGGCTGCTGCCCCTAATGGAGCCACCGGTTTTAGCCCCTGGGGCCCTAAGCCCGATCGCCCAGGCCCTTGGCGGCCAGCCAGCGGCAGCCCCCCAGGCCCAGGGCCCAAGCCACGGGCCAAACCAGGGGCCAAACCAGGGGCCATTAATAACGATCGCCCGCGACCAGGCCTTTCATTTTTGCTATCCGGAGCTGCCCGAATGGCTGGAGGCCATCGGTTGCCGCCTGGCCTGGTGGGCGCCCCTGGGGGATGAAGAGCTGCCGGCCGGCACGGCCGCCCTGGTGTTGCCGGGGGGCTATCCAGAACTGCATGCGGCCCAGCTGAGCCAATGCCAGCGCAGCCTCGGGGCCCTGGCGGAACATTGCCGCCAGGGGCGGCCCCTCTATGCCGAATGCGGCGGGCTGCTGCTGCTGGGCCAGGAGCTTTGCGATGCCGAGGGCCAGGGGCACCCCATGGCAGGGGTGTTGCCCTTCAGGGCCCAGCGCGGCGCCCTGAGCCTGGGTTACCGGGAGGCCAGCCCCCTGGGCGGGGGGCTGGTGTTGCGCCCGGGCGAAAGCCTACGGGGCCATGAATTCCACCGCTGGCAGCTGGAGCAAAGCGGCGAGGCCTGGCGGCTGGAGGGTTGGGGGGTGGAGCCCAGGCTGGAGGGCTGGAGCACCCCGTGCCTGCACGCCAGCTGGCTGCATCTCCACTGGGGCGGCTGCCCCTTGGTCCCCCAACGGCTGCGGGATGCGGCAATACTTGCCTCGCCAACCCCCTAAAGCCATCCCATGGAAAGAAGCCGCGAGATCTGGCTGCTGCGCCATGGGGCCACCGAATGGAGCCGTAATGGGCGCCACACCGGCAGCAGCGACATCCCACTGCTACCGGAGGGGGAGGGGGAGGCCCGAGCCCTGGTGCCGCTGCTGGCGGGCCAGCACTTTGCCGAGGTGTGGGTGAGCCCATTGCAGCGGGCCCGGCGCACCTGTGAACTGGCCGGGCTGGGGGCCCAGGCGCAGCCAAATGAAAACCTGCGCGAGTGGGATTACGGCAGCTACGAGGGCATCACCACCGCAGAGATTCGCCAAACGGTGCCTGGCTGGAGTGTGTGGAGCCACGGTTGCCCCGGCGGGGAAGACGCCGTCGCCGTTACCCAGCGCTGTGAAGCCTTGATTGCCCAGCTACTGGCGCTGGAGGGAAATATCGCTTTGTTTGCCCATGGCCACCTGCTGCGCAGCCTGGCGGGCACCTGGATCGGCCAGGGGGCGGTGGGGGGCAAACATCTGGCCCTGGGTACCGGCAGCCACAGCCTGCTGGGCTTCGAACGCGAGAATCCCGTGATCCTGCGCTGGAACGCCCCTTGCCCCTAACCAGAACAATCACAGAACTTACGGCCTGCGGCATTGCGGTGGCCCTCAGCCCCCTAGACATTGCCCTGGTGTTGCTGCTGCTGCTGGGCAGTGCGCCGCTGCTGCGATCGGGCCTGTTCAGCCTTGCCTGGTTTCTTACCAACAGCGTGGCGATCGGGCTGCTGATAACCGTGGGCCGCAGCCTCACGCTCTCGATGGAAAAAGGCGGCGTCCACCAGGTGGGTATCGACCTGTTTGCCGCCGGCGCCCTCTTGGCCCTTGGCATCCGCGAACTGGATCCCAAACCGGAGGGCTATGAAGACCTCTCGGAGGGCTGGATCCACAAATTGGAAAAGGTGGGGCAACTGCCGCTATTGCTGCTGATGTTGATGGCACCGCTCACGGAATTACTAAGCCCAGACAACCTCTTCCTGCTGGCCAAGGGGGCAGCCATCGTGCAATCGGGCCCCCACAACCAAAACACGGAAATCGGCCTGATTATTTATTTCAGCCTGGTGAGCAGCGTGATGTTGCTGCTGCCAATCCTGCTGGTGCTGGTGGGTCGTAAGCAGGTGGAACCCCTACTGCAACAGGGCAAACAGCTAATTGAGCAACGCAGCAGCCTGATCCTCGGCAGCCTCAGCCTCGCCCTGGCCGGCTACCTGGGTTGGCAGGGCTGGGTGGGCCTTGGCGAGTTTCAGGTGACCAGCCAGGTGGTGAGCTAACTGAGCAACTAATCCAAACCGCTGAGGGGCCCTGGCCTAACCGTTCAGCCCTTGGCAAATCCCCCCGGCGGCAACCTTCGCCGGCCAGAGCCCTCTGGAAGGGCCAACAAGGGGATCGAACTAAGTCCAGGGAGGGAAGCCTGGGAGTGTGGGGGCAACAAAAGGCTCAGCAGCGCCGCAGGGGAAAGGGGTTCGTCCACAAACTCATTCAGCAAATCCAAAAGATGTAACTCCAGGGGCCCCCCTGGGGCAGTTTGCTCCTGGCTGAAGGCAGCAAACAACCGCGACTCCGGCATGCCAGGGCGAGGTTGACGGGCAAGGGCCTCAGCCTGGGCTGGGGAGTAGCGCTGCAACAACCAATGGGCCCAGCTGGCTGTCTCGGGGTCAGGATCCTGCCAAAACCCTGCCAACACATCAACCAGCTCGGGCATCAGGAAGGTGGGAGGTTGGCTACAGGGTTCAACGGAAGGCAATTGCAAACCACATCGATGGCTCAAAGCACTACCGACACTGGCCGGAATCCAAAAACAGAGTTGCTCAAAACGCCGGCTGATAGCCCAATCAGTACAAACCAATATCTGGGGCAATAGAAGCACCAGCAAACTCACCATCTGCATATCAAGAGAAACCAGCAATGGCCGCAATAGAGGCTGGCAAGCAGACTCATCAAAAACAGTTAATCGATCAACCAAGGCATGCTCAAGCAGATCAAGCTCTCGCTTTACCAAGGGAAGAACAGGACCATCATCAGGAAAAAAGCCTGACAAAACAGAGTTCCAACCGTCCTCATCAAGGCCACTCTGACGACGGATCTTCTCCAATTGCTGCCGTTGACGAAGAAGCAATGAAGCCAAGCTGGGCCCAGGTCCAACGATGCCGTGCAGCAGGTCAACGAGCGCCTCGGAGGCAGCAGATTCACGCACGTCTCTGGCCTGCCGTTGGCGGGCATCTAAATGCAACAAGACAGGATCCATTACCGCCAACTCACGAATAGCCGCATGATGATCCTCCTCGCGCAGATCAAGCACATGCCTCAACTCCTCGAGCTGAAGAAAAGAAGCAGCTCGATCTAAACGCCCCGTACGAAACAAATCCTCAAGCACATTACGATATATTATGAGGCTTCCATGGCGAACTTGAGCCGATAAACTTTTAGCCAAAATAAATACCTCATCAGGGCTTAAATCGCCTACAGATCGACCATCTAATGCCGCTTCAAGCTGGGGGAGGAATGGTTGCAATTGACGCCTCAAACTGGCACTTGTTGCCTCTCGCCGGTAAGCCCTGGAGGAGCGATTCCAGAGCAGGGCAACCCAAATAGCCGTGAGAACTAATACGGCGTAACGGAGCATCCTATGTAAAACTCCACCAAAAATAGCCAGGGAAGGATCAGCAAACCAAAAAAATATATTAATAGCCAGAAATGTCGAAATAATGCGAGTGCGCTGTCGGGCAATCTCTCGGGCATTAAAATGGCCGGAACGACATAGAGATGAAAGGAGCAGCCTCTCCAGCCCAGCAAAAATTAGAAATGAACAAAATCCAGCGATTACCAACAACAGAGGGATAGTTATCAGCCGTGGAAGCGCAAAAACGAGAGACATCCCTAACTCCCAGGCTGAAGGGTGCCATCACTAAAATCGGCTGGCAACTGGGGTAATTGCTGGCCTGTTTTACGGGGCAATTCCTTAGGATTTCCAGACTCATTCTCCACACCCTTATCTGGCAGGAATGGCGGCTGATGAGGTAAAAAATCAGGGCCCAAATAAACTGGAGGTGATGAAAATTGAGCCGAACCAGTGGCAGGCAGCCCCTGGGGCTCCTGATGCTTATCTGGAAGAACTGGCGGAACCAGTTTGGGCTGATATGGTTTAGTTAACTTTGACTTCGGCTTATTAGGAAATTGAGTTAATGGAGTCCAAATTCTAGCCATGGCAGTGGTGTCGTAAGCCCAGCGACCGCTTCGCAAATAATCGCGATCAGCCCCTCCCTGCCACTGCAGCAAAAAGAAGAAGGCAAGAATAATCCCTGGATAAGAATACCAGGCAAAAGTTAAACCACGCTTGCCCCTTAAGGTCTGCCAATAGGAACGTTCAGAGTCAATATCGATACACGGAGTCTGGCAGGCCACACAGGTACTTTTCTCACCACCTTGGGGCGAGGTTGCCCTGCACATCGATTGGCTGATCAGAGGTGACGATGACAAATGGGAGGGATCACCGAGTAAGCTTCGAGGCCCAATCAAGACAGTTTGAACCGGGCCCATGGGACAAACATATTGACACCAAGCCTTACCACCGTAGGCCCAGCCAATGGTAGCTGCCGCCAACACTGTCAACAGTAAAAACAAACCCAATCCAAAAGCACTGCTATTCACAACTAGCAGACGCAAACTTAAACCAGCGATAAATAGTGTCCATTGCAACTGCACATGATTGCGCCCCAGCCAAGACTCTGGCTTTACCCTGATCACATTAATTGTGCCACCCGGACCCTTGCCAGTTCGCTGCCAACCCAAGGCACGAAAAAACTGAGATACAAAAGCAAGCGGACAGATACGCCGCCACATATCGTGGCCCATGGCCACTATTACAAGAATTCCAAAGGGAATAATAACGCCCCAAAACAGGCGATTACCATCATTGCCATGAAGACTACAGTCGCCTAGATTGGCACAGGAAACTAAACGCCCAGGGATGGGATCAATGTCAACCCATGGGGACAACAATAGACTAGCAATCAGACCAAGCCAGCCAGACAATAAAAACCAGCGAATAATATGGGCTTTGCGTTCAGAGAGATGAGCAAAGTACTTCATTATGAATCAATAGTTAATGGGTTGACGTAGCATTAAGATTGCAAGGCAATACGGGCAACTCTGATAAAATTGAAAAAAGCTTGGGAGTGTCGTTGATCTCCACAAAAGCGGAAGCCAACGTCACACCCAAACAAACAAGATTTCAAATCAATCAGGGGAAAATGCCTAGCGACTCCAGGGGATAGACATCCTAAATAATCGCCAGATTATTGAGATTACCGGTGTATCCAGTGATCTCAACGACACTATCTTGGCTGGCATTGAAACCGGCAGTGGCATCATTCAGAGCAATAAAGGTACGCAGTCCTGCCCCGGCCCCGAAGGTGAAAGCAGACGCGCCATTGGCTGTGAAATTGGTGGTCGTCAGCAGGGTGGTAAGAGAACTAGACGTAAGGTCTACCCCCACAGTCCCAAGCTTGCGCAGGTTGCCAGCAGATACTGCATTTACCCCATCCAAACTATCGCCATTGGGGCCACCAATGGTGAAGTCAGTGATGCGATCAAAGCTGAGGGTTGTTGATCCGGAAATCAGCGCATCCCCTGCGGCGAATCGGAATGTATCGGCACCGGCCACACCCGTGAGGATGTCAATTCCCGTACCTCCTGAAAGGATGTCATTGCCTGCTCCGCCATTGAGGCTATCGTCACCCGCACCACCATTGAGGGTGTCATTGCCGGTACCCCCAGCAAGACTGTCATTGAGGGCACTGCCGGTGAAGGTTGCCGCATTGCCTGTGTTCGTCACACCGTAACCATTTAGTCCACTCGCCAGAGCCAAATTCACGGTCTGGCCCGCACTTCTCAGATTCGCCGTACCGGAATTACTGGTAACAGCAGTAGCCGTAAAGGCCGCTGTCACCGTGGCATTCGCCGTGGCTCCCGCAGTAACCACAAGGACATCGGCAGCAGCCAAATCGGTAATGCTGTCCGTGCCAGCATCTACATTGAAGATGTCATTGCCAGCTCCACCGGTAAGGATGTCATTACCAACACCACCAGACAGGGCATTAGCCCCTGAATTACCTATAAGTACATTGTCAAGGCTGTTGCCTATTCCATCAATATTAGCAGTACCCAATAATGTGAGATTTTCTACGTTGGCATCCAAGGCCGTAATCGAAACAGCACTCTCAATGCGATCAATGCCTTCATTGAGAAGTTCTGTCACCACATCACTGCTGGCACTCACCACATAAACATCATCGCCAATGCCGCCGGCCATGATGTCATTACCTGCACCGCCATCTAGCAAATCGTTGCCAGCACCGCCAGTAAGGGTGTCAGCACCAGTACCACCTTTAAGGCTGTCATTGAAACCACTGCCCGTAAATGTGGCCGCAGCGCCTGTATTAGTCACGGTGTAGCCATTCGCTCCGCCCGCCAGAGACAAATCCACGCCAAAGCCTGCACTGCTGAGATTGGCCGTGCCGGCATTAGTCATGGCAGCTGTGGCCGTAAAAGCTCCAGTCAGCGTCGCATTCGCAGTAGCTCCGCCAGAAACCACAAGAGCATCGCCAGCGGAAAGATCAGTGACACTGTCGATGCCAGAATCCACCCGGAAGGTGTCGTTGCCAGCACCACCGGTAAGGATGTCAGCGCCGCCGCCACCAGTAAGGATGTCAGCACCAGTACCACCGATCAAGGTATCAGCTCTACTACTACCAACAATGGCTGCGTCAACTCCGGTGTTCGTTACCAGGAAGCCATTGGCTCCCGTTGCTGCAGCCAGATCCACCCCAAAACCAGCGCTGCTAACATTGGCCGTGCCGGCGTTACTCGTTGCAGCCGTGGCAGTAAAGGCACCTGTCACCGTCACATTCGCAGTGGCTCCGCTTGAAACCACAAGGGCATCGCTGGCGGAGAGATCAGTGACACTGTCGGTGCCAGAATCAACCCGGAAGGTGTCGTTGCCAGCACCACCAGTCAACGTGTCAGCGCCAGCCCCACCCTGCAAGCTGTCATTACCATCACCACCGGATAGGGCGTTGGCTCCTGAATTACCAATCAGCACATTGTTAAGGGCATTGCCTGTGCCATCGATATTGGCGGCACCCAATAGTGTGAGATTTTCCACATTGGCAGCTAAGGCCGTGATCGCAACAGCACTCTCAATGCGATCAATGCCTTCATTGAGAAGTTCTGTCACCACATCACCGCTGGCACTCACCACATAAACGTCATCGCCAATGCCGCCGGCCATGCTGTCATTACCTGCTCCGCC
>CALRNU020000004.1:0-133994 GCA_943369595.1 Synechococcus sp. UW140
GGCTCCCTCTGGATGGCGCTCAGAACTATTTTGCGGATTGAAACAGAAGGATTGCCCGTCACTGCATAGCCAACAAGTGAGCTTCCTGCACCCCTGTTTCTTGGCTGGAATCAAAGCGACTCGCTGGAAGCTTTTTCAGGAGTCCCTAATTATGTTGATTTGATGTGAAAATATTTCTTATTGAATTATATAATTGTCAAGCTTTATTTGATTTGCCGCATGCTCTAATGGCTTGGTTTGAGTATTGCCAATGATAAAGTTATATTTTAGGAAGCTCCCTAGGCCATGAAATGGCAAGTTGGTAAGATTTTATTAATCTATGGATCCTTTGCTTTGTTGGATGCTTGTAGGTTAAATTATTGCTAATAGCATTAAAATCAGGCTTGTTCCAGTTAAAGCTATAGTAGTGACTGACCAGATTCTCCGCCAACTGCGAATCGCTTGACTGAAGTCCTCTTCGTTGCCACGGCGGACCACAAAAGTACCACCTTCGGCGGGGGCTTGTAGGCATAATTCACCTTTGGCATCATTGCATTCGGCCAGTACAAACACCATTCCGCTGGCCCTAAAAATATTCTCTGTTCGGCGTACCCCTAGGCTTCTGCTGGTTAAGTTGTTGTTTGATTGGGGAGGCTCTACAGAGTTAAACACTGTTTCCATTTCCAGTTCAGCACCAGCTGGGTCTAGGGCAATGCTGGCAGCTCCTTGGCGCAGTTTAAAATCGCAGCGGCGCTCCAGCTCCGATAGGGTTTCATCCCTGCGTTCCCAATTAATGTCCGTGTGGTTTCTTCCTTCGCTATCGGTGTAGGTGCTTTCTTTTCTCACTTCCAATAGATTTGTGATGGTTTGCCTGTAGGCCACGCATGGTTCTCCGCTCCAGGGAGCTAACAATGGCTCATTGCATAGTACTTCTGCCGAGAGTTTTATCCGCTCCTTAAAGGAGCCACCTCCCAGTTGCTGGGCAACGGTGGCCTGCAGCTCGTGCAATTCGGCAATGCTGCTGCTCTGGGCATTGAGAAGATGCGCTAGTCTCCTCGCTTGATGGCGCCTTGCGAGGCCACAACCGATGGCAGCGCCTGCTGTGATCAGCCCAGGGATAACCAGTTCCACGGAGAATTTTGTTGGTATCGATATTATGTTCCCAGTTGCTTCCAAAAGGCGAGTTCCCGGTTTGAATCCGTATTCTTGCTGCCGTTTCTCGCACGAGTTGTTGACATGGCAGTATAATTTTGACTTGAGATTTACCCATTCGTTCGCTCCGCTCTGTACTAATGAATATGACAATTAATTCCTAATGGCTGGTAAACTCTTTGTCTTTAAACTTCTATTGCCATTATTCATTTTGGTGATTCCTTGGCTTCAGGAGTTGCTTGATCAGTTCTTTTTCGCAGGACAATGGAATTTACCAATGACCCCTGGGGGATCTTTTCTTGGGGTATTGACAGCACCATTTAGCCATAGTGGCTTTGGCCATTTATTGGCTAATTCACTGACATTTTTACCACTTTCCTGGTTAGTTCTTTTAAGGGGGCGTCTGGATTACTTTGCTGTTTGGATTGGGGTTTATATAACCGCAATTCCAGTTTGGTTGTTTTGGCCCACCGGTAGCCATGGGCTCTCGGGAGTGATTTATGGTTTATTGGGTTACCTAATGGTGATCGGCTGGCTTGAGAGGCGGTTTTTTTCTCTGATTTTGTCGGTCTTTGCCCTTATTAGCTATGCGGGTATATTGCCAAGTTTACTTCCAATTTTTTCTCCCAGTGGAGTTAGCTGGATTGGACACTTTAGTGGCTTTATCGGCGGTATAGTTGCAGCTTATGCTGTGGCCCGGGAAAAGCCCCGGCGCGTAACTGATCTTCGAAACAATAGCTAGGGCTCTTGATAGGAAAATCACATTCAACCTAGAGCGTGGCATTTAGATTGATCCTTTAACCACCGAAGGCGTTAAACTAGAATTTTAAGCAATTCATTGTCTACTTTCCCAAGGACAGTCCCTCCCATGGTCTCTGGCAGCAACGGTACATTGATTGTTCGGCAAATTGACAATCAAAATTCCTTCACAACTAAGGATGGATCCAGTATTCGCAGTATTCTTGACGCCACCAATGCTCCTGTTCAAAACCAGAGCCTGGCTGAAGCCACCATGGCACCTGGCCAATCAACCCAGCGCCACTATCATATCCACAGTGAAGAGTTTTATTTTCTGCTTGATGGCCTGGCCCTGATGGAGGTGGATGGTTGTATCAAGAATATTGGGCCAGGTGATGCCATTTTGATTCCTCCTGGCGCCAGGCATCAAATTACTGCCCAAACACAACTTAGATTCCTTTGTTGTTGTGCTCCGCCATATAATCACTCTGATACCTTTTTTGATTGACCCTGTATTTTGGCCCCTGCTTTTACCCTTTAGATTTTCTAAATTTGCATCAGAATTAAAGACTTTTAATTGATCTTTCTTTGGTTTGCCAGGGATTTCCCAGGCGGGCCAGGTTGCCCCAGAGTTCATTGAGTCGCTTGTCGCGACCTGATCCCCAGCGGAAGCTATTGTATTTTATAGGGTTGCGATCAGCATAGTTTTGATGGTATGACTCGGCAGGCCAAAACTTTTTGAAGTTTTCAATCCTAACTCCCATGGCCGATGCTGGTTTCCGTAACTCAATAGATGCTGCTTTTAGACTTGCTTCTGCTTCGGATTTTTGCGTGGCAGAATTCGTAAATATCACTGGGCGGTAGGAGTCCCCCCTGTCCGTAAATTGTCCACTGCCGTCTAGTACGTCAGTGTTTCTTAAATAGTTGCGAAGTAATGTTGTATAGCTTATTTTTTTGGGATCAAAGCGTACTTCTACAGATTCCTGATGGCCAGTTCGTTCTGTAGAAACATCTTCATAGGTTGGATTGTCAAGCTTTCCGCCACTGTATCCCACCGTAACTGAGGTTACCCCAGGTAGTTTCTCAAGGGCATGTTCCACAGACCAAAAACAACCACCTGCCAGCACGGCCTTTTGCGTTTGTTCGGCATTTGTTGTTGGGCCGCTGCCAGCTTGAATTGGCAGTTGGCCTGCCAATAATACCGCCATACCCATTGCAGCACCTGAGCCAATGGCGATACCCCTGTATGGGGTTTTTGATCCCAGTAATTTTTCCATTTCTCTATTTTATTTAAAAGGGCTGCTCCCACGGAGTGGGGAAAACCGACCATTCATGCTTTCTTTACGATAGCTGGGATAAGGCCCGTTGCCTCCAGTTCTGGTATGAATCCAAAGGCATCGGAACTGCTCAATTTATCTGGGAATAAGATCCCATCTAGGTGGTCGCACTCATGTTGTACTACTCGGGCATGAAAGCCATCAACATTGCGATCAATTTCGTTGCCGCTCCCATCAAAACCCTGATACCGCAGTCTGCTCCACCGGCGCACCTGTCCCCGCAGGCCAGGAACACTCAAGCAGCCCTCCCAGCTATCCTCTTTTCCATCCCCTAGGGGTGTTAGCACTGGGTTGATCAAGATGGTTCGAGGTAAGGGCGCCTGATCTGGGTAACGGGGGTTTATGTCGGTGCCACCGAATACAACTACCCGCAGGGGAACACCAATTTGGGGAGCGGCCAGCCCGGCCCCTTGATTAGCCTCCATGGTGTCTTGAAGGTCAAGAATTAGCTCCTCCAACTGCTGATCCCAAGGCGCTGCCACCGACATAGACCGTTGACGCAACTGCGGATCCCCCATTCTCAGGATTTGACGCACTCCCATAAGCTTCTCCCCTGCTTCAATTCTAATGGCCCGTACCTTCGAGTAACTACAGCGGCAGTTACGGCATGAAGGGGGCCGGCAGCATGAGGGCAGTGGCGTTTATTTTGATCTCTTGATGCTTCCTTCGCTATATTTCGTTGCGGGTAGCATGTTTCATCTGTTGGCTTGTTTGTGTAAATTTGGCAATCTTGGCATGAACTGCATTGGCCGCAGCGAGGCTCAAGCCGTTGAGGTGTACTCCGCCACCGCGGATAAGCTGGTGAGCCGGGCCAAAGCCTTAAGGGCTTGATTTGGTTAGTTAACCACTGTCAAAGTTTTAATTCTCAACTTTTGTATTATTTCAGATAAGTTGCCCAGTGCTTTGCGATCCGGTATGCAAATGCAGCCCACTCCCGGGAAGCAATTATGAATTCCTAATGCAGAACGGCTTGTGTCAAATTCAGGCTGTAAATCTATCCAAAGGTCTTGGCCGAATGGTTCAGCTGGCCCTAGTTGATATTTACCAGCAGGCAATGGTGCTCCATTGCCTGGGGACCAGCGGCGGTCGAGTTTTTGACTTTTGTTTGTCCCAGAGGCGGCCTGCCAACTGGCTATTTGTTTTGCACCATCCGTAAGTTTTAGTAACCAAACCAAATCGCCACTCGGATAACTGCGGCTTGTGCGCTCAAGGCTGAGTATGGTTTCGGCCGTGGCCGCTGGGGTCATTAGCGCTGGCAATGGGAGGGATAGCAATGGGCTTAAGAGCCATCCCATAGCTTGGTGGTTGCGTTGCTTTCCCATGGCTTCTTCGCAGCTCAACTACTGCGATTATTTAGTTGCCTCCTGCATTCTGCAGGGATTAGGGGGCCAACCGTTGCACTGTCCAACCATCGCTACCAGCTTGATAGCGGAAGCGATCGTGTAAGCGATTTTGGCGTCCCTGCCAAAATTCAAACTCCGTTGGCAGCACCCGAATTCCACCCCAGGCCGCGGGTAATGGCACTTCACCAGCGGCAAAGCGCTGCTTCAACTCCTCCCACTTACTTTCAAGGATCTGGCGGGAGCTGATAACGCTGCTTTGCTCAGATACCCAGGCACCAATGCGGCTGCCAATCGGTCTCGACACGAAGTAAGCCAACGATTCCGTGGGGCTGATGCGCTCAGCTTTTCCCAGGATCGCCACTTGGCGCTCCAGGGCATACCAGGGAAACAACAGACTTACCTGGGGGGCGAGGGCTATTTCTTTGGCTTTTCGGCTGTTGTAGTTAGTGAAAAATACAAAACCCCGTTCATCGAAGGCCTTCAACAACACCGTGCGGCAACTGGGCCGTTGGCCATCGCTAGTGCCAAGCACCATGGCGTTTGGTTCCAGCAGGTCGGCGGCAGCGGCTTGGCCAAACCAGCGGCGGAACTGTGCCACTGGATCGGCATCAAGATCCCTGCGCCGCAGCCCGTCTCGGCTGTAATCCCGCCGCAGCTGGGCGATGTCAGGGTGGCCTTGGGGTTCCATGGGGCTTGGCTCAACCCCCTGATGTTGCCTTGTTTCGATCCCGGCAATGTTTAGCGGGGACCCCTGCGGTTCACTGGCCCCCCAAGGTTGGCACCATCCCCAGCGGCTCCGTAGCCAGGGGCGCCTGCGGCAGGAACCCCTGGGGCGCCCATGGGATTGCCCACCTCCCCAAAGCCACCGCCGCGTTCGAAGCCATTGTCTACGCCATAACCAGGTTCCCCCGCCGCCGGCACCCCGGGGGCGCCAGCAGGGCCCATTAGGCGCAGTTGAGCCCCAGCGGCTTGGGTTGAAAAGTGCATAGTGGCAATGGTTATAACCGTGAGGATTTTGACTGGTGCCTTTTTGATAAATTTCATGGTGGTTGCTAGATTTGTGTTGGAAATGGTTTAGTTGTAAATATTTTAATCGCAAGTATTTTAGTCGCAAGCGTTTCAGTCGCAATTGTTTAGATTGTAATTATTTATTTGTAGGTACTTAAGGCGCAAGTATTTAGCTTGCAAGCATTTAATTGCAAGCGTTTAAGGCGCAAGTATTTATATTGCAAGGTTCTCAATTGTAAGCGCTTCTCTTGCAAGTGCTTTGGTTGCAAGGTTCTCAATTGCAAGTGTATCTGTTGCAAGTGTTTGGATTGTAAGCGTTTGAGTCGCAGGTGTTTAGATCGTAAGTGCTTTGGCTGTAAGTGTTTGGATCGCAAGTATTTTAACTGTAAATGCTTTAATTGTAAATGCTTTATTTGTAAACGCTTTAATTATGAGTTGTTTTGCTAGATAATGTTTGGCTAGGGATGATTTTTCAAATTAATTTTTAAAATAGTTATTTTTAAGTAGGAAATTTAACAATATAGGATTTTGTTGCCGGTCTTATTTGTAGCAGCTTTTGTTAATGCCGGTCTTGTTGGTGGCTACTTTGTCAATGCCGGTCTTGTTGGTTGCAGTTGTGTCAGTGCTGGGCTTTTGACGGCTTTTGTGGCGCTGGTGATTTCATGTTGGCTGTGCAATGATGAAGGTTTAATTGTTATTATTCTTGCCACGAAGTTGTTTGTTGACACAGTCTTCCCCTGGAGATGTTCTGTTGATCTCTTCATTGTTAGCTTTCGCTTAATTGGTCTGGGCTTAATTGACTGAGTGTTGGTTGATCTGGGCTTGATTGACTTAGTGTTATTGGTCGGAGCTTAATTGTTCTGGACTTGATTGACTTAGTGTTGATTGATCTGGCTCGATTGACTTAGTGTTGATTGATTTTATGTTGATTGACCTGGTGTTTATTGGCTGAGCACTAATTAGCTTGATTTAGTCCAATTTTTTGCTCTTGGCTTTCATCGGTCTACTAGGTCTTTGCTACATCTTGCCAACGCCATGGGTTCAGTTTGGCCTCTAATCAAAATGACCCTAGTCACTTGACCCTAGTCATTTTCATTACAGTGGGCTCAGCAACGCTTCCCTGCCCCTGTCCCTGTCCCGGACCCTGTCCCGGCCCCAGGCCCAGTCGCTTTCCTGGGGGGCAGCCATTGTGTTTCGGCGCTATCAAGGCCAGGCGATTGGCCTGCAGGGGGTTGAAGTTGTCATCGCTGGCCAGTAGCAAGGTGCTTCGCCCATCAGCAAGCCTTGGTCCCACGGCCATGGCTTCCCAATTGTCTGGCCCTAGGCCGACGGCTAGCAGATCCCATTGGGCCAAGGGGGCTTGGGGCTTTGGGCTACTGGGCCCCAGGGGCAGCGGAGCCAGTAGCTCTAGGCGACTCCACCAGCGCTGCGGTTCGGCGTAACCGCGCCATAGGGCCAGTAGCGGCCCAGTTTGTTCACGGTTGCCGGGCTCCAGGGCTAACAGGTCTGTGAGCCCCCAATGGGCGGCAGCCCCAGGTTCTGGGCTGTAGGCAAGTGGGCTGCCTATGGGCTCATAGCGCAGACCCTTGGGCCCCAGTTGGGCTAGCAGCAGCCGCAACTGGCCGTTGGGGTCCTGCTGCAGCGGCCGTTCAGCGGCGATCAGCAGCCGCTGGCCTGGCAGTGCCACCAGGGCCTCGGGGCCTTGGTTGGGCGCCAGGCCTCGGCCCAGTTGCGGTTGCCAGTCCTCGGGCAGCGGATGGAAACCCACCACCTTCAACTTTCCACTTCCAACACCATCACTGCTACCACCATCAGGAACGGCCTGAAGCTCCAGCAACGCCGCCGGTTGCAAGCCCCCCAAGCGGCCCTCACTGGCCATCCAATAGTTCTGCCCAACGCGCACCAAGGCTTCCCCATCCAGGGGGCCTTCAGGGGGATTCAGCAGAGGTTGGGGTTCGCCCAGTTGCCATTGGGGTGCCAGGAGTGATCCCCGCCATTTTGCCTCCAGCACAAAGCTGGCCGGGGCATCGCTGAGTAACAGCAAACTGCGCAGGTTTGGATTTAGTTGTATGGCTGAGAAGCCACCAATGGCTTGGCCCGTGGCGCTTTTGGTGGGTAATTGCTTTTCCCAGATCAGTTCCCAGCCTGCCGCCAGCGGGCATGGCAGCAGCGAGGACAGCAACGAGGAAACTGTTATGGCCAGCAGCGGAACCATTATTTACCTCGGCTAAACATGCTGCCGCCCAGGCGGCGGATTACCCGTTGGGCAATGTCGCCGTAGCCCATTTCACCACTGAGGATCTGGGCAATGCGTTGGGGGGCGGTGGGTCTTTTGATCCCCAGTTGATAGCCCACCTTGGGCAACCTATAAAACACTTGGCCCATGCGCCGGCCCCAGGCCATCGATTCGCCCCACTCCCGGCGCATGGCTGCCGTGTAGCCCGCCAAGGCTCCATTTTCACCGCCTAGCCAGTGGTCGAGGGCTTCAGCGGAACGGGTGCCGGAAAGCAGGGCAGGCCGCAAGCCCTCAGCCAAAAAGGGATCCGCCAGGGAGGCGGCATCACCCACCACCACCACCCCTGGGCCATGGAGTGGATGGTGGCCATTCCATACCCGCAGGGGCCAGAGCTGGCGCTCGCCGGCAGCGGCTGGAAAACCCAAGGAGGGGAGCAACTGGCCCAGCACCTGGTCGTAGTCGGCCTGGTCCCTGCCCAGAAAGGTGCCCACCCCGATGCTGTAGCCGCCCCGGCGGGGGAAACACCAACAGAAACCGTGTTTCACCAGGCCAAATTCAAAGCGGGCGGTGTGGGGTTCCTGTACAGGCCCTTCTATTTCCACGGCCATGGCCGCGGCCAGGCGGGGGTGGGGGTCCCCCACCTGGAGCCGGGCGGCCAGATCCCCCTTGGAGCCATGGGCCAGCACCAGGGCGCGGCAGTGAACGGTTTTTAAAGCGCTACTTCTCTGAAGCTGTAGTTCCCAGCCATCCCCCCGGCGCCGCAGGTCTTCCACCAGGCAACGGTCGAGCAGCTCAGCCCCCTGGGCCTGGGCCTGCTCCGCCAGGTAATGGTCTAGGCGATCCCGCCGCACAATCCAAAAGGGGGAGTCACCGGGCAATTCCGCCAACACCGGATCCCCCAGGCACCAGGTAAAGCGCACCTGGGAGATCACCCGATCCACCACGGGCTGCAGGGAACAGGGGAACCATTGCTGCACAGAAGCTGCCATGCCGCCGCCGCAGGGCTTGGGCCGAGGCAGGGCCTTGCCATCGATCAACAGCACCGAACGCCCCCTTAGGGCCAGCTGATAGGCGGCGGCAGCCCCGGCAGCACCGGCACCTACCACGGCCACATCGAAGCTGGCCGGGGTCACACCTTGAGGATGTCGGCTTCTTTGTCAGCCAACATTTTCTCTAGCTCAGTAATAGATTTATCTGTGATTTTTTGGATCTTTTCCTGTTCATCGTGGCTGAGGTCTTCAGAAAGATCTCCGTCTTTTTCTTGTTTCTTGATTTGATCGATGGCATCGCGACGAATGTTGCGGAGGCCTACCTTTCCCTCCTCAGCGTATTTGGAAGCCAGCTTGCAAAGGTCCTTGCGCCGCTCTTCAGTGAGGGGTGGAATATTGATGCGTACCACCTTGCCGTCGTTGTTGGTGGTTAGCCCCAAATCACTGGTGGCAATTGCCTTTTCAATCACCGCCATCGAGCCACTATCAAAGGGCTGGATCTGGATCGTCTGGGAGTCTGGCGTGGTGATCGTGGCGAGGGACTTCAGGGGTGTTTCCGCCCCGTAATACTCAACAATGATTTTGTCTAGCAGGGAGGGATTTGCCCGTCCCGTCCGGATGGTGTTAAAGGTGCGCTGGGTGGCTTCCAGCGACTTACGCATGCTCGCTTCAAGGTCCATGGTCAGGCAGCAGTGGGAGTGATACGGGTGCCGATCGGTTCGCCCGCAACCGCCCGGGCGATGTTGCCTGGGCCGAACAGATCGAATACCACAATTGGGATGTTGTTGTCTTTACAAAGGGCAATGGCTGTGGAATCCATAACCCCCAGTTCACCGGTGAGCACATCCTGGAAGGTAAGGCTTTCGTAGCGAACGGCGTCGGGATATTTCATTGGATCACGGTCGTAGACCCCATCCACCTTGGTGGCCTTCAGCACCACGTTGGCATTGATTTCGGCAGCCCGCAGGGCTGCGGTGGTGTCTGTGGTGAAGAAGGGGTTGCCGCAGCCGGCGCCAAATACCACCACCCGGCCCTTCTCCAGATGCCGCATCGCCCGCCGTCGGATGTAGGGCTCAGCTACCTCCTGCATGGCAATGGCCGTTTGCACCCGGGTGGCCACCCCGGCAGCCTCTAGGGAATCCTGGAGGGCGATGGCGTTCATCACGGTGGCAAGCATGCCCATGTAATCGGCGGTGGCCCGTTCCATGCCAGCGGCGGCGCCCTTAAGGCCGCGGAAGATGTTGCCACCACCCACCACGATCGCCAGCTCGGTGCCGGTGGCCACCACCTTGGCCACATCAGCGGCAATCCCTTTAACGATGCTGGGATCAATGCCATAGCTCTGGTCCCCCATAAGGGCTTCGCCACTGAGCTTCAGCAGAACCCGTTTGTAAGCCATCCCTGCCCCCTATCGGGCGAAGAGTAGCAACCGGTTCCGGGGGGGAAGCCCAGCCCCTAAAACTCAATCCCTTTCTGGGCCTTAACCCCCTGCTCCCGGAAGGGGTGCCGCACCAGGGTCATTTCTGTGACCAGGTCAGCCCGTTCGATCAGCCCGGGGGGCGCCCCCCGACCGGTGAGCACCACATGGGTGCCCTCGGGGCGAGTGTCCAACCCCTGCAGCAGGGCCTCCAGCTCCAGGTAGCCGTGCTTCAAGGCCACATTCACCTCATCCAGCAGCACCAGCTGAAAAGCGGGATCCCCCAGAAAGACCAACGACTCTTGCCAGGCCTGCTGCACCAGCTCCCGGTCCCGCACCTTGTCTTGGGTTTCCCAGGTGAAACCCTCCCCCAGGGCGCGCCACTCCAGCAGGTCGGAAAACCGCTGCAGGGCCAGGGCTTCCCCCGGCTCCCAGGCCCCTTTGATGTATTGCACCACCGCCACCCGGTGGCCGTGGCCGAGGCTGCGCAAAACCACCCCTAGGGCCGCCGTGGTTTTGCCCTTGCCGTTGCCGGTGTTCACAATCACCAGGCCCTTTTCCAGGTTGCGTTCCCCCACCCGCTGGTCTTGCACCTCCTTGCGGCGGGCCATGCGTTGCCGATGGGCCTCGGCGGAAGCATTCATGGGCTGGGGCTCCCAGGGGAGAGGGGACGACAAAGTAACCGTTGCAAGGCTCCTCCGGCTAATAGTTGTTGCCGTTCCAGCTGCCAACCACAGGCCGCCAGCTCTGGCTCCAGCTGGGTGGCAAGAAAAGCCTGGGCGGTTTCCGTTTCAAACAAGCTGCAAAACAGCTGTTGCAGCGGTTTCAGCCAGGGCCCGGCCTGGTGGAGGTCCAGCAGCACCAGCACCCCTCCGGGCTGGATCAGGCGCCGGGCGGAACGCAGCAGGGCCCGGCGTTCATCTTCGGGAAATTCATGGAGAGCCAGGCTCAATTGGATGCCGGCCCAGGCCGCTGCGGGCAAGGGTGGCTGTTCGGCCAGGCCCTGCACCAGCCCCAGGCCCGGATGGCGCCGGGCGGCCAACTCCAGGGCCCGATCAGAGATGTCTAGGCCAGTTACCGCCAGCCCCGCCGCCAGGAGCGGTGCTGCCGCCTCGCCAGTGCCGCAGCACAGGTCCAGCACGGCGGCGCCCCTGGGGACAGCTTCGATAATCCATTCCGCCGCCAGGGACCGCAGCCGCCCAGGGCCGCCCACCGGCAGGGAAGAAAGGGCCGTAACGCCGTCATAGATCCAGCGATGGCGATAGGCCAGCTGGCGCAAGGGTCGTGGGCTCATGGGCTGCGCCTGGCCAGGGCGGCATCCACCGCCTGCTGTTGGTCGCGGCGGGTGATCCAGTGGTGATAGGTGCGGGTGTGGATAGTCACCGAGTGGCCCATCATCCGAGCCGCCACCGTATCGGGCAAACCCATGTGAATGGTGCGCAGGGCCCAGGCGTGGCGCAGGTCATAGGGGGTGAAAGGCATTTGGTATCGGCGGAATTGTTCTGCCACCCGGCGGCCCACCTGTTGCAGGGTGGTGCGGCCCAGGTCGGTGCAAACCGGTGGTAACAGCTCCCGTCGCTGGCCCAGGGACCGCAGGTCAAATAGCTCCACCCACTCGGGTTGAAAGGGCCAAACCTGGTGTTCACCGGTTTTGGTGGTGGGCAGCACCCGCAGCACGGCGTCGGGGTCCGAATCAAGGCCGCCCAGGTCAGTGAAAAACACCTCGTGGTTGCGCAGGCCATAGGTAGCCATTAGCCCAAAAGCCAGCCGCCAGCCAGGGTTTGGTATCAGATCTGCTGCCTCGAGAATCGCCCTATCACTGGGCAACTGGCGAAATTGCGCCTGGTGCAGGCCATAGCCCCCCGCCCGCTCGGCCCAGTCGCCGGGCAGGGCGATCGCCTCCTGGCGGGCCAGCACCGCCAGCACCGTGCCGCACTGCTGGCGACTGCGGCTGGCCAATGGATAGCTCTCCAGCACCCGTTCCAGCAGTTCAGGCCCCAGGGGGCCCTCGGCCAGGGACTGGAGTCTTCTTAGGTAGGGCAGGTAGGCGGCGGTCCAGGTGGAGCGGCTACCGGCTGGAAATCGGCGCCTCCGGGGTTCAGCGAAAAATGCGGCCTCAAAGCGTTCCAGCACGGCGGCTAGGCCAGGTGCTTCGGCAGCGGTGGGTCCTGGCCACACAAAGCGCCCCTGGTCCAGTTCCGCCTGGAGCCGATACAACTGGCGCAGGGCCTCCTTCAGGCCGGCGGCATCGGCCGGGAGCCCAAGGCTGAGCCGCTGTACCTGGAGTCCGGGGAGCCCATCCCGGCGCGGCAAGGGTCCGCGCAGCCCCAGTCGTTCACCGCGCTGCTCCAGCCGCAGGCGCACGCCGGTTCTGCGGAGGCCGCCATTGAGCTGGGTGAGGTTTTCGGCCACGGAGCTACCCATGGGCGAGACCGTAACGATCGCGGCCCGCGGGCACCAGGGGGTGGGCGGTTAGGCTTCGCTAAATTATTGATGACACGGGCATGGGCCGGGTCGGCGTTGTGCTGCTGAACCTGGGGGGACCGGAACGGATCCAGGATGTAGGTCCATTTCTCTACAACCTGTTTTCCGATCCTGAAATCATTCGGCTGCCCATCCCTGCCCTGCAGAAACCACTGGCTTGGTTGATCAGCAGCCTGCGTAGTCAGAAATCCCAGCAGGCCTACCGATCCATCGGCGGTGGCTCGCCCCTCCGTCGAATCACAGACCAACAGGCCCGGGAACTGCAGAGCGTGTTGCGCCACCGCCACATGGATGCCACCACCTATGTGGCGATGCGTTACTGGCATCCCTTCACGGAATCAGCCGTGGCAGACATGAAAGCCGACGGCATCGACCAGGTGGTGGTGCTCCCCCTGTACCCCCATTTCTCTATCAGCACCAGCGGTTCCAGCTTCCGGGAACTGCAAAGGCTGCGCCATGGGGATCCATCTTTCGCGGCCCTACCGCTGCGGGCGATTCGCAGCTGGTACGACCATCCCGGTTACCTGCGGGCCATGGCCCAGTTGATCGCTAAGGAAATCGATGCCTGCGTTGATCCCGCCAGCGCCCACGTGTTTTTTAGTGCCCATGGGGTGCCAAAGAGCTATGTGGAAGAAGCAGGTGATCCTTATCAACAGCAGATTGAATGCTGCGCCCAGCTGATCATGGACACCCTGGGCCGCAGTAACCCCTGGACCTTGGCCTACCAGAGTCGGGTGGGGCCGGTGGAATGGCTGCAGCCCTACACCGAGGAAGCCTTGGTGGAATTGGGTGAATCCGGCGTTAAAGAACTGGTGGTGGTGCCGATCAGTTTCGTGAGCGAACACATTGAAACCCTCGAAGAGATCGATATCGAATACCGGGAGATTGCCACCGCAGCAGGGGTTAGTAACTTTCGCCGGGTGCCAGCCCTAGACGTAGACAGCACCTTCATTGAGGGTTTGGCCGACCTGGTGCAGCAATCCCTGGCGGGGCCCGAGGTGAACCTGGAGCAGGCGGCGGCGCTGCCGGCAAAGGTGAAGCTTTACCCCCAGGAAAAGTGGGTTTGGGGCTGGAACATCAGTTCAGAGGTTTGGAACGGTCGCCTGGCGATGCTGGGCTTTTCTGCGTTTTTGCTGGAACTGATCAGCGGCCATGGCCCCCTCCATGCCCTTGGTTTGCTCTGAAGCCCTGGCAGCCAGCGCCGCTGGCGCCTAAGTTGTTTAGCTATTGACCAGTCAGCGGGTGTTGCTGTGACGCTCACGTCTGCAAGAGAGGCCACCACCGCCCTGGAGCTCCCAGGGGAAGTAAGCGGGGCCTATGCCCTGATGGATGCCCTGCACCGCCATGGGGTGCAGCACATCTTTGGCTACCCGGGCGGAGCGATCTTGCCTATCTACGACGAGTTGCTGCTGGCAGAACAGCGGGGCTGGTTAAAACACCTGCTGGTGCGCCACGAACAGGGGGGCACCCACGCCGCCGACGCCTATGCCCGCGCCACCGGCAAGGTGGGGGTTTGTTTTGGCACCTCCGGTCCCGGAGCCACCAATCTGGTTACGGGGATCGCCACGGCCCAGATGGATTCTGTGCCCATGGTGGTGATCACTGGCCAGGTGGGCCGCGCCTCCATTGGCACTGATGCCTTCCAGGAAACCGACATCTTTGGCATCACCCTGCCAATTGTTAAGCACTCCTGGGTGGTGCGGGACCCCGCCCACATCGGCCGGATTGTGGCCGAGGCCTTCCTGCTGGCCAGCACTGGCCGACCGGGACCGGTGTTGATTGATGTGCCCAAGGATGTGGGTGTTGAGCGTTTCCACTACGTGCCGGTGGCCCCGGGCTCCGTGGTGCCCGCAGGTTATCGGCTCCCCAAACCCCCCCGTCAAGCGAGCATTGACGAGGCCCTCACCCTGATCCGGGCCGCCCGGCGTCCTTTGCTCTATGTGGGTGGTGGGGCGGTGAGCGCCGGAGCCCACCAGGAGGTGAAGGCCCTGGCCGAACGCTTCCAGCTGCCAGTTACCACCACCTTGATGGGCAAGGGCAGTTTTGATGAAACAGATGATCTGTCCGTGGGCATGCTCGGGATGCATGGCACTGCCTACGCCAACTTTGCGGTAACAGATTGCGATCTGTTGATTGCTGCCGGAGCCCGTTTTGATGACCGGGTCACTGGCCGTTTAGACAGCTTTGCCCCCCGGGCCCAGGTGATTCACATCGATATAGATGCCGCTGAGGTAGGAAAAAACCGGGTGCCGGATGTGGCGATTGTGGCCGATGTGAAGGCGGCCCTACAGCTGATGCTAAGTAGCTCTGAAACAGAGAAACCCAGCCACCGCACCGCCGCCTGGCTGGATCGCATCGCTGAATGGAAAAAGCACTATCCGCTGAATGTTCCAGAACCTGTGGGTGAAATCGCCCCCCAAGAGGTGATGTTGGCCCTCCAGGAGCTAGCTCCCCACGCCACGGTTACCACTGACGTGGGTCAACACCAAATGTGGGCAGCCCAGTACCTGCATAATGGCCCCCGCCAATGGATTAGCAGCAGTGGCCTAGGCACCATGGGCTACGGACTGCCGGCAGCTATCGGTGCCCAAACAGCTCTTGAAGGTCAACAGGTGGTGTGCGTTGCCGGCGATGCCAGCGTTCTGATGAATATTCAGGAGCTGGGCACCTTAGCCCAATATCAGTTGCCGGTGAAGCTAATCATCGTTAACAACGGCTGGCAGGGCATGGTGCGCCAGTGGCAGGAAAGTTTCTACGGTGAGCGTTATTCGGCTTCAGATATGAGTCAAGGAATGCCAAACTTCCCGGCTGTGGCTGAGGCTTTTGGCGTTAAAGGATTTGCGATTAATAGCCGTGATCAGTTGCATAGCACCCTGCGGGAAGCCCTCAATTATCCCGGCCCAGTTTTAGTGGATGTGAAGGTGAGGCGCCATGAAAATTGCTACCCGATGGTGCCCCCCGGCAAGAGCAATGCCCAGATGGTTGGCTTGCCCAGCCACCCTGAATTGGCCCTTAGCGAACGGCGCAACTGCGGCAGCTGCGGCCACAGCAATCCCAGTGAGCATCTGTTTTGCGCCAATTGTGGCGATCGGCTTTAGTTCAGAAATTGGCAAGGATTGAATTGTTTGGAAACTGCCCCATGGGGTCCCGCCCCTGGGGTCCCTGGCTGGGGGGCCTGCTGCTGGTGCTTCTGCTGGCCTGGCCTGGGTCTGTATTTGCCGCTGAAGTGCTTCAGGTGCGGCAGGCTGATCTGCTCTTAATTGGTGACCACAATCGTAGCTACAGCGTGCGTTTGGCCTGCGTCCAGCCCCTGGAGGGCAAGGAGGCTGCTGCCCTGGATTTTCTGCGTAAACAATTGCCCCGGGGCCAACGGGTCAACCTGATGCCGATGGGTAGCGAAGGGGGCCTGCTCTTGGCCAGGGTGCGCCCCATTGGCAAAACCACAGATCTCAGCAGTCAATTGGTGGCTGCCCACCTGGCTGAACTAAGCAGCAGCTGCTCAGCCGGGGGCCAGGGATGAGTATCAATCGCACGGCGAAGGGCATTGTGCTGGTGCCCTGCCTACTGCTGGGGGGCGCTTTTCTTTCCGCCGCCCTTTGGGGTGCTGAGCCGAATCGCCAGTTGGCCCTAGTGCTGGGGTTAAGTCTTTTGTTGGTTGGAATATTGGCGCAATTTTTGCCGGAGGCGCCAGAGCCCCCAGCCCAGAATTGAGAAGAACTACTGGGCCTTGGGTTGTTGTTGTTGGTCTTGCATCAGCTTAAAGAAAGCCTGGGTTGGATAGAAAACAAACTGATCTTGTTTTTGTTCAATGATTTGACCAAGGGCCACGGTAATGTCTGCGGCTAGCAGCTCCACCTTTGTACCAGTAATTTTATCGGCCGCTTTCTTGGCGTCGTCGTAGCTCAGAAAGAACACCGCTTTGGTGCCTTTGGGTGTGTTAACCGTGATAAAGGGTTTAGAGAAAAATACGGGAACAGATAAACCTTCTTTGATCTGTTGTTCGCTCACCCCCTGCTTGCGCAGCATTTCCACCGCCTTGGTGAAATCAGCATCAGCACTGATCACAGGGGCAATCAGTTTTTTATCGGTGAGCTTGCTATTGATTTCATTTACTTTCTCATTGGCCAGATTCATCGGAATTGGAATCACCCGGGCCTTGGCCGTGGGGTTGGCCTTATTGAAGGCCTCTAACTCCTTCAAAGCGCGCCCTTGCTCCATGAACATTGGTAGCACCAACTTGTCGCCTTGGGGAATCGGCAGCGGCGAGCCCTGTTCATTGGTGATCAAGAAAACGGGTATCACTGCCAACTTCTTGAGGGCATCCGCCTCTGGGATGGCCCTGGCTGGCGCTCCCTGGCCCAGCAGGATCAGGCTGGCCAGGGCTCCACTGGCGAGGCGAGGCAAGCTAGATGGGAGGAAGCGCATGTAGGCCAACGCCTGGAATTTCAGCAGCCTAGGCAGAACAGGGGATCTAACCTGCTGCGGCTGGACGGTACCTGGCATGACCACTGACCCCACTTCCTATGGCTTGCGACTGCTGGGGGTTTTGGCCGCTGTGTTGGGGGTGCAAAGCCTTGGGTCCGCTGCCCCCCAGCCAGGGGATGCGCTGATGCTGCTTTCCTCTGAAGGCGCTGTGGCGGGCCTCGGCGATGGCTTGCGCCGGGGCTTCAGCTTGGCCCAGGAGCAGGCCCAAATTTGTGGGGCAAAACCAACCCAATGGTCAGTGGGCTGGCTGCCCCCCGGCACTAACCCTGCCAAAAAATTGAGGGAGCGGCCGCTCCCCCCCCTGCTGCTGGCGCCTGCGGCGGCCCCCCTTGTGGAAACTGGCCTCTTGGCTGAAGACCGCCACCGCCAGATTTTGCTGCCCCTGCAAAGGGGGGCTTCCTTACAGCAACTGGCCAGCCGGCCGGGTTCCGACCGGCTCTGGCCCGTGGCACCGGCCCGCAGCCTCACCATTGATGCCCTTGTTAAAGCCCTGGGGGAACAGAACCTCAGGAGTTTCATGTTGGTGACCGATGGCAGTGCAGACCAACAGTTGCTGGCGGATCGCTTTCTGGAGGGGATGCGCGGCCAGGGCGGGGTGCTGCAGGGCCCAGACCTGCAGGCAAGGGCCGTGGACCCCAACAAGCCGGAGGAACTGAAATTATTGGTGTCTGATGCCGATTGGTTTCGACCGGCCAGCCTGGTGGTGATGACCCCCAGCCAAAGCCCCCTGATGGGAGCGATTCTCAAACAAACCTGGCCAGAGGGCATGCAGCTGGTTTGGAATGTGCCCCCCACTGACAACAGCAGCCAGGCCCAGATCGGCGTGGAATTAACCAGCCGGGGCCCGGCGTGGGAAAGCTTTCGCAGGGATTTTCAGGCCCGCTATGGCTACAAACCCGGCACGGTGGAAGCGGCCGGCTATGACTCCGGCTTACTGGTGGCCTTAGCGGCCTCGGATCCGCAGATCACCCTCACCAATGGCATGAAGGGCTTTGATCCAATGCTGAAGCCAAAGAGCGTTTGCCAAAACCTAAAGCTCAGCCTTGCTGGGCAAGCTGCCCGTCCCTTGGGCGCTGGCAGCAACATGGACATGAAAGCAGCTATTCCCCCCACAGCCCAGCTGGAGGTGATTCAACGGGCCGCCGATGGGAGCAGCCAACGGAAAAGCTATAACCTCGGTAGTAATTGAATATCTGCCAGGTCTTAATGGATAGCTGGGGCCAGCATGGATTGGAGAATCTGAACAGCTGCTTCCGGCGGATTAAACGCCTGCGCAGCCAATTGCTACAGAAAAAAGATTCAGAAACTTTGCATCAACTCAGGGTGAACCTGAGACGGGTGCGTTCCTGGGTAGACCAGGGGGCAGCGGCCCTGGATCTACCCCGATGCTTGGGGCCTGACAGGGTGGCTAGGCAAGGGCGCCCCCTGGGCCGGGCCCGGGACCTGGATGTGATCTATGACCAACTCAATTTGGTACTGCTGCCGCAGCTACCCAGCCAGGAGCAAGCCCAGCTAAAACCGCTGCTGGCACAGCTTGGGGGCCAACGGCGCCAAATGGGGCGCCTGGTGAATAGCCACCTATCGAGCTCTGGCCATCGCCAGTGGTTGCAGCGTTGGGGCCACTGGCTAGAGGCTCCGCAGCTCACTCCCCTGGGGGAACGGCCGTTGCTGGAGCTGTTACCAGATTTGCAACTACGTAGCCTTGGGGCCCTGCTAATGCAGCTGGGCTGGCAAGCGGAGGATCCAGCCAGGGGGGCCCGGAGCTTGCATGAATTGCGTAAGAAAATTAAGGCAGTTCGCTACCAAGCCGAGGGCTATGGTGACTTTTATGGAGTGAATTACAGCAGTTGGGTTGATGAGTTGAAAAGTCTGCAGGGGGTGTTGGGGAATCTCCAGGATCTGGTGGTGCTGAGAAAGTTACTGGGAAAAAAGTTAACGAAGCAACTACCTGCTCTGGAGGCAAAGCTGCAGGCGTTCCAGGCGGAAAATTGGGCCACATGGCTGGGCCTAAGGGGCCGCTATCGCACTGACTCCAGCCGCCAGGCCCTAAGGCTGCTGGTGGTACAAATTGAGCGGTCAAGGTGAGGCGATAGCAGCTACCCAGGATTCTTTCTGGCAACAAAATTCTCTCTGGCAAGCAAAATGCTCTCTGGTATGCAATCTGGCCTAAGCGACCTTTGATCAGTCAGACTGAGCTCAGAAGCCCTGTTCCCCTAGGACTGCCCCATGACACGACACCAGATCAGCATGCTAATTGCTGCAGTTGCTTGCATTTTAGCCCTGGGGATTTGGGTGGGAGAAATTGATATTGATTTGGATCAAGGCCTGGATTCGCCAGCGGCGGCGCCTGTCCCCCATAAAACCATTAAGGCCCCGCTTAAATAGCTGAATAGTGCTTCAGGGTGAGTGACTGGGAAATTTCCTAAAAAATATTAATTATTCCCTATGGGCTCTTGCTGATTAGCTGAAGCAGTTCCTCTCCATATTTTCCTAATTTAGCCTTGCCAACCCCGCTGATTGCGGCGAGGGCTTCTGTGTCTTTGGGGCGATGGCTGGCAATTTCCAGGAGGGTGCGATCGTGAAACACCACATAGGGCGGCACCGCTTGGCTTTGGGCCTGCTGGCGGCGCCATTCCTTCAGCACTAGCAGCAGTTCGGCATCTGCCCCTGCCACCGCTTGGGGCTCCCTAGGGGCTGCGAGCCCCTGGCGTCGCTCCCGCTGGGGTGGGGGGAGCCGGAGGGCTAGGCATTCTTCCCCCCTTAGCAGAGGTCGCACCAAGGGCTCGGCGCCGAGCTGCAGCCCCCCATGGCCGGCGGGGTCGCTTATCAGATAGCCCTTGGCTAGTAGTTGGCGAAAAAGACTGCGCCATTGACCACGGTCTAGCTCCTTGCCAATGGCATATACGCTCAATTGTTGATGGCCAAATTCCCGGATGCGTATTGTATCTGCCCCAAGTAAAATATCAACCACATGGGCCACACCAAAACGGTTGCCACTGCGAATTACAGCTGAAAGGGCTTTGCGGGCTGCTTCTGTTACGTCGCTACGTTGATCTGGTTCTAGGCAAATGTCACAGTTTCCGCAAGCTTCTTTTAGGGATTCACCAAAATGATTTAGTAGCAGTTGGCGTCGGCAGGATGATGCTTCTGTAAAACTGATAAGAGCGTCGAGCTTGCCATGTTCAATTTGTTTCTGGGCTGCTTCAGCCTCTGAATCTTCTATGAAACGTCGCAGTTGGGGTATATCTCCAGCCCCATGCAACATCCAGGCGGTGGCAGCTAAGCCATCTCTGCCTGCACGACCTGTTTCCTGGTAGTAGGCCTCTAGGCTTTTTGGTAAATCCACATGGGCCACAAAGCGCACATCAGGTTTATCAATGCCCATGCCAAAGGCAATTGTTGCCACAACTATCACACCACTATCGCGCCGGAATCTTTCAAGCACCGCAGATCTAACTTCAGGACTTAGGCCCGCGTGGTAGGCCATGGCCCTATGGCCAGATTGCTGAAGTTCTTTGCAGAAGCTATCAACCCTATTTCTAGAGCGCGCATATACAATGCCTGAATCGCCCTGGCGCTGGTTTAGAAAACTAAGCAGTTGTTTGCGGGCATCTTCCTTGTCCCTTAGCAGGTATCGAATATTTGGCCGATCAAAACTTGCCAGGAACACTGGCTCCTGCTCCAGTTGTAATCTTTGGCGAATTTCTAGGCTGGTCTTAGGATCAGCTGTGGCTGTTAGGGCAACCCTGGGAACGCTGGGGAAGCGTTCAGCTAACTGGGATAATTGTAGATATTCCGGTCGAAAATCATGGCCCCATTGCGACACACAGTGGGCCTCATCGATGGCAAAAAGGGCGATTTCCATCTCTCCAAGTCTGTCTAGGCAATCGCCAGCCAGCAGCCGTTCAGGGGAGAGGTAAAGCAGATCAAGGTCCCTGGCCCTCAGGGAGCGCCAGGTGGCCAGCGTTTGCTCCTGGCCCTGGCCGGAGTGGAGCGCAGCCGCCCGCACGCCCAGCTGAGCCATGGCCTCCACCTGGTCTTGCATCAAGGCAATGAGGGGCGATATCACCACCCCCGTGCCTTCTCGACAGAGGGCAGGGAGCTGATAACACAGCGATTTACCGCCGCCGGTGGGCATCAGCACTAGGGCTGAGCCGCCAGCACATACGTGCTTAACGATCGCCTCCTGGGGCCCCCGAAAGGCTGGATAGCCAAACACCTCCGCCAGCACTTGGGCAGGATCGGCATTAACCAGGGCCATCGGTTGCTTGGCATTGCCAACTGGGACATCCCAGCAGCATGCCCCTAACCCCAGCATCAGTGCTAAAATAATATTTAATTACATGCTAGCTCCCATGCTATTATAATCATTCCCGCAGGGTCAGCCTTTATCTTTGCTCCTATGTAAACCCAGCCTGGAGAATCAACCTTTGCAAAAGGAAGAAAGAACAGCGCGATTAAGTGTTTTGATTGATCCAAAGAAAAAGGCTTGCTTTGAGTCACTTTGTCGCCAGGAGGACGTTACCCCTTCCCAAGCTGTGCGACAGTTGATTCGTGAATTTATCGAATTCAGAATTGGCCCAAACTGGCGAGAGCAAATTCTAGGCAATGGGGATGAGGCTTAGCCTGAGATTGACTAAGTGGTTAAACGGCTTTGATCTATTTTTTAATTCACTGCGGAATTTTCCATGAGCGGCGAAAGAATCGGGTTTCGTTATCAAAATGGTGATTCAGTAATCAAGCGCAATCCCCAGGGCAGATCCAGGCGTGGCTGGATCATAAGTCCGGTCGAACAGAAAAACGCCAGGGGTACATTGATGCCGGCTTATGTAGTGCGCTGGCGTGATAGTGAGCGACCGGAGCAGGTACTTCAGCACATGTTGATAGAAGATCCAGAGGCCTCTGCCCCTGCGGATCCTGAAATTCTTAATCCAGATCGCCTCACAAAATCAAAGAAATAGTTATCTAGGTTTGGGGAGATCCATTTTCTTTCCTCCGGCAGAATTCTATTTGTATAATTCCCACCCTATTGATCATATTTTATAACAATCATGCTAGGTTTTGCCGTTGCTCTTTGTTCCCGTCCAATTTATTACCTCAAATTGAAGTTCTTGGCTGAGCTTTAGCTCAGGGGGTGTTATTGTGAAATTCTATCTCCCCACCAGCGCTTGGAGCAGCTAATTAATAGGTTGCAGCCCATTGCTTGGAATCTTGGCGAAGCGCTCCCCAGCGAAGCCATGGCAGCCCTTAGTCGCAGCCGCCAAGATCCACCGATCGTACTTTCAATCCAGCGGCAGCAGTTAAACCAAAACCAAAATAACAACGTTGTTACTGGGCTATTAACTGCAGATGAGCAAGTTCATCAGGCTACCTTCCGACGCGAGGAGGATAGGCAACGCTACCTCCTTGGTAGGGCTGGAATCAGGATTTTGTTGGCTAATTTGCTTGGACTGGAGCCCCATAAGTTGTTGATCAAGGCGGGTAGCCACGGAAAGCCTGAGTTGGTTTCTGTTTCCCATGGACCGACCCCTCAGTTCAACATTACCCATGCCGGTGATTTGATTTTGTTGGCCTTTCACCCCAGCCTTGCGGTGGGCGTGGATGTGGAAAAACTAGATCGTAATTGCCGTTGGGACCGGCTTGCCCAACGGGTGTTTTGTAAGGAAGAGCTGGCGGAACTGGAGCAATTGCCGCCCGGGCAGCGCTCCGCCAAGATGTTGCTGTTTTGGTGCAGAGTGGAGGCGGAGCTCAAATGTCTTGGACATGGGTTGGCGGGCCTTGAGGACCGAAGGCGGCGGCAAGGCAAAACCGTCAAAGGCCTAGCCATTTGGGATTTGTGCTTTTCCCTCGGCTACTGCGGAGCAGTGGCCTGTATGGAAGTTGCTCGATAAAACTATTTTATTTTATTCCCTTATTGTCCTGCTTAGTGATTTACTTATTCATTGACCACTGAGGCGCTTATTTGTGTTGAAAAATCTCCACATTGAACAATGCTTCCGTTGGGATTGGCAATGGCTGTACCAAGAACCAACATAGGATCAGCAGGGCGAATTTGGCCTGGCTGGGTGTTTTGGCAAATGATCGTTATCATTTTTGGGGTCTGACCTGGTGTCATAAAAGTTGCCCCAACATATGCCTTTAGCGTGCCGGTATTTGCCGCCTGGCTCGGGATAACATAGTTATAGGCTGAATATGTTGTGGTCCTTGCTGCATAGTTGAAGCTGCTGGGCAAGGTAATGGCAAAATCTTGCTGTAGGCTGGCAATATTGGCCTGAAAACGACCATTCTTTCGAAAATATGTTCGTTGGGCTTCGGTCATCTTTGCCACAGCCCCTAGGGCGGCATTCTGGTCGAGATTTATTTGGTTTTGACTTTGCATCTGGGCTCTGGTTTCAGTGGCGCCTGGGGCTAGCAATAGTCCGGTAATTACAATGGCGTGCTTAAGGACCATTGTGCTTGAGCGATTCATTGGATTTCTGAGCTGATTTCTTAAACTATATCAGGCCTTTTGATTTTGTTTGGCTATTTCTGGAAATCAAATTTTTTTGATGAAAAAGATTTGCCCTTACTTGGTTCGAGTGTTTAAATTATTAGAATTTTAGCCCTGGCCTTTGCTCGCTTGACTATGGTTAATTCTTTATTGCTATTCCGCTGGAAATACCTGGCGATAGCCCGCGGCTGTGCTCACTTGCAAAGGTGTGTCAAATAGTGAGCTGAGCGGAGCATTTTGCATTAATTGAGGAATCGGACCATCCCCCACAACTTTGCCCTGGCTAAGAAAAACGCAGCGGCTTATCTCCGGGATAATTGCCTCGAACTGGTGCGTCACTAGCAACAAGGTTGTGCCGGCCTGGGCAAGGCTGCGCAGGTTAGTAAGCAGTTGATGTTTGGCCTTGAGATCAAGCCCATTGGTGGGTTCATCCAATACCAATACCTGGGGTTTATGCACCAAGGCCCTGGCCAGTAGGAGCCTTCGCCTTTGGCCATCAGAGAGCTGCTGGTAGGGGCGCCCTGCAAGCTCTTCGAGGCCTAGATCGTTCAGCAGTTTCCCTACCAGTTCCCTTTGGGTGTCGCTGGGCTGCTGGCTGCGGCCAATGCCCACCGAGCCGAAGAAACCTGATAGAACCACGTTGCTGGCGCTAACACTGCCAATGTAATCGGCCTGTAGACCATTAGAAACTAAACCAATGCGGCCACGTAAATCCCAAAGATTGATAGTTTCCTGCCCAAAGATTTTCAGCCAGGAGCCAGGCTTAACTACGGGATAGATCTCGCGGCTGAGCAGTTTAATTAGGCCACTCTTACCAGCGCCGTTGGGGCCCAGGATCACTGTATTTTCACCCAGGGCTAGCTTCAGGCTGAGGTTTTCAAAAACCAGCCTTGGCCCCAGGTAGGCATCAACAGCCTGAATATCTAGGTAGGGTTTTGCAGTAATCAAGCTTGGCGGAAATCCACTGCTTGTATGGTCTCAGCGCGCCGCTGCCAAGGCGGCGCCGAGGCCGCCGCGCACATCTTCCGGCAATAGGCGTCCGTCGTGGTCGGTATCGAGGGCATCAAATACCGCATCACTGCCCAGCCATTCCTCCCGGGTGATGCAGCCATCGCCATCGAGGTCATTGAGTAGGAAAATCTCCTGGGCGGCGTGGGCAAAGGCGGCCCCGCCCTCCAGCACTGCAAGCCTGTGGGCCAGTTGAGCTTCAAGGGTTTCAATGGCTTTGCTGAAGCCTTGGATACCTTCGTGCAGTTTTTCGTGGGCCATGCGATCCTCTGCCATCATGCCTTTGAAGCTCTCCGCATCAATGCTGAGTTTTTCAATGGTTGCCCCTGGCTTGCTGGCATCCAGTTTGCGACCAAGGGAAGCATCACTTTGGCGCAACTGATCAAGCAGGTTGGGTGAAATGGTAAGTAGATCGCAGCCTGCCAATTCAATGATCTCGTCTAGGTTGCGGAAACTGGCACCCATTACCTCGGTGTTATATCCGTAGGTTTTGAAGTAATTAAAGATCTTGGTAACTGAGACCACCCCAGGATCTTCGGCACCAGGATAGCTGTCACGGCCGGTGTCTTTTTTATACCAATCCAGGATTCTTCCAACAAACGGTGAAATCAGAGTGATGCCCGCTTCGGCGCAGGCCACCGCCTGGGCAAAGCCAAATAGCAGGGTGAGGTTGCAATGGATGCCTTCGCGCTCTAGCACTTCAGCAGCCTTGATTCCCTCCCAGGTGGAGGCAATCTTGATTAAAACTCGATCATTGCCAATGCCAGCTTCGTGATACAAACCGATCAGTTTTTTTGCCTTGGCAATGGTGGCTTCGGTGTCGTAACTAAGGCGGGCATCAACTTCAGTGGAAACCCGGCCTGGCACGATCTTAAGGATCTCCTTGCCAAAGGTTACGCAGATCTCATCTAGCGCTTCAGCTACCACCTGTTCTGCAGGGGCATTGGGGCCGATCAGGGCACGGGAGGCCCTAAGGGTGTCATCAATCAGGTTTTGATAGGCCGGTATCTGGGCAGCCGCCAGTATTAAGGATGGGTTAGTGGTTGCATCCCGGGGGGTGAACTTCTGGATTGCCTGTAGGTCGCCGGTGTCTGCCACCACCACGGTCATGGTGGAAAGCTGGTCAAGCAGAGACGCCACTGGGATTGGGCAAGGTGTGCCTACAGTAGCCATGGTTACGGGGAGTGGTTCAGGCTTGTGTGGGGGTACGCAGACGCGTTTTGGTGGGGGCAATTT
This sequence comes from Synechococcus sp. UW140, assembly GCA_943369595.1. Taxonomy (GTDB): domain Bacteria; phylum Cyanobacteriota; class Cyanobacteriia; order PCC-6307; family Cyanobiaceae; genus Synechococcus_D. Next base: position 25,903 of record CALRNU020000004.1, read on the forward strand.
GCTCGATCACCAGCAACGCTTCGATGATGCTCTTGGCCACTGGTGCGGCCACGGTGGAGCCATAGGCATTGCCCCCCTGGGGCTCATCTACCACCACCAAAACCACATAGCGGGGATCATTTACTGGCAGGTGGGCCACAAAGCTGGTGATACGGGCACCAGGGATGTAGACCCCGTTGGCGGCCTTTTGGGCGGTGCCTGTTTTACCGCCAATGCGATATCCCGGGATCTGGGCAGCTTTGCCACTGCCCTTTTCCACCACTGTTTCCAGCCAGTTGAGCACCAGCCGAGTAACAGCAGGATCAAGCATCTGGCGCCCATTGCTAAGGCCTGGGCCGGCCAGGTCATCGCCGCTACGTAGCCCCCTTGTGATGTGGGGGCTCACCAATTTGCCACCATTTACCAGCATGGCGTGCAGTTGCAGCACCTTGAGCGGTGTAAGCGCAAAGCCCTGGCCAAAGGCGGCGGTGGCAGGTTCGATCGGATTCTCGAGGAAGGTTTGGCGCGTTTTTAATTGACCACTCACAGCCCCCGGTAGGTCGGTATCTGGGGCACTGCCGATGCCTAGCCGATCGAGCCATTGCCAGTAAAGGGTTGGTTTGAGCTGCTGCATTGCCCTAACCATGCCGATGTTGCTGGAGACCTGCAGCACCGTGGGTAGGTCTATTAACCCGTGGGCACTGTGGTCGTTGTTGAAAATTGGCCATCCACCAATTTGCAGGGAGCCAGTGTCATGCACCTTGGTGTTGGCGTTGATCACCTTTTCCTGCAAACCAATGGCCAGGTTGATGGGCTTGAAGGTGGAGCCTGGTTCGTAGAGATCCTGGACTGACCATTCACGGAATAATCCCGGCGCATGGCGCCAGAACTGGTTGGGGTCATAGGTGGGCACAGAAGTGAGCGCTAGCAATTCACCATTGCGGGCATCCATAACCAGGGCTGCCCCGCGTTTAGCGCTCCATTTCTTCACCTGACGGGCGAGTTCCATCTGCGCCACCCGTTGCAGCCGGGTGTCGAGGGTGAGTTGCAGTTTCAGGTCGTCGCGGAACATGCTGCCCGCCCCCAGGCCATCGGGGAGGGGGGTGCCATCGCCGCCTTTGCGGATGCCGACCTGCATCTCTTGGCTGCGTAGATCCTGTTCTCGGCTTTGTTCTAAGCCCGCCTGGGGCACCCTTTCCAGGTTGAGGAAGCCCACCACATTTGCAAACAGTGGCCCCTGGGGATACACCCTTTGGGGGCCATGTTCGAAGTCAATGCCGTCGATGCCTAGGGCTTTAAGCCTTGAACCCAGTGATGGTTCCAGGTTGCTGGCGAGTTTCACCCCTGATTTCTGCTGACCCATGCGTTGGATCAGACTTTCCGGTGCTACGCCCAGCAGCGGCGCCAATTTCAGGGCCACCTCCCTAGGGGTGCGCCGTTGGCCGGGGTCATCCCCTGGGAAGCGGAAATAGCGGGGGTGGGCCCAAACAATTACCCGCTCTTCATCAATGGCCAACAGCCTGCCGCTGCGATCAACAATGCTGCGCCTGCGGCCGAGGGGATTCTGTTTCTCTGTTTGCACTTGGCGGGCCTTGGCCTCCAGGCGACTGCCTTGCACCACCTGCAACCAGGCGAGCCGGAGGGCGAGTCCCCCTAGCCCCAGGCATAGGAGCACCACCACGGTGATCAGCCGGTTGGCCGGCACCGGATGTAACTGCAGGATGCGGTGCTTAGGGCTGCTGCCGGGGCGGGCGGTGCGTCCCTGGCGGGGGCTTGGGGCCTGGGCTGGCCGAGATGAGCTGGGGGGGCGCCTTCTCAAGGTTCAGTACCCGCTGGCCATCAGGTTGAACTGCAGGGGGGGATGTAAAAGGTTGATGGCGTCTTTGGCTGAAGGGGGACTGGGCATAAAAATCAGGTCTTGGCTGCGGGTTGCCACCAGGGCTCCCGGTTGACGGGCCCGCAGCAAATGGTGTTGCTCCAAGGCCGAGCTCGACTCCAGCACCCGATGTTCCAGTTCTTGGGCGGCCTGAAGTTCGCGGTAATCGCTGCCCCAGTTCCCTTGCCAGTGGAGGGTTAGGCCGGCCAGGGCGAGGGCGGCCACCCCGGTGGCCATTAGGCCTCCATCGGCTACCCGATGGAGGCCTGCCAACCAGGGGGCCTGTTTTTCCACCCGCTTGGCGGAAAGGGAGCCCTGCAGTAATTCAAGCGAACGTTTCTGGCGTTGGGCCTTGCGTTGGGCCACCTGAACTCGCCGTTGCTCTAGGCCTGCATCGGCGGAATAGTTGGGCAGGGGAACGGCCACCACAGCTGCAGACTCAGGTCGCAATGCGCCAGTGAACCACCCAGCCCAGGCAGGGGCAAGCTTCAGCTACCAAGTAACAACAAGTTGATGAAGGTGAAACCATTCCAAAGGCTATGCATCACCACACAGCTCATTAAGCGGCCGCTGCTATAGCGCAACCAACCGAGACCTAAACCCAGGGCCAGCAGGGGTAGGGCTTCACTGAGGCTGAGATGGGCCAAAGCAAAGGTGACCGCACTTAATACGATCCCCGCCGGCGCCCCCCAGTGTTTTCCCACCACAGGGAGCAAAACCCCGCGGAACAGCAATTCCTCGAATAAGGGTGCCAGTAGCACCGCAGTTAGGGCAAGGCAGGCGAGGGCTGCCCCGTTGTGGCTTTCCAGCACCTGTTCCAGCAGGGGATTGCTCCCCCCAGCGTTTTGCCAGAACTGGGCCACCAGCCAACCCATCAGGGCCACAGGCGGCAGGCTGAGCAGCAGACCCCGGGCCCCCTGGGGTAAACAGTGGGGCGACCAGCGCCATTGGAGCCAGCCCCCCTCTGGTATCGGCCCCCGTTGGCGCAGCAGCAACCAGAGAATTAGTAGGGCCGGTAGGGCCGTTAAGCTGTAGTAACCCAGCACCGCGGCCCCTGCCTTGGCTGCACCGCTGATGTTCACCAGATTGATAACCCCATTTACCAGGGGCATGGTCACCAGGGGGGCCAGCAATTCGCCCAGCACCACAAAGCCGCCGGCGATAACTAGGGCTGTTTCCATCAGGGTCAGGTCTGGACCCAGCAGGCTGGGTTCAGGGTTATGGCGCCCCCGCCAACGGCGCCAGAGGGCCTGGGCTATGAGCAGCAGGCCGCTAAGTACCCCAATTAACGGCAGCAGATTCACCAGCCCCAGCCGCCAGGCCGCCTGGGTTGCCACTGCGTTTGGCACACACTCCTCCACCTGCAGGCCCAGGGCCTTGCAGGTGAGTTGTCGATAAATCGGTCGATCGGGCAGGGGTGGCAGGGGCAGGCTTTGCTTGTTTTGCCCTTTCAGCAGCCGCTGGGCCAGGTGCCGTTCTGGGTCGGAGGCCCCCCCCAGGGCAGTGGTTAGGTGATCAACAGCGGCACTGTCTTGCCCCAGTTGTCGCTCCAGGAGCGCCCGCTCGATCAGGGTGCTGCTGCTGCCAGCGCCACTGCTGGTGGCAAGGCTCTCTAGCAATTTTCGCTCCGGCTGCTCCACCGCCAGGGGGTGCCACAGGCTGGCGCTGGGTTCCTGGGCCGCTAGCACCTGTAATTCCAGTTGCCGTTGTTCAAGAACGTTGTCTACGGAGGGTCGCTGGACGCTGTCTACCAATGACACCACCCAGATAAAAGCTGCCAGCAGCAAACTGAACAGAGCCAGAAGATTTAGCCCCACTGCTGGGCGCTTAGCTCCTTCGCTTGGCGGCACCGATTCCCCTTTCAATAGGGGCATTGTCCCTGGCCGCTGGGGGGCCCTGTCTTCTGGGTTGCGTACTATGGCGCCGCGATCCCCTGAGATTCCAGTGGCCACAAGGATTTTGCTGGTTCGTCACGGTCTCAGCAGCTTCAACCTCGAAGGCCGGATTCAAGGCCGCGAGAATGATTCGGAACTCAGTGCTGCTGGGGAAATTCAGGCTCGCCAATTGGGGGAGGCCCTGCGGGAGCTGCCGCTCTCGGCCGCCTGGTGCTCACCGCTGCAGCGGGCCCAGCGCACCGCAGAACTTTTACTGCAAAGCCAAGGTTGTGATTTGACCCCAACGCCCAGTGAGGGGCTTTTGGAGATAGATCTGAGCCCCTGGGCCGGACTTAAGCGCTCGGACCTGAGCCAGCAATTTCCCCAGGAGGAAAGGCTCTGGAGGGAGTCACCGGCGGAATTTCAGCTCAGCCGGGCTGATGGCAGCACCTATTACCCGGTGCGGGAACTGCATGCCCAGGCCCAGGCCTTCTGGCGGGAACTCCAGGTTCTGCATCCGCCCGAGCAAGACCACAGCGTGTTGGTGGTAGCCCATAACGGCATCCTGCGTTGTTTATTACTGGCGGCCCTGGGGCTGCCCGTTAGCGACTTCAACCGCTATGCGATCAATAACTGTTCGCTTTCAGTGTTGAACCTGCGCCCCGGCGGCCAGTTGCAGATTGAGTCGCTGAACACCACCAGCCACCTGGGCGAAGCCTTGCCCAGTCGCCGTAAGGGCCCGCGGCTTCTGCTGGTGCGCCATGGGGAAACCCATTGGAACCGTGAGGGTCGCTTCCAGGGGCAAATTGACATTCCCCTGAACGAGCGGGGCCAGGCCCAGGCCGCCGCCGCCGGAGATTTCCTGCGGGAAGTGCCGCTGGACCGGGCCTACACCAGTTCGATGGCCCGGCCCCGCCAAACCGCTGAGGCAATCCTCAGCCAGCAGCCCCAACCGGTGCCCCTCACCAGTTGCCCTGGCCTGGTGGAGATTGCCCACGGTGAATGGGAGGGCTGCCTGGAGGAGGAAATTCGCCAGGGTTGGCCCGAATTGCTGAGCGCCTGGCAGGCCAGCCCCCACACGGTGGAAATGCCCGGGGGTGAAACGATCCAGCAGGTATGGGAGCGTTCCGTGGCCAGTTGGCAGCGGATCGTTGCTGGCCTCAACGACAACGAGACCGCCCTGGTGGTGGCCCACGATGCCGTAAACAAAACAATCCTTTGTTATCTATTGGGCCTTGGCCCCGCAGACATCTGGGCGGTGAAACAGGGCAACGGCGGTGTGAGCGTGATTGATTACGGCCCTGGGGGCAGCGGTGCACCGGTGGTGGCCAGCCTCAACTTGACCAGCCACCTGGGGGGGGTGCTCGATCGCACTGCCGCCGGCGCCCTGTGAAGCGATTGCTCCGAGGGCTTCAGGTGTTGGAGGCGGCTGATCGGCCCCTCCAACGGCGTTCGGCCCTGTTTGAGGGCCCAGTGCTGTTGGCTCTAGATGGGGAGGCGGAGGCCGGAGCTGACCAAAACACCCGGATTGAGCTGGCTGAGGAGCCCTGGTTGCTAGCTCCGGTGTTGGTGGATCCCCATAGCCATCTGGAGGATCCCGACAGCGGTACGGCCGAAACCCTTGGCAGTTTGGCCACCGAATGTGCGGCCGCCGGTTACGGCACCGTGGCCCTGCTGCCCCGGGCCCGCAGTTGGCGTGATCTACCGGAAAGCCTGCACCTGGCCTGGCCCGCCCCGCTATGCCTGAAGCTCTGGGGTGCCCTTAGCCGTGGCGGCCAGGGCCAGAGCCTGGCCCCCCATGGGGAGTTGCTGGGGGCTGGCGCCGTGGGCCTCAGTGATGGGGAGCTGCTGCCCCCCCTGGCGCTACTGGAACGCTCCCTCTTGCTGGGGGAAGCCGACCAGCACCCTTTGCTGGTGGCCCCCCTTGATCCGGCCCTTACCCAGGGGGGGTTCGTGCGCGAGGGTGTGGCGGCCCTGCGGCTGGGCTGGCCCCTGGACCCTGCCGTGAGTGAAAGCCTGCCCCTGCGCAGCCTGCTGGCCCTGGGGGAATTGGCCCCCCAGCTGCGCTTGCTGAATCTCTCCACCGCCGCCGGGGTGGCGCTGCTGGCGGCGGCCCCTGCCAGGCCCCTGGCCAGCGTTTGCTGGTGGCATCTGAGCACAGACAACGCCAGCCTTGATCCCCTCGGCGAGGGCTGGCGGGTGCGGCCCTCCTTGGGGGGCCCCAGCGATCGGCTCGCCCTTATTCAGGCCCTCCGCCAGGGCCTAATTACGGCGGTGGCGGTGCACCACAGCCCCCTTGATCGGGAGGAGCAGTTGCTGCCCCTCGACCAGCGGCGCCCTGGGGTGGCGGGTTACCAGGCCCTGTTGCCGTGCCTCTGGCAGGCCCTGGTGGAGCAGCAGGGTTGGGCCGTGGCCGAGTTATGGCAGGCGCTTAGCTGGGGCCCCTCCAGGTTTTTGGGGCTAGAACCGGAACGGCTGCTGGCGGGCAGCCGTCGCTGGTTGCTTTGGGACCCCAGCCGCCCTTTTGTGGCCCAGCCAGGCTCCCTGGCAGCTAATTGCCCCCTGCCGGCGGCCAGCCTTAGGGGCCAGGTGCTGGCGACGGGGCTGCAAGCGCCCCGCCTGTGGCGGTGGGATCCGGGCTAACCAATGATCCGGTGGCGTTAAGCGGGAAGAAGCGGAATACCGCCCGGCCGATAATTTGATTGAGAGGCACGAAGTGGGTGCCGGGCCAAAAACGCCCGTCCCAGCTGTTGGCCCGGTTATCGCCTAGCACCAACACAGCCTTTGCTGGCACCACTGCCTCCAGGGGCCTGCAGCTGCCCCCGGGGCTGTTTTCGCAGTAGTTGCGCACATAGGGCTCGATTACGGGCCGGCCATTGATGGATAGATGGCCGGTGGGATCCACGCTCACCCGGTCGCCGGCCACGGCCACCACCCGCTTGATGAAGGCATCACAGGCCGGTTCCTGCAGGCCGGGAAGGCTGCCCACCAAGGGCAGATTCACCAGGAAACAGCGCAGGGGGCCGGCCTTGTATTCCTGTTGCAGGGCGGGGTCAAAGGCATGGGGGGCGTGGAACACCACGATTTCGCCCCGTCGCGGTCCCCGCTGCAAGTAAGTGAGTTTTTCTACTAACAGTCGATCCTGCAGTTGCAGGCCCGGCAGCATTGAACCGGAGGGTATGTACCTGGCTTCCACCAGAAAATGACGGATGCCTAGGGCCACTGCCACCGTTAAGCCGAGGCTGCGCCAGAAGCCCCATTGGTCTTTTTTGGCGGGGGCGGGGGCCTCGGTCAACGCTTTTTTGCTCGGCCGTTCAGATTAGGGCGCGTAGTTGATGGGTCCCCAGTCGATGGATCAAGCCGCAGACGATCTACTGGTGCGTAACGCCAAAGTGCTGTTGCCCGATGGCCAGTGTCGACAAGGTTCGGTGGAGATCCGTGCCGGCTTAATCCAAGCCATCCATGACACCCCCCCCGCCTGGGGGCAGCAACCGGTGTTGGAGGCCCATGGCCTCACCCTGCTGCCTGGGGTGATCGATCCCCAGGTGCACTTCCGGGACCCTGGCCTCACCCATAAGGAAGACCTGGTCAGTGCCAGCCGTGCCTGCCTGCGGGGCGGCGTTACCAGTTTTCTGGAGATGCCCAACACGGTGCCTCCCACCATTGACAGGGCAACGCTGCTGGCAAAGCGGGACCGGGCAGCGGCGGTTAGCCGGGTGAATTACGGCTTTTTTCTAGGGGCCTGCGGGGATGGCTCCAACTTGGCGGCCCTGGCGGATCCAGGCCCGTGCTGCGGCATCAAGGTGTTCATGGGCAGTGCCCATGGGGCCCTCGACTGTGGCGACCCGGCGGTGCAGGAGGAGATCTTTGCCACCGGCGACCAGCTGATCGCTGTACATGCCGAAGACCAAATCCGCTTACGCCAACGGCGGGAGCAGCTGCTCGCCCTCTACCCAGAGGCCCAAGGGCGCCCGGCAGATCTGCATTCCCAGATCCATGACCCCGAGGCGGCTATGGCCGCCACCCGCCGGGCCCTAGAGCTGTCGGCCCGCCATGGCCGCCGGCTGCACATCCTGCACCTCTCCACCGGAGCAGAGGCCCAGTGGTTGCGGAAACACAAAACCAGCTTGGTTTCCACGGAGGTCACCCCCCAACACCTGCTGCTGGACAGCAGTGCCTACGCCAGCCGCGGCAGCCTGGTGCAGATGAATCCCCCCCTGCGTAGCCCCCAAGACCGGGAGCAGCTCTGGCAGGCATTACTGGATGGGGTGATCGACTGCATTGCCACCGACCATGCCCCCCACACCCTGGGGGAGAAGGCCAAGCCCTACCCCCATAGTCCCTCGGGCATGCCTGGGGTGGAAACCTCCCTGGTGCTGATGCTCACCCAGGTGGCCCTGGGCCGTTGCAGCCTCGCCCAGGTGGCCCGTTGGATGAGCCTGGCCCCGGCGGAGTTGTATGGCATCCCCCGTAAGGGGCAGATTGCGCCGGGTTGGGACGCCGACCTGGTGCTGGTGGATATGGAGCAAGCCCGGCCGGTGCTGCGGGAGCAGGTGGTGAGCCGATGTGGCTGGAGTCCGTTTGAGGGCTGGGAATTGGTGGGTTGGCCCCAGGCCACCGTGGTGGCCGGGGTGGTGGGTTACGAGCGCGGGGTTTTCAACGAGGACTGCCGGGGTAAGGCTCTTCAGCAGTAGATAGGCCTCAGGAATAGATAAAAGAGCGCAGGCGGCGGGCCTCTTCCCCGGCCCTGGCCTGCAGGTCTTGATCACTAAGGCGCTCCTCCTCCCGGGCCTGGGCCGCCAGCACATCTGCTTCGTTGATGGCGTAACCGGCCCCCTGGGCTAGGGCAAGAAAAGCTGCCAACTCAAGGGGCTGGGCTAGGGACTCCCCTAGGTGTGGGTCCTGGTGGGCCTTGGCCAGGAAGGCATCCAGTTGATCGAGTGACATTGGGATAAGGAAGTTGGTGCGCAAGGTACTCCCCCTAGCCTTGGGCTGGTTAGAGAGCCTCGATGGTGCGTCCCCGCTGGCAACGGCCCCTGGGTCTGGGGCTTTCCAGTCTTGGTTGGCGCTGGGATCGTTTCGTGGCCATTTGGGCCAGCATCAACTTGGCCCTGGTGGTTTTTGACGTCACCTATGTACCCCTACGTAACTTCTGGCTGCAGCGGCAGCTCTTTTTGTTCCCGGGCCTGCCCCTGGCCATACCGCTCACGGCCTTGCCCGATATCACCCCCCTCTATGACCCGGTAAAGGGCATTGAGCCCCATCGAGATACCCAGCGGTACCTACAGCAATGGCACGTCTTAGATCAACAGTTGCTGGCCCAGGCCGCCACGGTGCCCACCAGTCGGCGCCTTTTGCAAAAGCAGCTGCAGCTCACTGGCCAGTTGATCGAAGACAACCCCTTCCTTGGGGCTAATAAAACCGGCACGCTCGAACGGATTAAAAACCGCTTGCGCCAGCGCAGTGGCCTTGATTCCGCCAAGCTAGGGGCCGAAAAACTACTCGACCCTGGTTGGTTGCAGGGCCATCCCTGGTCCCAGGAACGGCTGTTTTGGCAGCGGGAAGTGCTGCCCCTGGTGGCCACCAACTACTGGCGCTCGATCGATGAAACCGGCTTACCCACCGAGCGGTTTTGGCGCCTGGATCTGCTGGCCTTCCAGAGCGTTTTCTTCGTGGATATCGTTTTACGGCTGATCAGCCTGAGGCGGCGACTGCCAGGGCTCTCCTGGCGGGATGCCCTGCTGCGCCGTTGGACTGATCTGCCCCTGTTGCTGCCCTTTTGGCGCCTCGCCCGGGTGATTCCTGTGGCCGCTCGCCTACGCAGCAGTGGCCTGGTGGATGCGGAGCCCGTGCGGGCGGTGGTGAGCCGTGGGGTGGTGGCCCTGATGGCCGTGGAGTTGATTGAGGTATTGGCCCTGCAGCTGCTGGCTGGGGTTCAGAAGTTGATCAGTTCCCCCGATTGGAATGGCCGCCTGCGGGGTAACAGTGGCCAAAACCGTGAGCTGGAGGAACTGCTAAGGCTCTGGGGGCCGTTGCTGCTGGGGCGAGTGTTGCCGCAGATGGAGCCCCAATTGGAGGCGCTAGTGGCCTATGCCCTGCAACGCAGTTTGGAATCCAGCGCTTTTCCCGAGGCGCTGCAGCGGTTGCAGCCGTTGTTGGTTCTTGAACGGGAATTCACCCGCCAGTTGGCCGGGGGCATGGTGGAGGGAGTGCTTGATCTGTCGCGGGGCACCGCCCAGCAGCTATCCCGCCAAGACCGCCGAGGCAGTGACCTGGTGCAGCAGCTGGGGGATGCCTTCTGGCGGGAATTGGCCGCAGCCATGGCCGAAGCAAACACGCTGGAACGCAGTCAAAAACTACTTTTGGATTTACTTGAGGAACTGAAGCGTGGCTATCTCTCCCGGATCAATAGCGCCGGGGTAGACGACCTGCTGGAGGAACTGGATCAGCTCAGCGGCGGCATCCCCCGCCGCAGCTCACTTACGACCGAGCTTTAGCACTGCTTTTAGGGCTCCTAACAAGCTGTTGGAGCCCTTACCCACGCCATCGCTGGGCCGGGTGCGCACGCTCACGTCACCGTTAACGCTGGTGCGGCAGCTGAGCCGATAGCTGGAAGGACGATCTGCCAGGTACACCTGTTCCACATCGCTGCGGGGCGAGAGATTTTGCATGCCTTCCAGCACCTCAACCACGCAGGTGCCGCACTGGCCCACCCCACCGCAGTTATTCAGGTTGTTGAGCCCTTTGTATGGGTTGATCCCCGCATCGAGGGCTGCCTTGCGGAGATTGGCCCCTTCAATGCAACCGACCTGCTGGCCTTCCTGCTCAAAACGGATGGTGGGCACGGCGGTGGCAAGCGTCTGGGCGCCGACCAACTTAACTGGCTGGCTGCAGCTTTATGGCCATTCGGCCTTGGTCTGATGCTCTGCCTAACATCTTTTCAAATTTCTGAAGTTCAGCCAGGCCATGGGTGATACCTCCAGCGTTGCCGGTTACGACGACCGCGCCCAACGGCAGATCCCTGGCTACGCCAGCCTTGCGCGCCTGGCGGTGGCCCTTTTGGCCAGCTCCCCTACCGCCGCCACCCCTGGGGCGGCGGTGCTGGTGGTGGGTTGCGGCACGGGGGCCGAGTTGAGTGAAGCCAGGGCCCAGCGGCCCGATTGGCGGCTGTCGGCGGTGGATCCCTCGGCGGCGATGATCAGCGCCGCCCGCCAACGCTTAGGGGTTGATGCCGAGGCGGTGCAGTGGTGGGAGGGGCCGGCGGAGGAGCTAGGGGGGGAAGCCCGTTTTGCTGGGGCGATTGCAGTGCTGGTGCTCCAGGAAGTTGCCGACGATGGCAGCAAACTGCGGCTGCTTACGGCCCTTGCCCGCCTGCTGGCCCCAGGGGCACCGCTGGTGCTGGTGGACCTGATGGGAAATGCCCCCAGCGTGGGTTCCTCCCTAGGGCATCAGTTTCAGGCGGCCCAAGCCCAGTTCCAGCGCGCCAGTGGTTTGGATACCGATGCCCCCCAGGCGTTGGTGTATCCGATCGGCGAGGCGCGGCGCTCGGCTCTGTTGGAGGCCGCTGGCTTTAGTGATCCGGTGCGAATTTTCCAGGCCCTGGGCTACGAGGGGGTGCTTGTGCAGCGGCGGAGTTAATGCAGTGTTCCACCAGGGCGGTGGCGGCTTCCCCCTCCTGCCAGCCAAGGATTTCGGTGGTGCGCCCATCGAGACCGCGGTTTGTACGAAAAAATTCAGCGATCTCCTCGCGGCGATTCAGCGATAGCTGACTGATGCTCACCATGCTTTCGAGGTGAGGGTCATGGGCTGGCACACAGAGCAGTTTGCCGTCGTAGATGCCTGCATCCAGCAGTTCCAGCAGGCCGATTGCTCGGGTCAGGATCAAACAGCCTGGGAAGCTGGGTTCCTCCATCACCACCATGGCGTCCAGGGGGGAACCGTCCTCCGCCAGGGTGTTGGGTACAAAGCCGTAGTCAAACGGGTATTGCACAGAGGGATGCAAAACCCTGTCGAGCGCCATCAATCCTGCCGAGGGCAGGTATTCATATTTGTTGCGGCCACCGGCGGGCACTTCCACCACCACATGGATGAGGCCTGGCCCCGGTTGGGGGGGGATGGAGCGCAGATCCACTCAGGATTTCCTGGGTAGGGCCCCCAACCAGCTCACCGGCGGTTCTGGCAGGGGGAGGAACTGGTCAGCAAGCACGCAGCCGATGGGCAGGATTAGGGCCGCAAGGCCAATGCAAATCCCGGTTAGTTCAGCGAGGGGATGGAAGCCCGGACTGTGGGGGTCGTCGCTAGGGGGAGCACCCGCTTCAGTTCCACCGCCCCCATGGCTGCCGGCAGCGGCGGAAGGATTCTCTAGGGCAGGGTTCATACAGGGGGATCATGGGCAAGCCCACCAGGGTGCTGCGCCCCCAAAGGGGTAGCACCCTGGTTTGCCGTTTCCATTACGGAAACAGCAAGGACTAACTACATATTGCCACCAATGGAGCGATCTGTCTCAGGCGGCGTTGCGATGCTGTTCATTTTGGTCACGCCGGGAATTTAGATCTGTGGCCGAACTGGCCGATCCCGCCAGCAGGATCCGAATGTCTCTTAATTCCTCAAGGATGCTGCTAAGCAGCTGTTGGGTGGCGGAATAGGGCGAATTGAGCACCTCAACGGTTACTTCTTTAATTCGCAATACATCACGGGCGAAGCGAGCCACCTCGTTGGGGTGAAATAACAGGGCTTCTTTTTGGTCGCTGCGGTACTCAGGATTTAGCTTGCGGGGATTAAAAGCTGGGTTGAGATTGCGTGGGTCAGTATTTGTATAGCGGTATACCGATGCCCGGGAACGGTTTAATGCCCGCTGCACATCGTCGATGCCGATAAGGCCTTCACCGCTGTCAGCACTTGGGGTGGCGGCGATTTCACTGGGGGAGCCGGCGTAACCCATTGGGGGCATGGCAACCATGAGACGGCTCTTGGACAGTCGGGATTCAGCCAGACCCTAGCAGATGTTTTTTCTCGGTCCATAAATAAGCTCTTGCCTGTGGAACTTCTAAAAGCGTCCCCTAGCCAGTCACCCTTTGGTCCGGTCCCCCAGGGGGCTGCGGTGATAGCTTCCGGCCCGATCCCTTCAACAGGCTTATGCGCGTCTCCCGATTGCTTCTGGTGACGCTCCGGGAGGATCCCGCTGAAGCGGAAATTCCCTCCCACCGCCTGTTGGTGCGGGCCGGATACATCCGCAGGGTTGCCTCCGGCATCTATGCCTATCTGCCGCTGATGTGGCGCGTGTTGCGCAAGGTTTCGGCGATCGTTCGCGAAGAAATGGATGGCACCGGTGCCCTGGAGACCCTGCTGCCCCAGCTTCAGCCAGCTGAGCTGTGGGAACGCAGTGGCCGCTGGGCCGGCTACACCGCCGGTGAGGGGATCATGTTTCACCTGCAAGACCGTCAGGACCGTTCCCTTGGCCTTGGTCCCACCCATGAGGAGGTGGTGACGGCCCTTGCCGCCGATTTGCTGCGCTCCTACCGGCAGCTGCCCGCCACCCTCTATCAAATCCAAACCAAATTCAGGGATGAGATCCGGCCCCGCTTTGGCCTGATGCGCAGCCGTGAATTCATCATGAAAGACGCCTATTCCTTCCATGCCAATCCGGAGGACCTGGCAGCCACCTATGGCGAGATGGAGGCCGCCTACCGGCGGATCTTTAAGCGTTGTGGTTTGCAAACCCTGGCGGTGGAGGCCGATAGCGGCGCCATTGGTGGCTCCGCCAGCAAGGAATTCATGGTTACCGCTGATGCCGGCGAAGACCTGGTGCTCACCAGCAGCGATGGCCTCTATGCCGCCAACCAGGAACGGGCGGAATCCTTAGCGCCGGAGGCCCTGCCCTTAGACGCCGTTGCGGCTGAGTTGGCAACCCCAGGCCAGGCCAGCATCGAGGCCCTCTGCGCCGCCCATGGCTTCCACCCCAGTCAAACCCTCAAGGTGTTGCTGCTGCTCGCCCGCTTTGCCGGCGGCCGGGCCCAGCCCCTGCTGGTTTGCCTGCGGGGCGACCAGCAATTGAATGAAGTGAAACTCACAAATACACTCACCCGCCTCCATGGGTCGGCCTGGGGCAGCTTGCTCACGCTGGAGCCCCTGGATGCTGGCCAGCTGGGTAACCCCAGTGGCTTGCCCCTCGGCTACCTCGGGCCAGATCTGGATGATGCCGTTTTGGCCGGCAGCCAGGGCTTGGAGCCGACATTTTTGCGCTTGGCAGACCACACCGCCGCCGCCCTGGGTCGCTTTGTGTGCGGGGCCAACCAGCTAGATCACCACCGGGTGGGGGTGGAGTGGGGCGCAGGACCCCTGGCCTGTCCGGTGGCCCATGACCTGCGGGCGGCCCAGCCTGGGGATCGCTGCTGCCATGACCCCAGCCAGGAGTTGCGCGCCACCCGCGGCATTGAGGTGGGCCATATCTTTCAATTGGGTCGCAAATATTCCGAAGCTCTCTCGGCCAGTTTCACCAACGAGCAGGGCCAGGAGGAGGCCCTCTGGATGGGTTGCTATGGCATTGGTGTATCTCGCCTGGCCCAGGCAGCGGTGGAGCAACACCATGACGCTGTCGGCATTGTTTGGCCCGTGGCGATTGCCCCCTTTGAGCTGGTAGTGGTGATTGCCAGCGCCCAGGAACCCCTGCAGGTGGAGCTGGCTGAACGGCTGTATGGAGAGCTGCAGGCCGCTGGGGTGGACGTGCTGCTGGATGACCGCGCTGAGCGGGCCGGCGTCAAGTTCAAGGATGCGGAACTGTTGGGGATTCCCTGGCGCCTGGTGGTAGGTAGAGGGGCCGCCACTGGGGTGGTGGAGTTGGTGGAGCGGGCCAGCGGTGAGAAGCAAGAGGGGCCAGTGCAGCCCCTGGTGAGCCAGCTGTTGGAGCGCCTGCAGCTCCAGCGCCTCGGCGGGCTGTGAAAAATCCCTGGCCCCTGGGGGTAGGGCTACCGCTGTTGCTGGCTGGTTGCCAGCAGCCCTTCGCCCGGGAGGGGCGCAGCTCCATTTGGGTGGAGCCCCTGCGGGCGGAGTTGACCCTGAGCCCCAGCCGGAGCCAATGGCAATGGCCCGTGCGCCTCGACCGTGGCGATGGGGAGCAGCTCCGGCTGGTGCTGGAGCTGGAATGTGATCGCCGCCTCCCGGCGAGCGGGCTGTTGAGCCTTACCCGCCTCTATCGCCAGGATCGCCTGATCGGCCTGGATCGCCGGGAGCCCTCCTTGGAGCGCAGTTGGGGGGGCGCTGATCCAGCCCTGCCCCCCGCCTGGATGCGCCAGCTGGCCCAGCGCAGCTGCCCTGGGGCAGCGCTGCCCCCCCGCTGGCGGGCCAACTAAAATTTAGAAATTGCTGCTGAGGCGTTGCCCGTGTTTGCTTTCCTGCAACGGCTGAGCCGTGCCTTCACCCGAACGCTGCTTGCCGGCTTGTTAATTGGGTCTCTGCTGTTGGGGCTCACGGCCTGCGCAGGCACTCCCTCCGGCCTAAGTGGCTCCTATGTGGATGACACCGTTGCCGTTGCCCAGGCCCTGCTGCAAAGCATCGATGCCCCTGGGGACGGCCCCGATCGGGCCCAGCAACAGAGCGAGACAAAGGCACTGATCAACGACTACGTGGCCCTATACCGACCCAATGGCTCGGTGAATGGCCTCGCCTCTTTCACCACCATGCAAACGGCCCTGAATTCCTTGGCCGGCCACTACGTGAGCTATGCCAACCGGCCCCTGCCTGAGGCCCTGCAGCAGCGCATTGCCAAGGAGTTGCACCAGGCCGAGACCAATGCGATGCGGGGCAGTTGACCCCCGGTTTTCCCCCAGTCTTTTGACCGCGGGCCCCATGATCTGAGAAACTCTCGGATTGTCTTGAGAAGCGGCCCCGTGCCGCCGTCGCCTTGGCCAACGTTGTCGTCATCGGTGCGCAGTGGGGTGACGAGGGCAAGGGGAAGATCACCGATTTGCTGAGTCGCTCCGCAGATGTGGTGGTGCGCTACCAGGGGGGGGTCAACGCTGGTCACACCATCGTTGTGGATGGTCAGGTGCTCAAGCTGCACCTGATTCCCTCTGGGATCCTTTACCCCGACACCATTTGTTTGATCGGCTCAGGCACCGTGGTGGACCCCAAGGTGCTGCTCGGTGAGTTGGCGATGCTTGCCGGTAACGGCATCGACGCCCGGGGGCTGAAGCTGGCTTCCACCGCCCACGTGACCATGCCTTACCACCGCCTGCTTGATCAGGCGATGGAGCAGCAGCGCGGCAGCCGTCGCATCGGCACCACCGGCCGGGGCATTGGCCCCACCTATTCAGATAAAGCAGAGCGCAATGGCATCCGCGTCATTGACTTGCTCGATGAGGAGCACCTGCGCGAACGGCTGGAAGGGCCGATCCAGGAAAAGAATCTGCTGCTCGAGCGCATCCATGGCCTAGAGCCCCTCGATCCCAGCTTGGTGATCGCCGAATATGCGGAATATGGGCGCCGTCTGGCCCCCCACGTGGTCGACTGCACCCGCAGCATCCATGAGGCGGCCCGGGCCCGTAAAAACATCCTGTTTGAGGGGGCCCAGGGCACCCTTTTAGACCTGGACCACGGCACCTATCCCTATGTAACCTCTTCCAATCCGGTGGCCGGTGGCGCCTGCATCGGCGCGGGGGTGGGCCCCACCCTCATTGACCGGGTAATTGGTGTGGCTAAGGCATACACCACCAGGGTTGGGGAGGGTCCCTTCCCCACGGAGCTAGACGGCAGCCTCTCCGACCATCTATGCGATCGCGGTGGCGAGTACGGCACCACCACCGGTCGCCGCCGCCGCTGCGGTTGGTTTGATGGGGTTATCGGCCGCTATGCGGTGGAGGTGAATGGCCTTGATTGCTTGGCGATCACCAAGCTGGATGTCCTTGATGAACTCGACGAGATCAGCGTTTGTGTGGCCTACGAGCTTGATGGCCAACGGATTGAGTACTTCCCCAGCAGTGCCGCTGATTTCGCCCGCTGCCGCCCAGTTTTTGTGAGTTTGCCCGGTTGGCAAACCTCCACCGCCGACTGCCGTCGCCTGGAGGACCTGCCTGCCACTGCCATGGCTTATTTGCGTTTCCTGGCGGATTTGATGGAGGTGCCCATCGCCATCGTTTCCCTGGGGGCGAGCCGGGATCAAACCATCGTGGTGGAGGATCCCATCCACGGTCCCAAGCGAGCCCTCCTCAGCGCCTAGCCCTATGACTCCCAAAAACTTCGATGTGGTTGGCATCGGTAATGCCATCGTCGATGTGTTGGTGCAAAGCGATGACAGCTTTCTCGCCAACCATGGGCTGAACAAGGGCACCATGGCCCTGGTGTCTGCCGAGCAGGCAGAACAGCTCTATGCCGCCATGGGCCCCGGGGTGGAAACCTCTGGCGGCTCCGCCGCCAACACCCTTGCGGCGGTGGCCCAGCTGGGGGGGCGGGCCGGTTTTATCGGTCGGGTGCGCAACGACCAATTGGGGGCCATCTTTGCCCATGATCTGCGGGCCACCGGGGCCTTTTTCGATACCCCTGCCGCCGACAGTGGTGCCGCCACCGCCCGCTGCATGATCCTGGTCACCCCCGATGCCCAGCGCACCATGTGCACTTTTCTGGGGGCCTCGGTGGCATTGGATCCCCGCGACCTGGATTTATCGATCGTTCGCCAGGCCCGGGTGCTTTATCTGGAGGGCTATCTCTGGGATGCCGAACCGGCAAAGCGGGCCTTTTTGGCCGCGGCGGCCGAGGTGCGAGCCCATGGGGGCGAAGTGGCCCTTAGCCTTTCCGATCCTTTTTGTGTGGATCGCCATCGGCAAAGCTTCCTGGAGTTGGTAGAAGGCCATGTGGATCTCCTCTTTGCCAATGAGAGGGAGATCATGAGCCTTTACGCCACCGATTCCTTTGAGCGGGCCACCGAGCAGGTGCGCGGCCATTGCCGCCTGGCGGCCCTCACCCGCAGCGACCAGGGCTCCCTGGTGTTGGATGGGGAATTAACCCATTCAATCCCCATCTATGCCCTCGGACCCTTGCTCGATACCACCGGGGCAGGCGATAGCTATGCGGCAGGCTTCCTTTATGGCTACACCCAGGGGCTGACGGCGGAGCGTTGCGGTCATATCGGCTCCCTCTGTGCTGGCCAGGTGGTTACCCAGATGGGTCCCCGCTCCCAGGGGTCCCTCAAGGAGCTGGTGCTGGAGCACCTGCCCTGGATATCAAACTAATGATGATGGGTGGCGTGATAGAGCATCGCCGAATCCGCCCCTGTGCCAAAGACCTCTTGCCAATTGGCTATCTCAACAACCTCCTTGGCGTTGTCTGCTTGGCCGAGGGCCATCGAGAAGTAAATCTCGCCTTCGGTTAATTGGGCGATCGTTACCCCTGGGGGCTGCGGTGTTTGGATCTCGGCAATGTCGATTAATGGATCAGTGGGGCTGGCTGGCTCAACCCCAGTCTCGACAACAACGGTGCTGTCCCCCACAGGATGTGCCGGGGCCGTGCCATCTGCCGCCCCTGGGGCAGTTTCCGGGGCACTGGCAGCTTGCTCTGTGGTGGCCGCTGCTGAGACGGCAGGGTCAGGGCTGCCCGGTTGGCTTGCCGTGGGTGTTGTAGCTGCTGGCTGAATGCTGGGCTGTTCGTTGCTTTCCCCCAGGGCCACGGATCCCAACACCAAACCAATGCCCTTGCCGGAGCTCTCAAGGGGAACCAGTTGGCTGTCAGCAAAGCTGATGGAGTTGTTCAACATGGTTCCGGAGCCTGGGTCGGAGTTTTACCAATCGGTAGATTTGCTACAAAACTAACATCAGTTTCCTTTCCATAGGTTTTTAACTAGTTAAAAACAGCCCTTCACCCAACTCCTAGGCGGTTTCCGCCAGGTTGGCTCCCTTTAATTCCCCTTGGAGCCAGGCACCGTAGGCAGCGGAGCTAGCCACTGGCCAATGCAGCCATTCCGGTAGTTCATAACTGTGGTTTTCTTTGATCACCAGCTCAAGCGCCCCTAGTTGATCACCGCTGGTTTTGATCAGCATTTCCACCTCTTGGCTGATTTGTAGCTTCCCTTTCCACTGGTAGTGCGATTGCACTGTCCTCAGGCTCACACAGGCCGCAAGCCCCTGGCCCAGGATCAGTTGGGCCAAGGCTTCCGCCTTGGGGGTGTCAGCTTCGGTGGTGAGCGCCAGCACCACAGGGGCTGCTGATTGGTTTGTAGAGCTCATGGCAGGGAGGGCCATCCCAGTTGATTCAACAGGGCTTCTAACTCCAGGCCGCGGCTGGGGGCTGGATCCGGCCGGGCGATAAGCAACAGCTGCAGGTTTGCTTCGTTGCAGATCCGTTGCCAGATCTGCTCAGTAATGCCCCCCGACTGGCGGCTTAGCACTGCGCTGATCCCCCAGCGACGGCAGAGGGCAGCTTCCACCGCTCCACTGCCCCCCGGCCGCAGGCAGGCCAGCCGTTCGGCGGGGATGCCTAGGGCTAAGGCTTGGCCTAGGGCCGCCGCACTGGGCAGCAGCCGCACCCCATGGCCGCTGGCACGGCTGTGGGCCAGGGCTTCCCCCAACTGCCTTGCCCCCAGCGCAATCAGTAATTGCTGGCCCTCCAGGGGCTGATCGGCCAGGGCGTCCAGCCGGGGCAGCAGCAGGGCCCTACCCAGGGGCAGGCTGGCTCGACTCAGGCGCAGCAGTGGTTGGCCCAGGGCCCCACAGCTGCTTGCCAACGCCCCACTGATCTTTTGGGCAAAGGGGTGGGTGGCATCCACAACCCAACGGCAGGGCCATTGGCCCAGGGCTTCCCCCAGGGCCGCGCCCTCCCCCAGGGCGCCCACCTGGCAATGCAACTGGGGGTGTTGCCCGTAGGCCCTGGTGGCTGGGGCGCCCACCACACTCACCCGCACCTGCCAACCGCGGGCCAGGAGGGCGGCGGCCAGGGGCGGGCCCTCACCGGTGCCGGCGATCAGCCAGAGGCGCTGATGGGCCCCTGGCCGGTGGCGCTCAACCATGGCGCTGGTCTCCCGTGCCTGGGTGGGGGAAGATAGGCGCCCCAGCCGTAACCCGGACGTGAACCACTGCCTGCTCGAGGTGGAAGTGCTCGAGGCCCCGAAGATCCGTTACACCCAAGACAACCAGACGCCCATCGCCGAGATGAATGTGCGGCTTGAGGGGTTGAGGCCTGAGGATCCGGCGGGGGAGCTCAAGGTGGTGGGCTTTGGCAGCCTGGCCCAAGACCTGCAGAACCGTGGGCAGGTGGGGCAACGGCTGGTGGTGGAGGGTCGGCTGCGGATGAACACCGTGGCCCGCCAGGACGGCATCAAGGAAAAAAAGGTGGAGTTCACCCTGGCCAGGCTGCACCCCTTGGGCAGCGCCGGTGCCCCGTCTAGGTCCCAGTCCCCGGCCCCGGCCCCGGTGCCGCTGCCCAGCCGGCCTGCCGCCGCCGCCCCAGTGCCAGCCCCTGCCGCTGCCCCTTCCCCAGCGGCAGCGGCAGCCCAGACGGCGCCCAGCTGGAACACCGGCCCCCTGGTGGACCTGCCGGAAGACGAGATCCCCTTCTGAACCGATCCCGGCTGCCCTCATCCAGCGGGCGGTCGCTCGGCCGCCAGTTCCAACAGCTGCCCCAGCTCCCTTTCTAGGGCCGCCAGGTCGAGCCTTAGTTCCGGCCAGCGGCCCCCATCCAGTTGGCGCAACAGCCAGTGGCGGTCTGCTTGTAACTCCTTGATCAATGCCGGCATCAAGTCGCGATTGGGGCCAGCGGCAGACTCGACCATGGGCAACACCACAGGGGCTTATCTCCCCATCCTTGCCTTTCCTGAAGGAAGATGGCGTGATGCAAGCCCTCTTTTCCCCCGGTTCCCTGCTCACAGTGCTTGGGGCAGTGCTCACGGTGATCGGTTCCGTTGCCTATGCCACCGATGCCCCAAACCTCAGCCTGCCAACGATTTTCTATGGCATTCCGATCTTTCTGGGGGGGTTGGCCCTGAAGTCGGCGGAGTTACCACCGCCCCAGAGGATTACGCCGGCTGAGCAATGGCGCAGCCTGCGGGAGAGCACGGCCACCGAGGGCCAGTTGAAGTTGCTCAAGGATGTGATTCGCTGGCGCTATGGCCAGAAGGCCCACCTGGAAAGTTCCCTGGAGGCCCTCAAGCTTTGGGATGAGCAGGCCCCGCCCCAGCTCCAAAGTGTTGAGGAATACGAGGACCAGGGCCGTTATGCCCTGCGCCTTAGTTTTCAACTGGGGGCTGTGCCCCGGGAGCGCTGGGTGGCCCAGGAGGGACGGCTTGGTCGCTTCTTTGGTCCTGGCCTGGTGGCCACCCTGGAGGATGGCGCTCCCGGGGCCCTCGACCTCTGCCTGAGCCAGCCATGCCCTTAGATCCCCAAATCAGTGGGGCCGACACCTTGAGGGTGGAGGTGCTCAGTGAGGCCCTTCCTTATATCCAGCGCTTCGCTGGTCGCCGGGTGGTGATCAAGTACGGCGGTGCGGCGATGGTGAAACAAGAGTTGCGGGAGGCGGTTTTCCGTGATGTGGCCCTGCTCGCCAGCGTGGGCGTACACCCGGTGGTTGTCCATGGCGGCGGTCCAGAAATCAACCAGTGGCTAACGCGTTTGGCGATCCAGCCCGCCTTCCATGGGGGCCTGCGGGTTACTGACCCCGACACCATGGATGTGGTGGAGATGGTGCTGGTGGGGCGGGTGAATAAACAGATCGTTAATGGGCTGAATCAGGTGGGCGGTAGGGCGGTGGGTTTCTGTGGGGCCGATGGGGATCTGGTGCGGGCCCGGCCCCACGGCGACGGCAGCCTTGGGTTGGTGGGGGATGTGGCCCGGGTGGATCCCTCGGTGATCATTCCCCTGCTGAATCAGGGGTATATCCCAGTCATTTCAAGCGTGGCCCCCAACCTTGAGGGCCAGTCGTACAACATCAATGCAGACACCGTCGCCGGGGAGCTGGCCGCCGCCCTCGATGCGGAAAAGTTGGTGCTGCTCACCGACACCCCTGGAATCCTGAGAGACCGCGAGGATCCCGATTCCCTGATCCGTCAGCTCAGCCTTTCTGAGGCGCGGCAACTGATAGCCCAAGGGGTGGTGGCAGGGGGCATGACCCCAAAAACCGAATGCTGCATCCGCGCCCTGGCCCAGGGGGTTACGGCCGCCCATATTGTTGACGGCCGGGTGCCCCATGCGCTGCTGCTGGAGGTGTTCACCAAAGACGGCATTGGCACCATGGTTGTGGGCAGCGGTCAGCTCTGAGCCATGGGGCAGCGGCCATGACCAGCAAACCGATTCCGGACCTTGGCGCCCCCAAGGCAGCCCTGGCCCGGGGGGATTACCGCCAGGCCCTCAACCTGCTGGCCCCCCTGGCGGACCAGTGGCCCGGGCGGGGGGTTACAGGGGCTGAATTGCGCTTGCTAATGGCCACGGCCCACCAGGGCCTGGGCCAAGACGGCGAGGCCCAGGCCTGCTGCAGGGCGGCCCTGGCCTGTGCCGATAGCACCCTGCGGCGCCAGGCCCAGGAGGTGCTTTGCATCCTTGAGGCGCCCCAGTTACAGCGCCCCAAGGAATGGAATCTCACCATGCCCAGCCTTGGGGAAATGCCATCCCTATTGGGCCGCTCCCAGCGAGGGGGCGGCTCCGGTGGGAGGAAGCCAGCCCCCCCTCCCCCGGCACCACCGGTGGGTCGCACCCGTAGCCCCTGGGGTTTTGCCCTGCTGGCCACCAGCCTTTTGCTGGGGCTCACCCTCCTAATGGGGGGGTGCGTGAAGCTCGATACCACCTTGCAATTCCACGGCCCTGGGCGGCTAGAGCTGGTCCAGCAACTGCAAAACCGCACGGGGGCGCCGTTGCCCATGGCTGCCAATCAAGCCAGTGGATTGCTCCTTGGTCCCCAGTTGGCCCCGTTGCTGGAGCGCCAGGTGCAGCAGGCCACAAATTTGCTTGACCTGGAATTACCGGCCCCCCAGCTGCGCTGGCGGGAACGCAACTGGCTGTTGGGCGTGCAGCAACGGCTGGAATTTGAGTGGGATCTGCGGCCCTTGGATTCCCTGCCTGGTTTGGAGTTGCGCCTGCATCTGCAACCTTTGAAGCTGGCGGCGGTGCGCACTGCCCTGCCGGCCGCGGCGCAGGTTGAGGCCAGTGAAACCGTGGGTTGGAGTTTGCAGGCAGGGGCCTTGAATCAGCTGGCTTTGGGCTGCTGGCGGTGGAGTGGCCTCGGCCTCGGGGCCCTGGGGGTGGCGCTGTTGTTGGGGCTAAGCCTGTTATTGCAACGGCTGCAGGCCAGGGCTTAGTTAGAGCTCCTGGGGATCTGGATCGATCGCCAGATTCACCCCCCGGGGCAGCAGCCGCCGTAACTCCTGTTCGGGCGGTAGGGGCAGGGGGCTGGCGGCGGGGCCATGCAGCAACAGTTGCCAGCGGCTCAAGCCCGCCAGCCGCGCCAGGGGCGCTGGCGCCGGGCCGATCGCCCACCAGCCGGCCGCCTGCAACCCCGGGTTGATGTGTTCCACCAGGGTGGTGGCGCCACTGGCGGTGAGGCTGGCCTGGGCACCGGAGAAGCGCAGTAAACAGGCCCTGGCAAAGGGCACTAGGCGGGCACTGCGGCGCATGGCGCCCTCCTCCTCCAAGAACCGGCCATAGCGGCCATCGATCAGGTGGCGAATCACCCGGTGCTCAGGGCTGTAGGTCTGCACCAGCACTTCACCTGGCCGCTCGCCCCGGCCGGCCCGGCCCGCCAGTTGAAGCAGCAACTGCAGGCTCTGTTCCGCCGCCCGCAGGTCGGGGCGATGCAGCATGCCGTCGGCGGCCAGCACCACCGCCAGGGTTACCCGAGGTAAGTCCATGCCCTTGGCCAGCATCTGGGTGCCCACGAGCACATCGGCTTCCCCGGCGGCGAACTGATCCAGGAGGAGTCGGTGACCATCGCGCCCCCGGGTGCTGTCGCGGTCGAAGCGCAACAGCCGCAAACCCTCCAGTTCGGTTTCCAGCTGTTCCAACACCCGTTGGGTGCCGGCGCCAAAGGGCTTGAAGGCGCTGGAGCCGCAGGAGCCACAGCGGTCGGCACTTTCCTGGCGGTGGTCACACCAGTGGCAGCGCAGCCAGCTCTGGCCGTCCCGCTGGCGGTGCACCGTGAGCGACACATCGCAGTGGGGGCACTGCACCGCTTCGCCGCAACTGCGACAGCTGAGGAAAGTGCTGTAACCCCTGCGGGGCACTAATACCACCGCCTGTTCCTGCCGTTCCGCCAGGCCGGCTAGCCGATCCAGCAGCGGCCGACTCAGCAGGCGGCGGTGACCTTCCGATAGCTCCAGTCGCATGTCCACCACCCGCACCGGCGGCAGGGGGCGGGCCTCGATGCGTTGCTCGAGGCGGAGTAAACCCATGCTGGGCTCTGGTTCCTGGCAGGCCAACCAGCTCTCCAGGCAGGGGGTGGCACTGCCCAGCAGTAGCCGACAGCCGTCGTGCTCGCAGCGCAGCCGTGCCACCTCCCGGGCGTGATAACAGGGCATCGGTGCTTCCTGTTTGTAGGAGCTGTCGTGCTCCTCATCGAGCACGATCAGGCCCAGGCGCTGCACCGGCAGGAACACCGCCGAGCGGGTGCCCACCACCACACAGGCCTCGTCGCTGCGGCAGCGGCGCCAGGCCGCCAGCCGTTCAGAGTCCCCCAGGCCGGAGTGATAGGCCACCACCGCTGCCCCAAAGCGGCGCCGACAGCGGTCGAGCAGCTGGGGGATCAGGCCGATCTCTGGGGTGAGCATCAGCACACTGCGGCCGGCGGCCAGTTCCTCGGCGCAACAGCGCAGATACACCTCGGTTTTGCCAGAACCGGTCACCCCCCAGAGCAGCCACTGCCGTTGCTCTGGTTTGGCCTGCCATTGGTGGAGTAGCTCTGCCTGGGCGCCACTTAGCGGTGGGGGCTGGTCGGCCTCGATCGCTGGTAGCCGTTGCCAGGGGCGGGGGGGGATTAGCCGTTGTTCTAGCTCCAATAGTCCCTTGGCTGCCAGGGCCTTGGCCACCGATCGACCAAGGCCGATGGCCTCCAGCTCCGGGAGGGCCATGGGGCCATGGGTTTGTAAATGCTCCAGCAGCTTTTGCTGTTTAGGGCTGAGGGGGGAGGGCATGGCAGGGTTGCCGCTGGCTACGGCCACCAGTTGCTTTCTGCCTAGGCCCACGCCCTTGGCCTTCTGGCCCAGCCAGCCATGGGGCAAGGCGGTTTTGAGCACCTGGAAGGGGGCCGTATGGCATTGAACTGCCACCGCCTGGAGGAGGGCTTGCCAACGGGGATCAACCGCGGCGGCCTCCAGCCGTTCCAGCACCGGTTCTAGCTTCAGACCCTCTGGTAACTCAGGGGTCTCTGCGGTGACCAGGCCATTAAGCAGCCGGCCGCGCAGGCGCACGCGCACCAGGTCCCCAGGCAGTAGATCGGGGCAGGTGGCGGTGCCGTAGCTGAGCAGGCGCCCTTCCCTGCCGGCTTCCACCCAAACCGCCACCTGCTCAGGCCGACCCAAGACGGCCCCCGGGGGCTAGACATGAAGAATCACTATCTTTCAGAATTTGGTTGCTTGCGCTTCCCCTGATCTTTTCTTAAGATGAGTGGGTTGAGCTGCATTGCAGTTGTCGGAACCCGACAGAGTTCCGTCCAGCGGGTAGACCTCGGGAAGCATCGCTTCGGGTCTGCGATCACCCCTGACAACCCTGTCGCCCCCCTCCCGGCAGCGGGATCGCCCCAAGGGTTCACTTTGGGTGCTTGTTTTGAATTATCCCCCCAGCGTGCTTGATGTGAGGGGGACCTGTGCTTTTCGAGTTTTAGGCCGCTTTGGGGTCTTTCCCCGGGGTGCCGTTTGGATCGTCTCTGCCTCCCTATCGAATGACCGTCACCACCATTCCTGAGATTGTCGCTGTTGTGGAAGAAGCCGCGGCGGCTGAAGCCGCTGCCGTGCTTAAGCCTGTGAAGGCCAAGGCGGCGGCTAAATCCACCGCTGCCAAGGGAGCTGCCCCTAAGGCCGCCACTGCCGCCAAGGCCTCAGCCTCTAAGTCCACCGCCTCTAAGGCCGCCCCCACGGTTAAGGCAACAGCCACCAAGGCCGCCGCGGCTAAGGCCACGACTGCTAAGGCCCCTACCCCTAAGGCGGCTGCAGCAAAAGCCACAGCTGTAAAAACTGCTTCCGCAAAGCCCACCCCTGCCAAGGCCACGGCTGCGAAGCCAGCTGCTGCCAAGGGCGCTGCGGCCAAGGCAAAGCCCGCCGCCAAGGCAAAGCCTGCCGCTAAAGCAAAGCTGGCCGCGGCTGAGGAAGAGCCCACTGTGGAGGTGAGTCCCGAGGAGTTGTTAGAGGTGGCTGAGGCCTTCTCCTCCTCGGCAGAGGCGGCCAAGGCAGCCAAGGCGGCCAAGGCGGCCAGCATCAAGGTGGGCCCCAAGGGGGTCTACACCGAGGATTCCATTCGGGTTTACCTCCAGGAGATTGGCCGGATTCGGCTGTTGCGGGCCGATGAGGAAATTGAGCTGGCCCGCAAGATTGCTGACTTGCTGCAACTGGAGGAACTCGCCACTCAGTTTGAGGAAGATAACGGTCATTTGCCAGACACCAAGGAATGGGCAGCCCTGGTGGAGATGCCTGTCATCAAGTTCCGCCGTCGGCTGATGCTGGGCCGGCGGGCCAAGGAAAAGATGGTGCAGTCAAACCTGCGCCTGGTGGTATCGATCGCTAAGAAATACATGAACCGGGGCCTCTCCTTCCAAGACTTGATTCAGGAGGGCAGCCTTGGCCTGATCCGGGCTGCGGAGAAGTTTGACCACGAAAAGGGTTACAAGTTCTCCACCTACGCCACCTGGTGGATTCGCCAGGCGATTACCCGCGCCATCGCAGACCAGAGCCGCACCATTCGCCTACCGGTGCATCTCTATGAAACGATTTCTCGGATCAAGAAAACCACCAAGGTGCTTAGCCAAGAGTTCGGTCGCAAGCCCACCGAGGAGGAAATCGCTGAAAGCATGGAGATGACGATTGAGAAGCTGCGCTTCATCGCCAAATCCGCCCAGTTGCCTATTTCTTTAGAAACTCCCATTGGTAAGGAGGAAGACTCGCGCCTCGGTGATTTCATCGAAGCCGACATCGAGAATCCTGACCAGGACGTGGCCAAGAACCTGCTGCGGGAAGACCTCGAGGGGGTGCTCGCCACCCTCAGCCCCCGGGAGCGCGATGTGTTGCGCCTGCGCTACGGCCTAGATGACGGTCGGATGAAGACCCTGGAGGAGATTGGTCAGATCTTTGATGTGACCCGGGAACGGATCCGGCAGATTGAAGCGAAAGCCCTACGTAAATTGCGCCATCCCAACCGCAATGGCGTTTTGAAGGAATACATCAAGTGAGCACCCCCAGGTTGGAGATAAGTTCCCTTGAAGATCTCAAGGGCCTGCGTTCCGCCCCGCCCCTGGATGCGGAGCAGCGGGCCCGGCTTAGCCAAGACCTGCGCCAACGGCTGGGGGCCTGTGAATGGTTCACCGTGGGGGTGATGGCCCCCAGCGCTGGGGTGGCCCTGGCTTCTCTGCGGGCATTGGAGCAAGCCCTGGGCTGGACCGCCCTGGAGCTGCCGGCAGAAGAGCTCCCCGAGGGACCTGTGTTTCTTAAGGGCAACCAACGCAGCGGCCAGGCTTTGCTGCGCTCGGAGCTGGGGCTGGGGGAGGGTTTGCTGATCAGCGGCCAGGCCCCCTCCAACCCCGATGGCGAGGACACCTGGGGCCCACTGCCGCTGGATTTCTTCACCTCAGGGCCTGGCTGAGGGCATCTATCCGTAGGCTGATTTACCGTTCTTGGCCGGTTGTCCGGGTCCTGCTGTTTTTTGATGACGGCTTCTCTTCTACGTATTGCCTCCCGTCGCAGCCAATTGGCGATGGTTCAAACCGAATGGGTGCGGGATGAACTGCGCCGCGCCCATCCCCAGCTGGAGATCAGCATTGAGGCAATGGCCACCCAGGGGGACAAGATCCTCGATGTGGCCCTGGCCAAGATCGGCGATAAAGGGCTATTTACTAAAGAACTTGAGGCCCAGATGCTGCTGGACCGCGCTGACATCGCCGTCCATAGCCTCAAGGATCTGCCCACCAACCTGCCCGAAGGCTTGATGCTCGGCTGCGTTACCGAGCGGGAGGACCCCGCCGATGCGCTGGTGGTGCATGCCAAGCACCAAGACAAAAGCTTGGCCACCCTGCCCGAGGGCAGTGTGGTGGGCACCAGTTCCCTGCGGCGCCTGGCCCAGCTGCGCCACCACTACCCGCAGCTGGTTTTTAAAGACGTGCGCGGCAATGTGATCACCCGTCTCGAGAAGCTCGATGCCGGTGAATACGACTGCTTAATCCTGGCCGCCGCCGGTCTCGGTCGCCTGGGCCTGGGCGACCGTATTCATGAACTTATTGACCCTTCCATCTCCCTCCATGCCGTAGGCCAGGGGGCCCTGGGGATCGAATGTCGCCTGGGCGATCAAGGGGTGCTGGAGCAGATCAAAGTGCTGGAGCACCTGCCCACCGCCCGCCGTTGCTTGGCGGAACGGGCCTTTCTGCGCCAGTTGGAGGGGGGCTGTCAGGTGCCCATCGGCGTTAATTCCAGTTTTGAGGGCCCTGACACAGACCAGCAACTGGTGCTCACCGGCATGGTGGCCGCCCTCGATGGCAAGCGTTTGATCCGAGATTCGGTGCGCGGCCCTGCCTCCAACCCTGAAGCCCTGGGGATTGAACTGGCCCTGTTGCTGCGCAGTCAGGGCGCTGGCGAGATCCTGGAGCAGATCTTTGCCGAAGTCCGACCCCAGGCCTGACCCGAGGCCCGAGGCCCGGGTGGAACCAACGGCAGCCCCTTTCCAGTGGGGGCTGCTGGCCTGGGCAGCCCTGGTGGGTTTGCTCACCGGTGTGGCAATCGTTGGTTTCCACTACCTGCTGGGTTTCATCAACAACCTGATCTATGGGCCCTTTGTTGAATTTGTGATGGGCATCGCCGGCCCCCAGCCGGCCCTGCCTGAACCTTTGCCCCTGCCGCCGCCTCCGGCCTCCACACCGCTGCGGTCCCTGCTGCAGCTGGGTCTCGGCGGCGTTGGTTTGTTTGCGCCGGTGCCGCTGCCCCAACCGGAACCGGTGTTGCCGCCGGTGCCCCTGGCACCCCCCTGGCTAAGCACCTGGCCGGTGGTGTTGGGGCCGGTGTTGGGGGGGCTGTTGGTGGGTTTGCTGCGGCTGGTGGCTAAAGACCTCGGCCCCAGCCTGCCCAGCTTGATGGCCATGGCCGATGGCCGCATGCAGGCGGCCGCAAAGTTGCCCTTTGCCCGCTTGCTAGGGGCCTCGATCAGCCTGGGTAGTGGCGCCTCCCTTGGGCCGGAGGGCCCCAGCGTGGAAAGCGGCGGCAACATCGGCCTCTGGCTGGGCCGCCGGGCGGGCCTCACCCCGGAGGCGCTTAGGGCGTTGGTGGGGGCTGGGGTGGCGGCGGGTTTGGCCGCAGGCTTTCGGGCGCCCATTGCCGGGGTGTTTTTTGCCTTTGAGGGGGCCTACAGCACTATTCCAGGGAGGCCCAGCCTGCGGGCGGTGCTGGTGGCGGCGGTGAGTTCCACCCTGGTGATCCAGCTGGGCTTGGGCGATCAACCGATCTTTCGGCTGCCCTCCTATGAGGTGCGTTCTCCGCTGGAATTACCCCTCTACCTGGGCCTAGGGCTGCTGGCCAGTGGCGTGTCGCTGGCGTTGGTGCGGCTGCTGGCCCTGGGGCGCAGTGCCCCAGTGCAGCAGCGATTGCAGCGGTTACCCCCCTGGTTGCTCACCAGCCTGGGGGGACTGGGGGTGGGCCTGATGGCCCTGGGTTTCCCCCAGGTGCTCGGCGTTGGCTACGACACGATCGAATCTTTGCTCGGTTCCGGTGGCGGCATCAGCCTCCTGAGCCTATTGGCGCTGCTGCTGGTGAAGCTGCTGGCCACCGGTCTTAGTAATGCCACCGGTTTCATCGGCGGTGGGTTTGCCCCGTCTCTATTCCTTGGGGCGGTGCTGGGCAGCTTCTATGGCCAGTTGCTCGGCGATGGGGGCTTTGGCCTGCCGGTGGCAGAGGCGCCGGCCTACGCCATGGTGGGCATGGCGGCGGTGCTGGCCGGTGCCGCCCGGGCGCCGCTCACGGCCCTGTTGTTGTTGTTTGAGCTCACCCGCGACATTCGCATCGTGCTGCCCTTGATGGCGGCGGCGGGCCTCAGTGCCCTGCTAGTGGAGCGTTGGCAGGGCTTGGCTGACCCAGGCCTATTGGGGCCCGATCCGGTGGAGGAGGAACGGCGGGCCCAGTTGCAACTGGTGGGGATCGAAGAGGCACTCGATCCGGAAGCACCCTTGGTGCTGCCCGCAAGCCTGGCCCCGCGCCAAGCCCTGGCTCAACTGCTGGCGGCCCATGGCCATTGCCTGCTCCTCGAGGAGGGGGGCTGGATCCTTGGCTTGGTGACCCTGGAGGACCTGCAGCGGATCCTCACGGCCAATCCAGATTCTGCGGTGCTGGCTGATTGCCTGCGAACGGAGCTGGTGTGGTTGCCCGCCGATGCCGATCTCAGTCGCCTTGAAGATCAGTTGCGCCCCAATGGCCTGCGCCAACTGCCGGTATTTGCGATAGATGATCGTTTGCCGGCCCAGTTGCCCCATGGGTTACCCAGCGGGGGGCTAGGGGTGGACCAATTGCAGGGGCTGGCCAGCCGTGATGGCTTGGCTAGGGCCCTAGCGCGGCGGCTCAATGTTTAAGTTTGGCCGGGCGCTTATGTGGAGCAGCCTTTGGGTGGCCCACCAGGCCAGCAGAATTGCCACTGAAAAAAACAGCCAATGCAGGCCATAGAAAGAGTATTTAATTGTTGCAGGCCAAGGGGATACCTTTGATATTGTGACCAATGCTGATGACAACAGAGCAAGGATACTGCTCTGGAATAAATCTCTAGAACACTGATATAACTCGGCGAGATCGCGGGAGGAACAGAATGGTTTGCCGTTGCTGCACCAGGTCATTGCATAGGCAGCCAGGCTGAGCACCACCACAAAAAAGCCCACGGGCAAAAGCTCTGCAGAACTACCAAAGTCGCCACCCTTGGAAAAGATCAGCAGCAGCCCTAATAGGGCAAAGATTGCACTGATCAGCTGGGCTAGGCCTCGACGCAGTACCGACATCAGCAACCGATTAGAGGCAAATTAATTTAGGCGAAGGCCTGGGCAAAAACCTGGTGATCAAGCACGGTTTGCTGGGCGTAGCTCAGGGCATAGCTGGCCAGCTGACTGGGGTAGCGGGGGATGCTGCCCAGGAGCTCGTTGATCGCTGCGGGATTGCCACTGCGGGCATGGGATTTGGCCAGGGCTTCGGCGCAGAGTTTCACGTAGTCGTTAAGGCAGCATTCATCCAGCGCTGTTAGATCTACTGAACCTTTCCAGTCGCGGAATTGACGCCAGTAGCAGTGGCCGCCATCGCTGGTGCTGGCCCAGCCAAGGAAAGGGTCGCTCGCTGATTGCATCAAGCGCTGGCCTTCCACCACCCGTTGCCCCTGGTGCCTGTCGCTTTCCCCCCTGGCCAACACGGAGGCCACGGCCTCCTTCACCTGCAGCACGATCACGTCGTTGGGATGCTCCCCTTGCAACAGGGCCAGGCCACAGCGGCGGCCCACTGACCCCACCCCCACCACCTTCAGGGCCAGGTCCACAACTTTGAAATGCTGTAGTAAGCCACGCACCTCCACCCGCAGGGTGTTGAGGTAGCCGTTATATAGGGAGGGCTGCCAATTATCTGCCACTTCCAGCGTTTGCAACGTGGGCGGATCATTGCGGAAGCGACGACTGGGGCCTTCCCCTTCGCAGAGGCGGCGCACACTGCTGAGGCTGTCGCGACCCCGGGCTTGCTGGGCCACGGTTTCCAGATAGTTACGAAAGTGTTTGTTACTGATTCCACGAATAAAAGCTTCTGCATCCAGGCGGGCATACCAGGCTTCCAGGCGGTTGCGTTCGCCATAGCGGGCAATGCAGTTGCGATAGTGCTTGGCAAGGGTTTTTACAGCGGTCTGCTGCTCCTCTTCCTTGAGTCCCAGTTCCCTGGCCGCCAAAACAGCACTAACGGCCAGCCGTTTTAGGTCCCACTCAAAGGGGCCCGGGTGGGTTTCATCGAAATCGTTGAGATCAAATAGGAGGGTGCGTTCAGGGGAGGCGTAAAAGCCGAAATTCATTAGGTGGGCATCGCCGCAGAGCTGCAGCTCTTCCCCGGAGTTAGGTCCCTGGGCCAGGTCCGTGGCCATGAGGGCGGCGGCGCCCCGGAAAAAGCTGAAGGCTGAGGCAGCCATGCGCTGGCGCCGCAGGGGCAAAAGCCATTGCAACCGCCCCTGCTCCTGGGCCTGGTTTAGGTCGAGGATCTGATCGGCCCGGGGGCTGGCGGACCAGGGCTCAAAGAGATGTTGGCTCACAGCTGGTGGCCCTGGGTTTAGGGGGGGGAAACCCCAGAATGCTTTAGCGAGGGGGTTGGGGAGCCATGGAGTTTTTTGAGCAGCAGTGGACCAGCTACCGGGCGATCGTGGACCACGATCTGATGGAACACCGGGCGCTCACGGCGGCGGTGGCCCAGGTGGTGGACCAATGGCTGGCTAGCCGGCCGGCGGGGGCCCCTGGCCCTGGGCTGGTGGACCTCGGCTGTGGGGACCTGGCGCTGATGGCTGGCCATTACCGGCGTTGGCCCCTGGGCAGTTTGCTGGCGCTCGACCTAACTGCCGGGGTATTGCCTTTGGCCGAGCAGGAGCTGGGGGCGGTGGCTTACCCCTGCCGATTTGAGCAGGGGGATTTGTTCGCCTGGGCGAATGGGGCCGATGGCTTGCCCGTGGATCTGATCCATACGGCTTTTGCCTTGCATCATCTGAAAGATGATCAGAAGCAAATATTTCTGCAGGGTTGTCGCCGCCGCCTGCGGCCGGGGGGCTTGTTGCTGTGGGGTGATGTGTTCCGGGAGCCGGACGAAAGCCGTGGGGCCTATGTGGATCGCTACAGCCAAAGGATTCGCAGCGACTGGACGGTGATGACAGAGCTGCAACAACAGCACACCATCGCCCACCTCAGCAGCCTCGACTATCCCGCCGATCGCCAGGCGATTGAAACAGTGGCCAGGACAGCGGGCTTTGAAAGCCATTGGGCCTGGGGGGGCCAGCATCAGGCGGAAAGACTATTGGTACTTGCATAAGCCTAAAATGTTATTTATTTGATAGAAATTAGTATTTAAAAAGTTAATAGTCCCCAGTAATTTTTTGTAAAAATGGTCGATTTTTATATGAATGATTGTGTGAGGCAGTTAGTTTTGAATTTGCAATTAAAACCACCAACCGATACCTTCAGACCTGTAGCCTGCGGTGCTGATTGCAAGGTTTGCTTCAGTGGTATTTGAAGTGTAAAAATGTGAATTGGTCAGTGGATTGACTAACCGATGCACTGCTGTCATGGTCGGATCAGAGCTTTGCGACCCCATAAAGGCAATGCCCTCATATTGATAGCCTGAGGCTGAATTAGTAATTAAGGCATTCTTTTCAGATGGATTTGCCGTATAGAAATGATCGTTGATGGCGGGGTTGTAAAATCTGTAAATCGCTGAGTCACCTTTGTTTAACATCTCCACCTGCTCAAAGCGATAATTATTTTGCTTTGTTGCTAGGTTGTTTTCGAAGGGGCTAGATGTGTAAAAGTGAGAGCCGGTAATCGGATCGTAAGAGCGATAGATAAAGTTTGTTGTTTTAGTTGTTTCTGATGACTTGAAATTAATTTGATAAGAGGAGCTGGGATCCCCCGCAAAGCCGATTGAAAGTGCCTCGGAGCTAGCAAGGCCTGTGAGGCTGAGCGTGGCAGAGCCGTTGCTAAGAGTTCCAGCTCCAATTGTGAGACCAGTGATTGGATCTTTAACTGTTAATGCCCCTGATTGGGCACGATCAAATTTCTGCTGTTGTCCACTGCTGTTATAGCCAGTGGTAAGTGATGTGTTTGCAATCAAGTCTCTGGCATCCTGGGACTTTGGAAGCAAGGCAAGGTTCAGTGATCCAAAACGGCCTAGGCTAGTTGAAGCCGTAGCAGTTGTATCAGTAATTAAATACCAATCATGGTACAAATCTTTGCCACTTGCTTGGTCGGCAAAGACTGTTTGTGCCTCGAGGTTAATGTTAATCCCAACCAATAAACGCGTTTCTTTTCCTTTATCTTTTTCTTTTTCTGTTGGATAACCTGTGTCGGGAATATTTGTAAAATCAAAGTTTATCTCATAGATGGCATTGAGGAGATTTCGGTAGTCTGTGCCTGAATTTATTACATCTGATGGCGAAATTGGCTGAAGTTTTCCATTCTTAAATGAAAGCCTAACCACTGCTCTACTTGGGTCTGAGATGTTAGAGGGGAGAGGATTGAGTGGATTATTGCCATTGATTTCAAAGTTAACACTGTAATCATCGTAAACTGGTGTGGTTTGATTTAAACTTCTCTCAAAGTAGCCATTTCCAGGATTTACCATGGTGAAGTCAGTGAGATAGCCAGTTGGATGATTCTTGTCAACTCGCACCTTGAAGCTAAACAAAGCCAGGTCCTCTAGCCGCGCGGTAGTGGGTGACCAGCGTTCATAAAAAAGGGAGCCCCGTTGATAGTCTTTACTTTCTTCTTTGGCAATCCTTACGATTGCAGGATCAAGGGTTTCTACGGTTTTGTAGTGGGTAAAAATATAGTCTTTGTCTGCTTTTATTTCGGCGGCACCTGAACCAAAGCCATAGAGACCTGAAATATCACTTGTGGGGTCTATTTGACCCTGGCCATTGGTGTAGACAGGTGTTAATAATTCATATTCATTGCCATTTGATTCTTTAAGTATTGGTTTGTTGTTTGGGGTGTCAACTAATTTGGATGTCCAGCCACTGGCGCCGGCGCTAACCGGTTTTGTGTCTCCCAGATGCTTATATATTTCCTGCAGTTGATCGAGAATGAGATTGGTGCCATCATCTTTCTGATAGTTAAATATACTGGCACCATAGGGTACGGGATACATGTCGTCTAGAACTTTGCCACTATCACCAATTGTGAATGATGGAATTCCTAGGCCGAGTCCCATCCCTGTATCTACTGATTCCATTGCTCGGCCGTAATAATGGCTATGACCATTGAAGTAGGCATCAAATGGTGCCTCTCCATTTGCTTTTAATTCAGTATTTAGTCCCGCCAAAAATTTTAGAATAACAGCTATATTTGAGTAGCTATTGTTCGTGGTATTTGCACCTTTACTGTTTAGCAATTCAGATGATTGGCCAATGTTGTAGCCAGGATGGTGTCCTGCTACGAAATTCCATTTTGCTTTACTAGCTTTCAGGTCGTCAAGGGCCCATTGGTACATTTCATAGCCAATTTTTTGGTTAGGCTGGTTTGGATCCTGATGCTGAGGCGCTGGCGTGTCTGCGCCAAGGGGAACTGTTGGATCGTATAGATACTCATTTTTAGATGAGCTTGATTTAAAATTAAAGTCGTAATAGCCAGCGTCTGTTAGCAGTCTTGTTGTATCAATAAACGTGTAATGCATTAAGGGAATCTTTTTTCCATTCTCGTCCACGGTTTCGCCAAGATCGATGCTGTAGTAGATGCCATAACCATCGGCACTGGCCTTGCCGATATTAACTTGATTTGTGCCTGTGTAGGTTTTTG
Source organism: Synechococcus sp. UW140 (assembly GCA_943369595.1). Classification (GTDB taxonomy): domain Bacteria; phylum Cyanobacteriota; class Cyanobacteriia; order PCC-6307; family Cyanobiaceae; genus Synechococcus_D. The sequence continues at coordinate 61,279 of CALRNU020000004.1, forward strand.
TTGAGGCTGTATCTAGCCAGGGATGGTAATCAAGCAGCGCCTGGGTGCTTCCAGTTTTGCTTATGGCTTTTTTTTGCTCATTGAAGTTTGGGTTGTTGTTATTGAATGGTAGAAAGGGTTTAATGTTATTTTCAAAATCATAGGCATCCGGTCCCTGGGGTGCGCCAATATAAGTTTTACCGAAATTTATTTGGTTTACATTTGAATCTGAATAACTGCCAATTATTGTGGCTTCGTCGTGGTTGCCTGGTACAATCCAGTAATGATTTAATCTATCACTGCTACCCCCTGCTAAGTTTCCATTCAGAGGATTCCTGAAGCCATTGGGGTAGTCGTACAGGTTGTAGGGCCATTGTTTATTGCTTAGGGGATTGGTATTAGCCTGTATTCCACCTTCGGTTGCCTTGGTATATATGCTGTTATTGACAAACTCTGGCGGGGCATAGGGGTACATATAATTATTGTAATATTGTCCAATGTTGTAATCAAGGAGAGAACTAGAACTGGTATTGTAACTGCTATCTCCAAGTTGTATAAGGTCGTTGGGATTCCAGCTTTGCATCATCTGATTTACGCTGGCCTGCAGAGGGGCGCTAGCACCTATCTGATAGCGCTCCCACTTGCCCGGTGAGTAATAAAAACTTGTTCCGTTGGTTAGGGAATTACCGGCGTCACCGAAAATCGCAAGGGTGTAGGTCATTTTGTTTAGATTTGATGGGTTTAATCAATATATCCTAAGGGCAGGTGGCGTAGCAATTGCAGCTCTGGGGATTGTTGTTTATTGTTAGTGCAGGGTAAAGAATGGAATTATCAGTGTAACTGACTCGATAATACTTACGGCCAGCATTTGATGTTCCTAAGTGGAATTTGGCCTGGGCAAGGGTATTGCTATAACGCTAAAAAGTAAATTTAGTTTGTTGCGGGGGGTCTAATGTATAAAACACCATTAAGATATAAGTTAGAGTATGTTCCTGTGCTATTGAAATTATCATAACGTGGTTTTATAGCATCCACTTGTTTCGCATTATCTCCTAATCCTGTAACGTAAAAATTAGACACTGGAACGCCAGGGTTATCGATTAAACCAATTCCCAATAGGCCTGGAGTATTAAATTCAATATTTCCAGAAACTATTATATTGCTGAAACCAGGTTGATTCGATTGAGTGGAATTAGTAAAACCAAAATCTATTGCCTGTTTATTAGTATTTTGTATTAAGTTATTGGTAACATTGATTTGACTATAAGCATTGGCGCGACTATCAAAAGTTATACCATTGTCTCCTTGCCCGCTCCCTCCCAGGGTGAGCACAGTATTATTTGAAACATTAGCGTTAAGAATACTGTTATTGCCCATATTAAAATCAATTCCATCTCCGTCTTGTGCTATTGAAGAACTGATCTTAGGCAAACTAATAGTGTTGCCAGATATCGATGCATTCATGGTGGTTGGATTATTGCAATTACCTGAAAAATTTGGATCTGCATATAAATCGTTGAAGCGCCCAAAGTTTGTTGAGCCGCGGCACAATCCAATTTCGATGGGATCAATATTATTTTTCTTTCCAGAAGGAGCTAAGTTGCTTTGATTTGCCGATACAACAGTATCGTAAACTCCAGCACTGTTATTGCTAATATAATTGTTACTGATGATTATGTTTGAATTTCCTTGATTTTGGCCAACTATAATCGCAGTGCCGATATTGCTATCTGGGCCCATCCGCATACCCGAAATTGAGTTACCAATAATCGATAAGTTACCCGTTGGATTGTTAATACGCAAGGCCTCATCTAAGGCGCCAATCACGTTATTGCCAGAGATCACTGTATTATTGCTGTTATTAAGCCGAATTGCATTACCGCTAAGGCATAGGCCACTCTTGTTTTCTCCATTTTGATTGCAAACTTGATCAGTTCCACCACCATCTACGGTTCCACGCTGCGATACGTATGTTTGAACCTGTGGAAAAGAAAAACTATTATTTGAAATTATTAAATTTTCAACATTGTTTAATTGGATTGCTGGTAAGGCACTTGCCGATACGTTTATAGATCCGTTAGCCATTGCAGTTGCAAGTGGAGTTGGATTATCTGTATAAGAGCCAACAAAATTATTGTTGGCAATTAATACATTTTTTGTGCTGTAATTTGTAATCGAGGTATTGTTAAATGCTAGCCCCACTATTGTAGTGTTGCTGCCAATACTTAAAATTCCGTTGTTTATTTGTGGAGCAACACCATTGCCTGGGCCAAAAACTGCTGCCAGCGGAATGAAGCCCCCTTGGGTGGCGAGCACTGGCGCATTGGCACCGTTGCTGAGGCTTGTGCTGGCCGCCAGGCGCAGGGTGGAGCCATTGAGGTTGCTGTTCGTACCATTAGCCAGCAGCAGCACATCGGCGGGGGCGCCGATGGCATTAACAGCAGCGCTTAGATCGCCGTAGCCGCAACGCACGCTGTAGGCACTGGCATTTAGGCCCACACAGCGCACCACCCATTGTTTACCGGTGAGTGGATCGCGGGCTGCTTCCTGGTCGCGCACCTGCTGGTTTGCCACCTGAATTACCCGTTGGCGATCCACCGGCAGGCCCCGCATGGCAAGGAAGCGTTCCTCTGCTTCGTTAATGCTGTTGCCAATGGGTTTTTGCTGGGGACTAAAGCCCAGGCGCACATAGCCAGTGGCTTGGGTCTGGAAAATGTCGTCGTAGGAGACGGTGCCACCGACGCTGAGCTTCTTCCCTAGGCGGAGCTCTGCTCTGGCACGTACCCCGGAGCTGCCGCTCACATAGTCACCGTCTAGGTAGTAGTAGCCCGCATAAAGGCGCAGGTCACCGCCCTGCCAGCGGGCCACAGGGGTGCCCACTTCCGCATCAATACCGCCCAGCGCTACCCCAAACCAGCGGGAGCGGTTTAGTTGCAGCTGATCGTTCACCAGGCCGTAGGCGCCGTTATACGCAGTGGCGTAGAGATTGCTGGATTGGGAGAAGGGGATATAGCCGTTTAGCCGAAATTCCAGCTGGGGGCTTAGGGCTTCCAGGCCAACCCCTGCCTGCAGGAAGTTTTGGTCCTGGAAGGGACGGTTGTCGATGCCGGCGTTAACGCCATAGATCCAGGTTTTGTTATCAGTGAGCCAGCGATAGCCCAGGCGTGTGCTGCTGCCGATGCTGCTATCTATCCCATCGCTGGCGATGTTCCAGTTGATATGTGACTCAGCAAAGAAAATGTCGCCCCGGTCGTTGCCCAGAATTGGCAGGAAGGCATAGCCACTCAGGGTATTGGGCGTGCCGGCCCCCTGGGAATCAAAGCGCAACCCGCCGTTGAACTGAAGCTGGGGGGCGGGGGCAGCAGGCGCCTGTTGGGGCCATAGGGGTAGAGCTGCTGCGAGTAAAGATAGGTTCCCACAAAGCTTTAAGTTAATAGAAAGCTTTTTTATGCCCAAGTCAACGCCTAAGTCAAACTTTATATTGCTTTAGTACCATCATTTTGGCATATTCTTTGTTCTGACTGGTCAGTTTTGTGATTGGCGCCCTGGCCGGCGTGGTTGGCGACGGGCGCAGGCTTGATCATTTTTTCTAGGGTATTTCCATGAAAAGTTCAACCCTAACCCTCCTTTACGACGGTGCTTGCCCCCTTTGCCTGCGGGAGGTGCGGGCGCTGCGGGCCATGGATGCAGACCGTTGTGGAATCTCCTTTGTAGATATCGATTCATCCGATTACGACCCTGCTGCCCATGAAGGTATTAGCTACCGCGAGGCCATGGGTCGGATGCATGCCATCACGGGTGATGGTCTTGTTATCAAAGATATTGCTGCGTTCCGTGAGGCTTACAGGCTGGTGGGTATGGGCTGGCTTTATGCGCCCACCACTTGGCCGATTATTGCCCCGCTGGTGGATTACATATACCGACTTTGGGCCCATTGGCGCCTAAGGCTCACCGGTAGAGAAGATCTCCAGACGTTGTGCAATCAGAAACAGATGCCATGAACAGCTTCCCAGTGCTTTTTCGCTGCTTTAACTGACGTTGATGCAACGGCTTCACATTGTCTGGTTCAAGCGAGATCTGAGGGCCTTCGATCACCAGCCGCTGGTCGAGGCCTGTCGCCATGGGGCAGTGCTTCCTTTGGTGATTGTGGAGCCCAAGCTGTGGCAGCAGCCCGATAGCTCTGCCCGCCAGTGGGATTTCTGCGCCGAGAGCCTCTACGACTTACGTGAATCCCTTGCCGCCCTTGGTCAACCCCTGGTGGTTCGTCTTGGCAGTGCCGTGGAGGTGCTGGAGCTTGCCCGTCAGCGCTTTTGCATCCAGGGCCTTTGGAGCCACATGGAAACCGGCAATGGCTGGACCTATGGCCGTGACCTGGCTGTTGCTAAGTGGGCAAGATTCCACTCAATTAAATGGGTTGAGATACCTCAATTTGGTGTAATCCGCTGCCTGAGGAGCCGTAATGGCTGGGCCCGGCGCTGGGAGGAGCGGATGGTGCAACCGATACCACCGCCACCCCAGGCCCTACAGCCCCTGGTGGGCATTAACCCCGGCCCGATTCCCTCCGCTTCCGATTTGGGCTTGGTGGCTGACCCCTGCCCCGGCCGTCAACAGGGTGGTAGGCACCAGGGACTGGCCCTCTTGCAGAGTTTTTTGGTCGAGCGGGGTGCCCAATACCACCGGAAACTATCGAGTCCGCTTACGGCCTTCGATAGCTGCTCTCGCCTCTCGGTCCATTTGGCTTGGGGCACCCTCTCCATGCGGGAGGTGGTACAAACCACTCGCCAGCGGCGCGGGCTTATTCAGGCCCATGCAGTGAAGGACCGGGGGCAATGGTTGCGGGCCCTCAGCGGTTTTGAGTCGCGCTTGCACTGGCACTGCCATTTCATCCAGAAGTTGGAAAGTCAGCCAGATTTGGAGTTTCAAGAGCTGCATCCGCTCACCGCTGGCCTGCGTTCCAGCAATTCCGAGCACCTGTTGGCCTGGGCTGAGGGGCGCACTGGCCTGCCGTTTGTGGATGCTTGTATGCGGGCTTTAATCGCCACCGGTTGGATTAACTTTCGGATGCGGGCAATGCTGATGGCTGTGGCCAGCTATCACCTTTGGCTGCCTTGGCGTGAAACTGGTCTGCATCTGGCCAGGCTTTTCGTTGACTACGAACCTGGCATTCACTGGAGTCAGTGCCAGATGCAATCTGGCACCACAGGCATCAACGCCATTCGTATTTATAACCCCATAAAGCAGGGCCAAGACCATGACCCCCATGGGGTTTTTATCCACCAATGGGTCCCAGAACTGCGCCAGGTGCCAGCGGTTCACCTCCATGAACCCTGGCTGATGTCGCTGGCCATGCAGGAAACCGTGGGCTGCCTACTTGGCTTCCATTACCCGCGACCGATCGTTGAACCTGTGGCCGCTGCCCGATGGGCGAAGGAAAAAATTTGGGCCCAGCGCCAGGAGTTCGGTTTCAAGGAGCTGGCCAAGGAGATCCATGGGAAGCACGGCTCCCGTCAACCGGGCCGGGCGGCAAGTAGTAGAAAACGCCTGTTGCGGGCTTCCGTAGCAACGGATTCCGCATTTTTTAAGCAGCTGGATCTGGATCTGAGCTGAATTTAGGGATAGAACCTTTTGAGCCTTCAGCGGTTGTCCTTTGGGGCCTAGGCCTGGACAACCTTGGATCAGCTTCGCGATTTATTACAAAGGTTGCCAGAATTGCCTTGCTGTGTGTTCCCACCCATGGGTAAAATTAAGCTTGGCCCTGAGGTGCAAAATCTATAAGGCTTTGCCCCCAGATTTGCAATTTCTTTCGGGCCCTTGGCTCTCGCCCGCCACTATTTATGTGATTTAATTTTTTTCTTGGATGTTATGGGAAGTCAGTGGGACAACTTTTTGCAGAATCTTGGTGAGTGGCAAGGTACATTTGCCACTGTTAATTTGCAGGGGCAAATTGTTGAGATCACTCCATCAATTCTGAGTCTGGTTCGTGGTGAGGAAGAAAAACTTGTTCATTTCCGGTTGCAACGCTTTGGCGATGGATCCGACAGAGAGCCCACCCGCGAGATCAAACAGGAGTATCGCCACCTAGGCAAGCAAGTTATTTTTTTCAACTCTGGGTCTTTTTGTAAGGGATCTATGCAGGTGGCCCCCTTCACTCCCTTCGGTGCAGAGTTTGGTTTCGTGGTTGGGGATCGTCGCCATCGGCTGGTTACCCTCTACAGCGAGGCGGGTGACTTCGAAAATCTTGTGCTGATCCGCGAGTTTCGTGTGGGCTCAGGTGCCAAGGAGCAAGCACCCCTGACGGAGGAGCACCTTTTGGGTAAATGGTTGGGCAAATCTGTCACGATCACTGCCGACTGGTCGGAGCCGGTAGAAACCCCATGGGAATTTGAGTTCAGCGGGATTAATGATTTTAGTGGGACAAGCCAAGACCGCTTTATGCAACTTCCAGACAGCGGCTACATTCTTGTGCCATCCCAGGTAAGCCACCGTGAGGCCTTTAAGGTGGAGGCTGGTTGGTTATCATGCCGTGGAAGACTTGAACGGTTAATTCGTCGTTACGATGCTAGTGGTGCTTGGGTATCTGCCACTTGGATAACTGCAAAAGCCGCTTAAAGTTGATAGCCACATCCAGCTTTTGGGTAGGCTAATGCCCATGGGGAATACTCACATTTAATAGATTCGATTTGCCGCAGATTTTTCTGTGGATTTTGCCACTGCTGCCATCCTGTAACCCAAGTATCTAGCAAAATCTTGCTTGTGCTTTGTGGTTCTTTTGGTCATACCGTATGGGCAGGTTTGCTTGCTTTGGCGCCATGGCCCTTATCAACACTGCTGTGGGTTTGCTAGCAATCAGCTCTCCCATCGGTGTCTTGCCGGTGGTAGCTAAGGCTGGCGGCGGCGACCCCCGTCGGATCAGCCAGATCAGCCGCATGGCGGTGCTCACCTTCCTATTAACCCTCTGGGTTGCCTGTTGGTGGGGGCAAGCGCTGCTGGATTTGTTTGCAATTTCCCTTGATTCCTTTCGAATTGCCGGTGGCTTGATCCTTTTGCCGATTGGGCTGCGGCTGATTGAGGGCTTAGAGGTGAGTAACCCTGATGGGGAAAGTGCCTGGGACAGTTTGGGGGTGGTGCCCATTGGCTTGCCCCTCTTGGCTGGCCCTGGGGCGATTTCGCTGGTGGTGGCTGAGGCCCCTGAGCAATGGCCGGGTCGCCTTGCCCTTAGTGCAGTTATTGCCCTGCTGGCCCTGGGGATTTATTTGGTGCTGTTGGTTTCTATGCCCCTGCGCCGGGCTTTGGGGGAGTTGCAGGAGAAGGTGATCAGTCGGCTGATGGGTCTCTTGCTCAGTGCCATTGCAGTGCAGATGCTTGTAAGTGGCTTGAGGGGCTGTTTTCCTGTGCTGAACTGGGTTGGCTAAGGGCTGAAGGCCTAGGCGATGGCCCAGGGACCCACTCTCCTTGGTTGGTACGTGTGTGAATGGCCACCCGATGTCAACCCCCTTACACAATCCGTTACGATGGGTTTAGTTCGGGTCTTTTCGATGGCCAGTTCGAATCTTCAGGCCGATAGTCAGTGGTATCAAGCCGCTGCTGCCCGCCAGATCCATGCTGAACAGCTCCAGCGGGTAGAGCTTTTTAATGGTCGCGCCGCCATGCTCGGTTTTGTGATTGGCGTGCTCACTGAAGCCCTCACCGGTCAAGGCATCCTTCATCAAATAGGCCTTGGCACCTTGCTTTCCCAGGGATGATTTAGTCCACATTGCTTGTTAATTAAAATGATCTTTCATCAGGGTCAACTGGTTCGGGTTGCCAGCAACCAAGAGTCCACCTATCAGGTGCTCAGCATCGATGATGCCGCAGACCTCTGCTGGGTGCGTCGCTGGCCCCTTTCCCGTAAGGGTTCACCTGCTTTTTCAGTGTCACTGCATCAGCTTAAGCAGGCAGAAATCAAGTCTGGATTAGCCCTATGATTCCCATGGCTTTAGTAATTAGAATCAACCTTTGCCAACGGCTGGCCGTAATTAGTTTACTCGGTAGTTCTACGGCCTTGATTGTTGAATTTGTAAGTCACTCCTAGGCTTTCTGATTTGCCAGGGGTGATTTGCTTTCGGGGGTTGACTTTGGCTCTAGGCTAGAAATGCCTTGTTTGATGGCCTGTTTTGAATGGACCCCAAGTGGGCCGTTTTGGCTTACGCCTGCTGAGGATAACAGCCAGTTCAGCTGCGTTGGTTGAATTGTTGCGACAGGAGTGGATTGCAGCTGCCATTATGACCGTTGCCTGGATACTTAGCATACAAGCTGAGCGTTCTATTAAGGCTGATCAATGAGCTTTTGCTTGGTCGGCCACTGCTTAGATGCTTGAACAATTAATTAGATATAGCTGATGGGTATGGCTAAACTTTGATCCTGTTTAGCTTTGACAAAGCTAAACTATTGTGGCTTTGTTGGTAAGTTGCAAGTCTCAACCGCCCATGGGTGCCCCGGGTTTGGTATTGATTTTCTGCCCAATTGCCCCTGCTTCCTTACGGGTCCGCCAGACTGAAACGGCCAGATTAGTGAGCCAGCAACACAGCTATGACGACACTTACCCGCGAGCAAATCCTTGCAGCCTCCGCCGGCTGGGTGGCGGTGTTGCTAAATGTGGTGCCAGGACTAGGTAGTGGCTACCTATATCAACGGCGCTGGCGGGCCTATTGGATCACCTCGGCTTTGGCAATGGCCTGGTTTGTGGCCGGTGCCCTGCTGGGCCAGAACGCTGATAAAGCTTTGGAAACCCAGAACCAGCTGGTGGGCCTGGGGGGTTTGCTGCTCCTGGCCGGCGTTACAGCGGTGGAGGCTGGTTTGGCTGTTAGAGCTGCCCGCCAGCAGGGCTGATGAATAGTTCTGTGTTCAACTAGTTGTTCAAAGCCCTGCCGCTGCTGAGCTGTATCCCAAGCCTATCTGAATAGCCATGGAACTACTCGCCCATCTTTTGGTATTTCTGCACCTGCTTGGCATGGCAGTGCTGGTGGGGGCCTTCACCACCCAGTTGTCTGCTGCGAGCAAGCGGGTTACCCCGGGCCAATGGCATGGGTCCCTGTTGGCCCTTGTAAGTGGTTTGTTGCTGGTGCTTTTGTATGGATTTGCGCCCCAGCTCCACGGGCAGCTAAGCCAAGGGAAAATCGCCGTGAAGTTGTTAATAGGCCTGGCAATTGCTGTGCTGGCTTACCAGGGGCGCCAGCGCCCTGAGTGGAAGGCGGGCTGGTTGCGCGTTGGCCTCCTATCAATTGCCAATACGGCCATTGCTGTGTTTTGGTAGTTGAATTATTTATGCCTCTGGCAGTTTTTATGCCCATGGTAAATATTCTTGCCTAAGCCTTGATGGCCATATACTCAGTGCTTCATGGGTGATGGTGGAATCAATATCATTAATCAATTATTAATGGCATGCACTTTGAGGGCTCTAATTTGAATCCTGCATCTAGCGCCACCCAGCAACAGCTGTACGACTATTTGCATCAGACCCGGCTTATCGGATCGATCCATAGCGCCCTTTATTACGACCAAAATACTGTGATGCCCGCCGCCGGGGCCGAATGGCGTGGCGAACAGCTCGCCCTCCTGGCCAGCCATCTGCATGGGCGCCAAACTGATCCCATCTATGCAGAATTGTTGTGCAGGGCGGAGGCTGAACTCACGGATGGCTCGTCGGCTGCCAGCCGTCGCAATTTGTTTTTGTTACGCCAGGAATTAAGGCGGCAGCAGTCGCTGGATCCACAGTTAGTTAGCCAGCTGGCTAAGGCCCAGGCCCGGGGCAATGCCCTTTGGCAGGAAGCTAGAAAAACTAATAATTTCGCCTTGTTTGCCCCTGCCCTGGCAGAACTGATTGGCCTTCGCCAAACGCAAGCCGCCCAGCTGGCAGAGCCATGCAGCCCCTGGGAAAGCCTTGCCCAGCCCTTTGAGCCGGAAGTGAGCAAGAAGCGCCTTGATGAACTTTTTGCTCCGCTAAAACAGCAGTTACCTCAGTTGCTTGATCAGCAGAGGCATCTGGTTAGCTCAGACCCCTTCGATCTGGATGAACCCTGCCAGGATGCCTTGGGCCGTGAGCTGCTCCATAGCTGGGGTTACGACCCTGCCCGTTGCCAACACTCGCGGTCAGCCCATCCTTTTTCCTGCACCCTCGGTCCCGATGATTTTCGGATCACCAGCCGGGTAGTGCCCGGTCAACCCTTTTCCTCCTTTCTGGCCACGGCCCATGAATGGGGCCATTCCCTCTACGAACAGGGTCTGCCCCGCCAGGGAGACCATTACTTTCCTTGGCCCCTGGGGGAAGCCACCTCCATGGGTGTTCATGAAAGCCAATCGTTATTTTGGGAATGTCGGGTGGCCCGCAGTAATGCTTTTGCTGACCGTTGGTATCCCCGTTTCCGTGGGATGTTGCCCGTGGATCCCTGGGGCGATGCCCATGGTTTTTGGCGGGCCCTCAACCCCATGCAGCGGGGTTTGATCCGGGTGGAGGCCGATGAACTCAGTTATTGCTTGCATATTGTTTTACGTTTTGAGTTGGAACTTGCCCTGATTGAAGGGGGCTTAGCGGTGGCCGATCTTCCCGAGGAATGGAACCGCCGGATGCAGGAGCTGCTGGGTGTTAAACCTGCCACTGATTCAGAAGGGTGTCTGCAAGATATTCACTGGGCGGAGGGATTGTTTGGTTACTTTCCCTCCTATGCCCTTGGCCACCTGATCAGTGCCCAACTGGCGGAGACACTGGAATTGACATTGGGTCCCATTGAAGGCTTAGTGGCAGCTGGGGAGGAGCAGTGCCTGCGCCAATGGTTTGGCCAGCATGTGTGGCCCCTCGGGCGTTCCGTCAATGGCGAACAACTAGTGCAACAAGTAAGTGGTAAAACCCTCAGCGCCGAGCCTTTCCTCGGATATCTTAAGGACAAGCTGGATAGGCTCCATCAAGGAGATTAAAGCTCATAAAAGGCTTGCAATGGCTTGTAAAGGCTTATAAAAGTATTTTTTTGCTATTTTTCTTGCTATTTTTGATTGCTAGTTTCAAGATCTATTTTCAAGATCTATTTTCAAGAGCTATGTTCAATGGCTATTTGGACTATTTTGTTGATTGGTTATTTTAAACCCCTTTTGCTTCTCCGCCATGGCCCCCAGATTGCTAAGCGCTGACCAGCTCTCCAGCCTTTCTGAATTACTGCCTAATTGGCAGCTGCGTTCAGGCAAACTGCATCGCGAGTGGAGCTTCGCCGATTTCTCTGAGGCTTTTGCTTTTATGACCCGGGTGGCCCTGGCCGCTGAACAGCTCGGTCACCATCCGGAATGGAGTAATTGCTGGAATCGGGTAACAATCGACCTGGTGACCCACGACCTGCGCGGTATTTCCACCCTTGACCGAGACCTGGCGCTGCAGATCAACACGTTTATTTGAGTTGTTATTTAGTTGAGTTGCTACGGCGGTCCACCGGTTTCCTTTTCCAGCAGGGCCCGATCTAGGGCCTGTTGCACCTGGGCAGTGAGCAGGGCGGCCCGGGCCACTTGCAGATCCCGTTGCACCAGGAGCACCTCCGTGAGTGCTTCCACCTGGGCCCGATAGCGCAGTTGGGCGTCCCGCAGGGCGAGTTGGGCCGCACCCACCGCCTCTTTGCCCGCGGCGATGGTTTCGGTGGAGGCCCGCAGGTTTTCCCAGGTGCTAGCCACCGCCTGGCGAATCTGGCGCCGGGCCAGGTCCCCATCGGCCTCCAGCACCGCCCCCGCTTGGCTGGCCACCGCAGCGGCCCCCCGGGCCCGGCCGCCGTCAAAGAGGGGCTGGCGCACTAGCAGCATTGCCCCCCAGTCGTAGAAGGACCCTTGCAGGCTGCCGTTGCCGGAGAAGCCAGGCAGGCTCAGGTTTGCCGCCCCACTCAGGTTTGCTGCCCCGCTGCTTTGGCTGCCATAGATGCGGTTGCCATTGAAGCCGGCCCCGGCCAACAGGTTGAGGCTGGGTAGCAACCCCGCCCGGGCGGCCCGGGCCTGTTGCTCACTGGCCCTTTGGCGCAGGGCCAGTGCCTCCAGTAAGGGCCTTTGTGCAAGGGCCCGTTCGACGCTGCTGGCTAGGTCTAAGGGCCAGGGCTCCGCCAGACTGGTAATCGGATCTTTGGCGCTGGGCGGGTCACTGAGCGGTAGGGCCAGCAGTTGCCCCAGGCGGGCCTGGGCTCCTGCTAATTGGGCCTTAGCCCCGGCTAACCCCTGGCGATCGGCCGCCCGCAGGGCCTTGCTGCGCAGCAGATCGATGCGGGCCGCCAGCCCCCGGCGATGGAACTCCTGGGCGTCCTTTTCCAGGGCCGTAGAGGCCTGTAAAGCCGACTCCCACACGGGCACCAGGGCCTGGCGCAATTGCAATTCCCGATAGGCACTTTCCAGGTCAAAGCGCACCTGGCGCTGGGCTTCCGAAAGGCTGGCGCGGCTGGCTTTCGTTTGTTCGGTGGCCGCTGCCACCAGGGCGGCTTCCTTTAGGGGCAGCAGGTTTGCCTCCAACACCAGTCCGCCGCCAGCAAAGCTGCTCTGCAACAGCGCATAGCCGTTTTGGTTCAACCCCAGGCTCAGGTCCCCCATGGTGGGCAGGTTGCTGATTACGCCGATGGTGGTGCCCACCTGGGTGAAGCTGGTGCTCCCCACCAGGTTCAGCTGGGGTAGTCGCAGGCTGCGACTAAATCCCAGGCTGGCTTCGCTGCTGGCCAGTTGCCGCCTGGCCAGTTCCAGGCTGGCGGAATTCGGCAGCCCCTGGTCCAGCACCTGCTCCAAGCTCAGTTCAGCGCTGCGGCCAGGTAGGGCGGCCACCAGGGTTGCCAGAGCCAATCCAAAGCTCAAACCCCGTTGCAGGGCAACTTCCACTGCTGGCAGGCAAAGGGGCCATGACAATAGGCAGGCCTCAGGCCTAGGGTCCGCCCAGCGGCGAGTGTCAATGGAGTCTGCCGAGCCTGCGATTGCTGCCCCTTCCCCCTTGGTTTCCCGCTGGCTGCAGCTGTGGCCCACGGCCTTTGTGGCCCTGCTGACCCTTGTTTGGGGTTTGCAGCCAACGATTCCGGTGAAGGTGCGGGGCAGTGGTTTGCTCACGGCCCCTGAAAGCCGTCGGCTGATTTATGCCCGTGGGGCTGGGGAGGTGCAGGAGCTGAAGGTGGCGGTGGGGGCCGAGGTGAGCCAGGGCCAGTTGCTGCTCAGCCTTGACCGGGTGGGCCAAGCGGCCCCAGGTGGTGGCCTGGTGGCGGGCCCTGATCCCCGGGTTACCAGCGCCCAGCTCCTGGCCGTGGATAAGCAGTTGCTGGGGGTGAGCCAGCAGGGCCAGGCCTTTGCGGTGCAATCGGCGGCCCTGGAGCTGCGCCGGCAGGAACTACAAACCACCAATAAACCAGTGCTGAAACAACTGCAGGCCCTTGATGCCCTGCGCAAGGACGACGTGGTGGCCCGCTACAGCCCCCTCTGGGTGGGGGCCCAGGATTTATTCCTGCGCAACCGGGCTGATATCGCCGCCATTGAGGCCCAGCAGGCCCAGCTCCAGGCCCAGCGGGCAGAGCTGGCCGGCCGCGCTGGCCAATTGCAGGCCCAACGGGCTTTGTTGTCGGCAGATGTGCTTTCGCAGGAGGTGTTTAGCCCAGCGGCGGGGCGCATCCTCGATCTGGCAGTGGTGCCTGGCCAGGCGGTGATCCCTGGTCAAAAGTTAGGCAGCATTGCCGTGGCGGCTCGGGGTAATGGGTCCCTGGCCCTGGTGTTGTTTACCGCCGCCGATGCCACCCGCCTCAAAATTGGCGATCGCATCAGCCTTGATCCGCAGTTGCTTAGCCGTGACAGCTTTGGAGGCACTGGCGAGCGCTACGGCAGTGTGGACGGTGAATTGATCAGGCTTTCTAAGGCCAGCGTGGACCTGGCCGACGTGGCTACCCAGCTGGGGGCCCAAGAGGAGGCGGCCAACCTGATGGCCAATGCCCGCCAGCGGTCCTTTGGGGATGGCGGTGATCTCACTGCCCAACTGCCCAATCGGGCGGGGGCGCCGCTGGTGATGGGGCTGGTGCGGTTGAAGCAGGCCCCTACCCCCACGGGCCTGGCCTGGAGCCGGGGCCATGGTCCTAGTCAAGCCTTGCCGTTCCGCACCCCCTTGCACGCCGATGCGGAGGTGGAACAGCGTTCGCTGTTTAGCTATGTGCTTCCTTTCTGGCGTTGGTTGGCGGGGGCGCGGCCATGAGCTCAAATTCCCCCTTGCACCGGCTGCTTGCCCCCTGGCGGCAGCCCTGGCCCTGGGTCAGTTTGCTGTTGCTGCTGCTGTGTAGCCGTACGGAGCCCCCAAGGCTTTGGTTTTGGTTGGCGCTGTTGCTGATCAGCCTGCTGGTGGGGCTGCTCCAGGGCCTTGGGCCCCGCCGGTGAAGCTGCTGCTGACCCTGCGCTATCCCTTGGTGGTGGGCTTGGCCGCCGGCTTGGTGTGGGCCCTATGTCAGGGGCTGGGTTTGGCCTCAACCGCTGCCTATGGGGTGGTGATTGCTGCCCTAGTAGTACGGCCAGACTTCAAGGCTTGGCCGGCGCCGTTATTTGTGGCGCTGCCCCTGGTGGTAACCGTTGGTCTGGCCCTAGGCACCTTTCTTAAACCCCTGGTGGATGCCCCCATCGCCTGGGAATTTGCCGTGGTAACTGCCCTGGCCCAGTTGATGGGCCAGGTGTTGCCCGACCGCTTGGCCATCTTGCGCAATCTCTTGCCGATCCTGGCGATCCTGCCCTTGCTGGCTTCAAACAGCACCTGGTTGGCCGCATGGCAGCAGTTGTTGGCGGTAATTGCTGGGCTGGGGGTTGGTGTTTTTCTGCAGGCCTGTTTTCGCTTGCCCCTTGATTTGAGCCCGGCTGCCCCAGCTAGCCCCGTAGCAACCAGCCCATCAAAGGAGTCCTTCCCTGAACCACAACGTTCGCTTGGGGCTCGCTTTCAGGATCTCTTTTTCTGGCGCAAATTAGTCTTTTCCGTGCTTGCCCTTGCCATTGGTCAGGGGGTTGGAGCAGTTAACCCTAAATATGTATATTTCGGGGTAGTTATCCTGCTGAATGACAGCATCGGCGCCACCCTTGGCAAAGTGCGAGATCGCATGGTTGGGGTGAGCCTTGGGGTGTTGATGCCTTGGCTTATTTTCAACACTTTTGGTGTGAGCAGTGTGTCGTTGGGGTTGGTGATGGGGGGTACCGCCGCCCTGATCATGGCCCTAGGGCTTCAACCCCACCTGCGCACCGCCCTGATTTCCAGTGGGATCACCTTTGCCGGCTATCAGGCGCTCACCGATTGGTATATCCCCACCCGTTGGGTCGATTATTTGATGGGTTGCGGTTTGGCTTTGTTGGTTTGTATGCTGTTTAGTCCTAGTTCTGCTCTACAGCAATTCCGAAAACTGGCGGCCGAAGGAGGGCGGCTGGAGGGGGAATTACTGCGGCTGCTGCCCAGTGCGCGGGAGGAAGCCCTTTGGCTTGGTCAACAGCGGGAGCTTGAGGTGCTGGTGCAAACTTTGCGGTAGGGGGGGATGATGGATCCATGACTACACCAACCCGCAACCCCCTGGTGACCCGCGAAGCTCTGGAGGCTTTCACTAAGCGGCTGGTGGAGCAGTTTTCGCCAGAGAAGGTGATCCTGTTTGGCTCCCTAGCTCGGGGAGAAGGGCGCTGGGATTCTGATGCGGATATCCTTGTGGTGATGCCGTTTGAGGGTCGGCATCTGGCCAAGATCCGTGAGATCCGCAGGGCCTGTAGAAGTGAGTTTCCTCTCGATCTGCTGTTGCGTCGCCCCGATGAAATCGAGGTCCGCTATCGGGGAGGAGATCCCATTGTGCGCGAGGCAATGGACCACGGTGAGGTGCTGCATGGCTGAGCCATGGTCTGCGGTGCCTGAGTGGATCCATAAGGCAGATGCTGATTGGCGTGCCGTTGAGGCATTAATCGGAGATCAGAGCAATTCGCTCCATGACGTTGTGGTGTTTCATGCCCAGCAATCTGTGGAAAAGTTGCTCAAGGCCAGGTTGATCCAACTGGGCCAGGATCTTCGGAAGATTCATCACCTGGCAATGGGATCTAGAGGAATTAGGGGATCTTTCAACCGGGGCTGTGCTCTCGCGCTACCCAGGTTTTGACATCTCAGCAGAGGAAGCTGCAGAACTGGTAGAGCTGGCCCAGCGAATTCGAGAGAGTTTGCTTCTTTGTCTTGCTGTCCGTTTGGATGAAGCTAATCCCTAGTACCACCCGTGGCTTTGTCTTCCCCTGCAAGCATACAGTTAATCAATAAGTTCTTTGGGTTGGCAGGCTTTTGAGCCTGTAGATAAAACCAGAAAAGAATAGCTGTTGAAAGGTAGCCTAGTAAGGTAATTGTGGTGTCCATGGTGCTGAAGGCTTGATAGCTAATTTTCATCCTAATTGTAAATGCAGTGATTAGCCCATGCCAGGCAAAAAGAAATTTGTAGCCATGGAGAATCCAGCCATGGCGAACCAATAGTTCGCTAGGAAGCCAAAAGCTGGCAATGTCGACTGCTGCGAATGCCAGGGCATACAAGCCAAGGCCTATAAAAATTGTGGCGAATGGATGAATTGACAGATGGCTGATGTCGTGAATTCCTACCCATACAAAGAAGATGCTGCTCGCTGAAAGCAGAAATGTAAGGATTAGATCCACTTCACCATAGGGGGCGGCCTCTGCCTTGATCGATTTGATCCGTATCCAAACGCGTATTGATGAAAAACAGGCATATAGAAGTAAAATATCTAGCCATAGGAAAAATGCCGGTTCATAGAAGGTTTCGTTAAAAAATAGTTGCCATTCAATTCCCCTGGCTTTTACATTTGCCGCCCAAAGCGATGGAAACATCGGGTTGAGCAGCATCAGTGTTCCAGTTAAGGCCACTGCGCAGGCAAATAGTGTTGCCATGTAGCCGTATTTGCGATGGCGCTGCGAATCTTTGCGAGCAAAAGTGGCCATTGGAAATATGACAAATGCGGCTATACAGCCCGAGATAATATGAAGATTCTTCTCGATCGCGTAAGCAATAAGCTGGTTCACGGCGAGGGACTTTATTTGAATTCCAGTCGATCTTCTACCACGGCCACATACACCGTGCTGCCTTCTCCATAGCTGCCCGCCAGGATCGCCTTGGCGATTGGTGTTTCCAGTTGACGTTGGATCGCCCGCTTCAGGGGCCGGGCGCCGTAAACAGGGTCGTAGCCTGCGGTGGCCAGCCAGTCGAGCGTTTCGCTGCTGGTTTCCAGGGTGATCTTGCGGTACTCCAGGCGATGGGCGAGCCTTTGCACCTGCAGGCCAACGATCTGCCGCAGTTCATCGGCCCGCAGGCTATGGAAGATGATTGTTTCATCGAGCCGGTTGAGGAATTCCGGCCGGAAGTGGCTGCGCAGGGCTTCATTCACCCGCCTCTCCATTTCTTCGTGGCGGGCATCATCGCCGCCCAGCTCGAGGATCGACTGGCTGCCGATGTTGCTGGTAAGGATTAGCACCGTGTTGGTGAAATCCACCGTGCGGCCCTGGCTGTCGGTAACGCGGCCATCATCGAGGATCTGCAGCATCACATTAAACACATCCGGGTGGGCCTTTTCCACCTCGTCAAACAGGATCACCGCATAGGGCCGCCGCCGCACCGCCTCGGTGAGTTGTCCCCCTTCCTCAAAGCCCACATAGCCGGGGGGGGCTCCGATCAACCTTGATACGGAGTGCTTCTCCATGTATTCGCTCATGTCGATGCGCACCATGGCGTCATCGCTGTCGAATAACTGGCTGGCCAGGGCCTTGCTCAACTCGGTTTTACCTACCCCGGTGGGGCCGAGGAAAAGGAAGCTGGCAATGGGCCGGTTCGGGTCGGAAAGGCCCGCCCGGGACCGTTGGATTGCATCGGCTACCGCCGTAACCGCCTGGGCTTGGCCGATCACCCGCTGGTGCAGTTCAGTCTCAAGTTCCAGCAATTTCTGCATCTCCGAGCGGGCCAATTTGCTCACGGGGATGCCGGTCCATTTGGCAATTACCTCGGCGATGTCGTCTTCAGTAACTTCCTCCCGCAATAATTGGTGGCTGCTGCTGGTGTTGCTGCCATCGGCGCTGCCCAGTTCTAATTCACGGGCCGCTAATTTCTTGTTGAGTTCTGCCAGGGTGCCGTATTCCAAGGCGGCGGCCTTGTTCAGGTCATAGCTTCGCTTGGCCTGTTCCACCTGCAGGGTTACCTGTTCGATTTCCTCCTTGAGGGCTTGCAGGTCATCGATGGCACCCTTTTCCATCTGCCACTGGGCATTGAGGGTGCTTTGTTGTTCGTTTAGTTCCGCCAGTTCCCGCTCAATTCTTTCCAGTCGCTCCTTGCTGGCCATGTCTGATTCCCGTGCCAGGGAAAGCTTCTCCATTTCCAGTTGCAGGATCTTGCGGTCGATTTCATCGATTGCCTCCGGTTTGGAGGTGATCTCCATTTTCAAGCGCGCCGCGGATTCATCAACCAGGTCGATCGCCTTATCCGGCAGAAACCGATCGGCGATGTAACGGCTGCTCAACACCGCCGCCGCCACCAGGGCCGTATCGGCGATGCGTACGCCGTGGTGCACTTCGTAACGTTCCTTCAGGCCCCGCAGGATTGAGATCGTGTCTTCCACCGTGGGTTGATCCACGAACACCTGCTGGAAGCGCCGCTCCAGGGCGGGATCCTTTTCAATGTGTTTGCGGTGCTCATCCAGGGTGGTGGCGCCGATGCATCGCAGTTCGCCCCGGGCCAGCATCGGCTTCAGCAGGTTGCTGGCATCCATCGCCCCACCGGCGGCGCCGGCCCCCACCACCGTGTGGATCTCATCGATAAACAGCACGATCTGGCCCTCGCTGGAGGTCACCTCCTTGAGCACAGCCTTGAGCCGTTCTTCAAATTCACCGCGGTACTTGGCACCGGCGATTAGGGCCCCCATGTCTAGGGCGATGAGCTGGCGGTTTTGCAAGGCCGAGGGCACATCGCCATTCACGATCCGTTGGGCCAGGCCCTCCACAATCGCTGTTTTGCCCACGCCGGGTTCCCCTATGAGCACCGGATTGTTTTTGGTGCGGCGCGAAAGTATTTGGATGGTGCGGCGAATTTCCTCATCCCTACCGATCACCGGATCAAGCTTGCCCTCGCGGGCGGCGGCGGTGAGGTCACGGCCATATTTTTCCAGGGATTCGTAGGTGCCTTCGGGGTTCTGGTCGGTGACCCTTTGGCTGCCACGCACGGCCTTGATTGAGTCCCGTAATTTGACTTCGCTTAGGCCAGCCGCCTGCAGTAACTGCTTGCCACAACGGTCATCAATGGCCAAGGCCAGGAGCAGGTGCTCCACTGAAATAAAGCTGTCCTCCAGTTCCTTTTTCAGTTCATCGGCCCGTTGCAGCAGCGTCTGTAGGCCCTTGCCCAGGTACACATTGTCTGGCGCGCCGCCAAGGCTCGGTTGCCGGCCGATGTAGGCCTCCACCTGTTGTTGCAGTTGGGTGGGGTTTACACCAGCTTTTTCAAGGATGCGCACCGCCAGGCCCTGGGGCTGTTGCAGTAGCGCCAACAGCAGGTGTTCGGTTTCCAGTTGTTGTTGACGTTTTTCCTGGGCCAGGCCCTGGGCAGCCACCACCGCCCCCCAGGCTTGTTCGGTGAATTGTTCGGCAGTGGGTTGGATCACAGGGCGCCGGTTGCTTTCTCTTCGCTAAAGCTATGGGTGCCAGGCGCCGCTGGGGTGGGGCGAACCCCACCTTTGGGGTGCGGTCAGCCGGTTAAGGGGTGGGTAATTGCAACTTCACCGAGTCGTCGGGGCTGGGTAGGGGGCCGATTTCCCGATAGCCGCAAAATTTTGCTGGACAGCCATTGCTGGCATAGCTGGCGTCGTTTTGGGAGAGGCAACCCCTGGCGTTTTTTCCTGCCACTTCCCTGCTAGGTAATTTTTTTGGTTGCAGGTATTCCATGCCCCAGGGCACCAGCCAGCGGCAACGGTCTGGGGTATATCCAGGCCTGGGGCTGCCTGAAATCTGGGCCGAGACTGGTAGGGGCAGCAGCAGGGCCAGGAGGGAGGTTGCGGCAAGGCGGCGCATCGGCAACATCGGCAATGGGGAGCTGGCGAATGCCACAGTAATAAGCCCTTAAGGCCCCTTAGGCGCCTGGTGTCCAAAAAAAAGCAGGGCTTAGGCCCTGCTTGATATTTATTGGTCTGGTTATTGGTCTGGAATGTTGCCGCAGGAACCGCTTAGGCGACCGAGCTTTGCTTCCAGTTAGTTCAGCTCCAGCCCTTAGCGGCGCTGTCTTCAACATATGCTGCTACATCGGCGATTTCAGCAGCGCTGAGCTTGCCACCGAAGGCGGGCATGGCATTTTTGCCGTTGGTTACCTGGTAGGCAATGGCAGCTTCATGGCCGGCGCTGTAGTTGGCAAGGTACGACTCGAGGGCTGCGGCCTTGAGGGTGCGCTCACCATTAACCACATTGCCACCACCGATATGGCAAGCGGCGCAGTTGGCGGAAAACACCTTTGCACCGGAGGCCAGATCCGCAGCAAATGCTGGGGCGGAACCGAACAGAAGGGCAAAGCAGAGGGCTAGCAGGCCAAGGAGGCGACGCATGGGCGCAGGAAGAATCCGGTTCAACCTAAGTAGTGCTCCCCTGCTCCCCGGCGCTCTGCAACGGTTTGACATGAATTTCCCCCCTTTGGGGTAGGCCGGCATCGTCAAAGATCGCCTCCAGGCTGGCGGCATGGGATTGCATCCCGAACCGCTCCGGGGGACTTACCGGTTGGTGCACAAAATGGCGTTGTTGAATGCTGAAGCGATCCCAGGCGTTGATTTCGATCGGCAACACCCGCACCAGGGCTTCAATTAGCCAACCCCAAAGGGGGATCCCAGGGGGCCGCCCCAGCCCCCGCCAGCGGCAGAGGCTGGCCACCGTGCCGTTGATTGATACCGAC
Organism: Synechococcus sp. UW140; assembly: GCA_943369595.1. Taxonomy (GTDB): domain Bacteria; phylum Cyanobacteriota; class Cyanobacteriia; order PCC-6307; family Cyanobiaceae; genus Synechococcus_D. The sequence goes on from CALRNU020000004.1 coordinate 82,185, forward strand.
GGTTGCCCCAACACCAGGCGGCGCATCGCCCCCTGGCCGGCCTCGGTGTTGGGCTGGTGGGGGTTGAGGGCCAGGTGGCAGCAAACCTTGGCAATGTCTGCGGCGTGGATGAAATGGAAACTGGCATCGGTGCGGAGCCAGCGGGCTAGCCAAAGCCAGCGGATTGCTTCCCCCAGGCCGGCGGTTAGGTAGCTGGTGGGGAAGGGGCCTGCCCCATCAACGCGGCCGCCAAACACGAGCGTGGGGAATACGGCCACCAGCTTGGCGGCCAGGGGATGTTGTTCCAGTTGGGCCAGGCAAATGGCCTTGGTTTGGATGTATTCAGTGCCGAATTTTTCCGCCTCCGGCAGCAATTCAAGGTTGCGGTTAAGGATGCTGGCGGTGGAGAAATAGATGATCTGCTGCAGCAGGTTCGGATCGAGCCGACCGAGTAGCTCCTTAACCGCATCCACATTCACCTGCTGGGCCCGCACCGGATCCCCCCAGGCGGTGGCCGTATGAATCACCCTGGTTACCGAGGCCAGCTGGGCGGCGTGGGCGCTTTGCTCCCGCAGGTCACTAACCAGTAGCTGAATCCGTGGGTGCTGCCGCGGCACCGCCGTTAGTTTGGCTGGATCCCTCAGCCACAGCAGTAGCTCGGCATCGGAATGGTGAAAGAGGCGATGGGCAATGTGTTGACCAACGCAACCGCTGGCCCCGGTGATCAGGATCCGTTCCGCCGTCACTTCAACCCACCGCGTTGATGAGGGCGTTGACGTTCTTGCCGGCCTCAAAGAAGACCCGGGCGTTTTCCTCAGGGGTGCCCGGCAGGATGCCGTGGCCCAGGTTGAGGATGTGGCGCCGCCCCTTCGCCTTCAGCACGGTGTCAACGATGCGGGCCCGGATCGCTTCGGGGCTACCGAACAGCAACCCGGGATCCACATTGCCCTGCACCCCCAGGTGGCCAGGCAGGCGGGCGATGCCATCGGCCATGTCCACGGTCCAGTCAAGCGAGATGAAATCAACACCCGTCGTAGCCATGCGTTCCAGCACGCCGGCGCTGCCGGAGATGTAAAGGATCAATGGGGTGTCTGGGTGCTTGGCCTTTACTTGATCAACCACCCGCTTCTGGTAAGGGGCAGCAAAAATGTCGTAGTCGATGGGGCTCAGTTGTCCGGCCCAGGAATCAAACAGCTGCACCACCTGGGCGCCGCTCTCGATTTGATAACTCACGTAGGTGGCGATCGCATCGGCCAAGTGGCCCAGCAATTGGTGCAGCAGCGCCGGCTCCTGGAAGGCCATTGCCTTGATCACCGCGTAGTTCTTGCTGCTTTTACCTTCCACCGCGTAGGCGGCCAGGGTCCAAGGGGCGCCCACGAAGCCGAGCACGGTGGATTCATGGCCCACGGTTTGGCGCAGGCGAGTGAGCACCTCTCCCACAAAGGGCAGGGCTTCGGCGGGGTTGAGCGGCCGCAGGGCATCCACCTGGGCCTTGCTGCGGATTGGCGGATCGATGATCGGTCCCTTGCTCTCGATGATGTCGAAGTCGATGCCGATCCCAGGCAGGGGCGTGAGGATGTCGGAAAAGAGAATGACCCCATCGGGCTTGAAGGCCCGGAATGGTTGCATAGAAATCTCATAGGAGAGATCGGCGTTTTCCGAGCGCTCCCTGAAACCGGGATGGCGGTCGCGCAGCTCCCGATAAACCTTCATATAACGGCCGGCCTGGCGCATCATCCACACCGGCGGCCGCTCCACCTGCTCACCTCGGGCGGCGCGCAGCAGCAGGGGGAGGGAATCACTCATGGGGTGGCTGAAGCAGCCGCTGACGCTACCCGAGGGAGCTCCCGGTTGGGATCCAGCTTGAACACGAGCACGCTCAGGGGCGGTAGGCAGAGGTCAAGGGACTGGGAGTAGTTATGCATGCCCCATTGGTCGGTGAATTTGCCACCGAGGTTCCCTTCGTTGCCGCCGCCATAGCGGCTGCTGTCACTGTTGAAGACCTCTTGATAGAAGCCCTCCACTGGCACGCCGATGCGGTAGTTGCCGTGGCCCTCGGGGGTGAAGTTGCAAACCACCACCACCCAATTGCCCTGCTTTTCATCCCGACGCATGAAGCTCACAACGCTGTGACTGGTGTCATCACAGTCAATCCATTGGAAGCCGTAGTGGTCGAAGTCGTTATGCCAGAGCGCCGGTTCTGATTTGTAGAAGGCGTTGAGGTCGTCCACCAGGTTGAGCAAGCCCTGGTGGCTTGGGTACTGGAGTTTGTCCCATTCCAGATCGCCCCACACATTCCATTCACCCCGTTGACCAAATTCCATCCCCATGAAGATTGTTTTCTTGCCTGGGTGGGTCCACATGTATGTGAGTAGGGCACGTACATTGGCAAATTTGAGTTCATCACTACCCGGCATCTTGTGGAGCAGATGGCTCTTGCCGTGGACCACCTCATCGTGGCTAAGCGCCAACATGAAGTTTTCGGTGTGGTGATACCAGATGGAAAAAGTAATGTTGCTTTGGTGGAACTGACGGAACCAATGGTCAAGCTCGAAGTAATCGAGCATGTCGTGCATCCAGCCCATATTCCACTTCAAATTGAAGCCCAGGCCCCCCATGGATGTGGGTTGGGTAACCATCGGCCAGGTGGTGGATTCTTCGGCAATGGAAAGGGCGCCTGGGAAGTAGTGGAATAGCAGCGAGTTTGCCTGTTGCATGAAGCGCACGGCCTCAAGATTCTCGCGGCCCCCATTTTCATTGGGGAGCCACTGGCCATCGGGTCGCAGGTAATCCCGGTAGAGCATCGATGCCACGGCATCCACACGAATGCCATCTATGTGATATTCCTCAAACCAGAAGAGTAGATTAGAAACGAGGAAATTTCTTACTTCATTGCGGCTATAATTGAATATGAGTGTGCCCCATTCCTTATGTTCGCCTATCCGTGAATCGCCGTGTTCATAGAGGTGGCTGCCATCGAAAAAGGCAAGGCCATGGGCGTCTTTAGGGAAATGGCCTGGCACCCAGTCAAGGATTACACCAATGCCTTCCCCATGGCAGCGATCTATGAAAGCTTTGAATTCATCAAGCTTGCCAAAGCGGCTGGTGGGGGCATAAAAACCGGTTACCTGGTAACCCCAGGAGCCATCAAAAGGATGCTCGGCAATCGGCATTAATTCAATATGGGTAAAGCCTCTTTGCTTCACGTAGGGGATCACCCGGTCGGCCAGTTCCGGGTAGGTGAGCAGCCGTGCCCCGGGCTTGAGGTCTGCGGCGGCTACCGCCGGACGCCTTTGGCCATCGGGCTCGATGTAGGGCTCATCAACGCTGCCATGCATCCAGCTGCCCAGGTGCATCTCATAAACTGAGATCGGCTGATTTAAGGGATCGCGGCTGTCGCGATGTTCCAGCCAATGGCTATCGCTCCAGTCGTAGTTGTTGAGGTCGGCCACCAGGGAGGCCTGAAGGGGTCGCACCTCGTGCTGGAAACCATAGGGATCGGCTTTCTCGTAGCAGTGACCCTCCTGGCTACGGATTTCATATTTGTAACGTTCCCCCGGCTGGAGCCCAGGCACAAACAGTTCCCAGCTACCCCCCAGCCTTTGCTGTAGGGGCAGATGGCGGCCATCCCATCCGCAGCAGTCGCCGATCAGGGCCACACTGCGGGCGCTGGGGGCCCACAGGCAGAACTGCACCCCGGCCACTCCGTCTTGAACCCCTGGGTGGGCGCCCATCCGTCGCCAAATGTGGTGATGGTTTCCCTCGGAGAACAGGTGACGATCCATTTCCCCCATCCATTCCTGGCGAAAGGAGTAAGGGTCGTGTTGTTCGTGGGTTATCCCAGCCCGACTGACACGTACCCGATATTCGCTGCCAGGGTTTTCCGCCAGGGTGTGTTCAAACAACCAGGGGTGGTGGGGGGTTTCCATGGGCAGCTGCTGGCCATGGAGGAGCAGTTGCACCTGGTCGGCATCGGGCATCCAAACCCGCACCACCCAACCGCCCTGGGGCTGGGGTTGGGGACCGAGCACCGCATAGGGATGGTCGTGGTTGCAGCTGGCCAGCCGTTCGGCATCGCCACGCATCCAATCAAGGCTGGCCACCACCATCGGAGCGATCACTGACATTTGGGCCGGAGCCTAAACGGATATGGCTCAGTGATCGCTCCGTTGCAGCGGAAAGTCGACACCGGTAATCCGATTTTTTTCATCGAGGATCACAAAGAGGGAGTCGTTGCCGTTGCTGAATTGAGTGGTCACCAGCACCAGCTGCTGGGGGCCGCCCGTGTTGGCCGTTAGTACCCCATGGACACGGCGGTAGGCACCGGTGCGTTTTTCGAGTTCTTTCCAACGGTTTTCCAGTTGGGTTCCATTGAGACTGTCCTGGAGGCTGAGCACCAAACGGCTGCGCGCTGATAACCAACGGCCAGCCCCGAGGTCTTCCACGAAGGCCCGGGCAATGCGGTCAATGGTTTCGGTGGTTTCGCCCAGTTCATAGCCCAGCAATTTGCCGTTGGTGTCCACCACCAGCCGCAAGGAATCAACACCCTTTTCCGTTCGTAATTCCACCTCCACCACCGAGCTTTCCAGACCCCTAAGCACCCGCTGCAGTTTGGCTTCCTGCAACTTTGGTTGGCCGTTGAGTCGGCCTTGGAGTTGGCTGGGGCTAATGCTGGAACGAAGCGGGCCCCCCAGCAGGTTGAAGAGTTGCTGGCCGTTTTTCTGGCTGAGGGCCTCGATTAATTGGTTGGCGGTGGCCCTGGCCTTGATTTCGCTGTTAGGGCCCGCTGCCACCGGTGGGCTGCCTAGGCCTGGGCTGAGGGCTGCGCCACCGAGCACCAGGGCCAAACAAAGGCGGCGCAGGGATAACAAGGCCAAGGCGCTGGAAAAGTTAGAGAAGCTCAGTTTGGCCTGGGGGGGGGGCTGTCACCATTGGTTGCAGGCTCAGTTGGGCCCCTGCCAGTTGCAGCTCAATGCAGGTTTGGCGGTGATCAGGGCCCGCCGGCCCGCCACCAAGAAAGCCATCGCCGGGGTTGACCCGAATCTGGGGCCAGGCGGCAGCTGCGAGGGAGAGACGCAGGCTGTCCCCCGGCGCCAGGCTGGCCAGCAACGGTTGGAGCCGCACTTGGCGCCAAAGCATTTTTTGACAGTGGTCCCCGCGCAGGCTGCTCACCCCAGTGCTGAGTTGCAGCACCTCCGCCCCCTGGCGTCGCACCACCGATAGGGCCGCACAGAGGTCAAAGCCCAGGCCATCGGCGCTGGCTTGGAGCTCAAGCAGCGGTTGGCCCCAGAGCTCCAGGGTTTCCGTAAGGGGTGGGCTGCTGAAACAGACCACATCGGCACGGCCATCGAGGTCCCCCCGTTCCACGGGGCCGGCATCGAGGCCCAGGTGTCCCCCCCGGCCGGGCACCGGCCGCCAGGGGTCATGGACCCAGTGCACGCTGCCTGCCCCGCCGCCATCGGCCCTGAGCAGCCCCTCATCGCTGCGGCTGGCGGCCAGCCCACCGCTCTCGAGACCCCAGCGTTGGCCGCTGCCGTTTAGGGGGCAGTGGGCCCGCCAGTGGTGGGCCAACAGATCAAAGGCAAGGCTGGGGACCAGGGCTGTCCCTGGTTCGCGGTCGCGCAGGTGCCGGTCAAAGAAGGCCAGCTGCTCTTCATCAACGCGGCTGCAGGCGGCAGCCCCCAGGTCTTGGCCCCCCACCCGCCGGTCCCAACCGAGGTGGGCCCAGGGACTAATCCGCAGCAGGGGCTGGCCACCGGCCAGGCGGGAGCGCTGCCAGAGGTCGAGGCCGCCGCACAGGTAGGGGTCATGCCAGCCCTGGAGCAGCAGCAGCGGCCGCCGCAGCAGCTCTGGGGCTAGCCCATGCCGGGGCCAGCCCTGCTCGCTGCCTGGATCGCGCTCTAACCAAGCCAGCACTGGGTTTTGCCGGTCATGGCTGCGTAGCAGGTCAAGGCCTTCGTAGGGAAAGGCACCCCCCACCAGGCTGCGACGGATTGCAATCCAGCCCTGGCGATCCCCCTGGCGTTGGCAATGCTGGGCGGCCAGCTGCAGGCCCCAGGCAAGGCTGAGGCCCCAGCGGTGGGTACCGCCCTCACAGGCCCAGTGCAACCGTTCATCGAGGCCGGTCATCGCCGGGGCGAGGCAATCGGCCGCCAAGGGGGGCTCGTCGCAGAGCAATTGGGTGAGCCCTTGGTAGCTGAAGCCGTAGCTGCCTACCCGGCCATTGCAGCGGTGATGGGAGCGCAGAAAGGCAAGGGTGTCTGTGCCATCGGCAGCCTCCTGGGCAAATCCCTGGAAAATCCCTTCGGAGTCCCCTTGGCCGCGCACGTCCTGCACCAGCACCAGGTAGCCCTGGCTGGCGTACCAGGCGGGGTGGGCATACACCAGGGTGGAAGCGAGTCGATGGCCATAGGGCTGGCGCATCAGTAGGGCGGGCCAGGGGCCAGGGCCGCTGGGGAACCAGAGCGTGCCCCGTAACTGCACCCCATCCCGCAGGCTGAGGCTGAGGGGCTCTTGATTCACAGTTGATTAGCGCACGTCTGGGCAATACATGCCAACGACGTAGGTGGTCAGAATTTCTGCATCGATAGTGCTTAATCCCTGGCTAGTGGCCGTGGTTCGGATATTGGCTGGTTCATGGGCCCTTTGACCGCCGGCATTGAGCTTGCGGAATTCACCGCATAGCTGGCTGGCCAGTTGCTTGTTTTGTTTTACCGATTCGAGTAGGGGGCTAGCGACCGCCAGGGCCGGATTGAGGCTGAAGCCGCTAAGCAGGCTGGCGAAAAGCAAAAGCGGTAACTGGTTTTTCATCAGGTGAACACAGAACCGTCAAACAGAACCGGCCCCTTTGACTACCGGCCCTTTTCATTTCAGGCCGTGAATGGCCCCATGGCGGTGGCCGGGTGTCAGTTCCCGGTCCGACCCGTCGCAGCTGGGACCAGGGTCACGGCGCCAGTGTTGAGCTCCCGCACGGCTTCTCCAAGCACCACAGGCCTGTTGCTGCCATCGGCCTGGGGCAGCAGTTGCCGTAGCCGCACATGCACCAGGCGATCGCTGCTATTGCGACCGGAGCCCCGCAGGTTGCTGGCCAGCTGTTCCAGGGTGGGTGCCACGGCCTCGTTTGGGAAATCTGCCCCAGCGGCTGCCACCACCAAATCTCCGCCGTTGTCGTAAACCACCGGCACTGGGAGTGCCCCGGCGATGGTCAGACGGGGGCTGTAGCTCACGGCAAAGGCGGCGCAGGAGGCGGCCAGCAGCAGGGTGAAGCTGGTAACCCCCACCAGGCGGAAGCGGAAAGTTGAACCCTTAAGAAAGGCCCCCACCGTGGCCAAGCCCAATAGGCCGCTGGCGGCCGCTAACCAGGCCCCCGCCTGCAGCAGCAATGCATTGGTAGCCATGGGGCAAGTGCGCAATCGAACCTATATTGCGCCGACTCTGGACGAGCGCCGTCGCGGGCGATGGGGGTATCGATCCAGCGCCTTTCGCTTGTGGCCGTTTCGGCGGTGGCCCTAGGGGCCTTGGGGGGGTGTGGCTCGCCCGGGCGCCAGCAATTGCAAACCCTTGTCCAACGGGGGATCGCCCACCCTGTGCAGCTGGGACCGCTGCAGAAACTCAGCCCCCAGGGGCTGGTGTTTGGCCCCAGCCAGGTGCTGGTTGGAACGGCCGATGGCAGCAGCCTGCGGGTGCGCCAGGTGCTGTTACAGCTCGACCTCGGCGCCAGCCTCTGGCAACGGCGGCCGGTGGTGGTGATTGGCCTGCGTGGCCTAGAGCTGGAGCTGCGCCGCAATCGCCAGGGGCAGTATTGGGTGTTTCCCAAGGGCAAGGGGAAGGCCCCCAACCTTCAGCTGAAGCTGAGGCTGTTGGAGCCAGGCCCACTGCGGATCAGGCCCGGCGGCAGTTGGCGCTGGCGCCAGGGGGAGCTTGACCTAGACCTTGGCCACCGGCGGCTACAGCTCAGCGGCCTCTTGCAGCCCCAGGGCAAGCCGGCAGGGGAATTGCGCCTCCATCTCCGCCACCGCTGGGGCCCCAGGGGACAACAGCAGCTGCAGCTGGGTTTGCGGCGGCTGCCCCTTGAAGTTTTAGCTCCGCTTTGGCCGGGCCTCCCCTTGGATTCCTTGGGGGGGGTGGTTTCCGGCTCCCTGCGTTTGGATCGCCACCCGGGCCGTTTGCATTGCCTTGGGCCGCTGCGGCTGGAGCATTTGAGCCTGGGGCGTAGGGGCTGGGGGGCACCGCTGCTGAGTCCCCTGGTGCCCATGGCTTGCCGCGGCGATCACCTGGACCTCGCCAGGGCCCCTTGGCAATGGCGCCATTGGCGGGGCCAGCTCAGCGGCCGGCTGAGCTTCTTACCCCAGCGGCCCCTGGCCCTCCAACTGCGGGGCCAGCTCCAGGCTCGTCTGCCATGGCCAGCGGTTCAGGCCCATGCCCTGCTGCATCGCAATCGTCAGGGCTGGCAGCTCAGCCAGTTGGAGTTGCGTTCGGGCCGTTCCCGCCTGCGGGCCTCAGGCCAGCTGCGCCCCCAGTTGCGGCTCCGCAGCCAGGAATTAAGCCTTGACCCCAGCCCGTGGTTGCCCCAGCGGCAGGGGCAACCATTGCTGCGGGGCCAGCTGCAACTAGACAGCCACCACTGGCAGCTGCAGCTCCCCAGGTTGGTGCAGCCCACCCCAGGGGGGGAGCTCAGGCTGGCCGCCAGGGCCCGGGGCCGTTGGCGGGGGGGCATCGCCCTAGAAAGTTTGCGGGGGGATTATCAGTTGCCCCAGGGCTGGAGCCGCCAGGGCCAAAGGCTGCTGGGTCCCCTGGTGGGCGATTTCCATTGGGATGGGGGGCGCTTGCTGGCCAGGGGCCAGACCAGTCCCCAAGCCAGCTATCCCCTTAGCTTCCAGGGCTGGTGGCAACCGCTGCAGGGCAAACCCTGGCGGACGGCACCGCTGCTGCTCCAGGCCCAGTGGCAACACATGCCGCTGGCCTTACTCAACCCCAGGGCCCAGCTCCATGGCTGGTTAAGCGGTGTTGCCCGGCTTTCGGGGCCCCTGGCCAAACCGCTCCTGGTGGCAGACCTGGATCTAGACCAACCAGGCATCGGCCCCCTGCAGTGGCGGGAGCGCTGGAGCGGTCGCTGGCAACCAGGGTTGCTAACTCTCCAGGCCCCCGGCGCCCAGTTACGGGCCCAATGGACCGGCCAGAGGCTCATGGCCCTGGATTTGGAGCGGGGCCTAGGCAGCCTGCAATTGCGGCCCCGCGGGGGGGGCTACCGCTGGCAGGGGCGGCAGTTGCCCCTAAACCCATTGCATTTGCAGTTAGCCGGTCGGCCGGCGCTGCCCGTAGATGGTGAATTGAGCGGCCAGGGCCAGCTGGCCTTGGCTCCCTTTGGCCTCAAGGGTGCCCTTGAGCTAAATCAACCGGCCCTGGCTTGGATCCGCGGCCGGCGGCTGGAACTTAGGGGCCAGCTGCGCCCCCCTGGCTTTGATTTGGCCGGCAGCCTGCAGCCCTTGGCCAGGGGACAATTTAATTTCAGCGGCCGCGGGGCCTGGGGCGGTCAGCTGGATCTGCAGGCCAAGGGTCGCGGCCTAGAACCGGCGCCGTTTTTGCGCTTGCTCCAGGCCCTGCGCCAACCCCCCGGCCCTGGGGCCAGCGGCAATGCCCAAGACCTGGGCGAGCTGGTGATTGACACCTTTGGTGGCAGCCTTGATGGCCAACTCCAGGCCCTGCAGGAGGCTGATCAGCGGCAGGCCCTGCGCCAGGCCAGTGCTGAGCAGCGGCGACTGCCCCTAGGCCAGCTGCAGGGAAGGCTGGACGCTGACTTGGAGTTGCGGGGTGCCAACCCCCGCAGCCTGCAGCTCAATGGCGCCACCAGGGGCCACCTGTGGTTTGAGGGCCAAGACCGCGACCAGGTGCTGCAGTTGGCACCGTTCACCGCCCAGATCCAGGGGCCCCTGGGCCAGGGGGAGGGCAGTTTCAGCTTTGCTGGTTTGCCCCTGGGGCTGATCGCCCTGCTAACTCCGGTGCCCGCCAGCCTGCGGGGCAGCCTCGGGGCCACAGGCCGCTGGCAGCTGGGCCAGGGCAGCCCCCAACTGTCGCTGCAGTTGGCCCTTACGGGGGGGGAATTGCGCGATAAGGCCCTCAGCCTTGAAAAGGGCTCCCTGGCCCTGGAGGGGGGCAAGCTGCGGCTTGATCTAGCCCTGCGCGGCGGCCAATCGAGCAGCAGCATCGACCTGGCTGGTTCATTACCGCTTAACCCCCTGGCCCCTGGCCTGGAGTTGCGGCTATCAAGCCGCAATGACGGCCTGATCTTTCTTGGCGCTCTGGCCGGCGGTGAACTGGAGTGGCAACAGGGCAGCGCTGACTTGCAATTGCTGGTGCGCGGCAGCCTGCGGCAACCAATTGCCAATGGCTTCCTGCGGGTGCGGGATGGCCAGTTAAAGCTTGCTGGCCAAGCGGTGCGAGATCTGCAGGCCGCTGCATTTTTTGATTTCCGCCGGTTGCAATTGGAGCAATTCAGTGCCTCCGTGGGGGCCGCAGGCCTACTGGAGGGCAAGGGCAGCCTGCCGCTACAAAATTCAACGGAGACCGACAGCCTCAAGTTTCTGCTCAAGGCTGTGCCGTTCCAGCGGGCCAACCTGCGGCTCCAGGCCGATGGCGAATTGCTGGTAAGCGGCAGCCTTGAACGGCCGCTGGTGGGGGGAGAACTGAGCCTCAGCCGCGGCAGGGTGCTGCTGGGGGCCTCCCAGTTGGTGGGCGGAGCCGGCAAGTCGATTCCCCTGGCGGTGCGCCTGCCGGAAAGCCGTTGGGGTTTCAATCAACCCCTGGTGTTGCTGGGTCCCTCGGTGGAATCGAGCTCCGGCGCCGCCCTGCGCCAGGCAATCCCCAACCTTGCCTTCCTGCAATTCCGAGACCTGCGCCTCACCCTCGGCCCAGACCTGCGCCTGGGGGCCCCGCCGGTGGCGGATTTCAGCACCGGCGGGCTGCTCACCCTCAATGGCCCCATGGGGCCTGATATCAGCCTTTCCGGCGTGGTGCGGCTATTGCAGGGGCGGATCAATATCTTCACCAGCAGCCTGCGCCTCGACACAGACAGTCCAAACGTGGCTGTTTTTACCCCATCCTTGGGCTTGATCCCTTACCTCGATCTAGCACTCACCACCCGGGTGTCTGGCCAGGTGCGGCCCATAGACAGTGGTGGGGTGCTCTCCGCCGATCAGTTACAAGGCAGTTTTTCAAACCTCGATCGCCTCAATTTGGTGAAGGTGGTGGTGCGGGTGGCGGGCCCGGCCGATCGCATTGGCGACAACCTGGAAATCCGCAGTACCCCGCCCTTACCCCGGGAGCGCTTGGTGGCCCTGCTGGGTGGCAACACCCTTTCTGGCCTGTCCGGGGGCGACGCTGGCACTGCCCTGGTCACGGTGCTGGGCCAGAGCCTGCTCACCCCGGTGGTGGGGGGCCTTTCTGAGCTCCTGGGCCAACGGCTAAACGTGGCCATTTATCCCACCTATCTCGACCCCTACGTGCTGAGTGGCAGCAAAGGCAACTCCACTAACCAACGGGTGCCCTCCCAGTTGGTGTTGGGTTCGGAGGTGGGGTTAGACCTCACTGATCGTCTTAATTTTTCGGTGCTGGCGGCACCAAATCGCAGTGATATCCCGCCGGAGGCCACCCTGCGTTACCAAGCCAATGACCTGTTGGGCCTGCAGGGGTCCCTCGACCAGGAAGGGCGCTGGCAGGGACAGGTGCAGTTGTTCTTCCGCTTTTAATGGCCCTGCCCTTGGCGGTTTCCCTGGTGCCTGATCCCCTAGTTGCCCAGGTGATCGGTGTGGATGTGGGGGGCACCGGCCTCAAACTGGCCCGTTTTAGGGCTACCGGGGAATGCCTGGCGGAGTATTCCCTGGCCACCCCCAGGCCGGCGGCCCCCGGCGCGGTAGCCACGGCGATTGTTGAGGCGATTGAGCAACTGGATCCCCAGCGGCTGGCCCCCTGGGTGGGCGTTGGCTTGCCCGGGCCCACGGATCGCACCGGCAGGGTCGCCAGGATTGCGATCAATTTGCCCGGATGGGACAACGTGCCCCTGGCCGATTGGCTGGAGTCGCGCCTGGGCCGACGGGTAACCCTGGGCAACGACGGCAACTGTGCCGTGCTCGGGGAGCAATGGCAGGGGGCGGCCCAGGGGCTCCACGACGTGGTGCTGCTCACCCTGGGCACCGGCGTGGGTGGAGGCGTGATCCTCGGTGGAAATTTGTTTACTGGGCGGTTGGGGGCGGCGGCGGAACCGGGGCTAATTGGTCTTGATCCCGATGGCCCCCCGTGCAATAGCGGCAATAACGGCTCCCTGGAGAGTTTCTGCAGCATTGGGGCGGTGGCCCGGGCCAGCGGCTTTGATCCCGCTGAGCTTTCCGCCCGGGCGGCGGCGGCAGACCCCGAAGCCCTGGCCGCCTGGGCTACCTATGGCCGCCTGTTGGGATGTGGCATCAGTTCCTTGGTTTATGCCTTCACGCCGGAGCGGGTGCTGTTGGGCGGGGGCCTCAGTGCTGCCTTCCCATACTTTTCTGCCGCCCTGGAGGCGGAGGTGGAACGGCGGGTGTTGTTTCCCAGCCGGGAAGGTTTGGTAATTAGTCAAGCGGCCCTGGGCAACGGCGCCGGGCGGGTGGGAGCGGCCCGCCTTGCCCTCGATCGCTTTGCCGGCAGCGGCCCCTCTGCCGGCGGCGCCCAAGGATGATTAGCCGATGTTGATTACCTGCAGTGTTCATTGCCGTTCCTTACCCCACCCCCGCCCTGCTGGCCATGGCCGTAGGCCTGCGCCGCCAGGCTTTGGAGTTGGCTCAATGCAGTGATGAACAGCGCCGCCAGGCCCTGCTGGCCATGGCCGATGCCCTGGAGGAACAGCGCAGCGAAATCCTCGCGGCAAACCAGGCAGATATGGAGGCAGCGGCGGCAGAGGAGCTGGCCCCCGCCCTGGTGGCCAGGCTCAAGCTCAATGACCACAAGTTGAGCGGCGCCATTGAAGGGGTGCGCCAGGTGGCGGCCCTGGCCGATCCCCTGGGCCTGCGGCAGCTCCACCGCGCCCTTGACGACGGCCTTGTGCTGGAGCGGATCACCGTGCCCCTTGGGGTGTTGGGGGTGATCTTTGAAGCCAGACCGGATGCGGTAGTACAGATCGCTGCCCTGGCGATCCGTTCTGGTAACGGCGCCATCCTGAAGGGGGGTCGCGAGGCTAACCGCAGTTGCACGGCAATCCTTCAGGCCCTGCAAACGGGGCTGGCCCGCTCGGCGGTGCATCCAGAGGTGTTGGCCTTGCTCACTAGCCGGGAGGAAAGCCTTGCCCTGCTCAAGCTGGATGGTCTAGTGGATTTGATTATTCCCAGGGGTTCCAATGCCCTGGTGCAATTCATCCAAGACAACACCCGCATTCCGGTGCTGGGCCACGCCGATGGCATCTGCCATGCCTACGTGGATCACGCCGTAGATGGGGAGCAGGCGCTGGCGATAGTGCTCGACAGCAAGACCCAATATCCGGCCGCCTGCAATGCCCTGGAAACCCTCCTGGTGAACCGTGCGGTGGCCCCGAGCTTTTTACCAATGGCGATTGCCGCCCTGGAGGCCGCCGGGGTGGAACTGCGCGGCGACGAAGAGTCCCGCAGTTATGGCATCCGGGGCGAGGCGACCGAGGAGGACTGGGCCACTGAATACCTCGACATGATCCTTGCCGTGCGGGTGGTGGAGGATCTTGAAGAAGCAATGGCCCACATTGGTCGCTATGGCTCCCGCCATACGGAACTGATCTGCACCACAAACGCTGCCACGGCCGAAACCTTCCTAGCCCGGGTCGATAGTGCCGGGGTTTATCACAACTGTTCCACTCGTTTTGCCGATGGTTTCCGCTATGGCTTTGGGGCTGAAGTGGGCATCAGCACCCAAACGCTGCCCCCCCGGGGGCCGGTGGGCCTCGAGGGTTTGGTGACCTATCGCTATCGACTGCGCGGTGCCGGCCATGTGGTGGCTCCCTATGCCAGGGGCAGCCTCTCCTTCCAGCACCGCGACCTACCCCTCTAAAAGCCTCAAACGCTGATCAGCCCCGAATGGCGCAACAACGCATCCGGGGAGGGGGGGCGACCGCGGAAGGCCTCGAACACCTGCTCGGGGGAAACGCTGCCCCCGAGGCTCAGCACCGTTTCACGGAAGCGTTGGCCGGTGCGGCGCACGGCGGCTTCATCGTTGAGCCCCGCGTCCTCAAAGGCAGCAAAGGCATCAGCACTTAATACCTCTGCCCATTTGTAGCTGTAGTAGCCGGCGGCGTAGCCACCGGCAAAGATGTGGCTGAAGCTGCAGAGCAATGAGTCTTCCTCCAGCAGCGGCAACAGGGTGGTGGTTTCTGCCACCTGGCGCCGCAGTTGTTCGGGGCTCTGGCCGCTGCCTGGCTGCCATTGGGCATGGAGGCGCAGGTCGGTGAGCGCCAGGTGCACCTGGCGCAGGGTGCCGCTGCCCGCCATGAAGGTGCGGGCCTGCAGCAGCTTTTGCAGTTCCTCCGCTGGGAGGGGTTCGCCGCTTTGCCAGTGGCGGGCTAGGCCGTTGAGGGTGGGGGGATCAAAGCACCAGTTCTCCATGAACTGGCTGGGTAGTTCCACCGCATCCCATTCCACCCCATTGATGCCGGCGGCCTCCGGTTGCTCAACGCGGGTGAGCATGTGTTGGAGCCCATGGCCAAACTCGTGAAACAGGGTTTCCACTTCGTTGAAAGTCATCAGGCTGGGGGTATCCCCCACCGGCGGGCTTTGGTTACAAACCAAATAGGCCACCGGCAGCACCGTTTGGCCATCGGCTTGGGGCAATCGACCTAGGCATTCATCCATCCAGGCCCCGCCGCGTTTGCTGCCCGGACGGCTGTAGGGATCTAGGTAAAAACTGGCTAGCTGCTCGCCGCCCCTGGCCTCGCGCACCAGGAAGTAGCGCACATCTGGATGCCAGATCGGTGCCTGCCCATCGGCGGCCTCGATGCGTATGTCAAATAAGCGTTGGCATAGGCCAAACAGGCCCTCCAACACCTGGGGCAGGGGGAACCAGGGGCGCAAGGCTTCGCTGTCTAGGGCAAACCGTTCCTGGCGCAACTGTTCTGCCCAGTAGCTGATATCCCAGGGGCGCAACTGGCTTGCTTCCGGGGCGCCCCGGCGGTGGGCCAGCTCTTGGAGATCTTGTAATTCTGTGCGGCCGGCTTTGAGGCTGGGGGCCCGCAGCTGCTCGAGCAGGGCTTCAACGCTGGCCACGGAGGGGGCCATCTTCGGGGCCAGGCTCACCTCGGCCCAGTTGCCATAGCCGAGCAGGGCCGCTTTCCGTTGGCGTAAGCCAAGGATTTGCTCCACCAAGGGCTGGTTGTTGTGGGGCGCCTGGGCGGCCCGGCCGATGGCGGCGCGGAAAAGTTGTTCCCGCAGTTCCCGCCGTTCGCTGAACTGCAGGAAGGGGCCATAGCGGGGATAGTCGAGCCCCAGTTGCCATGGACCCGCCTCGGCATTGGCCTCGGGGTGACCAGCCTCCCGGGCGGCGGTGGCAAGCAATTGGCGCAGGCTCTCGGGGCAGCCAGCCAGTTGCTCTGGGCTGGTGAGCAACAGCCCCCAGGCGGCGGTGGCATCGAGCACATGGTTGCTGTAGGCGGTGCAGGCCTCGGCTAACTCCTGGGTGAGTTGGTTGAACTGTTCCTTTTCATCCCCCTGGAGGCCCACCCCCCGCAAGCGCATGCCCAGCAGTTCCGCCCCGAGGATGCGCCGCTGGCAGTTGTCCAGTCCCTCCGCCTGGTTATTAAGGGCTTCAAGAGCTCGATAAATATTCTGGGATTGGGCCAGACGACTGCTGAAGGCCACCACCGCCGCCTGTTGCTGTTGGTGGGCCTCGCGTAGCTCGGGGTTATTGCAAACGCCCAACAGGTGGTTAACCACCCCCCAGCTCCAGCGCAGCCGTTCCCCAAGGCTTTGCAAGGGCTCCATCAGGGTGTCCCAACTGGGGGAATCCCCAGGGTTGGCAGCGGAGCTGGCAGGGCTGAGGCTTAGCTGGGATTCGAGTTGATCAAGGCGGCTGTGCAGTTCTTGCAGCAGGCTGGGAATCCCTTCCCGCACGGCTGCGGCATCGATCGCTGCAAAATCAGGCAGGCCTTCCCCCCGCAGCAGGGCGGCGGCTGGGGAGGGGGCAAGGGTCATGGGGCGATCAGCCGAGGGCAGGCAACTTTTCTAGGACCGCCAGCAGGCTGCTGTTGAGGCTCGCAGCTATGGAATCGGTGGTGGCGTCGTAGATGCCAGTGGCAAGGCGGGGCCAAAAGCCGATCATCAAGGTGGGCACGATCAGCACCAGGGCGATGGTTAGCTCCCGGGGGGTCATGTCCCCCACCACTGCCAGGGCCGGGATGCGGGGGCCGAAGA
This sequence comes from Synechococcus sp. UW140, assembly GCA_943369595.1. Lineage (GTDB taxonomy): Bacteria > Cyanobacteriota > Cyanobacteriia > PCC-6307 > Cyanobiaceae > Synechococcus_D. Next base: position 98,552 of record CALRNU020000004.1, read on the forward strand.
AAACCCGGCGGCACATCGACAACAAGTACATCGGGGTGAGCACCAGGCCTATGGCCGCTAGCACCACGGTCACCACCCGGAAGCCAATGGTGAAATTGTCGTTGCTGGTGATTCCCAGAAACACAGTGATTTCGCTTACGAAGCCACTCATGCCCGGCAAGGCCAGGGAGGCCAAGCAGGTGGTCACAAATAGGGCGAAGGTGATTGGCAAAACCTTTGCCAATCCACCCATGTTTGGGATTGAGAGGGTTTTGGTGCGTTCGTAGAACACACCGGTAACGAAGAAGAGCCCGGCTGCGATGAGTCCATGGCTGATCATTTGCAACATCGCACCACTTAGGCCTAGGTCATTGACTGCGGCAATGCCGAGTAAAACAAAACCCATGTGGCTTACGGAACTGCAGGCAATTCGGCGTTTCACATTGTCTTGCCCAAAGGCATTTAGGGCCCCATAAACCACATTCACTATCCCCAACACCATTAGGGCCGGTGCCAGCTGCAGGTGGGCATCAGGCAGCATCTGTACGTTAAATCGCAACAGGGCATAGCCCCCCATTTTTAATAGCACCCCCGCCAGCAACATCGATACCGGTGCATTGGCCTCCCCATGGGCATCGGGGAGCCAGGTGTGTAAAGGAAACATCGGCAATTTCACGCCGAAGCCGATTAGGAAGCCCAGATAGCAAAGAAGGCCAAAGCTGCCGCTATAGCTGCGTTGACTCAGTTCTTGCAGGTTGAGGGTGTACCCATCGCCGCTAAAGGCCAGGGCCAAGCCGCTGATCAGGATCAGAAGCGAGGCGGTGGCGGTATAAAGAATGAACTTGGTGGCTGCGTACTGGCGGCGTTGGCCGCCCCAGATGGCAATTAACAGATAAACGGGGACCAGCTCCAGTTCCCAGGCCAGGAAGAAGAGCAGGAAGTCTTGGGAGAGGAACACCACCCCTTGGGCTGAGGCCTGGGCTAGGAGTAGGGCGAAGTAAAGCCTTGGTTTTAGTTCGATTTTCCAGCTGGCTGCCACCGTCAGCAGGGTCACCAAACCGCTCAGCAGCACTAAGGGGGCTGAGATGCCATCGGCGGCCAAGGACCACTGGAGGCCCATGGCTGGCACCCAGTCGACCCTTTCTACCAATTGCAGTTCGCCTAGCTGGCTATCGAAATGGCGGGCGAAGGCCCAAACCATCAGGGCCAAATCGGTAAACAACACCCCAAAGGCCACCCAGCGGTAGGAGCGTTGCCAGTCGCTGGGTAGGAGCACCAGGCCCAGGGCCCCTGCCAGGGGCAGTAGCACGATCAGGCTCAGCCAAGGAAAGGAGCTGCTCAGGCTGGGATCCATGGGAGCACACCTGCCACTGCAAGGGGTCCAACCTATCAGCTAGACCACTGCTCCTGGGTAGAACTACTCAGTGATTGGATCAATGGCGGGCGATTTGGTGATGGCAGTGGGGGTTGAAATAGGTCGCGATCCGCAGCGATTGGCGAAGCGCAGCCTGGCTCCGATCCTGGTGCCCCAGTTGCTAGTGGCGCTGTAATCAACACGGTTTAAGTCTGAGGCGGAGGTGCCTTTGTAGGTCCCCTCCAAAAACAGGTCTGTGGCACAGCTGGCCAGATAGGTGATTCCTATTTTTGCTTGGTAGCCGAGTAAATTATAATCATCATGTTTCTTGGGAAAGCTGCTCACATTGATTTGACTAGGGCCTATGCCACCGCCAATATAAGGAACAAAGCGGTTTCCGATCGGGATGTCAAGGTAGGTACTTAGTAATATGCTGTTGATATCTGCAGAGCCATTAAATTTAACTTTTTTGTTTAATATTATGCTGTTGTTATTCAAGGAGTCGCGCAGGTACACTCGACCGGTGGAGTCATTGAAGATGGCATTATTGTATAGATAGGTAAGCTCAGTTCGTAAGAGGCCGAAGTCGTAGCCCACGCCGGCTTCTGCGGTAAATCCTGGGCTAGGATGAAGAATCATGGAGGGGTTTAATACATATTGTTGGTTGTTAAATTCAAGGTTAATTTTTTTGCTTGCATGGACATCCCTTGTTTCGCTTGCCCCAAGGCCGAGGGTTGCATAGAAGCCTTTGCTTTGGTTGACCGGCGCGGCATCAGCAGCCCGGGCGGGCGAGGACGAGCCAAAGCTGAGACAAAAAAATAGTGCCCCAGCTACTTTGTGAGGGCCGGAGGAGATGGTGGCGGAAAGCAGCCGCAGAAACCTTGAATACAGCAAATACTCTGGCTTGTCTTCGGCAACCTTAATACCCTTTTTAGGATGTATGCATAACTACATTTTATCAAAAGGGATCTGGTTTCAGCTGAGCGTTTCCCAGCGGCTGCCCCCCAGCTGCAGTTGCAGCGGTTCAGCCTTGGCGCCCACCCCTTTGCTTTCCCAGGTTTGTGCCATGGCGGAGGCAACGGCGGCCGCCTTCTCCCGCGGGCAAAGGGCCAAAAGGCTGGGTCCGGCGCCGCTGATCACGCAGCCCCAGGCGCCTGCCTGGAGGGCGGCCTTGCGCACCTCCGTGCCCCCTTGGATCAAGGGCCAGCGGTAGGGCTCATGCAGACGGTCGTGCATGCCATCGGCAATCAGGTCGCCGTTGCCACTGCGTAGTCCCTGGAGCAGCAGCGTTAAAGAGCCCAGGTTTGCCACCGCATCGGCCACCACAATCTGTTTTGGCATGGCCCGGCGGGCATCGGCGGTGGAGAGCCGAATGGTGGGGATCGCCACCACCGCCTGCACCGCCGGATTCCATTCGCAGCGCACCACCCGCCAGCGGTGGGAGGCGGCCCTGGCGGTAAGGCAGAGGCCCCCCAGCAGCGAGGGCACCACATTGTCGGGATGGCCTTCGATGTCGATGGCCAGTTCCAGCAATTTCTCTTTGCCCAGGGGCTCTCCGGCCAGGGCATTGGCGCCGATCAGGCCGGCCACAATCGCCGTGGCACTGCTGCCCAAGCCCCGGGCTGGGGGCACCGCCAGGTGCACCCGGGCCTCCAGGGCCATGGGCGAGGCACCAATCTCACGCCATACCCTTTGGGCGGCCCGATACACCAAGTTTTCCGGGCCGCCGCGCAGGTGGGAACCCTCACTGCTTTCGATGATCAGCTCAAAGCGTTCGCCGCCGCCTTCCAGCACCTTCAGCCGAAACCTGTTGCTGAGGTCCAGGGCGGCCCCAAGGCAATCAAAACCTGGCCCGAGATTGGCGGTGGTGGCGGGTACATCCACCAACACCGCTTGGCCCACGGTGGGTTGAACCATCACTGCAGCTGCACTCCTTTCCAGAAGGCCACCCGACCTTGGATTTGTTTTGCCGCCTGTTTGGGTTCTGGATAGAACCAAGCGGCATTGGCATTTACCTCGCCGTTTACCACCACATTGAAGTAATGGGCTTCCCCCTTCCAGCTGCACACAGTGCGGTGGCTAGAGGGCTGGAAATGCTCCATCAACAATGAATCAGCGGGGAAGTAGGCGTTGCCTTCCACCATCTCGATGGCATCGGATCGGGCAATCACCGCGCCGTTCCAGTGGGCCTCCATGGCTGCTTCTCTGTTGTTAACGGCACTCTGCCAGCATCCGGGCCCGGCAGGCAGCACTAAACAGGCCGGCATCGTCGTCTATCAGGGCCCGCACCGGCAGGCCAGCCACAAAGGATTCGAAGCGACCCTTGTGGCGCATGGGTGCAAGAAATGACTGGGACTGCAGCCCCTCCAGTTGTTTGTGGGCGGTGCCTCCCCCCACCCAGATGCCGCCGCTGGCCAGCTCATGGATGGCCAGATCGCCGGTGGCGGAGCCGTAGGCCCCTAGCCATAACTCCTGGGCCTTGAGGGCCAGGGGCCCCCCCTCCAGGGCCCGGGCCGCCACCAGGGCCGGCAGATCCGGGCGCCCCGGGGTACCGGGGGGCTGGGACTGCCAGGCATCGGCAGCGGCCTTGAGCGGATAGCTTTCGTCTACGGCACCGCAGTGCAGCAGCCAGAGATAGATCAAGCCCAGGCCCGTGCCGCTCACCACCCGTTCCACCGACAGCCGTTCCAGCTTCAGCTGGCGCAGCAGCCAACCCATGAGAAGCAGCTCATCGGTGTTACGGGGGGCAAATTCCCGGTGGCCCCCCTCGCTAGGTAGGGCGATCAAGCCTTCCTTCGCATGGATGCCCCTGGCCATGCCAAGGCCGGTGCCAGCTCCGATGATCGCCAGGGGACCTTCAGGGTCAGCGCTTCCCTCCTGGAGCACTACCTGTTGGTGGGGCTCCAGGTGGGGCAAGCCATAAACCAGCACGGCGAAGTCGTTCACCAGCTCCAGTTGGCTCAGGCCCGCCCCGGCGGCCAATTCATTTTCGTCTAGGTCCCAGGCCAGATTTGTGATTCGGGCCCTACCCCGCTGCACTGGCCCCGCCACGGCAATGCAGCCGGCTATTACCGGCCGGCTTTGGTCGTGGTGGTCGGCCAGAAAGCTTTCCAGCATCGGAGCCAGGGAGGGCCATTCCGGTGAGTTGTAACGCTGGCGCACCCGACAGCTCAGTCGATCTCCCTCGCGTTCGTAGAGGGCCAATAGGGTTTTTGTGCCCCCCAGATCTCCGGCGAGTAGCAGGGAGGACATCAGCTTTGGCCCAAAGGTGACCTAAGGGTGCCCCCCCCAGGGCCCCACCGCCATCTCATGCCAGGGGTAAAAGTGTTAACCGTTGCTCCGAGGCCTGGCGGGCAGCCTTGATAAGTTCAACCCGCGCCACACTTCCCAGGTCCCCCTGGCGGCGGCTGCGCAGGCTGAGGCTGTCCTGTTCCGCCTCTTGGGCGCCGATAACCGCCAACACTGGGATTTTTTGTTGTTCGCCATTGCGAATCAACTTGCCGAGCCGATCTCCACTGCGGTCGATGCTGCTGCGCACCCCCGCCTGGCGCAACTCCTCCTGGAGGGCTTCGGCATAGTTGATCACCCCATCGGTGACCGGCAACAGCCGAATCTGTTCGGGGGCCAACCAGAAGGGGAAATCGCCGGCGTAGTTCTCGGTCATAATCCCGAAGAAACGTTCCAGCGAACCGAAGATTGCCCGGTGGATCATGATCGGCTGTTGGCGACTGCCGTCGGCGGCCACATATTCAAGATTAAAGCGTTCTGGCAGGTTGAAATCGAGCTGAATGGTGGAGCATTGCCACATCCGGCCGATGGCATCTTCAATCTTTAGATCGATCTTGGGGCCATAGAAAGCGCCGCCGCCCTCATCCACTTTGTAGGCCCAACCCTTACGGTCCAGGGCTTCAATTAACCCCTTAGTAGCCAGCTCCCATACGCCATCTTCCCCGATTGATTTTTCAGGACGGGTGGAAAGGTTGATTTCGTAGTTTTTAAAATCAAAGGTGGAAAGTATTTCTTCGGTGAGGTTAAGAACCCCAAGGATCTCATCACCAATTTGCTCGGGCAAGCAGAAAATATGGGCATCGTCTTGGGTGAAGCCGCGCACTCGCATCAGGCCATGCATCACCCCTGGCCGCTCGTAGCGGTAAACGGTGCCCAGTTCGGCCCAACGGATCGGTAGTTCCCGGTAGGAACGCAGGCTGTTGGCGTAGGTGAGCACATGGAAGGGGCAGTTCATCGGCTTGAGCTGGTATTCCCTCTCGTCCACCTGCATGGGGCCAAACATGCTTTCGGCATAGAAATCAAGGTGGCCTGAGGTTTTCCATAGGCTGATATCAGCCACGTGGGGGGTGTAGAGCAGCTCATAGCCCGCAGCGAAGTGGGCCTGGCGCCAGAAGTCTTCAATTAACAGCCGCATGCGGGCGCCGCGGGGATGCCAAAACACCAGGCCCGCCCCGGCCTCGTCTTCGATGGAGAACAGATCTAGATCTTTACCCAGGCGCCGGTGGTCGCGGCGCAGGGCCTCCTGCTTGCGGTGTTGATATTCAGCGAGCTGCTCGGCGCTTTCCCAGGCGGTGCCATAGATGCGTTGCAACTGGGCCCGATTTTCATCGCCACGCCAGTAGGCCCCGGCCACACTTTCCAGTTCGAAGGCCTTGGCGTTTAGTTCCCCGGTGTGGGCCACGTGGGGGCCAGCACAGAGGTCCCACCAGTCGTCCCCGAGGGTGTAGAGGGTGATTGGCTCCTGGAGGCCTTCAAGGATTTCTAATTTGTAGGGTTCGTTTTGGGCGCGGATTTTGGCTTCGGCATCGGCCCGGCTTACTTCCAGGCGTTCTAGGGGTAGGCGCCGGCCAATGAGCTTGGCCATCTCCTTCTTAATCGCCTTGAGGTCGGCCTCAGTGAAGGGTTCAGGATTGTCAAAGTCGTAATAAAAACCAGTTTCAGTCCAAGGGCCGATCGTTACCTTGGCGGCGGGGAAAAGCTTTTGTACGGCCATGGCCATCACATGGCTCATTGAGTGCCGAATCTTCAGTAGCTGCGGGCTTTCACTGGTTTTTGGCAGGGTTACCGGGGTGCTGGCCTCGGCCGTTGGCAGGGTCGTGTTGCCCTGGACCTCTGCACTTGGGGACACCGGACAACCATGCGGGGTCCCCGATCCTACGCAGCAGAACCATTGGCAGCCCAGGGCTCTGCTAGCTCTAATGGGGGCAGTTCCTGAGCCCCCTTGTCCCAACCCCCCAGTGGTTCCCTGCGGCACGTGGTTGTGGCCTATCTGCTCTGGTGCCTGGGGCTGGTGGGCATCTGCGGCCTGCAGCGCTTTTACAACCGCAAACCCCTTAGCGGGCTGCTTTATCTATTTAGTTTCGGCTTCTTTGGCATTGGTCAGATCATCGATTTGTTTTTGATTCCCGCCATGGTGGAACGGGCCAACTATCCAGTGCTGCTGGAGGATGCCCGGCGCCAGGCGCTGCCGGCGCCGCAATCCTTGGGCCATCAATTGCTACTGCTGGCCCGGCAGGTGGGGGTAACTGGCTTCACGATCAACGATGCAGTTTTGGCCGTGCAGCCCAGTGGGTTGGCTAGCCCCGAGCAGGTGCGGGCTGAGATTCAAACCCTGATGCATGCCGAGCTGCTGGATGTGACCAACGATGAGCGGGGTCGGGTGGTTTACCGGGAGCCCTGAGTCGGCCCATGGGTCCGCTCCCTAGGGTCCAGGCACCGGTGCTAACTCCATGGCTGCCAACGCTTACCCAAAGCCGCTGGGGCTCTTGCTGGCCATGCTTCTTGGGGGCCTGCTGGGGCTGGTGGGCGGTCAGCATTGGGGGCGATGGAAACCAGCGGACCAACGCCTGGCCCAGGGGGAGGGGCTGCAACCCCTTTTGGCCCCTGATGGGGCGGCCGCCCAGCGTTGTGCCCGTTTACTAGGCACCCGGGCACAGCTAACCCCCGCTGACCCCAGCAATTTCGGAGAGCGCCGCCCCCGGGACCAGGCGGGGGGACGAGTGGCTTCGGCTCCGGCCCTGGTGGTTATCCATGAAACGGTGTTGGCCTTGGCAGACACCCTGCAGCTGTTTCAAACCCGCCATCCCAGGGATGGGGATCAGGCCAGTTATCACCTAGTAATTGCTAACAACGGAACGGTGTTCCGCCTGGTGCCGGATCAGAAGCGAGCCTTCGGTGCGGGCTGGAGTGCTTGGGGGGACGCCACAATCCGCCATCGGCCTGGGGATAGCCCCCTTGCCTCCGGTTCCATAAACAACGGCAGCCTGCACGTGAGCCTGGAGAGCCCCGCCGACGGTCGCGGTGACGGCGATGGCCACAGCGGCTACAGCCCCAGCCAATACCGCAGCCTTGCCCAGCAGGTTTTGCTTTGGCAGTTGCGTTGGGGCATTCCCATGCGACGGGTTAGCACCCACAACGCCGTTGATCGCAGCCACAGCCGCCGCGACCCCCGCAGTTTTCGCTGGGGGCAGTTTGACCAGGCCTGGCAGGCGGCGGCCCAGCGCTGTGGGGTGCCAGCCCGCTATGGCCTGGAGGCCCGTTGATCAGCCGCGGCTGGTTTGACGGCGCAGTTCTTCTAGGTTTTCTTCGTAGAAGCTCACCAGCTCATGGAGCTCCCTTACCGGCTGGCCGTAGAAGCTGGAGGCCGCCAGGGTGGGTAGGGAGGCCCATTCGGCGGAAAGCTTGGCCACCAGGGCTGGGGTGAGTTTGCCGCCATCGGCCTCATTAAGGGCCTGGCGTTGATCAATCAGATACAGGGCGGCTTGGTCTTGGCTGCTGGGGCCGAAATCAGGCAATTTTAAGCGGGCTGCCGCCAGGGCCCAGGTGCTGGGCATGAACTGATAGGCACCGGCGGCGGCGCTGGCATAGCGCTTCACCACCACGGTGTCTGGGTGCTTGGCCAGGCTTTTGAATTCAGCGCCGCCATAGAGCAGCCGGTAGCCCTGGCTGGAACCGTTGCGCCAGGTGCCTTCGGCGTAGCGGATCGTGTTTAGCAAGGCCTGGCGTTCAGGGGTGATCGCATAGGTGGGCAGGGGCCGCTGGGCCGGGGCAATCCTGCTGCTTGGGATGGCGCTGCTGGTGGCGGGGCCCGGGGCGCTGGCGAGGGAGAGGCTGGCGCCGACGGCGCAACAGCCCAGCCCCAGGCCTGCCCTGAGTCTCTTGGCCAAATGCATGTGATCTTGTTGAGTCTTGTGAGCCCAACCAGTGTTCCCCCCGCAAACCGATTAATGGCATCGGTCGCTTTAGGGCTTGCATAAGCGACCAATATGTGCAGCGGCTTTGCTTTGGTCCAGGCTGAGACGATCTGGATTAATGGGTCACGGTGGTCTCAGTGGGTATTGGGCTGGCTGTGGACCGGCCTAGGGGCCATGGATCCCATCAGGGGTTAACGGGGTTAATGAATAAGCAGCGCTTGTGTTTTGTCTTTCTGCGATCAGTGGGCGACGGATGTTTTCGGGTCTCTGCTCAGTTGTTGGCCAGGAAGCCCATGGCCGTTTTGAGGCGCCCCAGGGTGCCTGCGGCCACCGCCGAGGCCCGTTCCCGCCCTTGGGCCAAAACCAAATCCAGCTGGGCAGGATCGGCACTAATCGCCGCATAGCGCTCTTGCACTGGCCTCAGGGCTTCCACCACTGTCTCCGCCAGCAGTGGCTTGAAAGTGCCCCAGCCCATCGCCGCACATTCCCCAGCGGCCGCTTCACGGTCTTTGCCACTCAACAGGGAGTAGAGCCCCAGCAGGTTGGCGGCTTCAGGCCGTTCGGGGTTATCAAACTCCAGGCCAATCACTGGGTCGGTTTTGGCACGTTTGATCTTCTTGGTAATTAGCTCAGGGGGGTCAAGCAGATTTATTCGGGAACCTTCATTGGGGTCGCTCTTGCTCATCTTGGCGCTGCCATCGGTGAGGCTCATAACCCGGGCCCCCTCCCGCAGGATCAAGGGTTTAGGCACCTTCAGCAGCGGTTGCTCCTCACTGCCAAAGCGACTATTCACCCGTTGCTGAGCTATGTCTCTCGCCAATTCCAGGTGCTGTTTTTGGTCTTCCCCCACCGGCACCTGGTCGGCGTCATAGAGAAGGATGTCTGCGGCCATCAAGACCGGGTAATCGAGCAGCCCCACCGATACGTTGTCGCCCTGTTTGAGCGCCTTTTCCTTGAACTGGATCATCCGCTCCAGCCAGTTAAGTGGCGTTAGGCAATTGAGCAACCAACAGAGTTCTGCGTGCTCGGCCACTTGGCTCTGCACAAATACGGTGGAGCGCAGCGGATCTATGCCGCAGGCCAGGTAGAGGGCGGCGGTGGAGCGGGTTTGTTGGGCCAGCAGGGCCGGCTCGTGGGGCACGGTGATGGCGTGAAGATCAACCACACAGAAAAATGTGTCGTGGCTGTCTTGGAGGTCCACCCAATTGCGGATGGCCCCCAACCAATTGCCCAGGTGCAGGGACCCGGTGGGTTGAACGCCGGAGAGGACCCTGGGCTTATCCATCACGCCTGAACTGGGTCCTCAGTGGTCACGACTTCGCTGGCCACCACTTCGCTGGCCCCTTCGTCGTTGGTTACCCCTTCATCAGTGGTCACTGACCCATCAGCAACAGCGTCTAAATCGGGGGCGATTTCCACCACTTCCTCCTGCACCGCAGGCTTACTGGGTCTGGCGAAGGGATCGGGCCGGGCGCCCCTTTGGTTGGCCCCACCGATTACCCGTCGTTCGCCCCGCTCACCGCGCTCCCCACCGCGATCACTGCGCTCGGGCCGTTCCCCGCGCTCGGGCCGGCTGCCGGCCTGTTGTTGTTGTTGGGCAACGATTTGATCCAAGGCCCCCTGCTCCAGCAGCTGCGCCACGGTGCGCAAGGAGAAACCCAGCACCGCCACGGTGGACCGCAGCTGCAGTGCCTCCTGGATGCTGCGGGCCGCCCGCAGTTCGTTGTCACTCAAGCGGATGCGGAACCCACCGCTTTCGCGGTCACCGCCGCCGCCGCCGCGGCGAGCAGCCCCTTCCCTACGACCGCCCTCTGAGCGACCGCCTTCCTGGCGGTCGCCTGCGCCCTGGCCCCAGTTCTCCCGGTCCTGATCGGACATGACGCCGTCTTTCATTGCAGCCCATCAGTGTGGCGCATCGTCGGGGGCTTTCCCTGGGTACCAGTGGCAGCTAAGCCGCTGGGGGTCGTGGGGCCGGGGCATCAGCAGTAGGGGTAATTCGGCTGCCCCGGCTTCAATGCCCTGGCGGTAACGGCCCACTAGGGCTAGATATTCTTCAAGACTCCAGAGTTGATGAGGTTGCTGCTGCTCCTCCCAATAGCGCCGCAGGGCTAGGTGACAGGCATCCGCACCAAATTCCTCCCAGCAGCTCTGCTCGGCCTCCCCCACGGCTAGTCCGGCATTCATCAGTTGGCGGAAGCGCACCAATTCCGGCGCATGGGCACTGCTATCAACGGGTATCCGTGTCAGTAACTGGCTAACCGTGAGGGTTTCCAGCCTGAGCCAGCAACGGTTAAGCAAGAGCACTGGCAGTTTTCCATGCCAATTTTTTTCGAGTTGCAGTTGCCGCTGGCAGCGTTGTAGTTGCCGCTGGAGGCTCTCCAGCAGGGGCAGGGGGCTGTCTCGGGAGGGCCGCTCCACGCTTCAGCTCCAGGGGCTAGGGGCCTTGCCATTCTGGAGCCCTGGCTTAGACAAGTCGAAACTCCGTTGCTGCCATGGCTCTGCTGCCGGAACGTCTGCCCCTGCGCCCAGCCCTGGCTGCTTCGGTATTACTGGGGGGGGGCCTGGTGGCCGGAGAGCTTCTCCATGGCCTCGAGGGTTCCCTGGGCTTGGTGGCTGTGGCTGGGTTCGGGCTCTGGTTATGGCAGGGCCGGGGCCCCAAGCCGCTGGATCGACTGCCTAGCTCCCCAGAGGGCCTATTGAGCCATTGCCGGGAGCTGTTGCAGCAGTTTGAGGCCCTCGACCTGCCAGTGGCCCCGCGCCAAGGGCAATTGGAGGCATTGCTAGCCCTGGGAGAACGCCAGGAATGTCACGTGGGCCTGGTAGGTGCGGCCCCCAGCCCTGAATTCTGGCAGCTGCTACAGCAACAATTGAAGGGGCGAACGTCCGTGCTGTTGCATCAGGCGGAGCCCTTCCCGGGGGTGCCTGGCCAGTGGTGCTGGCCGGAGCAGGTGCTGCACTGGGATCAGGTTATTTATCTGTTGGGCGACCAGGCCAGCGCCGCCGACCTCCGCTGGCTACAGGCGGCCCCAGCGGATTTGCCGCTGTTGTTGATCAGTAGTTGTGAAGCTGGGTTGGTTTGGGAGCAGCGGCGGCTGGAGTTGCAGGCCCAACTGGGGGACAGTCGCCCCTTGGTAAGGATCGGTGAGTCTTTAGGGCTTCAGGCCTTTGCCCTGGAGCGTCAGCGGCGCAACACTCAGTTGCGCTGCCTAAGGCAGTTGCAGGGCCAATGGCAGGGCCTCCTGGAGCAGGCCCGCCGGGCTCGCTTGCAACCCTTGGTGCTGCGCAGCCAGTGGTTAGTGGCGGCGGCGGTATTTGCCTCACCTCTGCCCACCGCTGATTTGTTGCTGGTTACGGCGGTGAATGGCTTGCTACTTAAGGAAATGGCAACTCTTTGGCACTGCCAGTGGACCGGGGAACAGTTGCAGGCAGCTGCCCTCGAATTAGGCCGCACCGCCTTGGGCCTAGGGGCGCTCGAGTGGGGTAGCCAGGCCCTGGCAGGTTTACTGAAGCTCCATGGGGCCACCTGGTTGGTGGGGGGCAGCCTCCAAGCCCTCGCGGCTGCCTATTTCACCCGGGTGGTGGCCCGTTCCATGGCCGATTACCTGGCCCTGGCGGCGGGGGTGCCGGAAGCGGAACTGCCGGGCCTGCGCCAGCAGTTGCCGTTACTGGTGGCCAGGGCCTCGGAGGCTGAGCGCCTTGACTGGCAGGGTTTTGCTAATCAGGCGCAGCAGTGGCTCCGCCAGCAGCAACCACTGCTTAAGGATCATTTACTTAACGGACCTTTACTTAACGGGCCTTCAAGAACTTCTGCAAACTTTTCCTGAGCAGTGGCTTTGGATACCTAAATTGAAGTGTCAGCCCTTTGGGTTGATATCTATCTCTTGCTTCCGCACTCATGACAACTGCTGTTCGCAGCGGTCGCTCCAGTGGCTGGGCCAGCTTCTGTGAGTGGGTAACCAGCACCGACAACCGCATTTATGTGGGTTGGTTTGGTGTGCTGATGATCCCCTGTCTTTTGACAGCGACCACCTGTTTCATTGTTGCTTTCATCGCTGCTCCCCCCGTTGACATCGACGGTATCCGTGAGCCCGTTGCCGGCAGCCTGCTTTACGGCAACAACATCATTTCCGGTGCCGTTGTTCCCTCCAGCAACGCCATTGGTCTGCACCTCTACCCGATTTGGGAAGCGGCCAGCCTCGATGAGTGGCTGTACAACGGTGGCCCCTTCCAGCTGGTGGTTTTCCACTTCCTGATTGGTATTTCCGCCTATATGGGCCGCCAATGGGAGCTTTCCTATCGGCTTGGCATGCGCCCTTGGATTTGCGTTGCCTACAGCGCACCTCTCTCGGCTGCCTTTGCGGTGTTCCTGATCTATCCCTTTGGCCAAGGTTCCTTCTCAGACGCCATGCCCCTGGGCATCAGCGGCACCTTCAACTACATGTTGGTGTTCCAGGCTGAGCACAACATCCTGATGCACCCTTTCCACATGTTGGGTGTGGCCGGTGTGTTCGGTGGCAGCTTGTTCTCTGCCATGCACGGCTCCCTGGTGACCTCCTCCCTGGTGCGTGAAACCACCGAGAGCGAGTCCCAAAACTATGGTTATAAGTTTGGCCAAGAAGAAGAGACCTACAACATCGTGGCTGCCCACGGTTACTTCGGTCGTCTGATCTTCCAATACGCCAGCTTCAATAACAGCCGTAGCCTCCACTTCTTCCTGGCTGCTTGGCCCGTGGTTGGCATCTGGTTCACCGCCTTGGGCGTGAGCACGATGGCTTTCAACCTCAACGGTTTCAACTTCAACCAGTCGATCCTCGATGGCCAAGGCCGCGTGATCAACACTTGGGCCGACATCCTCAACCGTGCCGGCCTCGGCATGGAAGTGATGCACGAGCGCAATGCCCACAACTTCCCCCTAGATCTGGCAACTATTAGCAGCACTCCTGTGGCGCTGATCGCCCCTTCGATTGGTTGAGCTTAAGGGTGGCTGAGCTTTAAAGCTCAGTTGCACTGATGTCTTCTTGGGTTATTGGTTTTTTATTGCATTATTTGGCCTCCGCATTGCGGAGGCTTTTTTGTGCTTAGATGCTGCTTTGGCAGGTAAATTAATAGCTTTTGCGAGGCTTTCTTGCTCTTAAGCTTTAATTGGGATTCATTCAGGTGTAATTTTGAATTTTAGTTTTTCAAGGGTTCTGTTGATATATGCCAAGGGCTATTGGCGTTATGATTGAATAAATGTGAAAAGCTGGTGCCTATTGCCTAGGCATTCTTACCAAACTTTTTGCCAACCTTGATCCGCATACACCAGCTGGCCCTGCCCCTAGACCATCCGCCCCAGGCCCTGGCGGAGCTGGTGGCCAAGCGCCTAAAGCTGCCCATGGGGGCCCTAGGGGCAGTGAGTGTGTTCCGGCGCAGCGTTGATGCCCGCGACAAGCAAGCGATTCAGCTGGTTTACAGCGTTGATGTGGCCGTGGCTGAGGAGGAGGCGGTTCTGGGGCGCCTGCGCCGGGATCCAGATATGGGACCCACCCCAACCCCTAAGCAGCGGCCCGCCTGGCCAGCCCCCGCCGGTTTCCCCAGCGGAGCACGCCCCAGGCCGATTGTGATCGGGGCTGGCCCCTGTGGATATTTTGCCGCCCTCAGCCTCGCCCAACAGGGCTATCGACCGCTGCTGGTGGAACGCGGCCGCAGCGTTAATCAACGCACCGCCGACACCTTTGGTTTCTGGAAGGGCCGCAGCTCTTTTAATCCCAAATCAAATGTGCAATTCGGCGAGGGCGGTGCCGGTACTTTTTCCGACGGCAAACTCTATTCTGGGGTAAAGGAGAGCAAGGGTTATGGCCGTTGGGTGCTTGAGGAATTAGTGGCCAGTGGCGCTAATCCTGAAATTCTTGTAATCAGTAAGCCCCACATCGGCACTTTCAAGTTGGTGGGAGTTGTTCAGCAACTTAGGGCTCGCATTGAGGCCCTTGGCGGAGAGGTGCGTTTTGAGCAGCAAGTTGTTGGCCTAGATCTGCACCCAGAAACCAGGGCCGTGCGGGCGGTGCAACTGGCCGATGGCACTGCAATCGTTAGCGAGGCAGTGGTGCTAGCGATTGGCCATAGCGCCCGGGACACCTTTGAGATGCTGGCAGGTCTTGGCGTAACCATGGAGGCCAAGCCCTTCTCTGTTGGTTTTCGGATTGAACATCCCCAGGCGCTGGTGGATGCTGCCCGTTGGGGGGATTCTGCGGGGCATCCATTGCTTGGGGCCGCCGATTACAAGTTGGTGCATCACGCCAGCAATGGCCGTTCGGTTTATAGCTTTTGCATGTGTCCCGGCGGCCTGGTGGTGGGTGCCAGCTCCGAGGAGGGTCGCGTGGTAACCAATGGCATGAGTCAGTACAGCCGCAATGAACGCAATGCCAACAGCGGCATTGTTGTGGGTATTAGTCCTAACGAGGATTATCCCGGTGGGCCCCTTGCCGGGCTTGCCTTTCAAAGGCACTGGGAGGGTCGCGCCTTTGAGTTGGGCGGTGGCAACTACAACGCCCCAGTGCAGCGGCTGGCAGACTTTATGGCCGGGGTGGCCAGTACAAATCTGGGGGCAGTGGTGCCCTCCTATGCCCCGGGGGTTACCCCCACAGATCTCTCCACTGCCCTGCCCAGCTATGCCATCGCGGCCATTCGCGAGGCCCTGCCTGCCTTTGCAAAACAGATTCCAGGTTTTGACCTAGGCGATGCCTTGCTTACCGGCGTTGAAACCCGTACCAGTTCGCCCCTACGGATTACCAGAGATAAGGATTTCCAAAGTTGCAATACTCCGGGCCTTTTCCCCGCCGGGGAAGGGGCGGGCTATGCCGGTGGCATTCTTTCGGCGGGGATTGATGGCTTGAAGGTGGGTGAGGCCGTGGCCCGTGGGCTTAGTTAACAAGTTTGGCTTCGATTGTTTCCAGGTAGCGTTGTTCGCAGTCACCTATGATCTTCACGGCTTCTGCATTATCAAAGAAGCCATTTACCTTGCAGGTACCAGGTTTTTTGAGATCTTTGTAATGTTCCCAGTAGTAGGTGGTTTCCTTTAGCCAATGGGCCCCAAGCTGCTCGTAGCTAGTGATGTGATCCATCCGCTTGTCGTCGGCTAGTACACAAATCACCTTGTCATCAACTTCGCCGCCGTCATCAAATTTCATGATGCCGATGATCCGGGCTTCCACCAGGGAGCCGGGTACTAGCGGCTCTGTTACGCCGACTATTTCCACATCGAGGGGATCGCCATCCTCATCCCAGGTGCGGGGGATGCAGCCATAGGCAAACGGGTAAGAGAGGGAGGAATAACCCACCCTGTCTAGTTTCAGGTGGCCAGTTTCAGTGATCAGTTCGTATTTATTGATCGTCATCGAGTTGAGCTCTACGATCACGTTCAGTCTTAATTCACCGGCGTCGGCAAAGGCCGGCAGCACATGCAGCAGGTTCAGCATGGTGCGGCTGGGGGCGTGGTCGATGTTTGCCATCCAACGGGAAGCGCAGTGCCGCGGATCCTACCGATGGCTCGACTGCCGGTAAGCCCTGCGCCGGGCTGCTTAATCTGCCTAAATGCAAGCCAGCCATCGCGATTACTGGGGTTGGTGGCCGTTGCTGCCCCTATATCCCTACGGCCACCGTCGCACCCTCAGGCGCCAGTTGGTAGCCAACCAACTCTGGGCATTTGAGCAGTTGCAGGGGCTGTTTGCGGTGGCCGTGCCGATCCGGATGACGGTGCTGAAGCTGCGCCAGGGTTTACTGCTCTATGCCCCGGTGGCGCCCACCCCTGAGTGCCTCGAGTTGCTTCGGGAGCTGGAGGTAGCCCATGGGCCCGTAGTCACGATCGTGCATCCCACCGCCTCGGGGCTCGAGCACAAGGTGGCGGTGCCAGCCATGGCCCGGGCATTTCCGGCGGCGGACCTCTGGGTGGCCCCTGGCCAGTGGAGTTTCCCGCTGAGGCTGCCGCTCAGTTGGTTGGGCTTTCCCGCCAGCCGCACCAAGGTGTTGTTTGACCAGGGACTTCCCCATGGCGATCAACTTGACTGGTTACCCCTGGGCCCGGTGCCCCTGGGCCCGGGCCCCTTCTTCGAGGCCTGCATTTTCCATCGGGCCACCGGCAGTCTCTTGGTCACCGACGGGCTGATTTCCGTGTCAGACCAGCGGCCTGAATTGCTGGAGCAGGACCCCAGGCCGCTGTTATTCCATGGGCGCGACAGTGGCTCTGAACCCATGGATGACACCGAGGAGCGCCGTCAGAAGGGCTGGCGCCGCTTGGTGTTATTTGCCTGTTACCTGAGGCCCCAGGCGGTGGATCAGGTGCTGAACCGTTTCCCCTTCCGCTGGCGCCCTGGCTGGCAACAGGACTTTGAGGCGATCAGCCGCCAGGGGGCCCTGCAGGTGGCGCCGATCCTGGAGGAGTTGGTTTTCCCTCGCCACCGTTTCCTGATGGGTGACTGGCTGAACCGTTGTGCCCAGTTGCCCTTGACCCAGGTGGTTCCGGCCCATTTCGAGGCGCCAGTGGCTGCAAATTCAGCAACCATGAAGGCCCTGGCTGAGGCCTGGCAGCGCGGCGACACCCCCATGGGGGGGCCTGACCGCCGCCTGCTCCGGCAACTGAACAGTCGCCTGGAGCAATTGGGGCTAGTACCGATGGTTGATACCTAGCCAGCCTTGGCCAGGCCATTGGGATTAAGCGTTTTCAGAGTTCAAAGCCATTTTCAGTTTCCTCCTCGTCAAAGCTGCCAAACACAGAGCGTTCCAGCTCCATGCGTTGCTCCATCTGGCGCAAGAAATAGCCCGTCATCATTGCCGATGCCAGCAAACCAGCCAGGTTGTCTCGGCTGGTTTGCACCTTCACCTCAAACTGCTCGCCGGGCAGCATGCCCAGCAACCCTTGAACATTGTGGCGAATAATTTCCTGGATCTCAGGACCGGCTGAGCGGGCAACCCGCTGCAACACGTCTGGGCTTTGCTCTTGCAGGTAGCGAATAAGCCCGTTGCCACTGACTGAGTCGGATTCCGATGTCAGAAATTCGGGATTGAACATTCCGTCACCGGTTGTTACCCAAAGCACAACCTACAGCAGGGGACCAAATCGGCGTAGGGGCCAGTAGCGCCAAATTGCCACCCCGATTACTTCCCGCTCTGGCAGCGGACCCCAGAGGTGGGAATCGAGGCTGGCATTGCGGTTATCCCCAAGCACTAGCAGGTTTTCTGGCGGCACCTCCAGGGGCGCCAACTCGTAGGCCATGGCTGCTGTGAGCCAAGGCTCTTGGGCAGGAACGCCATTGCGGATCAGCACCCCGTTGTGCACTTCGACCTGGTCACCGGGTAGACCCACCACCCTTTTGATCAGGGCCGCTGCGGGGTCATAGCCCCGCTCCTGCAGCACTGGCGGCGCATGGAAAACGACGATGGCGCCCCGCTGGGGTTGCTGGCCCAGCCGCGGGCCCAATTTCCACACAAGAATGCGGTCCTCCAGCTGCAGGCTGGGCAGCATCGAGCCGGAGGGGATCCAGCGGGGTTCGAGCACAGCCCAGCGCAGCAACAGCGCCAGGGCCGCCACCACCAACAATCCCCTTAATTGACCCCAAAGCCCCTGCTGGGGTGAAGAAGGAGTGGGGGCCATGGGGGAACGGGCAGGCAGCACAATCGTTGTTTCCTACAGCAGCCGGTGCCGTGGTCCTGCAGGCATCTGACAACCTCCAGGCCGCCGACGGATTGCTCGGCGCCCTCATGGGCCTTGGCCTAACGCGGCTAGTGCTTTGCCCTGGCAGTCGTTCCGGTCCCCTGGCCCTGGCGGCCGCCCGCCGCGAAGCCCAGGGGCTGCGCCTGTTTACCGGCATTGATGAGCGCTCGGCTGCCTTCTTTGCCCTGGGCTTGGCCCGCGCCGATGGTCAACCGGTGGCGGTGGTAACCACTTCAGGCACCGCGGTGGCGGAATTGCTGCCGGCGGCTGTGGAGGCTGACCGCAGTGGGCTGCCGCTGCTTTTGCTAACGGCCGATCGACCTGAGCGGCTCAAGGACTGCGGTGCCAACCAGACCCTCAACCAGGAAGCTTTCCTTCAGCCCGTTTGCCGCGCCTTGATTCAGGGGCCCTTAGGGGGTCTGCATAGGGCCGACGGGCCCCGGTTGGAGGCCCTGGCCGCCCTGGCCTGGCGCCAGTGCCTCGGGGTGCCCGCCGGGCCAGTGCACTTAAACCTTGCCTTTGAGGAGCCCCTGCACGCGGCGGCAGGCATCTCGCCCCCTCCTCTTCCTACCCCCCAGCGCTGCAGGGGCCTAGATGAAGAATTCCCAGCCCCTGCTGCCCCGGGACCGCTGGACCTTGATCAGCCGGGGGTGATTGTGGTCGGTCCCTGGCGCCGGGGGGCTGGGGCTGGTTTTGTGGCTGCCCTGCGCAAGCTGGTGGCCCGCACTGGTTGGCCGCTGCTGGCCGATGCCGCCTCTGGCCTGCGCGGGTTGCCCCTGCCCCTGGTGAGTGGTTACGACCTGTTGCTGGCGGATCCAGACCAAAGCCTGGCGGCCCCCCAGCTATTGCGGTTGGGGCCAATGCCCGCCAGCCGCAGGCTGCAGCAATGGCTGGCGGCCCAGCAGGGCCCCCAATTGATCATTACTGAACTGGAACCCCGCCGCCAAGACCCCTTGGCCAGCGGTGCCGAGCAGCATTGGCAGGGCCTGGCGGCCTGGGTGGCTGGCTTGGCCCCGGGGGCGCCGTCGGCGGAAGCCCTCGCTTTGCAACAGCGCTGGCTTAGGGCTGAGGAACGCCTGCAGTGCCAGTTGGACCAGGCCCTCCCCCTGAAGGGAGCCTGCACGGAACCGGCCCTGGCCCGTTGGCTCAATCGTTTGTTGCCCCCGGAGTTGCCGGTGTTAGTGGCCAACAGCAGTCCGGTTAGGGATTGGGAGAGCTATGCGGCTCGGCTTGAGGCCCAGCGCACTGTGGTGAGTTTTCGAGGCGCCTCGGGCATAGATGGCACCCTGTCGCTGGCAGCAGGCTTGGCCGCCGCCTGGGGGCGGCTGGTGCTTGTTACCGGTGATCTGGCCCTGTTGCACGACAGCAACGGCTGGTTATGGCGTCAACAGCTCCAAGCACAACTTTTGGTGCTGTTGATTGACAACAGGGGTGGTGGCGTTTTTGAACAGCTGCCCATGGAGCGCAGCGGCCTGGATTTTGAGCGGTTGTTTGCCATGCCCCAGGCCCTGGACCCCCTCGCCCTGGCGGCGGCCCATGGGGTGCCGGGGCGCACTTGCAGCCACCTGGAGCAGTTGCCCGCTGCCCTGGCTTGGCTGCTGGCGGAGGACCAACGGCAGGAACCAATGTTGCTGTTGCGGTTCCCCACCGATCGGGCGGCGGACTCCTGCCTGCGCCAACGCTTGCGGGGGGAGGATGGATCCCTGCCTATCGCAATGCCTGATGCCTGAGCCCACCGCCGCCGGTGCTGCCCCCCGCCAGGTGTTGCCAGGGAAATCCCTGGTCACCTGGACCCCCAGCGGCAACTATCAGGATGTGCTGCTGGACTTGGCTCCGGAGGGCATCGCCAGGATCGCCATCAACCGGCCCGAGAAGCGCAATGCCTTTCGGCCCCGCACGGTGACAGAGCTCTACGACGCCTTTTCCCGGGTGCGCGATAACCCGGCCATTGGGGTGGTGCTGTTCACCGGGGTGGGCCCCGCCGCCGACGGTGCCTATGCCTTTTGCGCCGGCGGGGACCAGTCGGTGCGCGGCGATGGCGGTTACTTAGATGAGGAGGGCATGCCCCGCCTCAACGTCCTCGATCTGCAGCGCTTGATCCGCAGTTTGCCAAAGGTGGTGATCGCCCTGGTGGCTGGCTATGCCATCGGCGGTGGCCAGGTGTTGCACTTGCTGTGTGACCTCAGCCTGGCGGCTGAGAATGCCCAGTTTGGCCAAACGGGGCCGCGGGTGGGCAGCTTTGATGCGGGCTTTGGTTGTAGCCATTTGGCCCGCTTGGTGGGCCAGCGCAAGGCCCGGGAGATCTGGTTCCTCTGCCGCCGCTACAGCGCCCATGAGGCCCTGGCCATGGGCCTGGTCAACGAGGTGGTGCCCCTATTTCAGCTGGAGAATGAGGGGGTGCGCTGGGCCCAGGAGATCCTTCAGCACAGTCCCACGGCCATCCGTTGCTTGAAGGCGGCCTTCAATGCCGAAACCGACGGCATGGCTGGTTTGCAGGAGTTGGCCGGCCAGGCCACCCACCTTTTTTATCGAACCGAAGAGGGTAAAGAGGGTCAAAGGGCTTTTCTGGAGAAACGTGACCCGGATTTCAGCGAGGTGCCCTGGCTGCCCTGAGCCCATTAATGCCTCAAGCCCACCCCTGTTGTGAAAATCAAGCCCCTGCCCCTGGTGTTGCTGCCATTGCTGCTCTGTTGCAGTGGGGCCCTACCGCTGCGGGCCAGCCCCTTGGACGACCCAGACCATCCCCTGCGCCCCCTGGAGCTGCAGTTAAGCGAAGTACCGGCGCTGCTGCTTAAGCAGTCTGGCCGTCAGCTGGTGCTGGCCCGGGGCCGGCGCCAGTTGCTACTGCTCAAGGATGGCCAGTTGCTGGCCCGTTATCCGGTGGCGGTGGGCATGGCTGGCTGGGAAACACCTTTGGGAAAATTTCGGGTGCTGGAAAAACGCAGTGATCCGCCCTGGAGTAACCCCCACAGTGGTGACTTGGTGGCGGGGGGCTCACCCCAAAATCCCCTGGGCAGTCGTTGGATCGGCTTCCATCGGGATTGCAGCGCCAAGAAGGGTTTTGACGGTGAAAAGGAACTGGATATCCAGGGCTGCACCATCGCTGGTTTCCACGGCACCCCCCACCGTTGGACCGTGGGCCATGCGGTTTCCCATGGTTGCGTGCGTCTTTTTGAGGAACACATCCAGGCTTTGTTTGATCAAGTGCAACCAGGCATCCCTGTCACTGTGATTCCCTGAGGCGTCTCCGTAGAGTCGCCCCAACTATCGGGATCCCCCATGCGCGTTCTTTTCGCCGCTGCCGAATGTGCGCCCATGGTGAAGGTGGGTGGCATGGGGGATGTGGTCGGTTCCCTGCCTCCGGCCCTGGCTGCCCTAGGCCATGACGTGCGCCTTGTTATGCCCGGCTATGGGCAGCTCTGGTCGAAGTTGCAGATCAATTCAGAACCGATCTGGCGGGCCCAAACCATGGGCACCGATTTTGCAGTTTTTGAAACTAAGCATCCCAGCAATGGCTTAACGATTTATTTGATTGGTCATCCGGTTTTTGATCCCGAACGCATCTACGGCGGTGAAGACGAAGATTGGCGTTTCACCTTCTTTGCCAGTGCCACCGCCGAGTTTGCCTGGAACGTTTGGAAGCCGGAGGTGCTGCATTGCCATGACTGGCACACGGGCATGATCCCTGTCTGGATGCACCAGGACCCGGAGATCAGCACGGTTTTCACCATCCACAACCTCAAGTACCAGGGGCCCTGGCGCTGGAAATTGGAGCGGATGACTTGGTGCCCCTGGTACATGGCTGGGGATAACACGATGGCCGCTGCCCTGCTCTATGCCGATCGGGTGAACGCCGTATCTCCCACCTACGCCATGGAGATCCGCACCGCTGAATATGGCGAGCAACTCGATGGCCTGCTCAATTACATCAGTGGCAAGTTGCGCGGCATCCTCAACGGCATTGATCAGCAGGCCTGGGATCCTGCTAAGGACCAACGGATTCCCGCTGTTTTCTCCCCCAGCAACCTGGCTGGTAAGGCCAGCAATAAGCAGGTCCTCCAGCAACGGATGGGGTTGCCCCAGAACCCCAACACCTTCCTGATCGGCATGGTGAGTCGGCTGGTGGATCAAAAGGGCGTCGATTTGCTCTTGCAGGTGGCCGAGCGTTTGTTGGCCTACACAGATACCCAGATCGTCGTTTTGGGCACCGGTGACCGGGGCTATGAAAGTGGGCTTTGGCAGATGGCCAGCAACAATCCTGGCCGCTTTGCCGCCTTCCTCACCTACGACGACGACCTGTCGCGCTTGGTGTACGCCGGCAGTGATGCCTTCCTGATGCCCTCCCGCTTTGAGCCCTGTGGGATTAGTCAGCTGCTGGCGATGCGCTACGGCACGGTGCCGGTGGTGCGCCGGGTGGGGGGCCTGGTGGATACGGTGCCCCCCTATGACCCCACGGCCCAAACGGGCAATGGCTTCTGTTTTGATCGCTATGAGGCCATCGACCTCTACACCGCCTTGGTGCGGGCCTGGGAGGCCTATCGCCATCGCGATAGCTGGCAACAGTTGATGCGAAGGGTGATGCAGCTGGATTTCAGTTGGAATCGCTCCGCCCTGGAGTACGACGCCATGTATCGAGAGGTGCGGGGCAGCAAGGAACCAGGCCCCGATGCTGAAACAGCGGCCCGTTTTTCGATGCCCGAACCGCCTGACCAACGGGCCGCCCATGCCGCTGCCGATGCCCGCGATCCCAGCCCAGTGCCCCAGCCGGCCCCGCAGCGGCGCTTTAATCCGCTCTCGCTGCTGCGCCGCAATGGCGGCTGATGGCTGATGGCCAGATCGGATTCAGGGGAGCCCCCATCCCTACTGCCGGTGGCCTACCGCAGCCCCTGGGAGCAGTTGCGTAGCGACCTGGGCCGCGACCTGCCGGCCGTGGTTGCCTCTGTGGGCCTGAGGTTGCGGGAGCTCTGGCGCCGCAACCGGGAGGGGGATCTCTCCGCGCCTGGCTTCTGGCCCCTGGGCTGGACGCCGCTTTTTTGGCCATTGGTGGCCCTGTTGCTGGTACTCAGCTTGCTCGTGTTGCTGCGTTTGCCATTTCAGAGCCATGGCCCAGGGGCTTTACCAAGCGCAGCAGAACCCTCTGGGTTGCCATCGCCTACTCCCCTCTCTGCAGTGCCTATCCCGCCTGGAACCGGGGCTGACTCACTGGCACTGGCTGAATCTGGAACGAAGCCAACTGGAGCCAATCAAATTGGAACCATTCAAAATTCAGTTTCCCCAGCTGGGAACCCAGAGCCAGCCATTTCAAAACCAGGTTCCTTAGGGCCAGGGGTCGCCCCAGAGAAAGCCTCCCCAGCCGTACCGCAGCTGGACCCGCTGTTGGCCCTGTTGCAGGCCAAGGAAGGTGCTGCCCTGGTGGGGTCGATTCATCCAGTGGCTAACCAGGGCCTGCTGCAGCTCACTCCCACCGCTGCATTTTTTGAGCTGCCTAGTGGTGAGCAGCAGGGGCAGGCCAACGGCTGGCAACAGCAGAGCCGAAACCTGGGCTACGACCGGCTTGAATTGCGTTCGGCTGATGGGCACCTGCTGGGCCGCTCAGCGCTGGTGGGGGAAGGCATGATTCTTTGGTCAAACCCCCTGCCATGAGCCCTTCCCTCTGTATTCAGGACCTGGCCGAACTGTTTGATCAGCCTGTGCAGAGACACAGCAGTCCCTTAGATATCGGCACCCTGGAGTGGAGCTTCGAGCAGGTGTGCACCGACAGCCGCTCCCTCCAGGCGGGTGACCTGTTTGTACCCCTTCGCGGTGAACGTTTTGATGGCCACGACTACCTGGGGGCCGCCGTGGCGGTGGGGGCAGCTGGAGCCCTGGTGGCCAGGGACTGGCGCGGCCATATTCCTGAACACCTTGCCTATGTAATCGTTGAGGATACCCTTGATGCCTATCAAGAGGTGGCGTTGCTTTGGCGACGGCAACTTAAGGCGCCGGTGGTGGCGGTTACCGGTTCCGCCGGTAAAACCAGCACCCGCGAGTTAATCAAGGCCTGTTTGCAACCGCTGGGTGCCGTAGAAGCCAGCATTGGCAATGAAAATAACGACATCGGTGTGCCGCGCACCCTGCTGCGGGCCCGGGAGCCGTTGGCGGCGCTGGTGCTGGAAATGGGCATGCGCGGCCTTGGGGAAATCGAAAGGCTCAGCCGTTGCTCCGCACCCTCCGTGGCCGTGATCACCAACGTGGGCACTGCCCACATTGGTCGCCTAGGGAGCCGCGAGGCAATTGCCACGGCCAAATGCGAAATTTGTGCCGCCCTGCACCCGGAGGGTCTGGTGGTGATTCCAGCTGGAGATCCCTTGCTGGAAGCGGCCTTGGCGAGGGTTTGGCGGGGCCGTGTGGTGCGGGTGGCGCTTGCGGCCAGAGATTTCCCAACTGCTGATTTACCAGCTGCACAATTGGTGGCTGAATTGCAGAACGGATCGGCAATTGTTGGCAGTGAGTTGCTTTTTAGCGATGGCAGCAGCATCAACCTGCCCCTGGAGGGGCGACACAATGCCTTGAATCTGTTGCTAGCCCTAGCGGTGGCCGAGGAGCTGGGGGTGCCGCGCTCAGCCCTTACTCGCTTGCAGGTGGCCTTGCCTGGGGGCCGGGCCCGGCGGATTGTCTTAGATCAGGGTCCTCTGGCAGGGGTGACCCTGCTGGATGAAAGCTATAACGCCTCGCCGGAGGCCATGCTCGCCGCCTTGGAACTACTGCATAGCCAGGGGGGACGACGGTTTGCCGTGCTGGGCTCGATGTTGGAGCTTGGTGACCAGAGCGCAGGTCTGCACCGCCAGGTGGGGGCCCGGGCTGCGGCCCTTGGCCTCGATGGGCTGGTGGTGGTGGGCGATGGGCCGGAGCTGGATGCCCTTATGGAGGCTGCCACAACCGTGCCCTTGCTCCAGCAAGTGGCCCAACCAGAGACAGCGGCCGAGCTCCTATTTGATTGGTTAGAGCCCGGTGATCACCTGTTGCTCAAGGCCAGCCGTGGGGTTGCCCTGGAGCGGCTGATTCCTCTACTAAGCGGCCCTGGGGCCGGGACTGATGCAACTAATGCAAGATGTTGATCTTGATACAAATTCTGTAACCAATATGCAATCTGTGAGCTTTGTGTACAGTTTATAAATTTCATGCAGAATCTCTGAGTTTTACGAGCAATCTCTCGGCTTTAAGCGCAATCTCTTAGCTTCATGCATTGCCTATAAGCTTCATGGGCAATCTCTGGCCCTTGCGCTCAATCTCTGAGCTTTACTCATAAGCTGTGACTTTTGTCGATACCTCCTTTGTCTAACGGTCTAATGAAAATGACTAGGGTCAGATGACTAGGGTCAGATTCAGGACGGTGGTGCTTAGGGCTTTTAATCAGATTCAGGACGGTGGTGCTTAGGGCGTTTTTATTGATTTGAAGTGTTCGCGTGCAAGTATTTAGCAAATGTACGGAATGGATTTGTTATAACATATAGATTAGGCGTACTGATTAGGCATATTGATTAGGCATGTTGGTTTGGTATTTAGAATTGGCATTTAGATAAATTTAATTAATAAATATAGCGACAATGATCAATAAATATGAATATAGATATAGATATAGATATAGATATAGATATAGATATGAATAAATATAATCTATATTTTGCTATTTATTGGTTGCCAGTTGTCTTTGATTACTTGGCGGGAGCGGCCCAGGGCCAGGGCCCCATCTGGCACGTCTTTTGTAATGGTTGAGCCGGCGCCCACGGTTACCCCTGCGCCAAGAATTACCGGAGCCACGAGCACGCTATTAGCTCCGGTTTTGCTGCCGGCGCCGATCACGGTGCGGTGTTTGTTGACGCCGTCGTAATTAGCGGTGATTGTGCCAGCCCCCACATTTACATCTGCCCCCAGCTGGGCGTCGCCGATGTAGCTGAGGTGATTAACCTTGCTTCCGGGACCGACTTGGCTTTTCTTAACTTCCACAAAGTTGCCGATTCTGACGCCCTCCCCCAGCTCTGCCTCCGGGCGCAGGTGGGCATAGGGACCGATGCGGCAACCCTTGGCGACTGTGGCGCCATTCACCATCGAAAGCAGCACCTGAACGTCGTCGCCCAGCTGACTGTTTTCGATCAGGCTGCCTGGACCGATGCGGCAATTGTTGCCGATTTGGCAATGGCCGCGGAAGTGGCTTTGGGGTTCTATCAACACATCTTTGCCGAAATGGCAGTCCTCCGAGAGGGTGCAACTGGAGGGGTCTGTAAAGCTCACCCCCTCCTTCATCCAATGGAGGCGGAGGCGCTCCTGGAGCATCGCTTCGCATGCGGCCAGTTGGCACCGGTCATTGATGCCGGTGATCTCGGAGAGGTCCTCTACCACCAGGTGGCCAGCGTTCTTCAGCAGGGCAATGCTGTCAGTTAGATACAACTCCCCCTGGTCGTTGTCGCTGCTGAGCAGGGGCAACACCTGGCGCAGTCGTGGCCAGTGGAAGCAGTAGATGCCCGCATTAATCAAATTGTTGCGGCGTTGGTCATCGCTGCAGTCACGATGTTCAACGATTTCCTGCACCTGGCCAGCAGCATCTACAAAGACTCGCCCATAGCCGCTCGGATCCTGGAGATGGGCACTGAGCAGAGTTACGGCGGCACCACTACTGCGGTGCTGCGCCAGTAGTTGTTGCAGGGTTTCGGTGCGCAGCAGGGGCACATCACCGTTGAGCACCAGCAGATCACCTTCGAAATCAACGAGGGGATCGAGTAACTGCTGCACCGCATGGCCCGTGCCGTTCTGGGGTTGTTGCAGCACAAACTGCGGCTTACTGGGGTGTTGCTTTAGCTCCGACTCCAGCCGCTCCGCTTGGTGCCCAACAATCAGCAGTGTTCGGTTGGGCTGCAGAGACTTGGTGCTGGCCAACACCCGTTCCACCAGGGTGGCCCCAGCCAGGGGTTGGAGCACCTTTGGCAGGCTGCTCTTCATGCGGGTGCCTTTTCCGGCGGCGAGCACGGCAACGGCGAGCATTGGTGCTCTGCAACTGGGCGGGAATCTACCGGGGGTTGCGGCAGCTAACCCTTTCTTGCCAACGTTTTCTCCAGCCATTGGTGCTGCTGGCAGTGCTGTTTTCCTGGGCCTGGCGCCGCTCCGCCCGGATCGTTTCAGCATCTGCTCGGCCACTGGGGTCCCGATAGGGTTCCGCCGCCCTGGTTTTGAGGTGTTCCTCCTCCATCGTTGAAAGGGCAGCGAATTGCTGGTTATCGCCCAGCGCCGCTGGACTGGCCACGGTGCCGTTGCTCCATTGGTGGGCGGGGGAACCTGGGCCGGGATGGATGCTGGCTAGCTGCAGACCGTGGAGTCTCAGGGCCTGGCGCACCGCTGCCGCTGAGCAATAGCTCACCAGGCGGCCCCTGGGGCCCAATAGGGAGGCCAGTTGACCAAGGAATTCCATGGTCCAAAGCTGGGGACAGACCCCCGGGGAAAAGGCGTCATGGAGTACCAGATCTAGGGAGCCCCGCAGGGCTGGTATAAGTTGCCGCAGCTGCTCCCTGGCATCCCCCCAGGGCAGTTGCCCTTGGCTTTGATTGTTTTGCCAGTGGCCCTGCTGCTCCAATTGCTCCAGCACGGCCAAACTGCTGGCTCGCCATTGGCTCCGGAAGCTGACTTCCCCTAGGGCCATGGTCAAGGGGCGCCGATCTAGCTCCAGCCCCCACCACTGCATTCCCCTTCCCAGGTCAGAGAGCTGCTCCAGCAGGGCCGCGGTGTTGGTTCCTGTGCCCACACACACCTCCAACACCCTCAGGGACCTGTCTTTGGCTACTAGCTCGATACCTGCCGGGGCCAGGAAGGTGTGCTGGGCTTCCCCCAGGGCGCCGCGGCCGCAGTGGAAACCCTCCTGAAAAGCTTCACTCCAGAGGCTGAAACTGCCATCGGCGGTGAGGCGTGGCTGTAGTTCAGCCGGCCTGGAGTCTGGCCAAGTCATCCCAGAAATTCGGATAGGAAACAGCGGCCGCCTCCGCCCGGGCAATCCTGGTGATGCCGGTGGCCCCCAGGGCTGCCACCGCCAGGCTCATGGCCACCCGGTGGTCGGTTTCGCTATCGACGGTGGCCCCTTGCAATTGCTGGCCGCCGGGGATCACCAGGCCATCGCTAGTTTCCTCCAGCTCAGCGCCCATGGCCCGCAGTTGCCGGGCCATGACCGCCAGCCGGTCAGTTTCCTTCACCCGCAGTTCTTCGGCATCGCCAATCACGCTGGTGCCTTCGGCGGCCAAGGCCGCCACCGCCAGGATCGGGATCTCATCCACCAGCCGCGGGATCAGCTCGCCGCCAATGGTGAAGGCCTTTAGGGGCGCTGGACGAACCCGCAGGTCCCCCACCGGTTCCCCCGCCACCAGCCGTTCGTTGAGGATTTCCAGGGGGGCACCCATGGCCCCCAGCACCTCAAGGATGCCGGTGCGGCTGGGGTTGAGGCCCACATTTTCCAGGAGTAAATCAGCACCTGGCACCAGCAGGCCGGCCACCAACCAGAAGGCGGCGGAACTGATATCACCGGGCACCACCACCCGCTGGCCCTGGAGCCGGGCCCCTGGGGTAATCAGTACCCGGGGACCACCACTGGCCTCTGGCTCACTGACCAGATCGGCGCCAAAGGCCCGCAGCATCCGCTCGCTGTGGTCGCGGGAGAGGGCCGGTTCGATCACCGTGGTGGGGCCTTCAGCGCTGAGGCCCGCCAGCAGCAGGGCACTTTTTACCTGGGCTGAGGCCACCGGGGTGCGGATCACGGCCCCCTGGAGTTGGCGGCCCTGGATGGCCAGGGGGGCCAAGTTGCCGTCGTGGCGGCCGTGGATGCTGGCCCCCATCTGGCCCAGGGGTTTTGCCACCCGGGCCATGGGCCGCCGCCGCAGGGAGCTATCGCCATCCAGCACAAAATGGCGGCCGCCGCGGCCGGCCAGCAGGCCCAGCATCAACCGCATGGTGGTGCCGGAGTTGCCGCAATCGAGCACCTGGGCAGGCTCCTGCAGGCCATCAAGGCCCACGCCCCGCACCAGCACTTCTTGGCCCGCTTCAATGGCCGACACCTCCACCCCCATGGCCCGCAGGCAGGCGGCGGTGCTCAGGGGGTCTTCGGCGGGCAGCAGGCCTTCGATGCGGGTTTCGCCTTCGGCGATGGCCCCGAATAACAGGGCCCGGTGGGAAATTGATTTATCGCCCGGCACCCGCACCGTGCCCCGCAGGCGCAGGCCGCTGGTGAGGGTGGTGGTTGCCATGGGCTGCCAGGGGCCGGGAGTTGGATCCTATGGACCAGCAGGCGGGCATCGGTAGCTGCTGCCTTCAGCCCAGCTTCAAGGCTTAGCCCAACATCAAGCCCCCTTCCGGCTCAAGGCTGGCTTCCCAGCTGAGTTGATCGTAAAGAAGTTCGGCAATGGTTAGGTCGGCAAGCTCCCTCTCCACGGCCCGATTCAGCCGCTGTTGAAGTTGCCGTTCAAGGCGATCGCCGGCGGCGGCACTGCTCGCAGTGGAAGAGCCTTGGGCGGCTGAATAGTCCGGTGGATCCCGCAGCTGTAGTTGGCGACGACCACCCACAGCGCTGAGTACATCAGCCACGGCGAGTTTTTCCGGGGCGACCGCCAGCCGATAGCCACCGCTGCGCCCCCGGCGGGCCTCCAGCAGACCCGCCCGCCGCAGTTGCAGTAGCAGTTGCTCTAGCAGGGGTGCCGGCAGTCCTTGGCGGGCGGCCAGGGCCGGGCCGGCCAGGCTGTGGCTAGGGCTGCGGGCCAGTTCCACCAGGGCCCGCAGGGCGACGCTGCCGGCTCGGGTTAGCACCGCAGCCGTTCCAGCACATGCTCGAGCTGGAGGCCAAACAGGCTGGGGTCGGGGCTGGGGCCCTCCCCGCTGGCGGGCCCTAGGTCGGAAAGCCCTAACTCCTGCCAGCGGCCGTTTACGCGCTGCTCCAGCTCCGCGTCGCGGCCCAGGGCTTCGCCCCAGTCGTGGCGTTTTTCCGGACCAATCTTGGTGGTGGCATCAATGGCCAGGCGGCCGCCGAGGCCGAGGCGTTCACTGGCGAAGTCGAGGGAATCAAAGGGGGTGTTTTCCAGCACAAACAAGTCCCTTTGCGGATCCACCTGGGCGGCAATGGCCCAAACCACATGCCGCGGATCCCGCACATTGATCGCCCGATCCACCACCACCACAAATTTCGTGTAAGTGAACTGGGGCAGGGCAGTCCAGAAGGCCATGGCAGCCCGTTTTGCCTGGCCCGGATAGGCCTTATCGATAGAGATAACCGCCAACTTGTAGCTGAGCGCTTCCATGGGCAGGAAGAAATCAACGATTTCCGGCACCTGTTGGCGCAGGATCGGCGTGTAGATGCGATTGAGGGCGATCGCCAGCATCGCCTCCTCCTTGGGGGGGCGGCCACTGAAGGTGGTGAGCATTAGCGCTTGGCGCCGTTGGGTGATGCAGTGGAAGCGCACCAGCGGTGAAGGCTCTTCGCCGCCGTAGAAGCCCATGTGGTCGCCAAAGGGACCGTCGGGCAGGGTTTCCCCCGGCTTGATTCGACCCTCCAGCACGATTTCGCTGTGGGAGGGCACCTCCAGATCAACGGTTTTGCACTTGGCTAGATGCACTCCTTCGCC
The DNA here is from genome assembly GCA_943369595.1 of Synechococcus sp. UW140. GTDB lineage: Bacteria > Cyanobacteriota > Cyanobacteriia > PCC-6307 > Cyanobiaceae > Synechococcus_D. The sequence continues at coordinate 129,398 of CALRNU020000004.1, forward strand.
GGCATAGAGGCCGGCAAATAACCATTCAGAAAGTTGCACCGGGATCGGTGTGGCAGCGGCCATCACCAGCAGCGGATGGACGCCAAGGGCAATGGCGATCTCCAACTCTTCACCCCTTTCGGCAGCCTTGCGCAGGTGGCGGGCGCCGCCCCGCACGCTTAGCCAGTGCACGGTCATGGAGCGGGCGTCCTGCTGTTGCAGCCGGTACACGCCCACATTGGGCACCTTGGTTTCTGGATCCTTCGTAATCACCAGGCCGAGGGTGATCACCCGACCGGCATCCCCGGGCCAGGGGCGGATCAGCGGTAGGGCATCGAGATTTACGGCCTCCCCCTTCAGCACTATTTGCTGGCAGGGGGGGGTGAGATCGCGGTCGGGGCGGGCCTTAATGAGGTCCCAAAGGATGCGACCAAAGGCGGCTGTTTCCTGGAGCCCCTTGGGGGGCCGGGGTTGTTGCAACAGGGCGAGCTTTGCTCCCAGCTCCTCCAGCTGCTCCACCCGTTCCAGGCCCATGCTCCACACCACCCGTTCCACGGTGCCCAGCAGATTCACCAGCACCGGCATCGAGCTGCCGATCACATTTTCAAAAAGCAGGGCTGGCCCGCCCAGGGCCAGCACCCGATCAGCAATGGCTGCCAGTTCCAGGTCGGGATCCACCGGGGCGCTGATGCGGCGCAACTGGCCCCGCTGGTCCAGCAGGGCCAGAAAATCGCGCAGGTCGCGCTGCGCCATGGATTGCTTAGAACAGTGGCCCCTACTGTGGCGCACCTCCTAGGTCGCCTGCCTGATGCGTCTTTTCTTTTTCCATACCCCTGAACGGGTGCCCGCCAACGGCATGGCCGATGCGGCAGTGGTGATCGACGTGTTAAGGGCCACCACAACCATGGCCTGGGCCCTGCAGAACGGGGCTGAGGCGATTCAGGCCTTCGCTGACCTGGGCGCCCTGGATGCCGCGGCTAAGGCCTGGCCGGCGGATCGTTGCCTGAGGGCTGGCGAACGGGGGGGGGCCCGGCTTGATGGTTTTCAGCTTGGTAACTCGCCCCTGGCGGTAACCGAGGAACTGGTGGGGGGTAAGCGAATTTTCATGAGCACCACCAATGGCACCCGTTCGCTAGATCGGGTGCGCTCCGCCCCGTTACTGGTAACCGCCGCCCTGGTGAACCGATCGGCGGTGGCCGAGCGTTTGCTTGGGGCCAAACCCGCCACTGTTTGGGTGGTGGGTAGCGGCTGGGAGGGTGATTACTCCCTAGAAGACAGCCTCGCCGCCGGCGCCGTGGTGGCGGCCCTGCTGGAGCAGGGGGGCAGCGGGCTCCAGCAACTGGTGGGCAACGATGAGGCTGCTGCGGCCCATGCCCTGTGGCAGCAGTGGCAGCACGCCCCGGAGCAGGCCCTACGGCTGGCCAGCCATGGCCAGCGTTTAGAGAGGCTGGGGAACCATGACCCTGATTTCGCCTGTTGCGCCGCCGTAGACAGCCTGGCGGTGGTGCCCCTACAAACAGAACCTGGCGTGTTGCGTGCCTCCTGAGGGCCCGTCTGGGTACAGTCCGCCCAACGGATTGGAGCGGTGGTGACCAGCTTTCTTGCGGCAGCCCTGCAACTCACCAGCACCTCAGACCCGGAGGCAAACTTTGCCCAGGCCGAGGAGCTGATTGAGTTGGCCGCCCGCCGGGGCGCTGACCTGGTGGGCCTGCCTGAGAATTTTGCCTTCATGGGCGAGGAAGCTCGGAAGCTCGAACTGGCCGCAGGCCTGGCCGAGCGCTGTAGCCGCTTCCTGGTGACCATGGCCCGCCGCTATCAGGTAACCCTGCTAGGGGGGGGCTTCCCCGTACCTGCCGGCGAGGGGGCCACCTATAACCGGGCGGAGCTGGTAGGTACCGACGGCCAAGTGCTTGCCCGTTACGACAAGATCCACCTGTTCGATGTGGATCTGCCCGACGGCAACACGTATACGGAATCGGCCACGGTCCAATCTGGCAATAAGTTGCCGCCGGTGGTGGATGTCCCGGGGCTATGTCCCATTGGGCTTTCGATCTGTTACGACGTGCGTTTTCCAGAGCTATACCGCCATCTGGCCGGGGCCGGGGCGGAGCTGATGGTGGTGCCCGCTGCCTTCACCGCCTACACCGGCAAGGACCATTGGCAGGTGTTGCTTCAGGCCCGGGCCATTGAAAACACCGCCTACGTACTGGCGCCGGCCCAAACCGGCCTGCACTATGGGCGCCGTCAGAGCCATGGCCATGCCCTTGTTATTGACCCGTGGGGCACGGTTCTGGCCGATGCCGGGGTGGGCCCTGGGGCAGCTGTCGCCCCGGTGGACCCCGGCCATATCCAACGGGTGCGGGCCCAGATGCCCAGCCTGCGGCACCGCCATCCAGCCCTTTTCTGACCGTTGTGATGGCTGAGGGGCGTTTTCGCCAACGTTGGCTCGTTGCCTTGTTTGGCAGCGTTTGCCTGGCCGCCAGTGCCTGGGGCCTTCCCGGCTGGGCCGCCAGTGCCCTCGCCGCCTGGCGGATCACGGCCGATGGCCTGCTGGAGCTCCGCACCAGCCCCTACGCCACCCTCAGCGCCTCCTTTGACCCCGGTGACGGGGTTCAAGGGCCCCGGCTGTGGATTGATTTACCGGGTACCCCCTCTAGGCCCCGGACGCTCCAGGCGGGGGGCCCCCTGCGCCAGGTGCGGGTGGGCACGCCCGAACCAGGGGTTACCCGCCTAGTGCTCGAGTTCCAGCCTGGCGTTCAGTTGGACCCTGCCCAGCTCAAGTTGATGGGGGTTGACAAAGACAGCTGGAAACTGCAGTTGCCGCCGCAGCTGGGCCGCTACCTGGCCCTGGGAGAGGGCAGCTTGGTGCGGCCTGATCCTGTGGTGGCTGCCCCCAGCGAGGGCTTTGGGGCCCCCTCTGCTCCCGCCGCCCCGCGCCAACCCCTGCGCCCCCTGCGGCCGGCGGATTTACCCAATGTTGCCCGCGGCCGTTTCCGGGTGGTGATCGACCCCGGGCATGGGGGGCCAGACCCCGGTGCCATCGGCATCGGCAGCACCCAGGAAAAAGATGTGGTGCTGGAGATCTCCCAGCAGGTGGCCGAATTGTTGCGAGGTCGCGGCGTGGATGTGTTGCTCACCCGCACCGGCGACATTGATGTGGACTTACCACCGCGGGCCCAGCTGGCCAACGGCAGCGGCGCCGATGTGTTCGTGAGCATCCATGCCAATGCCCTCAGCATGAGCCGTCCGGATGTGAATGGTTTGGAAACCTTTTATTTCCAGAGCCAGCAGGGCAGAAGCCTGGCCGCTGCGATCCACAACTCGATCATGGGCACCGTGCGCCGCGAGGACCGTGGGGTGCGGGAGGCTCGTTTCTATGTGATTCGGGCCACCCGCATGCCCTCAAGCCTGGTGGAGGTGGGTTTCCTTACCGGGGCTGACGATGCCCCTGATTTGATGGATCCCGCCCACCGGCGCCAATTGGCCCTGGCGATCTCAGCAGGCATCCTCGATTATTTGAGGTTGGCGGGATGAGTTTGCATCCCCATAGCGATTCGCCGCTGCCCGCCAATGCTCTGCTTGGTTTATTTGACAGTGGCTTTGGCGGCCTCACCGTCTTGCGCCAGCTTTTGCAAAGGCGCCCCGGTCAACCCTGTTTGTATGTGGGCGACACCGCCCGGGTGCCCTACGGCGGCCGCCGGCCCGAGGAAATTCGAGCCATTGCCGCCGAGGTGGTGGCCTGGCTCCGGAGCCAGGGGGCCCAGGCCCTGGTGATGGCCTGCAATACCTCCAATGCCCTGGCCCTTGATGTGGCCCAGGCGGAAGCGGGCGTGCCAGTGGTGGGCTTGATCGATTCCTTGGCCCAGCAATTGCAAGCCCAGCGGGTGGGGGTGCTCGCCACCCCAGCCACGGCGGCCAGTGGTGCCTATGGCAAGGCCCTGCGGGCAAACCGAGCTGGGGTAGAGGTGCTGGAGGTGGGCTGCCCTTTGTTTGTGCCAGCCGTGGAGCGCAATGAGCTCGACAGTCCCCAGCTGCGGGCGGCGGCAGCGGATTACCTCGCCCCCTTGCTGGCGGCCCGGGTGGAGGTGATTGTGTTGGGTTGTACCCATTACCCCCTGTTGGAGCCCTTGCTGCGCAGCCAGTTACCCGCTGATGTGCGGCTGGTGGACCCGGCCCTGGCGGCGATGGCGGTGCTTGAAACTTTGTTGATGCCCAGTGCCGAGCCTGTGGCCCTCAGCCCTGATCTCTGCCGTTGCCGCCTGGTGGTAACCGGTGATGCCGCAGATTTTGCTGCCGGGGCCAGCCATTGGTTGGGTCAACCGGCCCAGGTGCAGCAGGTCAACCTGCGGTGCCCTGGTGGGGACCTCTAGGATCTGGCGACGCGGGCGATGCCATGAAAACGGTTGCAGAACTGCTTCAGCCCGTGGAGTCTGACTTGGAAGACCTGCTGAGCGATCTGCGCAACCTGATCGGTGCCGGCCATCCGATTCTCCAGGCCGCCGCAGAGCATTTGTTCAGTGCCGGTGGTAAAAGGCTGCGGCCTGGCAGTGGGTTGCGGCTTTCCCGGGCCCTGGATCCGGCTGGCTCCCGTGGCAGTCGGCCCCGGCGCCTGGCCGAA